>PNAS01000073.1 GCA_003169695.1 Spartobacteria bacterium
TAAGCCGCGAATCGTTTCGCGTAACTCGGCGCACCTGGTCGGTCGGCGGCCTTTCCGAAAAACTCAGCAGCATGTTCGTGGTCATTATACTTGTCGCGATAGAGGCGGGCCAGCGCCTCGTAAAGTTGAGGACGATCCGGGTTCTTCCTAATTCCGCGTTCCAGGAAATCTTTCCCGAGTTGGAAATATTCGCGTTGAGCTTTGATCCGAAGGGCGAGCCGCGGCTGTGTGGAATCCCGCATTGCCGCGGCACTCGCATTCCACGCCATATGCCACGCCGCCGTCTCCCAGAACAGAATCGCGCGCGGTTGGAGCGTCGTGACTTGCCGGAAAAGAAGGAGAACGCGTCCCCATTCCGTTCGCTCCCAAGCCACGTGCGCTTGAACGAAGAGGACATCGGCGACCAGCGAGCGAAAACCGCTCAACCCCGCGATAAATCCAAGCTGACCAATTTGCTCGCGCAACTCCGAATCGAAATCAACCGCGCAGAAATGCAGTTGTCGATGGGCCGTGGCGATCGCGTGTTCCGTCGGCAATCTCGCCGACCCGAACAGTGCCAGGCCCAGAATCACGATAAAAACCCGCATCATAATTCTTTACGATAAAAGACCGACCAGGCGAGCAGCAGATAAAAGCCGGCGTAGAAGAAACCAAGCGTAGCCGTTTTGACGAAAAGTGCCAGCGGGATGACGGTCCCGGCGACGATATCATCCACAAGATTGAAAAGTTGGAGGTCGGGGAACAGCAACGTCACGAACGCTAGAAATGCCTTCGTGATCCAGCCGGCGGCGTTTGTCTGCAGCCAATATGCGCGCGCGGTCGCTTGCAGGTGTCCGATGAAATAGACGAACACCATCACCACAGTCGTAAACATGGCGGTCGTGGCGAAAGTCGAAACGAAGAGAGTGAGCGCCGCAAGCAAACATGCTTTCACATAGATGATCGCGATACTTGGGAGCAAATTCACATTGAACGCTGACGCTCGAATAGCGCCCAAGGCCTCTGCTATTTGATCCGGCGGCGAAGCATGCATTTGCCGAAGCGTTTCGCTCAGAACGTTCTGTTCACGAACGTTGAGCACAATAAAAAAAAGCGTACTCATGATGATCACGCTGAGCGCGAGAAGCAGGAGCACGCCCGCCAGTTTCCCGAGCAGATATTCAAATCGCGGGACTGGCTTCGCGAGAATCGTGTAGATGGTGCGATCCTCGAGATCCTGTGGAATCAACCGCGCCGTCGCCACGACCGCGAGAAGCGATGTGAAAATACTCATCGAGCCGAGCGCAATATCTTTCAGGACCTGAAATTCCTGCTGAAAGGTGAACTGGGCCATGAAGATCGAGTTGCCGATTAAGAGCAGGGCGAAAAGGAGCACGACGTAGAACATTTTCATCCGGGTCAGCTCGATGAACGTATTCGCGGTTATCGCCGCGATTCGCCCGAAAGAAAAAGCGCGGTGGCCAGATCTACTCATTGGGATTTCGGCCTGCCGCTTCTTCCGACGATTTGGTCGCATCCAGGAAAAGACGCTCGAGCGATGTCCGCGATTGGCTTTGTTCTATTAATCGCGCACCCGACTTTGCGGCTAACGTTTCAATCTCGTGGAGCAACTCCGGCGAAGCATTTTCTATCACGACGTCGGTTTGACTTTCAATCGCGAGCAGATCGTGCAACGCGCCTTCACGGACGAGGACTCCCTTCGCGAGAATGCCCACGCGATCGCAAATCTCCTGCACCTGTCCTAGTAGGTGCGACGAAAGGAGAATGGTAGTGCCGCGACGCTTGAAATCGAGAATAAGGTCTCTGATCTCCCGAGCGCCCGCTGGATCGACTCCGGCGGTCGGTTCGTCGAGGACCACGAGTTTCGGTTCCTGGACGAGCGCTTGAGCGAGGCCGACGCGTTGCAACATGCCTTTGGAATAACCGCTCAAGCGGCGATCGCGCGCGCTTGTCAGGCCAACGAGCGCGAGAAGTTCATCGACGCGGCTCTTCAATCGTACGCCACCCAGCCCGCAAAGTTTTCCGTAAAAGCGGAGCGTTTCTTGCCTGTCAAATATTTGTAGAAGTAGGGGCTCTCTGGCAGAAAGCCGACGGCCTCGCGACTTTCGACCAGATTGCTGTTTCGCCCGAAGATTTCGGTCCTGCCACGCGTGGGCGAGACGAGACCGAGGATGATTTTTAGCGTCGTGCTCTTGCCGGAGCCATTTGGCCCGAGTAGGCCGTAGATTTGGCCGGGGGAGACTTGCAGGTTCAGATCCCGCACCGCCACAACCGATCGCCGTTGAAACGGAACCGGATAAGCTTTGGTGACACCGATAACTGCGACAGCGGATTCAGTCATGCTTAATCTCGAAGTCGCGGAACGCGTGTGGATGTGCAAGCAGCGCTTCGGAATGCTTCTTAATATGAGCGCGTAACTCGCTTTGCCCTATAGCTTCCACGAAGGCGCGCACTTCGTCTTCTTCGCCCGTGGCCAAAAGCTCGACTCGGCCATCGCACAGATTCCGTACGGAACCGGTGATATCGAATCCCTTTGCTATTTGCTTAACCGAATATCGAAAACCGACACCCTGGACGTTTCCTTCGTAGAAAGCCTGAATCGACGCGATCACGCTATCGAAGATTGATCCGGCATTCCGCCGACGGCAACCGCAGAGCGCGGGTTTTGTTGTTACGGCTCGGGCGCCGGCAGATCGGGATCCGGCAACTCTTCCGGCGGGGGGATAAGGCGGGGATCGTTTGAGTTAAGATTGAATTGCTCGCCTACGGGGCCACTGGCATGCGCGGCCACGGAATCGGCTGGTGGGACCGTCGCGGCAGCGAGCAGCGTGGAGGATGCCGGCCCGATTTCTTCGCTCGCGATGTAACCTTTCAGCCCCGACGCCACCAGTTGAATCTTGCTGTAACCAAAGGAGGGTCTGATGAGTTTGACGACCGTGTCCTTCGGCAACGTCAGGTCAGGATTGCGGCCTTGTTGCGGGCCGTGACGAAAAAAGGCCGCGGAATCAACCGTGACCGCGAAAAGTCTGGTGGCTTTTGTGGTGCTCTGCGCGGGCTTATCGGCGCTCTGGCACCCTGTGAACAAAGCCGAGAGAAGGGCCAACCCCATAGCAGCTCGTCGATAGTACGGCATCCCTGCTACCAAGCACGCTCCGCGCCATTTCACTTATAGGAATAAACGAGACAGAAGGTGGTTGGCTCACCCTCGAGCAAACCGAGCGAGACAAAGTATTGTCCGCTGCTCGTGGGGGAAAACCCAGCGGAGGCTTTATCACCCGAGTTATAGACTTCGGTCACCACTGGCTTTCCGTTTTCGTCGAACACATCCACTGAGATCTTCTTGGCCTTCGCGTTCGTGGCCGCCGAAAACCAATACTGATTACCGGCGAAAAGGTTGACCGCAATGAGCGTGTGTTCCTGCGGCTTGATCGTGCCGGTCCAATGACCGTCGCGCAGCTTGAAGCCATCGTTGGAGAAGGCCCCCGTGAGATCGAGCACCAATTTGTGGGCTTCTACTTCTTCGTCCGTTTCGGCGCGGATCGACGCACCAAGGGCGAAGATCACCAATCCGAACAAAATCGCGATGCGGCTCTTCATTTCGCCTCCGTTTTATTCTGTATCTCTTCCATTAGTTTGCTCACGGCCTGATTAACTTTGCGCACTTCTTCGAGCGTCGGAGCTTTGCCCGGCTGAAAAGTCACGAGCTTTTCGAGCGCGGTAAGTTGGTCGTTCACGGCCTTGACCAAAGGCTCGTTGCGCAACTCCGCCCCGATCTCATTCATCTTGGAATGGATGAAATTAACGACTGCCGGTTGACGCAAGACTTTCGCGCTTCGTTCATCGTAATTCTTTATGATGGATGCGCTCACCACTTGCGTCCCGCGAATCCAGCCCCCGAGGCTAACCAGAATCACCAAATCCTGGTCGCTGTGCGATTGCATCGACGCTTTCACTTCGTTCTGCGTGGCCTCGAGCTCTTCCTGCAGTGCATCCCATTCACTGTTCTCGGCGAACTCGTTGATGCTGTTGCCGCGGCTGAGCACGTTCTCACTTACCCCGAGAGCCTTCGCCAGCTTGATGATGTCCGTGCCGATGTTCTTCACCTGTTGACTGTCTTGCGCTTCGACGGCGATGAAACCGTCCGCGATCAGACCGCCCAGATTGAGCGCGATTTGCCCTCGATTCCGATAGGTCATGGGAATCGGTGTGCGATACTGAGCGGCCCAATCCGGCTTTCCCGGCTTTTCGAGCGCCGCAAAAAGCTCGCCCGGAGTCGGGATCGTCAGCGAATCGGTCTTGATCGCCTTCGCCAATTGTCCTGATGGAAGAGGCGCGGGTTCCGCGGCGAAGGCGACCGTCGTGCCCATTAAAAAAGCGATTGTGCCGAATCGCGCCCGAAAGATCATGAGCCAGATTATCGCTGCCCACTGAGATTGCCAATGGGAATGTCAGCGGGCGGCGATCACAACGAAAACAGCATTGCGTGCCGCGCGGAAGTTGGTGTAATTCGTCGCAAGTCATGGCGCCTACGAGTATCGCAAGAATCAACGCGCGCGAGATCCTGGATTCACGCGGCAATCCCACCATCGAGGTCGACGTGCAATTGGAAGGCGGCGAGATGGGACGCGCGGCCGTTCCGAGTGGTGCAAGCACCGGTGAGCATGAGGCGTGGGAATTGCGCGATGGCGACCAGAAACGCTTCGGAGGAAAAGGCGTCAGGAAAGCAGTGCGCAACGTGATCGATGTGATCGCTCCCGCGCTGGCCGGCTACGATGCGCTCGAGCAAGCGAAGATCGATGAAAAGATCATCGCGCTCGATGGAACTCCTAACAAAAGGAACCTGGGGGCAAACGCCCTCCTTGGCGTGTCGCTCGCGACCGCGCACGCCGCCGCCGCCGCCAGTAAAGTTTCGCTTTTCCGTTATCTCGGCGGCAACTCCGCGAAGGTTTTGCCCATCCCGATGATGAACATCCTGAATGGCGGCGCCCATTCCGACGCGCCGATCGACTTCCAGGAATTCATGATCATGCCGAAAGGCGCGCCCTCTTTCGCGGAAGCGCTTCGCTACGGCGCCGAAGTTTTTCACGCGCTGAAAAGTGTGCTGCACGACCGGGGACTGTCGACCGCGGTTGGCGACGAAGGCGGTTTCGCGCCGAAGCTGGAGTCCGCCGAGGATGCGTTGGAATGTATCGCGATCGCCGTGGAGAAAGCCGGCTACAAGTTCGGCGAGCAAATCTTCGTCGCGCTCGATCCCGCCGCCTCCGAGTTTTTCGATCGGGAACAGAACGCCTACGTTTTCAAAAAATCCGACGGCTCGAAGCGCTCCGCCGAAGAATTGATCGATTACTATGAATCGCTCACGCGCCGTTTTCCGATTATCTCGATCGAGGATGGGTGCGCGGAAAACGACTGGGACGGATGGAAAAAATTAACCGCGCGTCTCGGCGATAAGATCCAGCTGGTCGGTGACGATCTTTTCGTGACGAACGTGCAGTTCCTGCGCAAAGGCATCCAGCAAGGCGTGGCCAATTCCATTTTGGTGAAGGTGAATCAGATCGGCACGTTGACGGAAACATTTGCCGCGATCGATCTGGCGACGAAGAACAACTACACCGCCGTGATCAGCCATCGCTCCGGCGAGACCGAAGACACGACGATTGCCGACATCGCGGTTGCCACGAACGCGGGGCAGATCAAGACCGGATCGCTCTGCCGAACCGACCGGGTAGCGAAATACAACCAGCTTCTCCGAATCGCCGAAGAACTGGGTGACAAGGCCGTTTACGGCGGTAAAATGCGCTAGTGGAACATCCAAGCTACGGCGATTTCCGCGCGCGGCGCGAAGCTACAGTTTGGCAGCGTCTGAACAGTATTCTGCGCGTCCTGCTCGTGCTCGCGCTCGTGCTTGTGATCGTGAGCCTCTTTCTGCCGCAATCGAAAAAGTTAACGCAGAGCAGGACTGAGATTGAGAACCTGCAAGGGCAGGTGAACGAGCAAACGATTTTGCTCGCCCGGCAAACGCGCGAAGTGAACCTACTGAAAACGGACCCGAGCTACCTGGAAACAATGGCGCGCGATCGGCTCGACCTGATGAAGGAAGGCGAAACAATTTTTCGCCTCGAGCAGCCCGGGCCGAAGCGCAATTGAATGTCCGCACATTTGCGCGCGAAGGCGAGTCTGCGGTAGATTCGCCCATGGCTACGGAAGTTCCGCTGATCGACGCAGAAGCTCTCCAATCTCGCGTGCGCGAGCTGCGGAGGTTTCTTTGACGTTCCGAAGCTAGAACGCCAGCTGAGCGCGCTCGAAGATCGCATGAGCGCCGCCGATTTTTGGTCGAATCGGGAACGCGCCCAAGGCGATGTCGAGGAAGTTTCGCGTGTGCGCTCGCTGCTGAATCCATTGCGCGAGCTCGAGCGCGCGTTGGAAGATTTCGAAGCGCTGCGGCAACTCGCCGCAGAAGAAGCAAACCCAACGCAGCGCGCGCAGGCGGAAAAGGACGTCGCGACGGAACATGCGCGTCTCGTTCACCAGCTGGAAGAATTCGAGTTGCGTCAATTCCTTTCCGGCGAAAACGATCGAGCGAATTCGTTTCTCACCATTCACTCGGGCGCGGGCGGAACGGAGTCCTGCGATTGGGCGGACATGCTGCTGCGCATGTATCAACGCTGGATCGAACGGAGCGGCTTCGCTTCGCAGACGATCGATGTGCAGGTCGGCGAAGAAGTGGGAATCAAATCCACGACCTTGCTCGTGCAGGGTGAATACGCCTACGGCTATCTGAATACCGAGCGCGGTGTGCACCGGCTCGTGCGCATCTCGCCTTTTGATGCGAACAAGCGGCGGCACACTTCATTCGCCAGCGTCGATGTCGTTCCGGAAATTGCGGATTCCGCGCCGATCGATATCAACCCTGCCGACATCGAGGTCGATACTTTTCGCGCCGGCGGCAAAGGCGGGCAGAATGTAAACAAGGTCGAAACCGCGGTGCGTATCGTGCACAAGCCGACTGGCATCGTGGTCGCGTGTCAGGCCGAGCGCAGCCAGGGGCGCAACCGCGAGCTGGCGATGAAGATGTTGAAAGCGAAGCTCTACGAAATCGAGCAGGACAAGAAGCGCGCGGAGATTGATCGGCAATATGGCGAGAAAGGCGACGTGGCGTGGGGCAGTCAAATTCGTTCCTACGTTTTTCAGCCATACCAGATGGTGAAGGATCACCGGACGGGAGCGGAAACCAGCGACGTACAAGCGGTCATGGACGGCGGGATCGATCTCTTCATCCAGGCGAAGCTGCGTGGGCAAAAGGCGAAGAAAGGCGAGGGGAGCGCCGAAATGTAGCGGCCTTCGCCGCGACAAGTTCCGTTACCTTAATTCGGCGGCGGGCTCAGGTCGTAGATCTCGACCACAGCAACGCCGGTGGCGTTATTCACGCCTCGGAGGATAGCCGTGAAATTGCCCGGATTGAGCGAAGCTTGGAGAGCTGATTCAGCGGGTTGACTCGGCGCTAAACCTTCTGCCTGGATCGCTGCGGCATCGGGTCCATCCGCCCAATTGTTATTCGACGAGATTAGGGTTCCGGCTCCATCGTGAAGTTCCAGCGTTGGATCACTGAGCGGGCCGGTGATGCCGAATCCGGCGAGGGACGGCCCGATCCCACGCACGACCACTTGCTTTCCTTGATTCCCACCGACGATGAAACCGCCGATCAAGACGTTATCTCCGGTCAGGACCTGTCCGCGACTGGAAATATTCCCGGCCCGCCCACCGGTCGTATGAAGATCGTAGAGTTCAACCAAGCCCACTCCAGTAAGATCGCCATCGTGATTGTCGAAGGCTCGAACAACCACGGTATAATTTCCTGGATTTAGCGTGGCGAAGATCGCGGATTCCCGGCTGTTAGACGGATCGAGATGGTAACTTGCGATCGTCGTCGCGTCAGAACTGTCTATCCAATCGTCGCTGGTCGTAATGATTCCGCCGCTCGAGTTGTGCAATTCCATGATCGGATCGTTTAGCGGATTGGTGATACCGAAGGCGCGCAAGGAATGACCGATCGCGCGCAAAATCACGGTGGCCGGCTGCGAGCCCTGAACAATGAAACCACCGATAAGCGCGTTCTCGCCGGTGCCGACGAAGGCACGCGTGGATAAATTGACCAGATTCGAAGAGGGGTTGGACGTCTGATAAGGCGGACCATTCGAATAAATGCTTTGCGCGCCCGCGATGTCATCGGGTTGAAGCGAGTCGATGTCGCTGACCATTGAATTCATGATCGCGACGACGTTCTGTGGCGGGTTGGCCTGGTCGGGATGATCCAGGCCCAAGACGTGTCCGAATTCATGCAGCGCGATGCGATGGAAATCGTAAACGCCCGGCTGAAGGGGGCCGCGGTAGGAATTGAAGCTGTTTGCGCTATTGAAGATAGTGTCCGCTTCGATCATCGTTGAATTACGCGCTGTCACCAGAGTCACCGCCAGCACGCGGCTGCCGAATGCATCGCCGTAGATGGTGTTAGACATTGACACCGACGTATCAGCGTCGTTACCCGAAGGCGGCAGAATCGAATTCCGATCCACGGCGAACTTCATGTGAACGAGATATTGATTCCAGATATTCAGCGCGTCCTCGGCTGAATCACCGAACGACCCGGATCCATCCTGAAAGGGTCCGCCGCCGGCCGGCAGCGAAAGATGCATCAGGACCGTGCGATTTGGAGTCCATGATTCTCCCTCAAGCGCGTAGCCGAAGCTTAGAGGGATGCTAAAGAGTGAAGACACGGCGACTGCCGCCAGAAAGAGTCGGTTTTTCATCAGGGGCTTCTACGCAAGAAACGTGAAAGACTAGGCGGACTTCTCTCTTTGCGCAAGTCGAAGCTGCGCGCTGCTGTCAAACCTTCCGCCGTTGAATTTGCGGCAGCATTCCAGACAGGCGACCGCTCGTTTAATTCGGCGCACTCGGGGAAACTCCCTTCCGCAGCGCGGGCATTCATAAAGGAAGCGGCGCGAGCGCCGTTGAATCGGGAAGGGCAGCGCGTGAGTTCGCGACTCGTCGCCAATTCCCAAGTCCCGGCATGCCTTCCGCCATTCGGCTCCATGCGGTCCGACACGGCGGCGGCCGGCGCGGAATTGTGCGAGCAAATGAGCTAGCTCGTGCCGAAGGGTACGGTCGATCTCCGCCGCGCCATGCTCGCGCAAGCGCGGATTCAACGAAACGAGTTTGCGGCGAGAATCTGCGCGTCCTGCGGCGCTGAAAAGTCTCGCATTCCATTCCACATGCACTGAGCTCGCGAGCTCTGACGCCTTCAGCGTCTGCAACAGTTCTCGCGCTTTCCTCTCGAGTTCGAAATCACGGCCGAGAACGACGAGCGACGGGCCCGTCGGAAAGATCAGGTCGAGCTGTTTAAACAACTGCATACGCTTCGGTCCTCGCGCTCGATCTTGCGGAGCTCAGGCGATCCATGACTCGCGCGATGATGTCCCCCGCGCGGTCGACCTCTTCCTCCGTCGTCTCTTGGCCTAGCGAAAAGCGAACAGCGGAACTGGCCAGCGATGCCGGCAAGCCCATCGCCAGCAGCACATGCGAGGCGACGACCGATCCCACCATGCAAGCCGAGCCGCTCGAGGCGCAAATTCCTTCGAGATCGAGCGCCATGAGAATTGTTTCCGAACTCAACCCGGCGAAGCTGACGTTGAGTGTATTCGCGAGCCGGTGCGTCGTGTCCCCGTTTTGCGTCGCTGAGGGGAAAGGCCCCGCTATGTGATTCCACAAACGATCCCGCAACGCCCTTTCGCGGTCTTGCTCCCCTGCGCGATCGCGCAAAACCCATTCCGCCGCCGCTGCCATTCCCGCGATCGCCGGTACATTCTCGGTTCCAGGACGGCGCTGATTTTCATGTGCCCCGCCGAATTGGGCGGCCTCGATCGGCAAACCTGCGCGCAGATAAAGCAGCCCGGCGCCTTTCGGTCCGTGGAATTTGTGCGCGGCGAAACTGGCGGCGGCCAGTCCGCTCTCAATCAGACGCGTCTCTACTTTCCCGAACGACTGCACCATATCGCTGTGCAGCAAAACGCCGCGGTCCTCGCAAAGGTCCGCCAGCTCTTCCATCGGCTGAAGCACGCCGGTTTCGTTGTTCGCGGTCATGATCGAAACCAGGATCGTGTCATCGCGAATGGCGCGCTTGAGTTCATCCGGATTAATTCGGCCGCGGTCGCCGACTGGCAGAAAAGTGACCTCGAAGGCTTCCCGTTTTCCCAGATGTGCGAACGCGTGCAAGACCGCGTGATGTTCGACGCTTGCACAGATCAAGTGGCGGCCACGATCCCTATGCGCGCGCGCCAGACCGAGCACGGCCAGATTATTTGATTCAGTCCCGCCGCTCGTGAAAACGAGTTCATGTGGCTTTGCGCCGAGCAAAACGGCAAGCCGGTCGCGCGCGTCATCTACTCCGGCGCGAGCCTCGCGTCCGGCTGCGTGAACGCTCGATGGATTCCC
The DNA here is from genome assembly GCA_003169695.1 of Spartobacteria bacterium. Lineage (GTDB taxonomy): Bacteria > Verrucomicrobiota > Verrucomicrobiia > Chthoniobacterales > UBA10450 > AV80. Next base: position 10,489 of record PNAS01000073.1, read on the forward strand.
GTAATGCCGCTCCAGGAATGGCTGCATTGCCTCCAATGCTGGCGCGCAGATCGGTGTTGTCGCGTTGTAATCGAGGTAGATCATTCCGAAAGAAAATCGCGACCGGCTTGCGCGTGAGAATGCTTTGGGACGACCCTCATCTGTTCCGCTTCATAATAAACCAGCGAATCGGGCGGCACGCTCTGGGTTAGAAAAACATTTCCGCCGATGGTGCTGCGCGCGCCGACGACAGTCTCGCCGCCAAGCACGGTCGAGTTTGGATAAATCGTGACATGGTCTTCCACGTTCGGATGGCGCTTGCCGCCTTTGCGAATGTGTCCCTGGTCGTCTCTCTGAAAGCTGCGCGCTCCGAGCGTCACGCCGTGATACAACTTTACGTGCGAGCCGATCTCACACGTCTCGCCAATCACCACGCCTGTCCCGTGATCAATGAAAAAATGCGACCCGATTCTTGCGCCGGGATGAATATCGATGCCGGTGCGCGTATGCGCCCATTCCGTCATCAGGCGCGGGATCAACGGCACATCCTTCTCATATAAGAGATGGGCCATGCGCTGGATCGCGATCGCTTCCACTCCGGGATACGACACGATGACTTCTTCGTAACTCGCCGCGGCCGGATCGCCTTCGTAAGCCGCGTCGATGTCGGTCCAAAGAACCTTGCGCAACTTTCCAAGCTGCGCCATGAACCATGTCAGAATTTCCTCGGCTTTGCTTTCGGCCTCGTCGCTCGTCGGGAGTTGGCCGAAGCTCTTGGAAACCTCCGGCTTCATCCGCGCGTGCAAGCTTTTGATCCGGCTCCGCGTCACCTCCGGCAAGTCACTCGAATCGGCGAGCGCTTCCCCGTGAAAACCAGGGAACATCAGGCTCATCAAATCCACACACGCCGATTCGATCGCCGGCCGTGAAGGCAACATTGCCGCGGCATCCAGATAATTTATTCCGCCGCTCTCCGTGTAGGTGCGGAGAAGTTCATCGGCTGCGTCATCCACCGGCGGTTCCATTGCGGAAAACTATGCGACGGCTGCGTGCGCAATGAAAATGGAAACTCGCGGAGGTCCCTAGAAAGACGTAGCGAGACGTTTTATCTCGGCGTTCGACGCTCAAACTTGTATGTCAGCGCGCATGATGAGATTCCTGCGCACGCTGCATCTTTATCTCGGCTGTCTCTTTGCGCCGATGCTCATTTTTTTCGCGGTCACCGGTTCGTGGTAGTTATTCAATTGGCATGAGTCGAAAAAGGATTGGAGCTACACTGCGCCGCCGGCCCTGGCCGCGCTTTCATTCGTTCATAAGGATGCGCACATTCCGGGCACCCCTGGAGGTCAGCCGACTCCGCTCCGCTATTTCATGCTCGCCGCCGCTGCCGGTCTCGTGGCGACAGCCGTGATCGGAGCGTCATGGCGTACCGTTTCAGCCAGCGGCCAATGGTCGCCACGGTTTCTTTGCTCTCGGGAATCGCGCTGCCGGTGGCGCTTCTCTGGATTTACAAGTAACCATCGGATTTTTGGATCCGAACAAAATCCACGCACGACATTTTTCCGAGAGGCCTTAAAATGACGGTTCGCGCATGAGCTCTTTCGAAGTAACCGGCTTGCCCATGGATGAGATCAATACTTTTCTCGCCGGTGCGCATCCCGACCCGTTCCGGATTCTTGGGCCGCATCAGATTGGTGAAGATCTCGCTGTCCGCGTTTTCCGTCCGGAAGCCAAGGAGGTAAGCATCGTTCTTGCGCGAAAAGAGGAGCAGCGTTTCCCGACCGAGCGGCTCAGGCGTGAGGGATTTTTCCAGGCGGTCCTTCCTGGAATGAAGCGCGGGGTGGACTATCGAATTCGCCTGACTGGCTGGGACGACTCAACCGCGATCGTTCACGATCCCTACGCCTACGGGCCCATCATGGGTGAAATCGATTTGCATCTTTTCTCCGAGGGAAATCATTTGCAGATTTACGAAAAGTTCGGCGCGCATCTACGCACGATCGGCGGCGTTGAGGGTGTTTACTTTGCCGTCTGGGCGCCGAACGCACAACGCGTCAGCGTAGTCGGCGACTTTAATGGTTGGGACGGTCGGACGAATCCGATGCGCCGTCTGCTTGGCAGCGGAGTGTGGGAGGTATTTTTGCCGGATGTTGGCGAAGGCGTGCATTACAAATTCGAGATCAGGACGCCGGCCGGCGCGTTGTTGCTGAAGAGCGATCCGTTCGCGCTTTTCAATCAGCATGGCGTGCAGACATCGTCGCTCGTTTATAATCTCGGCCGCTATCGTTGGGACGACCGCGAATGGATGGAGTCGCGACCAGGGCGGCGTTTGCATACCAGTCCACTGAGCATCTACGAAGTTCATCTCGGCTCCTGGATGCGAAAGACTGAAGAAGGCAACCGCTCGCTGAGTTACCTCGAGCTCTCGGAAAGGCTCCTGCCCTACGTTGTCGAAATGGGCTACACCCACATCGAGCTGATGCCGGTCGCGGAGCATCCGTTTGAAGGTTCGTGGGGATATCAGGTCACGAATTACTACGCGCCGACGAGCCGGTTCGGAACGCCCGACGAGTTCAGGCATTTCGTCGATCAATTTCACCAGGCCGGCATCGGTGTCATCATGGATTGGGTCCCGGCGCATTTCCCAAAGGACGCGCATGGGCTCGCGGAGTTTGACGGGACGGATCTCTACGAGCACATGGATCCGCGCCAGGGCGAGCATCAGGATTGGGGCACGTTGATTTTCAACTTCGGTCGCAACGAAGTGCGCAATTTCCTTATCGGCAACGCGCTCTTTTGGCTCGATAAATATCACATCGACGGTCTGCGCGTGGACGCGGTCGCGTCGATGCTCTACCTCGATTACTCGCGGAAAGCGGGCGAGTGGATCCCGAATGCGTTTGGCGGCCGCGAGAATTTGGAGGCGGTCTATTTCCTCAAACGCTTCAACGAAGTTTGTTACGAGCGTTTCCCGGGCATCATGACGATCGCGGAGGAATCAACCGCCTGGCCCGGTGTCTCGCGCCCGACGCACCTGGGCGGACTCGGCTTCGGCTTCAAATGGAACATGGGTTGGATGCACGACTTCCTGCATTATATGGCGCTCGATCCGATCTTCCGCCGGTTCCATCACAACAACATCACGTTCTCGCTGATGTATGCGTTCCAGGAGCATTTCGTCCTTGTGCTCAGCCACGACGAGGTCGTGCACGGCAAAGGTTCGCTCATCAACAAAATGCCGGGCGATGAATGGCAACAGTTCGCGAATCTCCGCATGTTTTACGCATGGATGTATGGTCATCCGGGCAAGAAGCTGCTTTTTATGGGCGGTGAGTTCGGGCAGCGACGCGAGTGGAATCACGACCGCGGCCTTGATTGGGAATTGATCGGATTGCCGCGTCACAATGGCCTGCGTCGGCTCGTGCAACATTTGAACTACGTCTACAAGACCGAGCCCGCGCTTTGGGAACTCGACGACACCCACGAAGGTTTCGAGTGGATTGATTTCCATGATGCGGAGAACAGCGTTGTTTCGTTCATGCGGCGATCGGGCGCAGGTGATGTGATCGTCTTCGCGGTGAATGCGACGCCGTTGGTGCGACAGGGTTACCGGCTCGGCGTTCCCGGCGCGGGTTTCTACCGCGAAATCATTAACACCGACGCGGAAACCTACGGCGGCAGTAACGTCGGCAACATGGGTGGCTTCGAGGCTGAGAATTTCTCCTGGCAAGGCCGCACGCATTCGCTCATGGTCAGCCTGCCGCCGTTGGCAACCGTCGCCTTTAAGCTCGAGACGAAAGAGTAGCGGGAGTAGCGCGCGCTACTTTTGTGAAATTCTTCTTGACTGGTCGCGCCGTTTTTCGGCAGTGTTTGAGCCCCCCTATGAACAAGAACTCTACCCCCGCGTTTACGTTAATCGAATTACTCGTCGTCATTTCCATCATCGCCGTTCTCGCCGCGCTGGCGGTCCCTGCGCTCACCCAAGCCCTCACCAAAGGGCAAATGACCGGCACAATGAACAATGCGCGACAGCTATATCTCGCAGGCTTCCAGATGGCGACAGATGGGGCCGCAAATTCTAACCCAGCTTACTCGTGGCCCGGTGACGATCCTGCTGTGACCTCATTGGAAGCATACTGTAATAAGCTGGTCCAGAATGATTATTTGAAGCCTGGCGACATTCAGAAAATCTTGAATGCCCCTGGCGCAACCTGCAACGTTACGACCGTTCCCGGCCCACCGGTATCGGTGACTCTCACTGGGAAGAGCGCCCTCAAAGTTTACAAGGTTAAGGAGGTTGACTCCTCTAGCACCATTTTCAGTGTCAGCTCTAACTATGCCTACAATGCCCCACTCGACGCGACAAAGGTCCCATATGGAGACAAAGGGTTTGTCGTAATGCGCAGAGGTGGAGACGCCGGCGTTTACAGGAAAAACGAAGCCACCCAAAGCGGGTGGAATGACGACCTCAACAAGTTCGCCGCGGCGATCGGGAGATTACCAGGCGACTCCCCAGACGATGCCGCCACCGCCCTCACGAATCCGCAATAGCCGGCGCAGTGTCCGCGGTCACTTCTGAGCCAAACGTTCCATCAGCCACGCGTGTTTTGATGGGCGACCCGCGCCGGACGGCGGCAATCGTCTGAATGACTTTCCCACCCGCGTCCGTTGTGATGCTGTAGCCGCGGCGAAGTGTCGCCTCCGGCCCGAGAACCCGTAGGATGCTTTCGGCGCGATGGAAACGCTGTTGTGCATTTTGCAACAATCTGGGCGCCTGCCCGGTGAAACGCCGGCGAAGATCGATCATGTTGTTGCGCCGAACGACGAGCTCGCGCTTTGGATCATGCGACTTCAACGATTGCGCCTGCGAGGAAAGCGCCGCGCGCGCATCGACCACACACAGCTTTAGCCGGCGCCGCAGTAATTCCGCGATCAGATCCAACTTCTGCTGAGCATCGCGCATGCGCTGCATCAGCTCGCGCGCGAGCGTGCGCTCGGACAAGAAGCGAAGACGCGTCTGGCTTTGCAGCAGAAAATTGCGCAGGCATTTTTGCAAACAATTTGCCAATTCATTCACGCGGCGGCTGAGATCTGCCGAATCCGAGACGATCAATTCGGCCGCGGCGCTTGGCGTCGGTGCACGCAGGTCCGCGACGAAATCCGCTATAGTAAAATCAATCTCGTGACCGACCGCGCTCACGACCGGAATCGCTGAGGTGAAAATAGCGCGCGCGACGATCTCCTCATTGAACTCCCAGAGATCTTCGATGCTGCCCCCGCCGCGCGCGATTACGATTACGTCGATCGGTCCCCAAGCGCCCTCCTGCGCGGTCAGCTCATTGATTGCCGTGGCAATTTCCGCGGCCGCGCCGATGCCCTGAACCCGCACTGGGCTGATGATCACCGCGACGTTCGGAGCGCGCCGGCGAAGGATGTTCAACATGTCGCGAATCGCTGCGCCGCTCGGCGAGGTGACGATGGCGATGCGTTTCGGGAATTTTGGCAACGGCCGTTTGCGTGCAGGGTCGAACAGGCCTTCCACCTCCAACTTCCGCTTCAACGCTTCGAACTTTGCCTGAAGAAGCCCGGCACCGCGCGTCTGCAGAATTTGGACGCTGAGCTGGTACTGACCGCGCGCCTCGAAGACGGAAACGTTGCCGTAAACCTGCACTTGCGCGCCATCAGAAATGGGTTGGGCATCCGTCGGCAACGTGTTGCGAAAGATGACGCAGGCGATCGCGGCCCGCTGATCTTTCAGCGTGAAATATTGATGTCCGGAGGGATGCAGCTTGTAGTTCGAGATTTCTCCCTGCACCCAAACAGCGCCGAATTTTGTCTCGAGCGTTCCGCGGATGGCCCGTGTCAGCTCAGCGACCGTCAGGATTTTGGAGGTCGTCTGAAAAAAATCGGGCGTCAGTTCCATTTCACGAACCAAACAACTCGCTCTGCGGACCAACCGGCGGTTTCAGGCCGAGCTTTCGGTAGGCGTTCGGCAGCGCCACACGTCCTTGCGCTGTCCGTTTGATATAACCTTCCATGATCAAGTACGGCTCGTTCACTTCCTCGAGCGTCCCCGCTTCTTCGCCGATCGCGACGGCAAGCGAGCTCAGTCCCACCGGGCCACCGTTGAATTTATGGATCAACGTTTCGAGGATGCGTTTGTCCCATTGATCGAAACCATCCCGGTCGATCTCGAGCATGGTGAGGGCGCGATCGGCCAGGTCGGCTGTGATTTTTCCATCCGCCTTCACCTGCACATAATCGCGCACCCAGCGGAGCAGATTGTTCGCGGTCCGTGGCGTGCCGCGCGTTCGCGCGGCGATCTCGGTCGCGCCTCCGGTGTCGATTGGAACGCCCAGCAATCCCGCGCTGCGCATGATGATCTTGTGCATTTCTTCTGCGTTGTAATAATCGAGACGCGCGCTCATTCCGAAACGGGAACGCAACGGCGCGCTCACCATGCCCGAGCGAGTGGTCGCGCCGATGAGTGTGAACTTCGGCAATTGCAGTCGAAGACTTCGCGCCTGCGGGCCCTGGTCGATAATGATGTCGAGCCGGTAATCCTCCATCGCGGGATAGAGATATTCCTCGATCGTCGGTTGCAGTCGATGGATCTCGTCGATGAAAAGGACATCGCCTTTTTCGAGGCTCGTCAGTAACCCAGCGAGCTCCCCGGCTTTTTCGATGACGGGTCCGCTCGTGTTTTTCACATTCACACCCATCGCGTTCGCGATGATGTTGGCCAGCGTGGTTTTTCCGAGGCCGGGCGGACCGCTGAGCAGAATATGCTCGAGGACGTCGCCACGCTTTTTCGCCGCTTCCACGAGAAGTTCGAGCCGTTCGCACACCTTCACCTGCCCGGTGAACTCGGTGAACATTGGCGGCCGCAGCGAGACTTCGAAAGCGGGATCAGGCTCCGGGGGTTTCATGCGGCTTTTCGTTCTTCCAGGTTCTTTGTCATCACCAGTTCCGTGCCGCGCGCCTTCACGATGTAATCGACTTTATCGAAAGCATGCCGGATCAAGTGCAGTCCGAGGCCGCCGGGTTTGATCAGATCATGCGATCGCCCCTGCATCGAGTGCGCCGCTGTTTGTTTGCCGTAATCGCGCAAACGCAGCCGAATACAATTCCGCAAACCCTCGAGGGAAAGCGAAATCAACTGATCATCGCGCAAATGATAGGCATGCCGAATAATGTTCGTGCAGGCTTCGTCTACACCCAGCACCATGAGTGTGCGTTCCTTCTCGGATAAGGGGTATGCATCGAGAAATCCACGCACGAATTTTCGCATCAAAGCGAGATTGCCCGTGTGGCTCGAAAACTCGACTTTCTTTTTTTTCATCAAGCGAGGAGATGGCTGAACATATGCAGGTGACTCAAGATCGGAACCGAAAACTCGGTGGACAGCCGGAGCAACCATAGCTCTCTTTCGTCATGTGGAAATCATTGCTCGCCTCGCTTCTTCTTACCACAGCGGCTTTGGCGCAAGAAAATCCGAGCGCATATGAAGCCTTGCGCGTAGTCGGGACTCAATTGAATCGCGAGATGATGAGCCGTATCATTTCTGTCACGGGCGTCGACGGCGAACCGCAACCGAGAACCTGGAAAATTCTAGTGGAAGACCGGCGTGCGGACAGTGGCGTGCGCGAGATCATAGTGGAAGACAATCGAATCGCTTCGCAGCGCGTCCCAAATCGTTCCGTCGCCGGTTCAACTGAAGGCGCCACGATCAACACCACGCGTCTCAACCTCGACTCGACAGGCGCCTACTCGGTCGCGAGCCACACGGCGGAAACGTCCCATGTCACCTTTTCGCTCGTGAGTTACACGCTCCGGACGGACGATCGCGGCAATCCAACCTGGATCGTTACGCTGGAAGATCGATCCAGAAAGCCGCTCGGCACGATTCACATCAAGGCCAACGACGGACGAGTCACGCGAGTGGAAGGCATGTACCAGGGCCGGAACATGGATCAGGTCGAAGATGATCGCCAGCAGGTCGACAATCGCGACGTCGACCCGGATGAGGATCCAGATGACAACATCGTAAAAAAACGCATCAAGCGGCTCTTCCGGAAAACCAAGGAGGACGCCCGCCAGGTCTTCGTGCGAGCGCGCCGTTCCTTCGTGGATTTTGTCAATCGCTGGTAATTGACCGCGCCCGAGTGTCAGCGCCATGAACGTTCAGAAGGAAACCTGGCCAGCTCTTCCGCTCCTTGAATGGAAAGAAACCTGCTCCACGCTCCACATGTGGACGCAGATTGTGGGAAAGGTCCGCCTGGCCCTGTCGCCGTGGACCAATCATTCCTGGCACGTCACGCTCTATGTCACGGCACGCGGCTTGACCACTTCACCGATTCCTTTTGGCGCGCGCATTTTTCAAATCGACTTTGATTTTGTTGATCATGTTCTGCGGATTCAGACCAGCGACGGTGATGGAAAAATCATCAGCTTGGCGCCGAAGTCCGTGGCCAAGTTTTACGGCGAAGTGATGAGCGCGCTGCGCGACCTCGGCATATCGATCGAGATCAACACGACGCCGAACGAAGTCGATCCCGCAATTCCTTTCGAGCGGAACGAGAAGAATTCCGCCTACGATCCCGGATATGCGAATCGGTTTTGGCGCGTCCTCTTGCAGAGCGATCGCGTCTTCAAAGAATTTCGCGCCGACTTTTGCGGCAAATGCAGCCCGGTCCATTTTTTCTGGGGCAGCTTCGACCTCGCCGTGACGCGATTTTCCGGGCGGCCCGCCCCACAACATCCCGGAGGCGTTCCGCATTTGCCCGATGCCGTCGCGCGTGAAGCCTACTCGCAAGAGGTGAGCAGTCTTGGATTCTGGCCGGGCAACGAGATGATGCCCGAACCGCTTTTTTACTCCTACGCATATCCGGAACCCAAAGGATTTCCGGATGCGAAGGCGCGACCGGCGGCCGCGACCTACCACACGCAGCTTAAGGAATTCGTGCTTCGCTACGAAGCTGTCCGCCAGGCTGCTGCCCCCGATCAGGCGCTACTCGACTTTGCCCGCAGCACCTACGACGCGGCCTCGACCCTGGGAAATTGGGATCGCGCCGCGCTCGTCGAAGTCAAACCTGACTTGCATTCGCGGCGGCAACACCCGTAAGTTTCGCGCGATGCTTTCCATCAATGAAGCGACGGCGGAGCGCGGTGCCTGGCGCGCAGTTCCGCAAGGTTGGCGGCAGTTGTATGGCGACTTCGATCGCCTCGGGGTCAGCGTCGAATGGCACGATTTCAAGACAAAGCGGCCGCTCGATTGGGGACTGAGCTTTCATCCGCGCAGCGTCGAATTCTGCCTGAACGTGGAAGGGCGCGGGGCGGTCGGCGACCAATCGCAAGCTGATTACGTTCCGGGCAGCGCTGGTTACTACGCGCTCACGGATCAGCCGTTGCAGGCCTCGCGCCAGGCAGGGGACCATCATCAGTTCGTCACTTTGGAATTTTCGCGTGAACATTTGCAGAAGCAGTTGGCCGATTGCGAAGCGGATCTCGATCCACAGCTGCGCGCCGCAGTTTTTCCCGAGAAAGAGCGATCGATTGTCTCCACCGCCAACCCAATGTCCGTCGAGCAGCACAATGTGGTGGCGACTCTGCTTGAGCCGCCGGTCTCCAAATTGGCCCAGAGTCTGTGGTACCAGAGCAAGGCGCTCGAGCTCATGGCGCATTTTCTTTTCACCCCGAAAGATCCCGAGTTGTTTTGCATGCGTCAGAAGCGGGTCGCGCGCGATCGGGTGGCGCGCACGAAGGAATTGCTTGCGCGCGATCTCGCTCAACCGCCGACGCTCGAGATACTCGGTCGGGAAGTTGGTTGCAGCCCGTTTTACTTGAGCCGGAGTTTCTCGCGCGAAGTCGGCCTCACCATTCCGCAATACTTGCGCAAACTTCGCATGGAACGTGCGGCCGAGCTCTTGCGCATGGGGCACCATAACGTCACGGAGGCCGCGACCGAAGTCGGCTACGCCAGCCTGAGCCATTTCAGCAAAGCATTTTGCGAAACGATCGGCTGCTGCCCGGTGCTTTATCCGATGGCGAAAAACGTCGTACTCGATCGTTAAGGGGTTAAGGCGTTAAATCGTTGAAACGCTAAAGCGGCTGTCGCCGCCTCCAGATCATTTTAACGATTTAACAATCAGTGAAAATCATCCGCGCCCTCATTTCTGTTTCAAATAAGAAAGGCGTGGCCGCCTTCGCCCGCGCCCTCGAGAAGCAAGGCGTTGATATCATCTCCACCGGCGGCACGGCTGAGTTGCTGCGCAAAGAGGGCGTGCCGGTGCGAGACATATCGAGCTTCACTGATTTTCCGGAAGTGCTGGAGGGACGCGTCAAGACGCTGCATCCGCGGGTTCACGGCGGCTTGCTCTATAAGCGGGGCAATCCATTACATGAAGCACAGGCAAGGGAATGCGGCTTCCAACCGATCGATCTCGTTGTCGTGAATCTCTATCCGTTTGAAGCGACCGTCGCAAAGCCGGGCGTTACCCTCGCGGAAGCCATCGAACAGATCGATATCGGCGGACCGTCCCTGATTCGCAGCGCGGCAAAGAATTATGAGTCGGTTACCGTTGTCGTGGATCCAGCCGATTACGACACGGTGCTGGAAGCGATGCGCGATCACGAGGGCGAGACGACTTTGAAATTGCGCGAGCGCCTCGCCATCAAAGCGTTCATCAAGACGTCGGACTATGACCGCGCAATCGGAACTTTCCTGAATCAGGAACAAGCGACAGACGCGTCTTTCTCGCTCTCACTTCCGCTCGTTACGCGCTTACGTTACGGGGAGAATCCGCACCAAACCGCCGCCCTCTACGGCGATTTCGACCAGCACTTCAAGAAACTGCACGGAAAAGAACTCTCGTTTAACAACATTCTCGATATCAGTGCGGCGAGGACCCTGATCGCCGAATTTTCCGAGCCGACCGTTGCGATTCTGAAACACACCAACCCGTGCGGGGTCGGAAGCGATGACGACCTGCGTGAGGCGTGGGAAAAAGCATTCGCGACCGACAAACAGGCGCCGTTTGGCGGCGTCATCATTTGCAATCGCCCGGTAAACGAATCTCTCGCGAAAGCGATCAGTGAAATTTTCAGCGAAGTGATTATCGCGCCCGAGTTTGAAGCGAAGGCGCGAACCTTGTTTCAAAAGAAAAAGAACCTGCGACTGATCCGCACGCTCACGCCACTGGCCACGAACAAACAGCCTCAAGACATTCGTTCGGTTACCGGCGGGCTGTTGGTGCAGGACAAGGATTCCGGCGAGCTCGCCGACCTCGCCACCAAAGTGGTGACTGCGCGCGAGCCGACAGAGAAGGAGATGGCAGCAATGATTTTCGGCTGGCGTGTCGTCAAGAACGTCAAGTCGAACGCCATCGTCTATGCCGCATTCGATCGCACCCTGGGCATCGGCGCCGGCCAGATGTCTCGCGTGGATGCATCACGCATCGCGGTTTGGAAGGCGACCGAAGCCGGAGTATCGCTCGGTGGCAGCGCGGTCGCGAGCGACGCGTTTTTTCCATTCGCGGATGGGCTCCTTGCTGCCGCCGATGCCGGCGCGACCTGCGCGATCCAGCCTGGGGGATCGGTCCGCGACGAAGAAGTCATTGCTGCCGCCAACGATCGCGACATGGCGATGATTTTTACCGGAGTGCGTCACTTCCGGCATTGAACCACATCTTGCGGAGTGAGAACTTGATTATCCGCGAAGCGAAACCGGAGGCCGATTGGCTCACCGGAATCTGGCCGATCTTCCAGGAGGTCGTCCGCGCTGGTGAAACGTATGCCTTCGCTCCGGACATCGAAGAGGCAAGCGCCCGGCAGCAATGGATGTTGCCCGCGCCGGCCAGGGTTTTCGTGGCCGTCAATGAAGGGGATGGCGCAATCTTTGGCACGTCGTTGCTGAAGGCGAGTCAGCCGGCGCTCGGCGGACACGTGGCCAACGCTGCTTTCATGGTCGCGACCAAGGCAGCCGGTCACGGCGTGGGTCGCGCCTTGGCAGAGCACGCCATCGAGTGGGCGCGCCAGGCGAACTTTTCCGCCATGCAATTCAACTTTGTCGTCAGCACCAACGCGCGAGCGATAGCTCTGTGGAAGAATCTCGGTTTTTCGATTGTGGGGACTCTCCCACGAGCTTTTCAGCATCAGGGGCTCGATCGGAAAGTCGATGCCTTTGTGATGCACCGCTTTCTTTGAGGCGGGTCTGCGATTCTCGACTAGCTGGCCGCTCGGCGTGATCCGTGCAGCATTGATCCCTGCACGACCAGGCCGATTACGACGAGAGCGCAAAACAGGATCACCGCTCCACTTTGCGGCAGGACAATCCCGCTCCCGATGAGATGCGCACCTTCCACGGAGGAGAGAAGAATCAGCACCCAATCGAACAGAGCCAGCAACAGAAGCGCGCCCACAATTCCGCCGATCACGAAAGTGATTCCGCGGTAATGCGAGTGATCAACGAAGAATGCCGCCAGCAACGCCGAAGCGAGCCGTCCTCCGGCGACAAAGCCAGCGACCGCAATCGCCAGTTTCTGCAACATGATTGCGAGCAGGGCGCCGAGAATGCCGAGCCCGAGCGCGATCACCAACGTCATCCAGACCGGTGGATCGTGCATGAAATACGCCGCTATCTCAACGCCAACCGCAAACCCGAGCGCCGCGACAAAGAGCCAGAAAAGTTTGCGTCCGAACAGTAGAATCACCGTGCCGACGATCACGCCGATAATTGGAACCGATAGATTGGTTGGCAAAGTCATCCCGCGTAAAAAATCTCGCCGCGCAGACGCGGCTTCGCCTCACGCGGTTCGCAGAGGATGTTTGGTAAAGTAGTTGCGGAGCTGTGACCGCAAGAGTTTTCTGCCAGCCCCGCTCTTGAGATACCGCTCTCTTCCAATTGCATCTGCCTCCTCAGTGTATGCTTCATAATAAATTAGATTCCCCGGAGCGCGGTAGCTTGTGGCCCGCGACGCCCCTTCTTGGTGTTCGCTCAAACGCCGGCGTAAGTTGGAAGAATATCCAATGTACAGTCCCGCGTCGCGAATCGAATGGAGCAGGTAAACGTAAAACATTTTTCCATCTTTATCTCAATGACCGCGTAAGGCGGAGCCTTTTACGCCGTTCATCATTTCATCCCGCTTGGCCTTAAACTCAGTCCCTGCCTTCCATTCTGGATATTTATCGCCGTTCGCGACTTGGTAACCGACTTCGAATAACAACATGGCGTCGTCAGCTGCGCCTGAAAGATCCCAGGACGGGTCCACTTCATCGGAAGGCTGGTGATAATGTTTCGCGATATATTCGTTGCGCTTTTCCATTCCAAATTCCGGTGGTTTTCCAATCACGTCTTTGCCGGTTCCCGGATAGAGGGACGGAACGCCGAGCTTGGAAAATTCGAAGTGATCGGCGCGGTAAAAGCCGCCTTTCTCCGGCTGGCTGTTCGGTTTCAGGAGGCGGCCATGCCGTGCCGCCGCATCTCCGAGCATGTCATCGAGCGTTGAGTTGCCATCGCTCGTATCTTCGATGTCGCTCGTTTTCCCCCAGGCGCTGACTCCATCGATGTTGATATCTGCGAGTGTTTTCTCAAGCGGGTAAAGCGGATTATTTGCATAATACTTCGCGCCGAGCAGACCCGCTTCCTCGGCGGTCGTGGCCATGAAAAGGACAGAGCGTTTTGGTGGCGAAGGCAACTTCATGTACGCCTTGGCGATATCTAGAATAGTAGCCACGCCAGACGCGTTATCCAACGCGCCATTAAAAATCTGGTCGCCCTTCAATTCTTTATGACGACCGAGATGGTCCCAATGCGCGGTGTACGTGATCCATTCGTCCTTCAACTTCGGATCGCTGCCGTCGATCTTTCCCACGACGTTGCGCGATTTGAATGAGCGTACGGTTTGTTTCAGATCGAAACTCGCCTTCGCGCCGATCGAGACTGGACGGAATTCCTTGGTGATCGCCGCCCTTTTCAGCGCGTCGAAATCCTGACCGCTATCGGCGAGTAATTTTTTCGCGACATCGAGGGTGATCCATGACCGCACCGGCACGGCGTCCATGTTCTTGTTCGGGGCGTCGATCTCGAAGTTCTCCTTGGCCCAACTCGTCCTGACGACGGAGTACGGGTAGGCGGCCGGCTCGGTTTCGTGAATGATCACAGCGGCCGCTGCACCCTTTTGCGCAGCAATTTCATATTTGTAGGTCCAGCGCCCGTAATAAGTCATCGCGCGTCCCTTGAACATTTTGGGATCCAGCTTGGTGGGATCGGCAGGATCGGGGATCGCCGGGTCGTTGATCAGCATCAAGATCGTTTTGCCGCGGACATCAACACCTTTGTAATCATCCCAGCCGTATTCTGGCGCGACGATGCCGCAGCCGACAAAAACGACGTCGGTGTTTTCCGCTTTCACTTCCGGTTGCAGACGCGCTGATGAAGCGACGTAATCGTCTGGGAATTTCAGCGCTGTGGTTTTGCTGCCCACAGTAAATGAAAGGGTGGGGGCGCAGGTAATTCCGGCGAGCGGAACTTCCTGAGTATAGGAGCCGTTGGGGTTGCCTGGCTTGAGTCCCATGAACTTGAATTGTTCGATGATGTATTTGACCGAAAGCTCTTCGCCCTTGGAGCCGGGCGCGCGGCCTTCGAATTCGTCCGAGGCGAGAACCTTGATGTGTTTGAGAAGATCGGCAGCAGTGATGGCATCTTCGGCAGCTTTCGGCGGAAGTGCGGGCGGATCGGCCGCAACTGCGAGACCCACGAAGCTCAGTAAACAGATGAGAAAGATATCGGTTCGTTTCATAAGCTTTGTCCGACGGCCTGAGGTATGCCGTCTCCCTTGGAGCCGGCGTCTTCGCGCACCGAGAATTCACTCGAGGAGCACATGTTTATACGGGTGATGATCGGACTCTGAATGCGTGTTTCATCCGTGTTCATCCGTGGCAAAACTCTATGACCATGCTGTTACCGCGCGTTCGGAAGGGGTCTAGCTGGTTCGGTCTTGCTCGCGGCCGCTGCAATCCCGATTTGCTTTAAGAACGGCTGGACGGATTGCTTCCGATCGAGAAATTTTTCGATCGACTCTGTGATGTCGCGCGAATCGCCCGGCTCGTAGATGTCGCGTCGTAGCCGCAACCCCGCCTGCTTGTCCAGGTAACCATCCTTCGCCGACTCGAAGACCGTCGCCATGTCCGCCGCAATCGCATCCGCCCAGGCGTAGCCGTAGTAACCCGCGTCGTAACCATTCAGATGTCCGAAGTACGAAACGAACGTGGTTTCCGGCGCGATCGGCAGGAAAACCTTTTCCAGGATCGGATTTGAAATCGCGACGCAATCGTATGGCTGATTTTCCGGATGCGGACCGTGCAAGGCGAGATCGAGCGACGCGAAGGCAAACTGACGACGATAGTAAACGCCCACCGTGGCAAGTTTCGCGTCCTTCATTTTGTTAATCGTGTCCGCGGAAATCTTTTTTGCCGGGTCGCTATAGTCGGCCGCGAAAGTGTCGAGCACTTTCTTATCCCAAACCCAGTTTTGCAGCATCTGCGACGGCGCCTCGACAAAGTCGCCCGGCACATTCGTTCCAGCGAAGCGCGCATACTTCGCACGCGTCACAATCGTATGGAGCGCATGGCCGAATTCGTGAAAGAGCGTCTCAACGTCGCCGTGGGTCAGCAGCGACGGTTTACCTTCGCTCGGCGGCGGAAAATTGCACAGCAGCGCGACAGTAGGCCGCTGATATTTTCCATCGGGCATAAGCTTTCCGCCGATGATTTCAAACTCCGCGAAGTGATTGAATTTTCCCTCGCGCGGAAACATATCCAGATAGAACATCCCGAGTGGCTTGTCTGTCGCGGCGTCCGAAACGGCATAGAGCTGGAGATCGTCGATCCATTTTTGTGGCACGGCGATTTTCTCAAATTTCAGCCCGAAGATGCTTTGGTAGATGTTGAACATCCCTTCCAGCGTCTTCTGGAACGGGAAGTAAACGCGCAACGCCTCGGTGTCGACGGCGTATTTCTGTTTCTTCAGCTGGTTTTGGTAATAGCGAAAATCCCAAAGTTTGATCTGAGCGTTCGGGTCTTTTGCTTCAGATGACTTTAGCTTGCGCAGCTCCGCGACCTCAGCTTCGAACTTCGGCTGGCTGCCGGTCACGAGATCGTTGATGTATTTTTCGGCGCCCGCGGCAGATTTTGCCATTTTGACTTCGGTCTGGAAATCTGCCCACGATTTGTAGCCAAGTCGCAACGCAATCTTATTCCGGAGCGCGAGCATCTGGTTCAACACCGCGACGTTTTTGTCTTTTGCCATGCTGTCGTGGATGACGTAGAGGCGTTTGCGTATCTCTTCGCTTTTCGCGTTCTCCATCACGGCGGTGTACTGCCACGTGACGTTCGCCTTCACGGTGTAGGCGTCATCGCCAGTTTTGATTCCGGGCGAAGCTAGGAAACTTTCCGGCACGCCATCGAGTTCCGCTTTCGTGAAAACGGCCGGCGCCTGCACTTCGACAATGTTTGAGTCGAAGTCGGTGCCGAGTTTCGAAAGGTCCTTGCGCAACTTCTCGACTTCCTGCCGCTTCTCCGGCGGCAAATCGAGTCCGGCGCGCCGATAATCCCGCAATGTTTCCTTCAGCAGTTTGGCGTCTTCACCGCTCAGCTTTGGGCTCGTTTTCTCGAAGGCCTTGATCGCTTTGTAGACATCCTCGCGATAATCGATTCCGACCGCCCAATCCTCGAACAGTTTCACCGCATTTTCCGCGGCGGTGCGCATGGCCGCGGAAGTATTCGTTTCCTTGATTATCGCTGCCTTGTTCGCAGCGACGCGAGCCTGGTAACCGAGATCGTCGAGCGCAACAATCGTGCTCTTAAAAGTAACTTTCGTCGGATCCTGTGCGCCTATCTGATCGAGTGCCGCATTTGCGCTGGCAATTGCGCTTTTCATCGAAGCCTCCACGGCCTCGGGCGTCTGGTCCCAGTCGGGAACCGTCAGAATTGAATTCGCTTTCGCCGCCGCGGCGCGAAAGGCATCGGTGGTTTTGAGATCTTCAGCGCGGGCGGTGACGGCGAGGCTGCAGAAAAGAAGTGAGGCAAGGAGTTGTTTCATAAAGGAAAAGCGGAACGTGAACATGTTGGAGAAGAAGAAACCGGTAAAGCGGAATCGCTTTCACAGTGGGCAAGCGCGAAGCGCGATGTTTTTGCGAAAAAGCGCGCGTCATGCGATGAAGAATCGTAGCGAAAATGCAACCCTACGTCGAAAAATTCCTGCTCGCGTTTATCCCGCTTTTCGTGGCCATCGATCCGATTGGACTCGTCGCAATTTTTCTAGGGCTCGGCGGCCACGCCGATGCCAGGCGCCGGCAGCACGAGGGCACGCTCGGGTTGATTACGAGTCTGGCCGTTTCGATCGGCTTCATTTTTCTCGGCAAAATAATCTTTCGCGCGCTCGGGATCACGGTAGCGGATTTTCAGGTGGCGGGCGGCCTGATCTTGCTCGGCATCGCGGTGCGCGAGCTCTTGGATTTGGGTGGACGCGACCGGTACGCAGGCGAAGCGTTTGGAGTGGTGCCCCTCGGGATGCCGCTCATAGCGGGGCCCGCGTTGCTCACCGCGCTCCTCATCCTCGTGGACACAGTCGGGATCATGTTCACTGTCTTGGCTTTGCTTGTGAATTTGCTGCTGGTGGGATTCGCATTCCGATACGCCAGCCATTTTACCCGATGGATGGGGCAACAAGGCATGAAGGGCGTATCGAAACTAATTTCACTATTGCTGGCCGCGATTGCCGTGAGCTTGATCCGGCGTGGATGGCAGACGCCTTAATGTAGAGGCGCTCACCGCGGCGAGCGCCTCTACACCTTAGAATTGGCCCGTCCGCAGCATCACGAGCGTGCAACCTTCGACAACTTCGATCCCGGCTTCCTCCGCCTTTGCCGCGAGAGCGCTGTTCTCCGCGCCGGGATTCATGATGATGCGACGCGGTTTTACGCCGATGATTTCGTCGATGAGTGTGTTCGATCGGCTTTCGCCGAGATACAACGTCACCGTATCGATCGCACCGGGCGCATCAGAAATTCTCGGATAACACTTTTCTCCCAGGATCTCATCGAAGGCGGGATTGATCGGGAGAGTGCGGTGGCCGTATTCGTGCAGCAGCTGCAAGGCTTGGTAGGCGTAGCGGTCGGGCTTCGGCGAAGCGCCGAGGATAGCTACGGTTTCGACTGAGCGACGTTGATTCATGTTCTCCAAATCGGACGCGTTCGTTGGACAATTGTCAACGGGGTTGGGAAAATGGGAGCGCTGTCACCCCGAGTCGCGCAGACGACGAGGGATCTCGCAACTGGAAATTGCGGCTCGCTCATCCCAAGGAGGCGCTGAATTGCAGTTGCGAGGTCCTTCGGCGCGCCACGCGAGCCTCGGCATGATATGCTTTTTGCGCTTGTTTCGAGTCGGTTGGGGTGCAATTTCCCTCATCATCCGTTTAATCCACACCTATTGACAGAAGGTGCCCCCTTGTTACTATCCTCGCTCTTATGAGATTCCCTCTGGCGTTGACGACCAAGATTGCCGCCTACATCATCACCCAGAAGCTCCGCCGGACGGACAAGTTCGCCACCGTCTTGCAACTGGAGCCGTTGCATACCTGCAATCTCACTTGCACCGGCTGCGGTCGGATCCGCGAGTATTCCACGTCCCTCAAGGACATCATGCCCCTCGAGGATTGCCTGAGTGCTGCGGCGGAATGCAACGCGCCGATGATCTCGATTTGCGGCGGCGAGCCGCTGATCTATCCGCAGATCGAGGCGCTGGTGAAAGGACTGCTCGAGCAGAAGCGGATCGTCTATATCTGCACCAATGCGATGTTCATGCGCAAAAAGATGCGCGAATGGCTCAGCTCGCAATTAGCCAGCCGCCCAGCTTTTGTGGAAGAGAAACTTTCAGCGCTGCTCGCGGCCGGTTTAGTTGGCGAAAAGGACGCCGATACTGTTCGCCAGGGTCCGAAAGATCCGGCGAAGCCGACCATCGGCCCAAACCGCTGGATGTATTGGAACGTGCACCTCGATGGACTCGAGCGGACGCACGATTTGATCGTCGAGCGCGAAGGCGTTTTCAAAGAGTGCATTCTAGCCATGAAAATGGCGAAGCTTCTCGGTTATCAGGTCGCGACCAATACCACGATCTACAAGGAGACCGACATGGCCGAAGTGGAGCAGATGTTTGATTTCCTCTCCGATCTGGGCGTAGACGGACACACTATTTCGCCCGGATACGAGTACGATGCCGCGAAGAAAGACATGATCAAGCGGCTGAATTTGCAGCCGGAAAACTTCTTCCTCACGCGCGAGATGACGATCGGAAAGTTCCAGAAGATCGAGGAATGGATGGGCAAGTACACGCTCTTTGGGACGCCGATCTATTTTGAGTTCCTGGCGGGAAAGCGTGATCTGAGCTGCTCAGCCTGGGCGATTCCAACGCGCAACATCCGCGGCTGGAAAGGCCCCTGCTATCTCATGACCGACGCGCACTATTCGAGCTACGCGGAGTTGCTGGAGAAAGTGCAGTGGGAGAAGTACGGCGTGGTAAATGGCGTCGCCAGAGACAGCCGTTGCGAGAATTGCATGGTTCATTGCGGTTACGAACCAACTGCAAGTCTCGGATTGAATGCGCAGCGCGGCGATACGTGGAAAAATGTCCGGTTCAACTTTGGCTCGAAACCGAAACCAACCGGCAAAGGCAGCGAGATCGCAGTGTACAACGGTGTTACGTCTGGCAACGGCCATCTGACGGGAAAACGCGCCGAGGTTGCTGCGGAAGCATCTTAGGACGCGATGCCTTCCTCACCCGCGAATCTGATCGCGTTACCGACCGCGCTCCCTGAAGCCGCTGCCGCCCATCAGTCAGAGGATGCAGAGATCGCGAACGCGATCGCGCGCGCGCAGGAGAATCTGCTCCGGCAGCAGCATCCGGATGGTTATTGGTGCGGCGAACTCCTCGTCGACAGCACGCTCTGCTCCGATTTCGTCCTCTTCATGCATTGGCTGGGGGAAGTGGACGATGGGCTTCAGCAACGCTGCGTTCGTCACATTCTGAAGCGCCAGCTCGCAGATGGCGGTTGGAATATCTATTACGGCGGGCCGAGCGAAGTGAACGCATCGGTTAAAGCATACTTCGCACTAAAGCTCGCGGGTCATTCGGCCGATCTTCCCTACATGCAGGAAGCGCGCGCCAACATTTTGCGTCTCGGCGGCATCCCGCGAATGAACACCTTCAGCAAACTCTATCTTGCACTGCTCGGACAATTTCCGTGGCAATATCTGCCCTCCATCCCGGTGGAGATGATTCTGCTGCCAAAGTGGTCGCCGTTTAACATTTACAAAATGTCGTCGTGGAGCCGGGCGATGTTGATCCCGCTCGCGATCATCAATCATTTCAAGCCCACGCGTGAATTGCCCGGACTGAAGCAGCTTCACGAGCTCTATCCGCTGGGCACAGAGCACAAGGACTTTACCCTGCCGCGCGATCCTCGGTTTTTTGCCTGGAGAAATTTTTTCCTGCGGGCCGATCACGCCCTCAAGTTGATCTCGAGGCTGGAGTGGCGGCCGATGCGCCGCCGCGCGCTTGAAGAGGCGGAGCGCTGGATGCTCGAGCGGGTCGGCGAGGGGAGCGACGGATTGGCCGCAGTTTTTCCGGCGATGCTCAATTCCCTGATTGCACTGCGCGCTCTCGGTTATTCCCCACGCCACCCAATCTACCAAAAGGCGGCAAAGGATTTTGCCGGACTCTTCGTGGATGATGCGGAGGATTTCCGCATTCAACCGTGCATGTCGCCGGTGTGGGACACAGCGATCAATATCATCGCGCTGGCGGAATCCGGTTTGCCGGCCGAGCATCCGGCCTTAACAAACGCGGCCCGCTGGTTGGTAGAGAAAGAAGTACGACTGCGCGGGGATTGGGCCGTGAATAATCCGCATCCCGAACCGAGCGGCTGGGCCTTCGAATACAACAACGTTTATTACCCTGACACAGACGACACCGCCATGGTGCTGATGGCGTTGCGTCTGGTGCGGCCCAGGGAGCCGAACGCGCTGGGCGAATTATTCCGGCGTGCTCTTGCCTGGCAGCTGAGCTTCCAATGCGGTGATGGAGGCTGGGCGGCTTTCGATAAGGAAGTCACGCAGCATTGGCTGGAGGACATGCCCTTCGCGGACCATAACGCCATTCTCGATCCGACCTGTAGCGACCTGACCGCGCGCACGCTGGAACTCTTGGGCTATATCGACTTCGCTGCGGAGCAGCCCTCTGTGCGCGAAGCCGTGCAATATCTGATCGATACGCAAGACGACGATGGCTCGTGGTACGGCCGCTGGGGCGTCAACTACATTTACGGCACGTGGCAGGTGCTGCGCGGGCTGCGCGCCATCGGTGAGAACATGACGCAGGACTGGGTTTTGCGCGGGCGCGATTGGCTCGAGAGCTGTCAGAACGACGACGGCGGCTGGGGTGAGACCTGCGCCTCCTACGAAAATTCCGTGCTCAAAGGCAAAGGCGAAAGCACGGCTTCGCAAACTTCCTGGGCGCTGATGGGAATTTGCGCCTGCGGCGACCTGGACCGACCGAGCGTGCAGCGCGGTCTCCGCTATTTGTTATCGACGCAACGGCGCGACGGCGCGTGGGATGAGCCTCAAATTACCGGGACAGGCTTCCCGCGTGTCTTCTATTTGAAATACGATATGTACCGGCAAAATTTCCCACTTCTCGCGCTTGCGACCTATATCAATTATCGAAGCGGGCTTGAGCATTATCCGAGCTTTTATCGCTGCCAGGAATGAGTGACGCTTCCGCGCACAAACGCGGATCCATGTGGCGTTGTCCGGAATGCCGCCGTCAGTTCGCAAACCGCAATCAATCGCATGCGTGCGGCCGCTACGCGCTTGCCTCCCATTTCGAGGGAAAGCCTCCGGCGGTTCGCGCGATCTTCGACAAGCTGCTGCGCGTCGCTAGGAGAAACGGGCCAATCACCGTGCTCCCGGAGAAGACCAGGATCGCGTTTCACGTGCAGATGAGTTTTGCCGCGTTCGTCATTCGAAGAAACTGGGTAGACGGCCATGTCGTGCTCGCGCGTCGCTTCGTAAATCCCCGCTTCCGCCGCATCGAAACGTTCTCGCCGAGAAATCATCTACATGCCTTCCGGTTCGAGAGCGTCGGTGAGGTCGATACCGAAGCGTCCTCATGGCTGGCCGAGGCATATCAGGTTGGTCAGCAACGCCATCTCATTTATGCGGCCCTCGCGCATCGCGACGATTGACGCGCCCTCTTCCCGGCGAGACAGTGCCGATTATGGCCTACGAACTACCCAAACTCCCTTATGTCTACGACGCTCTCGAGCCGCATATCGACGCGCGGACGATGGAGATCCATTACACGAAGCATCACCAGACTTACATCACCAACGTTAACAACGCGCTCAAAGACAAGCCCGAGCTCGCCTCGAAGTCAGTCGAGGATTTGATCAAAGATCTCGGCGCGGTGCCGGAAGACATTCGCGCCGTCGTGAGAAACAACGGCGGCGGACACGCGAATCATTCCTTCTTCTGGAAAATCATGGGCCCGAATGCCGGCGGCGAGCCTTCCGGTAAACTGGGCGACGACATCAAATCCACCTTCGGAAGTTTTGACGCGTTCAAGGAAAAATTCGCGGCCGCCGGGGCCGGCCGGTTCGGCAGCGGCTGGGCGTGGCTGATCAAAAACAAAACTGGAAAGCTGGAAGTAATCTCCACTCCGAATCAGGACAGCCCGCTCACGGATGGCAACACGCCGCTTCTTGGGGTGGACGTTTGGGAGCACGCGTATTATCTCAACTACCAAAACCGCCGGCCGGATTACATCAAGGCATGGTGGAACGTGGTGAACTGGGCTGAAGTCGCGAAGAATTACTAACTCGGTCTGACAATAAGGAAGGGCGGTTTCAAACCCCCCTTGACTTTGGTGTCGGCGGTTTGGAAGCCGTCGCTCCTCGGACCATCCTGCCGTCGTGGCTTACCTAAACGACAACTACCTCAAGCTTCAGGCGGGCTACCTCTTTCCCGAGATCGCACGTCGCGTCCGCGAATTTTGCGAGGGGAACCCTGGCGCGGCCAGCCGGTTGATTCGCTGCGGAATCGGCGACGTGACTGAGCCGTTGCCGCCGGCCGTCATCGCCGCCATGCATCACGCCGTCGATGAACTCAGCGTCCGCGAAACATTTCGCGGCTATGGTCATGAACAGGGCTACGAATTTCTTCGTGAGAAAATCGCGCAGCAAGATTATCGCGATCGCGGACTCGAGGTCGCCGCCGATGAGATCTTCGTTTCCGACGGATCAAAATCGGACTGCGGTTTCATCCTCGATATTCTTGGCGACGAAAACAAAATCGCGATCACCGATCCCGTTTACCCTGTCTACGTCGATACGAACGTGATGGCGGGACACACAGGCTCCGCGGGCGACGCGGGCCGTTACGAAGGGATCACGTATCTGCCGTGCGGACCCGAAAACGACTTTGTCCCACAACCGCCGAGGGAGCCGGTCGACATTATTTATCTCTGCTTTCCCAATAATCCGACCGGCGCGGTGGCATCGCGAGCGCAGCTGACGTGCTGGGTCGACTATGCGCGGGAGCATGAGGCGATCATACTTTTCGATGCGGCGTATGAGGCTTACATCAGCGACCCGGAGATCCCACATTCGATTTACGAAATTTCGGGCGCGCGCGAATGTGCGATAGAGTTCCGCAGCTTCTCGAAGAACGGCGGTTTCACTGGCGTGCGGTGCGGGTTCACCGTCATGCCGAAAAGTTTGCACGCGTGCACCGCGGACGGCCGCAAGCTCCCGCTGCATCCTTTTTGGCATAGGCGCTGGAGCACAAAAGCAAATAGTGTGAGTTACCCGGTGCAGCGCGGGGCGGAGGCTATCTACAGTGCCGAGGGCCGCAGTCAGGTGGGGGCGTTGATCGATCATTACATGGGAAACGCGCGCATCCTGCGAGAGGCGGCCGCCCGCGCTGGACTGCAAGTTTACGGCGGCGTGAATGCTCCTTACATCTGGGTCAAGACGCTCCCCCGCCTAACGAGCTGGCAGATGTTCGATCGGATGTTGCAGGAATTGAATGTGGTCATTACGCCGGGGAGCGGGTTCGGATCGTGCGGCGAAGGGTTCTTCCGTGTCTCAGCCTTTAACAGCCGCGAAAACGCCGAAGAGGTGGCGCGCCGTCTGCAAACGGTGAAGTAAGCCGCTCCGACCGGACGCGCTCTTGTCGCCGTAGTCGACGCTCGTAAAATTTGCGGGTAGAGAATAATGCCGTGTCGGTCACCACCCAAAATCTCCCGCAGCTTTATCGGTTCTGTTTCTTGATGACAGGCGATGCGAGCAAGGCGCAGGAAGCATTTCAAGATACCGTTCGAGAAGCGGCTTTGCGTTCCGCTCGGGACGAGCCGCCTCCGGACCGTCTCTGGTTTTTTCGCGATGCCAGATGGCGTTGTATCGCCGTGAGCGAGCAGGGCCTTCAGGCGGAACCGGGCATGTTGGAGGAAACCGAGATTTCACCGGCAGCTCCGATGCAGATCGAGCAATTGGATCCCGATCAGCTCGCCGTTTGGATTTCGGCGGCGCCGGAGCCGCAACGCAGCGCGCTTGCGCTCTTTTATCTGGATGAGTTCAGTTTGCGCGAGATGCTTGCGGTTCTGGAGATGAAAGCGGGCGAGCTGTCCGATTTGATTTCGAGCGGTCGCCGTCAATTCCAAGCGTGGCTGGACGCCACAACTCCGTACGCGGAAGAATGAGCCTTTTCCAAATTCGCTCCAATCACAGTTCTTTGGCTCGCTGTGCGCCCATCACGGAAAAGCCGGGGACCGATCGAGCGATGCGCGTCGCTATCCAGCGGGCACGTCGGGGGAAGAAGGCAGCGCCGTTTGCACAACAGCAAGCGTTCGATGGCGCGGTCGCGAAACTCGTTCGCGCCATCCCGGTCGATGCGCAAGTTGCGGAATGGTTTGCGAACGAGAACCTGATTCCGTTGGTCAAACGGCGGTGGAAAAAGATTCTGCTCAACCCCGCCGTGCTCGCGATTGCTCTCGCCGTCGCGGTCATTGGCGGAGTCTTCGCTTACCGCGTCCATGAGCACCTGCGCGATTTTCCCGGAGCGGACAAAGCAAGACGGCTTTTGTCGGTCGCGACCTCGACCCGCTCAGTTCTCCTCGACCCGCTCCAGACGGATGCAGGCGCCTTGAGCGACCTTTTTTTCATGAAGCATCGGCTCGAGCATTACGATATCCCGCCGGAGTTCGCCGACTTTCGCACCTTGGGCAGCCGTGTTTTTGATGACGACGAAGTGCACGGTGTAGCGCAGATCTGGGTCGTGGAAAAGCGAATGCAGTTCTTCCTTTTTCCCGCCGAGAAAGATCCCAAAGACGGCAGCGTGACCGATTTCTCCGATTGGCGTTTTGTCGAACTGGAGGGCTGGACCGGCGCCGTGCAGCAGCGGAACGGCGTTTGCTTTATGGCTGCGATTCGGGGACGGGAAAAAGACCTCGCGCCCTATCTGGAAAAGCGAAAGCAATGACGGCACGTCGCCGGGTCGGCGTTGACATGCCGAAGCGCGGCATTCAATTTGTCACGCGTCGCCAGGGTAGCTCAGCGGTAGAGCAGGGGACTCATAAGCCCTTGGTCGGGAGTTCAATTCTCCCCTCTGGCACTCCCAATTTTCCAACGAATTCCAAGATATGACCGAGCGATACCTGGAAGATCTCCACGTCGGCGATCGGTTTGAATCGGGCACTATTGAGGTGACCGAAAATGGTATTGTCGATTTCGCGCATGACTTCGATCCGCAGCCATTCCATCTCGATTTGGATGTAGCGAAGCGAAGCATCTTTGAAGGTCTGGCCGCGAGCGGCTGGCACACCGCCGCGATGTCGATGAAATTATTTGTGACCGGCGGTCTCCGGCTCGCGGGAGGTTCCGTTGGTTTGGGAGTGGATGAGTTGCGGTGGCCGCGACCCGTGCGACCCGGTGACACGCTTCGACTTCAGACCGAAATCGTGGAGGTGCGCCCGTCACGATCGAAACCAGATTGCGGGATCATTCGCATCCGCAATGAGACGACCAATCAAAATGGCGAGGTCGTGCAAGTCTTCCTAACTTCACTTCTCGTGCGTCGCCGGCCGGCAAACTAGATCGATATCCGGAATTCATTTCTCTGCTGCGAGGGCTTTGCACCCTGCAAGATCGAGTTTGCCCGAGGCGAGAACCGGAATCGCGTCTACACGCCGTACCATCTTGGGAATCCACAGGTTCGGAACACCAATTTCAGAGAGCGCCGCCCGGAGCCGCGGCAGATCGAGATCGACACTGGTCAAGAGGACGAGCGCTTCGCCCTTTGCGGCATCCGCCACGCCCACGATGGCAATAACGCGCTCAGAGTGCTCTCCGTTCGGCAAGACCGACACAATCTTGTGTTCGATCGTTTCATGCGGCACCATTTCGCCGCCAATTTTCGAGAAGCGCGAAAGGCGGCCTTCGATATAGAGAAAGCCGTCTTCATCGAATCGTCCGATATCACCCGTCTTGAACCAGCCGTCCCGCAGAACTTCCGCGTTTTTTTCGGGAGCATCGAGGTAGCCCTCGAAAATGTTTGGTCCACGCAGCCAGAGCATTCCGGTGTTGTGGAGTGAGCCTTTGCGGTCAGTATCGGCGTCGCGAATTTCAGCGGCGATCCCGGGAAGAAGTTTTCCCGTGGAGCCGAGCCGATTACAGGGTTGAACCGTTTGTCCGGCCTTCGTTGCCTTCGGTTCCGGCAGGTTGACACTCACCACCGGCGAGGTTTCGGTGAGGCCGTATCCTTGCAGGACCTCCTTTCCAAACCGCGCCTCAAAGGCCTTCGCCAGTTCATCGGGCAGCTTTTCCGCTCCGGTGATCAGCAACCGCAAACTGCGCAGTTGTGGCGGCTCCGCTTTTCGCAAATACGCGCGCAAGAAGGTTGGCGTGGCCAACATTACGGTCACCGCTTGGCGCTCCACGAGGCTGGCAATCTTGCCGGCTTCGAGCGGACTCGGATAGCTCGCGGTGCGAACCCCTTCGATGAGCGGGTACCAGAGCGTCACTGTACAACCGAAGCTGTGGAAAAATGGGAGCGACGCGAGCATCACATCGTCTTTTTTCGCGTCGAGCATGACTGCGAATTGCGAGACGTTGGAGAGGATATTGCGATGGGTTAGCGTCACACCTTTTGGCTGGCCTGAACTTCCGCTCGTGAAAAGCAGGATCGCTTCCGCCCGGTCTCCAAAACGCGGAAGGTTTAGGACGCGCCCCAATACGCGTAACGGCAGCGCGACTCCGAATATCCACCAGCCGAGAATCGCCTGTTTCATCTTAGGCAAGATTTCGTCCAGGTGAATCACCTGCGGCGTCCAGGGAAAATCTTCCAATCGCTTCGCGAGTATTCGCGCCGTGATGATCGTGCTCAGGCCGGCTTGTTCCTTGGCCGATTCGATCGAGTCACGTGCGCTGGTGAAATTCAAGTTAACCGGGATCTTGCCCGCGAAGACGACCGCCAGATTCGCGACTACGCCGCCTTTGCCCGGCGGCAGAACGATTCCAATTCGCCGCTCAGGACATTTCCTTCTCAGATGACGGCTTAGCGCAAGCGCTACGCCGAGGAGTTTTCCGCGCGATAAACTCGTGTGGTCGAGTCCGTCAGTAATTGCGATTCGAAACGGATTTCGTTTTAGACCGCGCAGACAAGCCTGCGCGAGATGACCGCGCAAGACGGGCCGCTGGCTGTAACAAAATTCCCCGATTTTGAGCAGCTCCTCGCGAACAGTCGCGATGTCAGCAGCTTCGGCCGCCAGCGGTTTGCCAAACGCGACCATCACCCGGTACGGCACCGCCCTGGGCCATTTCGTAAAGAACCGTCCGCCTTGGAATGAGAAGATCGAGCCCCAGAGCCGGTCGAGCCACACGGGAACAACCGGCGCTTCCGCGTGCCGTGCGATTACTTCGTAGCCGCGCCGCAAACGCAGCAGTGATCCGCTGCGCGAGAGCTCTCCTTCCGGAAACAAGCAAACGATCTCGCCCGCGCGAATCTTTGCCGCCGCATCGCGCATCGCATCTTTCGCTTTGCGAGGAGTGATGGGGATGCAACCCACCGCCCGCAAAACCGGGTGCAGGAACCGATTCCGGTAGACGCCTTCATCGATGATGAAGCGAATCGGTCGCGGAGAGGCGAGCATGAGAACGATGGCGTCCACCCATGTGATGTGATTTGGCAGCAGGAGAAAGCCGCCCGCAGGAAGGTGTTCCGCGCCGGTGGCGGACACGCGATAAACGAGCCGGGCAAGGCCCAAGCCAAAAAAATAGAGCGCGCGTTCGGCGGCCGAGGATTTCGCCATGGAATATGGTTTACAAGGAGCCGGTTGTTCCGTGCAATCGGCAATTCGATGACGGCAAGCGAATCGACGGCAAACCCCGGCGCACGTACCGCACTCGCGTTGCTGCTCGGGATCAACCTGTTCAACTACATCGATCGTTTTGTTCTCGCGGCGGTCGAGCCCAACATCCGCGCGGCCTTTTTCGTTCCGGGGGATCCGAACGCGATGTGGAAGACTGGCTCGCTAGCCCCGGCGTTCCTCATTACTTACATGTTCGCGGCGCCGGTCCTCGGTTTTTTGGCCGATCGCTTCTCGCGCTGGGTTATCGTGGGCGCATGCGTGATTCTCTGGAGCTTTGCCACTGCGGCATCGGGGTTTGCGGCCACGTTCTTCGCGCTCTTGCTCACGCGCGTCTTCGTCGGAATCGGAGAAGGCGGTTATGGACCCGCTGCGCCGACCATCCTGGTCGACTACTTCACACTGCAAACGCGCGGCCGCGTCATGGCCATTTTTTGCGCCGCGATTCCGGTCGGAAGTGCCTTGGGTTACGTGCTCGGAGGACTCGTCAACGCACAACTTGGCTGGCGTTGGGCATTCTATCTTGTCGCGATTCCCGGGATCATTCTGGGCCTGCTTTGTTTCTTCCAAACGGATCCGCGCGCGCGAGCAGGCGTCCGCGAAGCGCGCGGGCGTGCGAGCAAAGGAGACTACAGGGAGCTGCTGCGCACGCGCTCCTTTGTCTTCAATTGCCTCGCCCAAACGGCGATGACTTTTGCGCTGGGCGGCCTCGCTTATTGGATGTCGGCTTATCTGATTTTTCGTAATCAATCGCCCGCACTCGCGACTCCCATTTTCGGCGGCATCACCGTTGTGGCGGGTCTGCTCTCGACAGTCCTCGGCGGATTTATCGCGGACCGGCTGCAAAAGCGTTTCAGTGGTTCCTACTTCCTGGTCTCCGGTTTCGGCATGCTTCTCGCCTTCCCGTTATTTGTCGCAATGCTTTACGCACCATTTCCGATGGCCTGGGTATTTCTGTTTGGCTCGGTCTTTTTCGTTTTCCTCAATACCGGACCGTCTAACGCAGCCTTGGCCAATGTCGCCGGGCCGAGAGTTCGCGCGACTGCTTTCGCGCTCAACATTCTGATCATTCACTTCTTTGGTGACGCTTTTTCACCCCCGCTATTGGGACTAATCGCGGGTCGTTCAAATATGAATGTGGCGTTCCTGGTCATTTCGGTGGCGATGCTCATCTCCGGGATCATTTGGCTGTTCGGAATGAAGTACCTGGCGGCGGATACGATCGCCGTGGAAAACCAACCGGCGATGTAAACAGAAACAGCAGGAGCGCCGGCCGAGACCTATTAGAGTTCGTAAGTGGTGATCTCAATCTCGTATCCGTCCGGATCCCGAAAGTAGATTGAGTGCGAGATTTTGTGGTCCTGGAAATGGAAAGCTATGCCGCGACTTGTTAGGTCACGCTGCGCTGCGACAAAATTTTTGCGATTGGCTCGCAATGCGAAATGGAGCATGCCGTGTGTCTTACGAGACTGCGACTGATTTGCGTGATCACTTCCGGCAGGAAAAAGCGCAATGGCCGTCTTAGCCCGTGCCACGAAAACCGGAACGCCTTCCCACATTCCATGGTAGCGGCGTTCGAATCCGAGAACATCGACGTACCAGTCTGCCGCACGTTCAACGTCCCGGACGGCGAGCGCAACGTGATCGAGTCCTTCCAATTCAAACATTGGGGTCAGTCAAATTGCAGAAGCGCTCTTGAGGAAGCTAAATCTGGAGACGCTCACCGCAAGGAGCGCCGCGCGAGATTGACCTTGCGAAAATGCGGGCACGGCGTTGCGTAAGCACTCATGCGTAGAATCGTATTGTCGTCCGCGGCGTTTTTACTCGCCTGCACGAATCTTTTTGCGGCCGAGGTCCAGGTGGGATTTTCACCCTCGCCCAAGCCGGAAAAGGCGGAATCGCCGAAGCCTCAACAACAGGCGACGCCCGCACAACAGGCGACGCCCGCTGGGGAGTTGCCCCTTTACCGGCCAGCCCTGCTTGGAGCCGGCCCAAATTCCGTTATCAACCGCATCGACATTCAGGATTTGATCAAGAGAGGACAGAAGGATGCCAGCATCATGTTTTGCTGCTCCGTCACGAAAACTGGAGAGATCGCCAACGCCTGGACCTACCGCGGAACGCCCGGGTCCGTTTTCCTCGAGCAGGAACTGCTCGCACGACTGGATCAGGCGGTGTTTGTGCCTGCGATCTACAACCACCAAATCGTGCACGTTCTCTTTTATGGTACGGTGACGTTTTCGGTCGTGAACGGAAAGCCTCGCCTCCGGATTTTTGCGAACCAGGAAGCAGTGGAGCTGAAAAAGGAAAGTGACTTCGTCGGCCCTCAACCGTTTGTCGGGCGTGATTCGAAGTTTGAAGGATTGCACTATCCGAACGATGTGGTCAGGGCTCCGATCTCAGGCCTGGTGGAACTGGGCATGAAGGTTGACGCGGATGGAAACCTGAAGGAGCTGCGGGTTGTTTCAGAGGAGCCGCCACTGCTCGGATTTCGGCGAGCCGCGGCCGAAGATTTCCGGGTGGCGAGATTCATTCCCGCCTTCCGCGACGGGAAAGCGGTCGAGTGCAGCATCACGCTGCCCGTCTACTACTCACCGTAAGGCGGTGGACAGTGTTCGTTGGCGCGTTTCATGAGGTGGTCGTGGCGAAAATAAAAAGGCCGATCCTGCCTTTGTCCTTTTTCCAGCGCGACCCCCTGATCTGTGCACGCGAGCTCGTGGGCACCGAGCTGGCTTGGGGAAAATGCTCAGGCATCGTAGTTGAGACGGAGGCATATCTCACATTGAATGACGAAGCTTGTCACACCTTTACACGACCGAGCACCCGCGCGTTCGTCGAGCGAAACGCGGCGGGGACAGTCTACATTTACATGAATTACGGTGTGCACTGGATGCTCAATGTGCTCGTGAAAGGCGCGGCCAGGAGTGGGCTGATTTTGATTCGCGCGCTCGAGCCGCGGCGGGGCCTCAGCATCATGAGAGCACGCCGTGGAGTTGATGACGTCCATCGCCTCTGCTCCGGGCCGGGTAAATTGGCGCAGGCGCTGGACATCGCGAAGCGGCATCACGAAATGAATCTTTGCGCGGATCCACGATACTGTTTCATGCAAGCCGGCCTGGACGCCCCGGTCGTGGCCGACCCGCGCATCGGGATCAGCCGTGCCAGAGATTTTCCGTGGCGATTCACTCTGGCGGGTAGCCCGTTTGTCAGTGTCCCCGTGCGTCTAGCAAACGTGCGGAAGCCATTGACCGCCACGAAGAGTGCGCGGACTTTCCCCGCGCAATGAACGCAAGCAAACAGCGGGTCCTTCTTGGCATGAGCGGAGGCGTCGATTCCAGCGTGGCGGGTTACCTCTTGCGCGAACAAGGCTACGACGTTGTCGGTGTGACCATGAAGGTGTGGCCGCAGGATTGCATCTCGCGTGCCGAGGACAAATGTTGCGGCCCGCAGGCCGTGGCCGACGCGCGCGGCGTGGCCCACTCGTTAGGCTTTCCGCATTACGTCGTTGATGAAGCGGACCAATTCGAACGGCTGGTGATCGATTACTTTTCCAGCGAATACCAGGCCGGCCGCACGCCGAATCCTTGCGTGATGTGCAACGAGAAGCTCAAGTTTGGCAACCTCTGGAAAAAGGCCGAAGCGCTTGGCTGCGACTACATCGCCACGGGCCATTATGCCATCATAGAGCATCATCCTGATCGCGCCGTTTTGCGCAAAGGCGCCGACCCGCGAAAAGACCAATCCTACTTCATGTTCAGTCTGCGGCAGCCACAACTGCAGCGCGCGCTGACTCCGCTCGGCGGCATGTCGAAACCCGCCATCCGGGAAATCGCCCGCTCGTTAGGCCTGAAGGTCGCTGACAAGGTGGATAGCCAGGAAATTTGCTTCGTGCCCGGGAACGACTACAAAGCTTTCCTTCGATCACATCTGGGCGCGGAAGCATTTCATGAGGGAGGCATCTATGATCTCGCGGGAAATTTTCTCGGAGAACACGGCGGAATCGAGCTCTTTACGATTGGTCAACGCAAAGGCCTGCCCGGAGGTTCGGCTCAGCCGCGCTACGTCATCGATCTCGACCCGGCGACGAATCGCGTTATCGTCGGCGCCGCGGAGGATTTGGCCGCGGATGATTTCGAAATCGACCGGGTGAACTGGAGCAGCCGCCGCAATCCCGATGAGCCGATCGAAGTCACCGTCAAAATTCGCTACAGCCATCCTGGGACTCCCGCGACCATCACGCCACTGCGGGAGGGTCGCGCCCGCGTCCAGTTGCACGAACCGCAAAAAGCGGTTACGCCCGGACAAGCCGCTGTGTTTTACGATGGAGATATCGTGGTGGGCGGCGGTTGGATTTGCCGGGCCACCGCCCTGCAGCTCACCTAGCGAATGAATGAGGAAACATTGCTCGCCTGCAGCACGTTTCCCGAAATCGAAACGGCGCGCCGCATCGCTCAGCAATTGGTGACGGAAAACCTAGCAGCCTGCGCCAACATCATTCCGGCGGTTGAATCGATCTATCGCTGGCAGGACACGGTCGAGAACGCGCAAGAGACACTCGTTTTTTTCAAAACGACTACCTCCCGCTACGCCGCGTTCCAAGACAGACTGAGGTCGTTGCATCCCTACGAGGTGCCGGAAATAATTTGCCTGCGCATCGCCGATGGCCTGCCGGAATATTTGCTCTGGGTCAGTGCAGGCTGTTCGCCAAAGTAGGAACGCCGGTCTGCGGCATCCAGTTGGCGTGGCGCGCCGACCGGACTCGTTAACCAGACTTGGCCTCAACAGTTTTCGGCGGCGGAGTATTTCGAAACTCGCGGTGCCGAATCTTTCCCCCCGCATACGCAATGTAAAACCCTGCGCCCAGCGAACCGATCGCCAGAATCAGCGTCGCAACCGCCAGGGCGCGCGCGGTCTTCGGCCACTTTTTCGGTGCGAAAATCGCCGCGGCCGAAACCAGAGCGAGGGCGTAGAAAATGTATATCAAATCATCGGCGCGCTGTGCGTGCGCGTTCAGCCACGCCTGGCCGTCGTCGTCCGCCATCGCTAGGACGCGGTCTTCCGCCGCTTCGCCATAATGAGCGGCTGGCCAGGCCGAGGCGGCGCAGGCGAAAATAAGAATGAGCGCGGTCACCTGGCCGCCTCGAGTGCCCGAATACATCGCGGCGATCAAGCCCAACAAGGCGATGGCCAACCCGTATACCGGCAAGGGATTGATCAGAACGTGAAGATATTCGGGCTGCTGCAGATCGCGCAGGATCGCATCAATCATAGATTTTGATGGGGCGCCTGCGCCAAAAGTTGAATCTCCGGGACCGGCGGATATGTCGTCCAATCGCCTGCACAGAAATGCCACCATTCGGTGCGCAACCCATAGAAGCCGGCACGCGCCATCGCCTTTTGCAGCAGCTTGAGATTCGATCGAACCACCGGATTAGGTCCTTGGTAATAAAGCATCGCGGCGGGTGTGAAATTATCGAACTCGGTCGGCATTGCGACTTCTTTGCCCGCCCGGTTGACGAGCGTCACGTCGACTGCTGCGCCGCGCGTGTGCATGGAGCCGATGCCTTCTTTGGGGTCCGCCACATAAGAGTTGTTTCGGGTCGCCTCCCAAAGCTGCTGCTGCGCGGTTCTTGGCCGATAGGCGTCCCAAATCTTCAAGCCATAACCGTGTGCCTGAAGGTATTTTTGAGCGAAGGCCAAACGCTGCGCTACGCTGAATCGGACCATCGCCGGCATTCCTGGAGGATAGAGAGGCCGGTGGATAAAGTTGTTCGCGCCCGCGTAACGCAATTCGATCATGATAGTAGGATCGACGCGTGTGATATCGACAAAACTGCTCTCGGGAATTGGCGCCGTTCCCTGGCCGAATGCGGCGATGGGAACCAAAAGAGCGAGGACTAGGACTCCTGAAAGAGTGTATTTGAAGAGCGCCCGGGTATTCACGGAAGAGCGTTGATAAAAAAATCGGGACGACGTCGAATCAGTTCCCAGCCACGGTTGGCGGAGCGTCTGTCTTTGCGATACGCCGCAGGAGAAGTCGAGCGGTTCTCTCCGGAACGTCGAACCGCAGCTGGAGATCGGTGCCCTGGCTATCGGCCTCCGGCGTTTGCGTGTAGAGCAGAAGGTCGGAATCCTGCACTCGGAGCCAGCGCTGCGGCTCGTTCTTAATCAGACGACCGAGCTCAACAGCGCCGCGAGGTGACTTGCATCTTAGAACCAGCCGGGCTTTCACCGGGTTCTGCAGAGTGAGCGAGAGGCCAAGCAGTTGCGATGCATCGAGCAGTTCGGGGGTGAAAATAGGATGGAACATTTGCGCGAGCTTTGGCGGGTCTTGCGAGATGAGGCGAAGCGCGTTGCCTTGATTCAGGGCCTGGAAGCGATCGAATAGCTGGCCCGTGGTTTTCAAATCTGGTTTGATCCCCAATCGCACGCGCACCAGCTCTTCCACCTCGGGAGCAGAACCGACCGCGAGTGTTTTTGGGCCGACACGTGCGAGCGCAAAGTCGCGATGCAGCCAGACGGGCAGGCCACTGATCGGACGCCTCTCGAATGCCTTGTCCTTTTCGATCGAGCGAATGACCTGAGAGACGTCGCCGCGCGATTCCACCAGAACAAACTCACGTGTCGTGCCCGCATCCGTCGTCATGGCGCGTGTCACGCGGACGACGTCGCGCGACAAATTCAGGACCGGCGTTCGTTCCGCGCTTCCATTGAGTCCGGCCCAAACATTTTGCCATTCGGCCGATTGGTCTTTCCGCCAGCGTTTTGGCAAATCGTCGCGCTCAATCTGCTCCGTGTTGACGGAGAGAATCGCTTCGGTTTCCTGCGGCAACCATTCCCTCTTCTGAGGTGATTGAAATACGAGCGGGAGAATGATGGCGAGCAAGACCAGCAGCGAGACAACACTGAAGTAGAATTTCCTAAGTTCCTGTTTGTCGATCTGACTCGAGAGCACCGCCAGATCCGCGCTGTGTTGTAAATGCCGGTCCGCGGCGGCGCGACGCTTCTGCACTTCCCGCAGCAAGTGGGGCGCATTCGGCGGAGCGATTCCGCGCGAGGCAAGATGACGGCCGATGTTGAGGTACGCAGGATTCTTCTTCTCCTCGACGGTTGCATGAAGTCCGCGGGCATCCTTGAGGGCGTCTTGCTGGGCGCGGCTGTTCTCATTCAGGACGCGATCGCGCGCTTCAAATTCATCCCGGATCCGCGCGATGTTTTTGTCCACGACCGCAAGTTCGGCCTCGTGCCGAGCTAAGTTTTCGCGGGCCGTTCGGCACGCTTCCGCACTGCCGAGGCGTGCGCGGGTCACTTCCGCGCGTTCTTCCGGAAGACGGACACGGCGGGCGCTGATTGCGGCCACTTGCGTTTCGAGATCGGCCGGCGGCGGAACCTGCGCCTGCAATTCGGCCAGTTTTTTCAAGAGCTCCTGCTCGGCGGCATCATTGTCCTGGAGCCGGCGTTCCACGCCTGACAGTTCGCGGTCGCAGAGGTCGCCCGCTGCCTTTGCATCATTCCGCCGCTCGAGGATTGGTTTCTTTTCTTCCTCGAGTTTGGCCAACGCTTCGTTCTGCTCTTTCGCGTTCTGCGCTCGTTGCAGCTCGATTTTCCGGATGCTCTCCTCGATCTGCGCGATGCGCAGCGCGACTTCTTTTTGTTCTTGTTCGAGCTTCTTCAGCGCCACGATTTCATTGCGGACTTCCGGAAAGTTGACCGCCTGCGAGCAACCTTCGCGGCCGAGATTGATTTCGCTTTTTTGCAGAACGCGCTTTTCATGGCGCAAAGCCATCCGCGTTTTCTGCCGGCGAATCTTCAGCCCGATTTCGCGCAGGCCTGTTCGAATGAAACTCACGGGACAAGGCTACGCCGGTTGCGGCGCGCACCAACGGAAATTCACGTCCACTACTCTTCCGCTCCCGCCAGCGTCGCCAGCACGCTCAAGTCCTCCAGCGTCGTCGTGTCGCCGGTGACGGTCTTCCCGCTCGCGACTTCCTTCAGCAAACGCCGCATGATTTTTCCGCTGCGCGTCTTCGGCAGCGCCTCGGCGAAACGGACCTCGTCCGGTTTGGCGATCGCTCCTATGTGGACACTTACGTGCTCGCGCAATTCGTTTTTCAATGAAGCACTCGCCGTGACCCCGCCCTTCAACGTAACGAATGCGACCACGGCCTGGCCTTTTATTTCATCGGGCCGGCCGACCACGGCGGCTTCCGCGACGTTGGCGTGGCTGACGAGGGCGCTTTCGATTTCGGAAGTCCCGAGCCGATGGCCGGCGACGTTCAGGACATCGTCGATCCGGCCAACGATCCAAAAGTATCCATCCTTATCCCGGCGCGCGCCGTCGCCCGTCAGATAATTGCCTTTGTATTCGCTCCAGTACTGCTTTTTGTAGCGCGGCTTGTCGCGATAGATCGTGCGCAGCATCGATGGCCACGGTCTGCGAATGATTAATTTTCCGCCGATATTGGGACCGACTTCTTTTCCCGCTTCATCCACGATCGCGGCGTCGATGCCGAAAAATGGAAGCGTGGCGCTGCCCGGCTTCGTGGGAATTGCGCCAGGCAACGGCGTGATCATGATCGCGCCGGTTTCGGTTTGCCACCAAGTATCCACGATGGGGCAACGTCCGCCGCCGACCTTTTCCTTGTACCACATCCAGGCCTCCGGATTGATCGGCTCACCCACGGACCCAAGCAGACGCAGCGAAGAAAGATCATGCTTCTTGAGCCATTGGTCGCCCCAGCGGATGAATGCCCGGATCGCCGTCGGCGCGGTATAAAGAACGTTGACGCCGTATTCTTCAATGATCCGCCAAAACCGGTCGGGCTCCGGCCAATTCGGCGCCCCTTCATACATCAAAGTGGTCGCGCCGTTCGCGAGCGGACCGTAGACCACATAGCTGTGGCCGGTCACCCAGCCGACATCCGCCGTGCACCAGTAGACGTCGTCATTGCGAACGTCGAAGACATATTTCGCGGTGGAATAAATCCCGACGAGATACCCGCCCGTCGTGTGAAGGATGCCTTTCGGTTTTCCGGTCGAACCGCTCGTGTAGAGAATGTAGAGCGGATGCTCGCTGTCCAAGGGCACGGGAGGGCAATGCGCGTCTACGTATTCCAGCTCCCGGTGCCACCAGACATCGCGGCCCTCTTCGACGTGTATGTCGTTACCAGCGCGTCGAAAAATGATCACCCGCTTGACTGAAGTTCCGCCTCGCAACGCGTCATCCACGTTTTTCTTCAGCGGAACAATCGCGCCTCGGCGGTAGCCGCCGTCGGCTGTGATGACCGCGACCGCGCCGCAATCGGCGATCCGGTCGCGAATGCTGTCGGCGCTAAAGCCGCCAAAGACCACCGAGTGCACCGCGCCGATCCGCGCGCAAGCGAGCATGGCGATGGCGGTCTCGGGGATCGTCGGCATGTAAATGATGACGCGATCGCCTTTGCGAATCTTGTTTCGTTTTAGCACGTTCGCGAAGCGGCAGACATCGCGATGCAGTTGTTGATAGGTAAGCGCCCGTTTGTCTCCCGGTTCGCCTTCCCAGAGAATGGCCACCTTGTTACGGTTCGATCCAGTGAGGTGCCGATCGAGGCAATTTTCTGAAACGTTCAGTTGCCCGCCCACGAACCATTTGGCGAACGGCGCTTTCCATTCGAGCACCTTCTTCCATCGCTTGTGCCATACGAGCTCGTCCGCTTCGCGTGCCCAGAATTTTTCCGGACGGTTGATCGATTCGCGATACATCCGCCGATACTGCGCGAGGCTTCGAATGCGGGCGCGCTTTGCGAATCCCTTCGCCGGTTGGAAAACACGTTTCTCAACAAGATGCGATTCGATGTTCTCGGCCATGGCAATCAAGAGGCTAGCTATCCGAACGCTGCGCTCAATGGAAAGTTGGAGGTCCGACCGCAGAGCGCGCGCAGTTTATTTGATTTGTCTTAGCAGGTCGCTCGCCGAACAATGGATGCATGAGCGATCACGTTTACAAGAAAATCGAGCTGGTTGGTTCCTCACCCAGCAGTATCGAAGAAGCGGTGGCGAATGCACTGGCCCGTGCCGAGAAAACCATCCGTAATATGCGCTGGTTCGAGGTCACTGAAACGCGGGGGCACATCGAGAACGGCAAAATCGATCACTGGCAGGTGACGCTCCAGGTCGGCTTTACGCTCGACAAATAGCACGTCGCCGCAGGCGCTACTCCTCGTCGCTCTGCGCCGCCTGATAGAGCTTGGTCGCGCCGTAAGCCAGAATCGCCGGCTTGAAAGCGATCATGATCAGCCGCACGAATCCGCCGAGAATGCGGCCGATCGGCAGGCGATTGAGAATGAATCCGGCGATGAGCGCATAGGCGATCGCGCGCGCGGGATTCTCGCGCACATACTCTTCCGTTTGCTCGAGGACCTGCTCGAATTGATCTTTTGTGTAGCGAAGGCCGCGCTCCGCAACGTCCCCTGTTATTCCTGAAGACTGTTCGTCCATGTTACTTAGACTTCGCACCGCGATGGTCGTTTGCGTGTCCCGGATCGCGAAGCGGGTTTAGCGTGGAGCGTGATGGCTTTCCTGCATTCTGTCGACAACGCTTTTCGGCGCGCATTTTATCGCAGGGTAAGCCAGAGCGTGGCGGCTCCCACGCGAGGTGGAAGGTCGGCGAGGGGAGGTTCTTGATGAAACGCCCCCGCCCGGCGGGTGGCCTTGAGGCAAAAGCGCGCCATGACTTCGAGGGCGCGTTCCTGCAGGCTCGAGCAATTGGTCGAGAGAAGGATTTTTCCGTCCCGGTCGGCCACTTCCAGCGCAGCCAGAAGCAATGTTTCGAAATCCCGCTCGACTTGAAATGCCTTGCCCCGATGCGACCGCGAGAATGTCGGAGGATCAAGGATAATGACCTCGAACGTTTCCCCTTTTCGCGCCAATCGCGGCAAGACCTCCATGACATCATCGGCGACGAAGCGATGATCATTCGTTGGCAGCGAATTTAGGGCAAAGTTTTCGCGTCCGCGCGCCAGCGATTTTTTTGAAAGGTCGATGCTGACGGTCTTTGCCCCGACCGTGGCAGCGGCCACGGAAAACGAGCAGGTGTAAGCAAAGCAGTTGAGCAAACTCCGCGGCGCCATGTCCCGCACGAAGCGGCGGTTTTCTCGTTGATCAATAAAAAAGCCCACGGAATATCCGGCCGCGAAATCGATCCCGTAGCGCAACGTTCGCTCTAGCGTTGTGCTTTGCACGTTGGTGTCCGGATCGCCCAAGGCGAGACGCGGTGTTTCGCGATCCGCATTTTTTTTCGGGAGGAAGCGCGCGAAGACGCGCCTGAATTGAAAATCGACGTTGAGCGCCCAGAGACAGAGCTCCGTTTTGAGTCGCTCCAGCGCGGTGTCGTTCTTGTGCGAGATAAGAACGTCGACGCCGAAGCGCTCGACCCACCCGTCCGCGCAGGTGCAGAGGCGGATGGCGTCAGTCTGCTCTGCGATAAAACCCCGGTGAAGGGCCGGGTCGATCCATTCGGACATTTTCACGAGCGCAAGAACGAAAGCGTCCCACCCTCTCAGTACGTGAATCGCTTGTCATGCCGGTTCTGCGTCCGTCTCTTGCCCGTCAGGCCCGGCAGGTTACAATTGCGTCGCTCTCAACCCGCGCATCGCTGCTACGAGCCGAATCACCAAATGCCAAACGTCACCGTCCGAGTTCCGGCGAGCACGTCCAATCTCGGACCCGGGTTCGACTGCCTCGGGATCGCGCTTCGCCTCTATAATAACGTGACGATTTCGCGCCGTCGAGGTCGACCGTCCGGCCCGATGGTTCGCGTCGCCGCCGCCGCGTTTTTCCACCGCACGACGCGCAAGCCGTTCCCGTTTTCCTGTGCCATCGCCGGAGGTGTCCCCGCGTGTCGTGGTCTTGGCAGCAGTGCTACCGTGCGCCTCGGGGTGGTTAACGGTTTGAATGAACTGGCCGGCCGCCCTCTCCAGCGGCAGGAGATTTTCGAAATCTGCGCGGAATTGGAGGGCCATCCCGACAATGCCGCGCCCGCGGCCTACGGCGGTTTCAATGTCGTGCGCGAAGGGCAGCGGCAAGCCTTCACCGTCTCGGCGCAATTGCACTTCGTGCTCCTGGTTCCGAATTTCGAGATCGCCACAGCGCACGCGCGTCGGGTCCTGCCGTCCCGGGTCGATCGATTGCACGCAGTGGAAAACTGCCGGAACGCATGCGCCGTCACCGCCGCATTTGCCTCGCGCGAATACGAAAAACTGCGCGGCGCCTTTGTCGATCGCCTGCATCAGCCCTTCCGTAAGAAGCTGATCCCATTCCTGGACAATGTAATCGGCGCCGCCGAATCCGCAGGCGCGCTCGGCGCATTCTTGAGCGGATCAGGTTCGACGATTTGCGCCGTTACACTACGTTCGCCCGACAAAGTCTCGCGGGCCATGCTTGCCGCGGCGAAGTCCCATGGCGCGCGGACAATCATCACTTCCGCGGACAATCGAGGTGCGCGGATTCTAACGGTCGCAAATCGAAAATCGCAAATCGAGAATCGCTCTGATGGGTCTTCGCGCTGAGAATCTCGAGCAGTTTGCCATCGACGTCATTCTGGAACGTCGTCATGGCGTACGTGCCGCGTTGCTCCGGAAGCTGCTTTACGCGCTCTCCTTCGTCTACGAAAGTCTCGTGCAGCTTCGCCTTTTTCTTTATCGCCACCGCATTCTGCGCGAGCGCACGCTGGGCTGTCTTGTCATAAGTATTGGAAACCTCACCGTCGGCGGAACCGGCAAAACGCCGGTCGTCGAAAAATTCGCGCGGGCGATGCGGGCCGGCGGTCGTCGTGTTGCCATTCTCAGTCGCGGCTATAAGAGCGTGCCGCGTCCCGTTCTGCGTAAATGGTGGCAGCGCTTCGGCCGAAGAGATTCAGTGCCGCCGCGCGTTGTCTCCGACGGCAAAACACTCTTACTCGATTCGCTGACCGCGGGCGATGAGCCCTACATGCTCGCGAACAACCTGAAAGATGTGATCGTGCTCGTCGACAAGGACCGCGTGAAGAGCGGTCTTTTCGCGATCAAAGAACTCAAGGCCGACACGCTCCTGCTCGATGACGGTTTGCAATACCTGCATCTGAAGCATCGCCTGGATATCGTGCTGATTGATCGGCAGGCGCCGTTTGGAAACGAGCATCTTTTGCCACGCGGGACGTTGCGTGAGCCACCGCGAAACCTGAGACGCGCGAGCTACATCTTCATCACGAAGAGTACAGGCGAGCCGAACGACGCGCTCATCAAACGAATCCGGCGCTACAATCGCACCGCTGAGATCATCGAGTGCGCCCACCAGCCACTGCATTTGCAGAACGTGCTGACCGGCGAGCAGGTTCCACTTGAGCGGCTGCGCGATACCTACATCGGTTCGCTCTGTGGGATTGCGGCGCCGGAAAGCTTCGAGGAGGGGTTGCGCAAGCTCGGGGCGCGTCTCGAGCTTTCAAAGCGCTACACCGATCATCACCGCTACAGTGAGGCCGAATTACAGAGCTTCATCAATCGTTGCATTCGTCGCGATCTCGAGATGATCGTCACGACCGAGAAGGACGCGGTTCGGTTTCCGCGCCTGGCGAAAGTGGACGTCCCAATATATTTCATGCGCGTCGAGATCGAGATCCTGAGCGGCCACGAGAGCTGGGAGCATTGCGTCGCGCGAATCTGCCAGCCGCAACCGATGCTATCGCCCGCGCGATTCTTTGCGTGACCGCCGGATACGACTGTAGGGCGTCTGTGTCAGACGCCGCCGGAATCGGTGTTTCACAGAAACGCCCTACAATGCTTCTGTAGCGGCGGTCGAAACTTGCCCTGAGCTTATCCAATGAGACCGCCGAAGCGTCGGGAACAGACGGCGGTCACAGACCGCCGCTACAGCGCTGCTCCGTTAGGAACCGTGCATGCGAATCTCTTCGATTTCGCATTGATCGCAGTCATCCGGTAATTCGATTTCCTCGGCATTGAAAACAACGACGTCCGTGATCTTGCGGTTATTCGCCAGGCGCACGTCGACCCCGCTGGTAACCCGTGCCGCTTTCCGGTTGGCGCAGGAGGAATCGCGCCCACTTCTCTGGAAGCCGAATGGTCATGGCGGAATCTGCTTCAAACCGGTCACAGTCTGAGGCGGTGAACCGTTCACAAAAATAACTTCCACGCCGCCGCCCGGTTGTCCATAGGCAGGCTGAGCAATGCCGCGCTTTAGGATCGTTATGGTTATCGGAGGATCGATTGTAAACACGTGTACCGCCGGCGTTGGATTTGGCAGAGCGTATCGTCTTACAGCCTCACGTCCCGTCTTAACCTGCTGCGCGTCTCCGCGGTCGTCGCGTATGTGCCGGGCAAGAGTGCGCCGGTTGCGGTCACGCGGCGGTCGTTGGCGAAAGCGGAAAAGCGTTTGAATTGTTCCTCTTCTTTCAACTGCTCTTCCGGTGCCTCATTCGCTCCCGATGAGGATGAGGTTGTTTGCTCTTCGCTACTCTCGCGGACGCGGCTCGGAGCGGTCGCCTCGCTCGGCACGACTTTGAGTTCCACGATCTGCTCGCCCAAGCCGAGTTCGTTGTGCTCGAGCATCAGCAATCGCCGTGATGGTTCGGTAATTCTTTGAAGGCGATCGACGGGCTCTCTCGAATAGAGGAGGTATTCGGTGTTGAATGCAGTGCCGCGCCGGCTCTTGCCATCGCGCAACACCACCTCGACGGTCTGGTATCCCATCCCCGACTCGGGCTGCGCGAGCGGTTCTCTTTGCCGATCTTCGTTCAGGAGTTCCATGCCCGGAGATCGAATGAACTCACTTCAAAGCAATTCTAGCCGCCACCTTTTCAGATCGGTTGCGCCCTCGACCATGTCGAAGCGCGCTTGTTCGCGTGCGTTCATGAAAACTCCTCCTTAAATGGATTGGTTGACTTGTGGTTTAGTCGACCACCGGAAGAGCGGGGGATTCAAGGGGGAAACCGACCGATCCGTTCGGGGGCGAA
This sequence comes from Spartobacteria bacterium, assembly GCA_003169695.1. Classification (GTDB taxonomy): domain Bacteria; phylum Verrucomicrobiota; class Verrucomicrobiia; order Chthoniobacterales; family UBA10450; genus AV80. The sequence continues at coordinate 53,924 of PNAS01000073.1, forward strand.
TTGGTTAACTGCGGCAGAGTAGCCTTTCGCCTCGCGTCGTGTCACGAAAAAAAGTGAATGCCAATCGGTCCTACCAAGTCGTAACGGCCTAATCGAATTATTGGGCATCGCTGGACGGCAAGAGAAACCTTTCGGCTACGCTATCTGTGCGAATGACAAGTATGTTGGGAATTTCCCACTCACGCCAGCGAGCCGCGGCGCCGCCCCTCGGATTGGCTGTGTACAAAAACTCCGGCGTTTAGGAAACGGCTCGCGGGCTCGGGGGATCGGGGAACGGGCGCGAGAAATCGGATGAAAGGCGGGAGAAAACGGCTGCGCGATTCTTTTCGCGAAGAGCACTTTTCTAACCGCAGTGGCGCGGATTTTACGGATGAGACAGGGACGTGGAGGTTTCTGATTCGCGAAATCCGCGTCACCCGTGGTCAATTGCTCCTTCTTATGCCTTGCGGTTCGGCGGTCCCGTTCGGCAAGCTCCAACCGCCGCTACAGGAAAGGCAAACGCGTGCACCCGCTGCGCAACGATAGAAATTGAAGAGGTATGAGCAACAAAGCCGAATTGATCGTCGAGGGCCGGAAACTGGCAGTTTCGAATTTGAACAAAGTCCTTTACCCGGCCGCTGGGTTCACCAAGGGGCAGCTCATCGATTATTATATCCGAATCGCGCCGGTTCTGCTCCCGCACGTGAAGGATCGGCCGCTGACCATGAAGCGCTATCCAAACGGGGTGGAGGAGCCATTCTTCTACGAAAAGAATTGCCCGGCGCATCGCCCGTCCTGGGTGAAGACAGCAAAAGTGTGGAGCGAAGGTAACCAGCGCGAAATGCACTATTGCCTCGCTCAGGATTTGCCGACACTGGTCTGGGCGGCCAACCTCGCCGATATCGAATTGCACACGTCGCTCGCGCGCAAGAAAGACGTTACGCGACCGACCATAATGGTGTTCGATCTCGACCCCGGCGCCCCGGCCGACATCGTCCAATGCTGTCAGGTTGGGCTCTGGCTACGGGATTTGCTTGCCGGCATGCAACTCAAGAGCTGGGCGAAAACCTCCGGCTCGAAGGGCTTGCAGGTTTACGTGCCGCTCAACACTCCGGCGACTTTCGACCAAACGAAAGAATTATCGCGGGCTCTCGCGACGCATCTCGAACACGAGCATCCGAAACTGGTCGTTTCGAAAATGGCGAGGGCGTTGCGCAACGGAAAAGTGTTCGTCGACTGGAGCCAGAACGACGAGCACAAAACGACCATAAACGTCTACTCGCTCCGGGCGAAGGAACAGCCGACTGTTTCGACGCCCGTGACATGGGAGGAAGTTGAGACGGCCCTCAAGAAAAAAAAGGCGCAGCTCCTGGTATTCCCTTCCGATCGGGTCCTGCAACGGGTAGAGAAATTCGGTGACTTGTTTGAAACGGTCGAGACGCTCAAGCAAAAAATGCCGAAGAAATGGGATCTATAGCCTATTCGTCAAGGAGCGGCGCTTCCGGTAGTGTCCTAATTTGAAAACCCGGCAGACAACCCCACTTTGACGAGATGGTTTGGCGCAGTGGCGCCGGGCCGCTCGATCAAACGCGGACCGAACTCACGTGGCGTTTGAGAGACAATTACTTCTTATCATGAACATCTTGCGCCATACACCCCTCTGGATCTTTCTCTTGGTTGCGACCACGCTGGAAGTCGGCGGGGATGCAGTCGTCAGAATAGCGATTTACAACCATGTCGGTCTAACGCGCATCGGACTGATGCTGACCGGTGCGGCGTTGCTCTTCGGATACGGATTTGCTCTCAATCTAGCCCCAGTGGAGTTCGGGCGGGTCGTTGGCCTTTACATCGCCACTTTGTTTGTTATCTGGCAGGTCATTAATTTGATCGCTTTCCGAACGTTGCCGAGCCTGCCCATTTTGGTCGGGGGCTCGCTCGTTATCGCTGGCGGTCTGATTATAACGTTTTGGAAGCCCGGCATTTCAAGTTAGGACACTACCCCGTTTCCAAACCGCTGTGGGAGTGACGGCGATTTGAAAACCGCCGTTTGTGCTTATCCGCCCGTCCTGAACTGGTCGTCCTTGTTCTTGAACAAGATGTTGAAAGTCGTGAGAGATCCGTAGCAGCGCGTGATGTACTGCTGCAGGTCGAACTTGTCGGCGTCACTCAACTTGTCGCTCGCGTTCACCTTTTGTTCGAGCACGCGGAGGTTGTTCCGGATCATGACGATCTTGTGAAAAAACGTTTCGAGCGGCACCTCCTTCGGCTGGAGTGATGTATCAGCCGATTGCATAATGAGGGTTCCGCGCTGCCAGCGGCTCGCCAAACCTTCCACGACGACGTCCTTTTGTTCGAGACCCAGCGCTTCCACCACGGCATGTGCGGTATCGCGGATCAGATTCGCAAGCGGAAGTTGCAGCTCGCTTAGTGTGGCGGTCGCCTCGGCCGGTTCCAAGCCGCTCGAAGGCGGCGCCACCGTTCGAGGAGCATCGTCAAATGCGATCTCGGCCGTGTGCTCGGTCAGCGATCGCACAGTTCCCACGCCATACTGAGGATGGCGCACCTTCATTCCAATATGGAGAGTCTCGATGTTCACGTTGTATAAGCATCGTGCGAGATGGGCGGCGAAATCGCAACTGCGATATCCATGTTGGACGCGGAAGCGGATCGAGCATCCCGCGCTTGATGCCAAGAGTGGTTAGCTCGCTCGACAGTCAGGCTGCACGCCTGAGTTACAATAATTCCATTTGTCCATGCGTTCGTCGAAAAGCAGCAGCGGAGAGTTTCGGGCGGGAGCCGATCCCAGCGCGACGACAGCCGACTTCAAACAGCGCTGCAATTTGGTCGGCGAAGATCCCCTGACCCCGCATTCGGGTTGCCCACTGAGAATCATTTAGCTTTTCACCGCCGCGCAAATGTCTGATCCGGCCGAGCACCTTCTCTTTCCGGTCTGGAAAATGTTCTTCCAGCCAGTGTTCGAAAAGCGGCGCGACCGCCCACGGCAGTCGAATGACCGTGTAGCCCGCGAATTGCGCCCCCGCGTCAGCGCAAGCGGCAAGAATCGCGGGCACTTCATGATCGGTCAGGCCGGGTATGACTGGCGCAACCATCACGCCGACCGGAATTCCCGCGGTGTGCAATTGCGAGATTGCCTCGAGGCGCGCCGGCGGTGGAGAAGTGCGCGGTTCGAGCAAGCGCTGCAAGTCTGGATCGAGCGAAGTGACGGAAATATTCACGGCCGCCCCGTCCCGTGAGGCGAGCTCCCCGAGCAAATCGATGTCGCGTGCTACCAGGCGATTCTTTGTAATAATTGCCACCGGATTGCGAAACCGCGCCAAAACTTCCAGACACCGCCGCGTGATCTGCAAGCGCCGTTCGGCCGGTTGATATGGATCGGTCACGCCACTCATTACGATCACCTGGGGTTTCCAGCGCGACGAAGAAAGCTCCGCGTCCAGCAGTTCGGGCGCGTCCGTCTTGACCATGATCTTGCTTTCAAAATCGAGGCCGGCCGAGAATCCGAGATATTCATGCGTCGGTCGCGCGTAGCAGTAAATGCAGCCGTGCTCACATCCGCGGTACGGATTGATGCTGAACTCGAACCCGACATCCGGGCTGTCGTTCCGCGTGATGATCGTCTTCGTGAAATCGCGGTAGAATTGTGTGCGAACGGCTGGCCGTTCCTCTTCGGGCCAATCCGGATCCGCTGTTTCCACGTGCAACGCTTCAAAGCGGTTAGCAGGACTCCAGGACGCTCCCCGTCCATGCACAGGAGCCGGAGGCGGGAGCGTTTCTTTGATCAATGGTTTGAAAGCGTTCTTGCGCCGCTGATTCTTCCGGGTTCGGTTTGGCACGGCGATAAGTTCGCATGAACATATTCCGTTGTCGATCCGTCTTCCGCATCAATCTTGCTGATCCGAGCGCTGATGTCAGAATACCGACCGGCACGCCCAACCCGGAGGGGTGGTCGAGCGGTTGATGGCTCCGGTCTTGAAAACCGGCAGGGCGAAAGCCCTCGTGGGTTCGAATCCCACCCCCTCCGCCGGCCCATTTTAGATTTTCGATTTTCGATTTTCGATTTGAGGCAGGAGCCAGCGCCCGACGAAGTACGCTGCCAGCACGCCGATTAACGAAGCGGAGACGACATCGGACAGATAATGGGCGGCGACATACATTCGTGAAAAGGCGATGAGGAGTGGGATAACCAGGAACGGGGCGCCGATCCGCAAGCAGGCCAGGGCCAAGGTTGCAAAAAATGCGGTGGACGCAGCAGTGTGCCCTGATGGAAATGCGTTGTAGCGCGCGCTAAGGCTCGGGCCGTTCCACGCAGCTTCCGTTTTCACCGACGGTCGAGCGCGACCGACCGAGATTTTTACAACGCGCGCGACTGCACCTGCGAGAGCGCAGGCCAGGATCATCGCGGCAAAGATTCGCATCCACTTTTTGCTCCGGCGCCAATACGCGAGCACCAGGAGGGTGAGTCCGAGCGTCACGTGCTCGGGCCAGTCGCCAAACCGGCTCACACCGCGCATGAAATTTCTCATGCCCGCACTTTGATGTTGCACGATCCAATCCTGAGCGCCGGCGTCGAAGTAAAAGCTCGCCAGAATGAGAAGCGCCAAACCCGCAGCGAAGAGGAGCGGCCACCACCAACGAAAGCGGACGATTATCCTCATGAACAAATTTCCCATTTGTGTTTCACGCGTCCGTATCTTTGAATCTCCGCTCTGTCTGCCACAATCCGCAATTTTGCTTTAATCTTCTTTTCCTGCCTTCTCCTGCATACCGCCGGCACCTGGATCATGCCGCTGGTTGATCGAGACGAGCCGCGATTTGCCGAGGCGTCGCGCGAGATGCGGGAGCGGCGCGATTATGTCGTCCCGTACTTCAATGATAAGTATCGCTTCGACAAACCGCCGTTCATTTATTGGACGCAGATCGCGAGCTATCGCCTCTTCGGCGAAAACGATTTCGCGGCGCGGTTGCCCTCGGGGATCGCGGCGGCGTTGACGGCTGTCTTGCTCTTTGCTTGGGGCAGACGGCTGGGGAGCGAGCGCGTCGGGTGGTGGGCTGCGATCATTTTCAGCCTTTGTCTGCAAACATTTATCCACGCCAGGGCCGCGGTGGCCGACATGTGGCTGGTCTTCTTCGTCACCGCTGCGCACTGGGCAGCGTATGAATTGATCGCTGACTTGTTAGGCCCGTCCACGTCATCAACAGACTCGCGTCAGCGGAAATATTGGCGGCTCACGTTTTATGTCGCGCTGGCGTTTGCTTTTCTGGCCAAAGGTCCTCTCGGATGGACGCCTCTTTTAACGGCGGCGAGCATGAAATTCTTCTTGCGCGGTCAACCCCTCAATCGCCGGTTTTGGTTTGCGTCCGGCATGTTGTTTACCATGGCAATCGTGTTGCTGTGGGGCATCCCGGCATTGGTCCGGACCAAAGGTGAATTTTTCTGGGTCGGTATCGGGCGGCACGTGTTGGAACGCAGCTTCGGCGCACTGGAAGGCCATGGCGGCCAATCATGGCGCGGCTATCTCATGATCCTGCCCTTTTATTTCGGGACCGTTTTCATCAGTTTCTTCCCCTGGTCAATCAAGCTTCCTGCCTTGGCCAAACACTTGTGGCGAGAACGCGACGGGGCGGATAAATACCTAATCGTTGGAGCCGCGATTGTTTTCATCCTCATGACGGTTGTGAAGACGAAGCTTCCGCATTACACCCTGACCGCCTTTCCATTGCTCTCCCTCTTGTTGGCCCGGCATCTTTTTGAATTGCGGGGGTCGCCTCGATTTGCTGTGAGAACTGCTCTCACCGCCCTCGTCCTTTCATTGGGCGTGTCGCTGTTCTTGTTCCCATTGGTCGCGCGGACTTTTCCCACCGCGGAACTTTTCAAGAAATCACGAAACGATCTGCTTCCGGAAATGGATTTCGCGAATGTCGACTACTTTGAGCCGAGCGTTGTTTGGTACTTTCGCAGCCGAGCGCATGGATTCTTCCGGGGCCTTGATCCAGACCAGGTCCACAAATTCATGACCTTCCCGGGACCGCGATTTGTCATCCTGCCGACGAAAGTTGCAACAGCGGCCTACCCGCAGATCCCACCAGCATGGAAGTCTTACACCGCCCGCGGCTTTAGCTTCGTGAAAGGGCAGCGTATCGATCTAACGATGATCTTGAAACCGACACCGTGAGCTGTGCGCCGGCCGGTTGCAGTTTGGAGATGCTCTGGTAGGGGTTGCCACGAATGATCACTTTTCTCGATGGCAAGCTCATGTCCTCGTTACCCACGCAGGCGATCGTGAACGTTGGGGGCGTTGGCTACGAAGTTTTCATACCGCTTTCGAGTTACGACAAACTGCCCGCTGCCGGTCAACCGGTGCAGATCCTGACCCACCTTCATGTGCGCGAAGATGCTCACATTCTCTACGGCTTCATGACCGCAGCGGAACGCGATCTTTTTCGCCTGCTCGTCAATCACGTAAGCGGGATCGGCCCGAAACTCGCACTGGGGGTCTTGAGCGGGATGAGCGTGAGCAATTTCAAGAGCGCGGTTGTGAATGCCGACATCGCGTCGCTCTCAAAAATCAGCGGACTCGGGAAAAAGACGGCGGAGCGGATTGTGCTGGAGTTGAAAGACAAACTGGGCGTAGTGGCGGCGTGGGAAGCGGCCAGCGCGGCGCACGCGCCGACCGCGGAGCAAAGCCAGGCGAATGAAGCGGTGCTGGCGCTCATCGCGCTAGGATACAAGCAGGTCGACGCGCATAAGGCGGTGCGCGAGTTGCAGGAGAAAGAGCGCGACATCAAGACGGCGGAGGAGCTGGTGAAGATGGCGCTGAAGAGAATGGCGTCCGGAAGATAAGGAGCCGCCTGCGGCGGAACGTCCGACGTCCAATTGAAGAGAGAGAGCGGCTCATCGCTGAATTTCCATTCCGAGCGACGCCTGTGTCGGGCCCCTGAGTTGAACGTTGGACGTTGGACGTTGGACGTTGGACGTTAGGCGCGCAGCGCCTCTTGGAAACACCTGCTAATGCATGCCGAACCCGACAAACTAGCCGCGTTCCGAAACGCCCTCCCCAAGGAGGGCTTATTCGCCGGCAAGGAGTTCCTGCTGTCGCCCGATCCTTTTCCGATTGATGGCGCATTCGAAAAAGAACTCGAGCAGCTCGGACATCGACTTTTCGTGTTCCAACGCGCGTGCAACGAGCTTTACCAGCGCAGCGTCAAAGGCAAACAACCCGCGTGGATCGCCGCATACCTCGATGCCGGGAAGCCGGCCGAGCTGATTGAATTCTCTCGCCAGAAACAATTCCGCGATGATGTGCCGCTGATCATCCGGCCCGATCTGGTTCTGACTGAGACAGGTTACACCATCGCCGAGATTGATTCCGTCCCCGGAGGGATCGGTTTAACCGGATGGCTCAATCAAACTTACGCGGCGATCGGCAGTAAAGTGATCGGCGGTCCGGAAGGAATGCTCGAGGGCTTTCGGAGTTTGTTGGCGGAGGGCGGCGACATCGCGATTTCGGAAGAATCGCGGACGTACCGCCCGGAGATGAATTGGATCGCTGCGCAGCTTCACAAGAAACATCCCGAATTCGAATGGCGCGTCGTTGAGGCCGAAACCTACGAACCGGTAGCGGGTCGGAATGTTTATCGCTTTTTCGAGTTGTTTGATCTTCCAAATCTTCCGCGTGTTTCCGAGCTCATGAATGCGGCGAGAAAGGGAACGGCGCGGGTCACGCCGCCGTTCAAGCCATATCTCGAGGAAAAAATGTGGTTCGCGCTTTTTTGGATGCAACCGCTTCGCGAATTCTGGCGACGCGAGCTCGGGGAGAAATATTTTTTGAAATTGCAGGAGGTGATTCCCTACACCTGGCCGCTCGATCCGACACTGTTGCCCCAGCATGCTGTCATCCCACGGCTCGAGATCCACGATTGGCGCGAAGCCGGAAAGCTCAGCCAGAAGGACCGCGATCTCTTATTAAAAGTGAGCGGATTTTCCCCGCTGGGGTGGGGGAGCCGCGGGGTGGTTCTCGGATCCGATCTTCCGCAAGCGGAATGGGAGCGTGAGATCGAAGAGGCGCTCGCGACTTTCGACCGTTCGCCCAGGATCCTGCAACGCTTTCACAAAGGTCGGTTGATCGACCATCGGTACTGGGACAACGCGACGGATGAGATTAAGACGATGCGCGGTCGTGTGCGACTTTGTCCGTATTTTTTCGTGGAAAACGCGAAGGTTATCTTGCGCGGTGCGCTCGCCACGATCGTTCCAGCTGACAAGAAGCTCCTCCACGGAATGCGCGACGCAATCCTTGCGCCGACACAGGTTCAACCGGCCTAACGAGAAATAATCAGACGATTTATGGCAGCCGGCCAATGGATCGAATCGCATGTTCCTGCGAGGCTGGATCGATTGCCGTGGAGCCGCTGGCACTGGCTGATCGTGATTTCCCTCGGAGCGACGTGGATCCTGGATGGCCTCGAGGTGACGCTCGCCGGTTCGCTCGCTGGCATTCTGACTCATCGAGAAGCGCTCGGTCTAAGCGACGCCCAGGTGGGGGCGAGCGCGACTTTCTATCTTGCCGGCGCGGTGATTGGCGCGCTGCTTTTCGGGTACGGCACGGACCGGCTGGGGCGGAAGAGATTGTTTTTCATCACGGTCGCCGTTTATCTCGTGGCCACGGCGTTGACCGCATTTTCGTGGAGTTTCGCGAGCTACGCGGTTTTTCGTGCGCTGACCGGCGCCGGCATCGGTGGGGAATACGCGGCAATCAATTCCGCGATCGACGAACTGATTCCGGCGCGCGTCCTTGGCCGCGTGGATCTGATGATCAACGGTTCCTACTGGATCGGAGCAGCGCTCGGCTCCGCTGCCACGATTGTGCTGCTTGATCCGCGCCGGCTGCCGGTCTGGCTCGGCTGGCGGCTCGCGTTTGGAATCGGCGCGATGCTCGGCCTCGGAGTGATTTTCCTCCGCCGCTGGATTCCGGAGAGTCCGCGCTGGCTGATGATTCACGGACGAAATGCCGAGGCGGAAAAAATCGTGGACGAAGTGGAGCGGACGATTGCGACAGAAGCGCTTCCTCCGCCCGATGAGCCGGCGACGCGAATTCGGACGCGGACGCACACTCCATGGCACGAGATCTGGCAGACGATCGTGCATGAACATCGGCGGCGTTCGGTCCTGGGGTTCGTTTTGATGCTGACGCAGGCGTTTTTTTACAACGCGATCTTTTTCACCTACGGCCTGGTGCTCATGCGGTTTTACAACGTGCCGTCGGAGAGCGTGGGCCTCTACCTTCTGCCCTTCGCGCTGGGCAACGTGCTCGGACCATTCGTGATTGGGCACCTCTTCGATACGATCGGGCGCAAGCCGATGATCACCGCCACATACGCAATTGCCGGCGTATTGCTCGCGCTGACCGGCTGGCTTTTTCACGCGGGCCTGCTGACAGCACAAACGCAGACGCTGGCGTGGACGCTGATTTTTTTCGTGGCTTCGGCGGCGGCGAGCTCCGCTTACCTGACAGTGAGCGAGATTTTTCCGCTGGAAATTCGTGCTCTGGCCATCGCGCTGTTCTACGCCATCGGAACGCTCGTTGGTGGAGTGGGGGCGCCGATCTTGTTCGGCTGGATCATCGGCACGGGATCGAAGACGGCGCTGTTCGTCGGTTATCTTGTCGGGGCCGCGCTGATGATTCTGGGCGCGTTGGTCGAGGCCTGGATTGGTGTGGCCGCGGAAAGACGCTCGCTGGAGAGCGTGGCGGCACCTTTATCGTGTCGGGGGTCTTAACGGAGAGTAGCTAATTTCCAGCTCGCGGGTGTAAACTGAACCGGCCGGCGTCAGCCTGCTGGAGTTAAGACAGAAGGATTCGACGTGAATCATTCCAGCGTCGAGCGCGGCGCGCGTTCTAAGAAAAGGTCGCACTGATTCCGCGGAAACATCCCGGCAACGGGCGAGGGTGATATGCGGATGAAACGATCGCAGATCGGGTTCGAGTCCCGCCCCGATCGCGGCTTCCTGCACGCGTTTATGCAACTGGAAAAGATGCGGATGACCGGTGCCGACGCCGACCCAAAGAACGTTCGGCGAGCCTTTGCCGGGAAACTTTCCGAGGCCAAAAATCGGTAGAAAGAAGCCCTTCCACGCCAAAGCTTTGAGATTTCTTTTCAGCGCCTCCTCGGCGGGGTTCGAAACGGTACCGAGAAAACTGAGAGTGAGATGCATTTGCTCGGGCGCAAGCCATCGCACGCCGCGCATTTTCGGATCCAAGCCTTCGAGGAGTTTTGTAGCGGCCTGCGGAAGCTCGATGCTGATGAAGAGCCGTTTCGTGCTCACTCGTGGCGGCGTAACTCCCAACCGGAACGCGACGCGTCGCCGTGCGGGTTGCCGGGCGGTGGCAGGACCGCGTTGACGACTTTCATCATATTTCCGGCAATGTTTGGGAAGAGCGCGTTGCCCAAAATCGTGGCCCGAGCTGTTAGCGGAATCGTCAGTGATGGCGAGCCGTGGCGGCACGCCGAGATAATTTGAGCGGCGGCGCGTTCGGCTTTTATGGAAACGAAGGGCAGCGCTGCCGACAGCGAGAACCAGGTGTACTCAGCGCGGTGATCACCTTTGAATTTGGCATTCCCCTGCGAGCCGGTCCGCATCATCCCCGGCGTGACGGTCGTGACATGAATGCGATCGCGCGCCAACTCTGCCCGCAGCGCATCGGACAACCCGACGAGGGCGAACTTGCTCGCGCAATACGGCGCGAGATGCGGCACCGCCATTTTCCCGCCGATGGAGGCGATGTTGACGATGCGTCCTCCGCCGCGACGCCGCAGATGCGGAAGCGCTTTCATGATCAGATTGAACGGTGCCCAAAAATGCAGGTTCATCGCGCGCTCGAAATCTTCGCGCTGCATGTGCTCGAGGGGGCCGACTTCAATAATACCCGCGTTATTGATCACGACGTCAAGGCCACCGAAATGATCCGCGATCTTTTGGACGGCTGCATCGATCTGTTCACGTTCGAGTAAGTCACACGAAATCGTGAGCACTTCGCCGCCGCGCTGCACGAGATCCTCGCGCGCTCTCGCCAGTTCGTCGGGATCACGAGCAAGTAGCGCGACACGTGCGTCTTCCGCGCAAAGTTGGCGCGCGAGGACCAATCCAAGTCCTCGCGATCCGCCCGTGATCAGAACGACTTTGTGGGCAAACGAACAGGTTCGGCGAGTCGCTCGTGAGATCATGCAACCGGCGAGAGCCAGCCCGCCGAGTGTAAGAACGAGGGAGCGCTTCATCGAATGTGATTCGGATCAATGAAGGGACGCGCTTGTAACTCTTCTGTAGGGCGGGTCGCTGACCCCGCTGAAATCGTTGACCGCGATTCCAAGCAGTGGAGCCCGACGGTTAGACGCTCGAGACGGCGGGGACATTTTCCACGGATCGGTCACCCGCCGGCTTCTTCAGACAGAACGCCAGAAGGGCGCCGATGAAACAGAGAAGCGCACCGACGAAAAAAGGGGTCCGGCCGTATTCAGTGATGGGTTTTTTCAAATCGAGCATCAACAACCATCCACCGAGCAACGGACCAAGAAGACGGCCGGTGCTTCCGGCGGACTGCATGACCCCAAGCGCGCGTCCCTGCCAACTGCGATCGATCATTTGCGAGGCCAATCCACTCAACGGGGGACTCGCGAAACCGCTGCCGAACGAAAGGCCCGCGCACGCGACCAAAAGAAGGGCGAGGTTGCTGCTTACCGGCAGCAAAGCCAGAGAGGCGGCTGTCAAAAGCAGGCCCACACGTGCGAGGGTGACTTCTCCGAACATCTTAACCAGGCGTCCAATCAAGCCGCCTTGGACGACGACTGTGAGAATGCCGATGAATCCAAAGAGATATCCATTAGCGCGTGCGTCGTAACCGAAACGCTTTTCGGTGAAGAGCGCAAAGAGCGTCGTCATGATCGCGAAGCCGGCGATGAGAAAAAAATAGGTCGTTACCACGATGGTAAACATCCAGCCGTGTCCGTGTCGAAAGACTTCGGCGATGGGGGCGTCTTCATGCGGACTGGCTCGGTGCTCGTGCGAAAGGCTCTCCGGCAAAATCAGATAAACCAACAGAGCATTCGCGACGGCGAGTCCCGCCGCAAAAAAGAACGGTGCGCTGTAGGAAATGCGGCTCATGATTCCACCGATCATCGGGCCGAAAGTAAAACCAAGCCCGAACGCAGCGCCAATCAAGCCCATCGAGCGTGAGCGCTGTTCGGGAGTAGTGACGTCGGCAATGTAGGCTTGAGGAATGGAAATGTTTCCGCCGGTGATGCCAGCAAGAATTCGCGCGACGAAGAGGAGAGGCAGCGCGGTCGCCATTCCCATGAGCGCGAAACCGACCGCCGTGCCCACGATGCTCACCATCAAGACAGGACGACGGCCGAACCGGTCGGAAAGTTTTCCGAGAATCGGCGTGAAGATAATTTGCATGCCCGAATAAATGCCGGTGAGCCAGCCAATCGCCATCGGTGAGGCGTGGAAATGCTCCGCGTAAAGCGGGAGGACGGGAATGATAATCCCGAAGCCCACCAGATCGATGAAGACGGTGAGGAAGAGGACGAAGAGGGGAGATCGCTGGCGGGCCATTTGAGCAGATAATGTGAATCGGAAGCCTGACCTGACAAGGGGAGAGGGTGATTGGCGATGAGTGGTTTGTGAAAGGCGGCGACCAATCACCATTCACGATCCCTCACCCATGCTTGCGATTGAATCGCGCAACTTCACGTTCCGTTTCGCGGTCGGTCGCGCGCTTCTTGAGATCGGCGCGCTTGTCATGCGCGACTTTGCCCTGCGCCACGCCGATCTCTGATTTCAGCCTGCCGTTTTTCCAATATAGGCTCAACACAACGAGCGCGCGGCCCGCGATGGCCGTCAAACCGTAGAGCTTGTCGATTTCCTGCTTGTGCAGCAGCAGGCGCCGCACACGTTTCGCCGCAGGAATTTCGTGACTGGCCCGTTCGTAGGGCTGGATGTCGGCATTATAAAGAAAGGCCTGGCCCTTCTCGATGCGGACAAATGCGTCGCTGATATTCGCTTTGCCAGCGCGGATCGACTTGACCTCGCTGCCTTTCAGCTCGATGCCGGCCTCGTAGCGTTCGAGGATGTGAAAATCGCGGAGCGCCTTGCGATTTAGGATCGTCTCGGTCGCCATTGATCGCGCTTCCGGACGTGGCGCGAGATTAAGCGGCGCCGTCGGCGGCAGGCTTCTCCGGGGCCAACTCGTAGGTGAGCTTGCCGGCGATGATTTCTCTGAGGGCGATGTCGGTGAGGGAAGAGCGCGGAGTGGCTTCGACGAGCGGACGATGCCCCAACCCCAGCTGGCGCACGCGGCGGGAGACGACGTTGATCAGCAGTTGCTGATTCGGGATCACTTGAGCTGCTTCTTGCAGGAGTTGAGTGGTCATATTTCGCAATGAACGGACGGCGCGGGTGGCATCCGTCGGAAACTGAAGAATGGTCGGCGTGCTGCCTGAAACGACTGGTGGAATGATGTTTGAGACGAGCATCGGCGGGACAAAAAGAGAATTGTGACTTTGCGGGTGGCGCAAGTCGCTGTCAACCGGATTTGTTAGCGTTCCCGAGTCTATTGTCTTTTCCTCGAATCTGACGCACGTCTCCACTCGCGGAATGCTTGTCATCGCCCATCCGAGCGCCGATCAAATGGTTCCGGGCGCAAGACGAGCAGGTGCGGAGGCATCTTGGGGAATTCAGTGGGGTTCACCGCACACAAATTACCAACCGGCCGGACCCGAGGTTTCGCAGCTGTGCGATAACGTCAACTCCATGCGCGGTCTGGACGTTTTCGATTCAGCGACGTCCACTTTCCATCTGGATGGTACAGCGCCGTGACCGCGGGCCAAAGTCGATCGGCACATGATTTGCTTTTGGAACTGGGTTGCCGCGCGGTTGTAGTTGATGGCGCTGGTCAGGCGAAAAGTGACCGAGCGGAAGCGGGAACTGCGGTAAGTGGCACAGCTGTTGCTACCACGTTTAGCGTGGTTTTCCATAAACGTGATATAACAGCAAGGCATTTTACTGCCGGTGGCTTCACCCTTGTCGAGGCGGTCGTCGCGATCACCCTGATCGGAATTGGGGTCGCTTCCACCCTGGGAGCACTGACCAAGTTCAATTCGATTGCGTCTATTAGCCGCAATGGAACAGGCGCTGGGGCGGTCTTGATGAATCAGATCGATCTATTCCAATCGATGAGCCCATTCAATCCGCAGAAAAGCCAAGTTCCCAAGGATACCGCTAATGTGCTGCCGACGTACGACATGACCCTCGGAACGCATACCATCGCTTACAAAGACCCCACGACCAGTGGGGCGTCGACTAATGACTGGCCAGTTTACCGGGAGCCAGCACACTGGACATATGCCGACGCCGCCTCTCTCGCCGGAGCATCTGGATTTGTGTCCAGCGATGTCGGGCAGCTGGCCTATGAAAAGGATAACCAGACTTACTACCGGCTGCAAACGACGGCGCCAACGTGGGCTCAAGACGACACCCACGGACTGATCGTTAAAGGCACAATGACCTGCACAGTAACCGACATTTCCAGCGTCGCGATGCCTAATACTTATCAGGCCGTGTTCACGATCACCTACATTTACCTGAATCACAACGGCGTTACTTTTCCTCCCTATTCATTATCGATGAGCGTCATTCGCAGTTCCGACATATGAAAATTCATTCTCCATCGCGGAGCGGCCTAACCCTGGTTGAGTTGTCGGTTACGGCCGGGCTGATCGGGGTTCTCGGCCTCATCATCTATTCGCTCTTGAACATCGGCACCATTCTGGGCGCCAAGAACACAGCCACGAATACCGCGCATCAGCAGGCCCGGGTCGCCATGCTGGAAATGGTCCAAGATCTCCACAACGCAGTCTCGCTGCCGCAGCTTGTAGACACGAACGGTAATCCAATGCCAACGCCGGCGCCAAGTACTACGCCAGCGCCCGCAGCGGGAATTGCCTTCCAGCAATGGGCAATGGGGCCCTTTAAGATTATCGCGGATACGGCGGCGCTGCCTTCAAGTAGTCCTCCGGGATTGAGTCAAAATTTTGTCCTGATTGCGCTGCCCAGCAGTACATCCCCGCTGCCTGTGGTGAACCAGCGATTAATTATTCCGACCCACCAGATTGAAGGCGATATCACAGCGGTAAGTGGAGCTTGGAACAGCTTAACCATCACACTCGCTAACATGTCTGCTCCGTCTCCCGCTCCCTCACCTACTGTTCCGCCTGGGACGTTGCCGGTGCGGATTCAAGGCACAACCCCTGGAGCCACTCCCAGCGCCAATGGCGACATTGTCTGCTTCATCACCGATCGCTGCGCCTATAAGGTGGTTGTGGATAACCCCGGTCCCCCGATCGTTTACAAACTCGTGTGGACCAAGAACAGCGATCTCAATCCCAACGGCACAGTCAAGGTTCGCGACATCGTCACCGACATTACCAACCCGACACCATTCAGCATACCAATCACTCCGAACGGCGCGCTTTACTACCGGTTCGTCGCCGCGGTCGATCTCTCCACGTCCGACCCGCAGTATACCAATCGCGGTTATAAAGCGGCCAACATCCTGCTCAACGGACAAGTCCCCTATAAAGCACGACTCACCACCTACCAATGAACACAATGAACACAATGAATCCTCGCAAGCAATCGGGCAGTTCGCTCGTCGTCGTCATTTCGGTTTTGGCGACACTAATGGTAATAGTCGGGGTAGCCGCCGAATATACCTGGACAGTCAACCGGCACGTGCAACGCAGCAACACGCTGCAGAGCGCGGTCGCCGTTGGGGACGGTTGCGTTGAAATTCTCTTTTCCAATTGGAGAAAAATCTGTAGCACAACCCCACTCACGATACAGACGTCCAACTCGTTTTCAGGGATCGCGCTGCCGACAGCATCGCAGTTGAACCTCCCAAGCGTCGCGAATTTCGCAAAACGAGGAGCCAGCATCGATCCCCAGAATGATGAGCCGGCGGATTATGATGCCAGTTACACGATCTCGAACTACAAAGTAATCGGGGTTACCCCCGAATTGGCCAAGCTCTCCGGGGCCGGCGCAGCACCTATACCGACGCTCGGACAAATCGCCCTACCCTCACCAAATCCTTCTCCCACAACTTCGTTGGTCTACAATTATATCGCTTCGGCTGATGTCACGCTCCCGGCGCTCGGGCCAACCGGCACCGTGGTCGCGAAAGTTCGGCGCGTATTTCAAAAGCAGCAAATGTCGCCCTGGACCTTTGCCATCTTCTATGTCGATCCTCTGGAAATCCATCCAGGACCACAATTCACTGTGACGGGCTGGGTTCACACAAATTCCGATCTCTACACCGGCCATGACACGCTTACCTTCGCCGACAAAGTGACGTACGGCTCGGATTGGTCCATTGGTTTCATGCCTGGGGATAGCACTCACCCGGAAACTCCAGCCGCCCCAAACTACCAAGCCAATTTGCCCCCGGCGCGCGATCAAGCGCTGCAACCATTCGGGCTGGACTCGAGCCTGCTCTTCAACAACGGCGATGCGGATCACAACAACGATGACAGCTATCACGAACTGGTCGAACCGGCTAAAACTGGACCCGGGCAGGCCGATCCGCTGCAAGGGCAACGCTATTGGGACCAGGCCGGCATCATCGTTCAAGTCACAGACGGTACTCCTGGTGTAGCTGGCTTTGACGGTGTCAATGGACACGATCTGGTGAAATTCTTTACGGTAAATCCGCTCACTGGGGTTCCAACGCAGGTAACAAGCGGCGCTAGCGGCTCTCTTTTCACCATGTTGTCTGCTTCCGGCGCGATTACAACCAACCAAACAATTCAAGACAACCGCGAGGGCGGCGCCGACATACGCGTTGCCTCACTCGACGTTAGCAAAATCGCACCGGGAGCGGCTTTAAATCCTCCCTACAACACAACCTCCATCACCTTCGCCGCTACCCCCATCATTTACTTTTATGACAGTAGTGCGACGTCTCATCCCCTCAATGCTGATGGAACGGCAAACCTAAGTATTAACCTTAAAGACGACGGAACCACAAGCGCTACTGCTGTGAAGCGTGCGGTTCGCATCAAGGGTGGAAGCAAGATTCCACCTGGCGGTTTGACCCTCGCTAGCAACAATCCTGTTTATATTCAGGGAGATTTCAATACGGGTGGGAATCCTCCATCGAATTCTGGAGATCCGGCTGATGCGGATACGCCGCAGGTGTCGGGTTACAAGCGCGTGCCGTGTTCGGTTCTTGCTGATGCGGTGAACATCCTTTCGAACAGCTGGAGTGATGGGAACTCTGGAAACGCGTCTACGGCTTCCAACACAACCATTAACGCGGCCATTGTTTCTGGCATTGTTCCGACCGCTCCAGTTGGGGGCGACGGTTCTTATAGCGGCGGCGCCGAGAACTTCCCGCGTTTCTTGGAGACCTGGACGGGCAAGACGCTAACCTATTACGGCTCCATGGTAGAGCTTTACAAGAGCCAGCAATCAACCGGCGAATGGTCCAATTCTACCAGTGTTTACTCTCCCCCTATCCGGCAATGGTTCTTCGACAACAATTTTAAGGTCTCACCTCCCCCAGGTTCGATCATGGTTTACAGCTACATCAAAGGGAAATGGTCCACTCTCTAACTCTAATATTCATCGGCGCGCTTTTTATCGGCTCGGCGCGCGCTGATTTGCAGCTGACACCGAAGACTACCGAGTCCTGGGTGGATGGCGCGAAACTCAAGGTTCTCGCTTTCTCGGATGGCAACGCCAAGGACGTTACTTACAGCCCGCCCACTGGCTGGGAGTGTTCCGGCAGCAGCACGAGGCTCACACTCCATCCGCCAAGGAAACCGCAAGCCGAGGGAACGATCGTGAGGATTAACCTGAGCCAACCCGCGGTCTTCGACGATGCGACAATGAAAACGCTGGCGGCAGAGGTGCTCGCCTCTGTCCCTGGAGGAAGCACGGACGTCGCGCTCGTGTCGCAGGAGAAAAATCCGCTCTTGATCGCGCGGAAAGAAACATTCCTTGTAATAGTCTCCTACACTTTCTACGGTGAGAACTTCCAGCGTTCGATGATGTTTCTGAATCGCGGCAACGAACAAATGCGCTTCCAGTTTGTCAGCCATGCCGTTGATTTCAAAGATTTGCAGGCAGCCTTTCAACGCAGTCACTCTACCTGGCGGAATCTCTGAAATAAGAACGCATTCGCGGCGGTCATTAGACAGGTAACGGCTGGCATGCCTTCAGCCATTCATGGCTGATTAGTCCCGCTAAATTGGGCGACACGAGTTCGTGACCTTGGAACTGTGTCTCCTCCCGATTCGGTCCCGGCACGCGTGCCGCTATTCGAAATCGGCCCGGCCGGTTTCGAGTTCCGCTCCGTCAGAGAGCTCACTCATGATCGCGCTTTTGTGCTGCTGGGCAAGGCATTGACCAAAAGTCGGGAGGAAAAGGCGCCGGCCACCGCGGGAACCTGCTCAACGCCCGGACGAAGCCCGTCAGGCGAAGGTGTGTGAGATTCGAATGCCGGACCGGGCACTCAAACGCGATGAGCACATCAAGGGCGCGAGTCGCAGACCGAAATACCTTCGCGTGAGCTTCTCCGTGCGCTCCTCTCCGGGGAGGCCGGCGGAGTTTGGCGAGGTGCGGCGCGCACGCCCCGTCCAGCTAGCGGCCGTATCGGTGACGATCCCTATTCGCGGGACGAGAAAACATTCATAAAAAATGTTATTGCGTAACAGGCATACATGCTGGTAGAAATTTGCGTGCGGGGTGGTACGAAAATAATTATTGACCTTGCGACTCAATTATGACAAATATGGAAAACATGAAAAGACCAGCAGCATCTCCGAAGAAGCGGGCCGGTCTAAGTCGCAAGAATAATCGCTAAATATAACCAATGACAACATTTACGACCAATCGTTTCCTCACAAAGGCCCTTTGCACACTTTGCTGCGCCGGCGCCTTAACCGCCTGCTCGGCTTGGGCGACCGTCGTCACCTGGCAATTGAGCCCGGGCGGCGCCAGCGGCAGCGTTGGAGTCACCAAGAACCTTCCCCAACCCGGGTATATGAATAGGGCGTGGGGGGTCGACAAGACGCCCGTTACCGATGCTTCGCATGCATTTTTATTTAGGACCGCACCTGAAAGCGGAGCTGCTAGCGAGACCAATGCGGGATTGGCTGGCACTTTGAACAATAAGCCCCAGGCTAGCGACACCGGCATTCAGCTGGCGCCGCAATCGACCCTGTCTCAAAGCAACGGTCAAATCTCGGCCCGCAGCACACAGCCGGACGAATCGTCCCTGTTCGCTGCCTCCAACACGCCGGCCCAGGCCACCACCCAACTTGGCGGCGCCCTGGCAAGTGCCTTCGACGAAGAATTTGTCTCAGTCCCGAGCGTCCAGTTCGCTTCGATGGCCCCGGCTACGGGTGCGAGGGATGTCTCAGGGGCTTCCGTAGACTCTGTTGCTAACGTTCCGGAAATGAGCGCGCTCTTCCCCATTGTCGGTTTAATTGCAGCGGTTTCATGCACCCAGATTCTTCGCCGCCGCCGGGCGGCGCAGCAGAGTGCATCTCGTAACGTGGTTTGATTGATTGTTTGTTTGTTTGTTTGGTTTGAGGCGGCCGTCTCCACAAGGAGACGGCCGTTCCGCGTCCACGCCAAGTCGCAACGGGTTTGCCCTCGCGACTGACAGCTTGCGGGACGTTACTTCCGGCGAAACGGCGCCGCTCGGTTGGATGAATACCACGGCCGGAGTCGACCGTAGGCCGGCGGGTGGGACGCCAAACGGAATTGGCCCTGTTCCCTTCGTGCCTTGAAGCGAAGGCGCTCCGGGCAATTACTGGAGCGTGCTCTCCGCCTTTGCTACCAACGCCTTTTCCTCCGGCAGAAGCTTCGCCTCAGCGGCACGTCGAAGATATCCACGCGCTTTTTCTTTCAGACCGGCAGCCGCCAGAACCACACCATAGTACACGGCCACGGATGGGTCACGCAGCTGATCCTGGCTGAGCTGGTCCATCGCTTGCAAAGCACCTTTCACGTCCCCCTGGGCATAGAGAGAAAAAGCATAGGTCGAGACGTAGGCTCCATTTGCGGGCTCCTTGCCCATAATCTCGGCGGCAACCTTCCTTGCGCGTTCAACGTCGGCCCCAAGGAGCAGGGAAATCTGGGCTAGATTGTTTTGGAGCGTCAGATCATTCGGCAATGCCTCAGCGAGCCGAAGAAGCGTTCGGTAAAGTCCAGAAGTGTCGCCGAGCTTGGCGTAGTGCTGGTAAAGTGTCTGTAGAGCCTCCAATTTTGTGTCGTCATTTTTTGCAAGAACCCAAAGCAGATCCACCGTTTCAGCATCCCAGCCCCACGCGGCGACCGTGCGCGCCAGGAGGAGAAGCGACTGTGGCTGTGCGGACGCTTCCTTCTGGGCTGCCATCCACTCCTGCTCCGCGGGAAATTTCTTATCCTGGCCCCGGAGCGCTAGAGAGAGATAAGCGCGGCGGAGGAAATCGAATGGCGGCCACTCCGTGGTTCTCACCAGCTGTTCGAGTCCCGGCCAATCTTTCAAGCTCGCGTAAGCCGCGGCAAGCGCGGGTGAGACCGGCCATTTGCCTACAACTTCCGCAGGAAGGGTTTTCCCAAACTCGACCGCTGCCGCGGCTGTTTCGTTGCTGCTCATCCACGAGAGCAAGCTCGCCAGATCCGCGGGATTGGACGCGGCATCTTGCTCCAGTCTTTTTAGATACTCGGCGAACCCCGGGTCATGCAGCTGTCGCAGAATTTCGAGATAGAGCAGGCGATCGCTGAACAGGGCTTCCGGATAACTTTGTAGCTCGCTCGCGAGCAGTTGCATGCCATGAGCCTCGTCATGGTGAGCCACTCCATCGAGAATCAGAGTCCGCGTCGCCGCGGCGCGTTGCTTTGGGTCCGCGCGCAGGCGCTCGAGCACTTCACGGGCTGATTCTCGCTTTGATTGATCGTTCGTTCCCAAACGAATCAAGGCGAGTTGGAATTGGTATGACGTGTTGTCCGGCGCGATCTCGCTGGCTTTGGCCCAATGGCGCTCAGCCTCGACTGGGTTTTTCTTCATCTCGGCCAGCCGGCCCGAAGCCGCGTGATACCCAGCAGTCCCCTTCGCTGCTTCATCGAGCCCGTCGAGCGTCTTTTCCGCGGTCGCGAGATCATTCACGCGCAAGGCGGAGCGGACGAGGGCCAGAGCGTCCTCCGTGTTATGTGGCTGAAGATCGAGGACTTTGCGCCACCATTCCGAAGCCGCGCGATCTCCGGCGCGGTCCGCGATCTGGGCCATCGCGCGAGCGGCGTCCGCGTTGGCCGGATTCATTTGAACGGCGCGACGCGCGCTCAGAGCCGCCAGTTTCACATCACCACCGCTTAAGTAAGCAGCCGCCCGCCTGATCAAGTGGCGTTCCTGCCAGCGATGGAAAAAATGGACGCCCGCGTAGACGAGCACGATAACGAGAACTAAACCGACAAGCCCTCCGACGATGAGCTTGATGAACCTCCGTTCGTTTTTCTCGGATTGGATTTCCAATTGGCTGAGCTTAGGTGTGGTGTTCTTGAAGTCAATTTGACCCCAAGAGGAAGCGCTTGTGCCACGCCTTTGAACCCGCGTGTAGCAGAATTTAAGCCGGGCTTAGGCGGAACAGCCGCTGATGGCCCCGTCGAATCGGTCGGGCGAACTGAATCGTCGTCCTCGTCGCTGCTCCTGTGAGTTGCTCACTTATTCGACCTTGCCACTGCGACTGGAATACGCGAAATAGATGCGCGCTGCGTTGGATCTTCGACCCGGCGATTAATTCGGGCTGTGGCTCAGCTTGGTAGAGCGCCTGCCTCGGGTGCAGGAGGCCGCGGGTTCGAATCCCGCCAGCCCGATAGCTCTCACGGCGCCGCACGCGAGAATTCGTTTCTGTTCTGGCAAGGAGGGCCATTCCCTACTGCTCAATTGGATCTCGACCATCTCCCGTGGCTGCGGCAAGTTTCAGCCATGCCTGTTGAGCTACAAGTGGGTGATCTCGCGCCAAAATTCCGCGCTCAGGCGATCGGCGGAAAGTATGGCGATGGGCAGGCAGTCTCGCTCGCGGATTTCCGCGGTTCGGCTGTTGTTCTCTATTTTTACCCGAAAGATGATACGCCGGGATGCACAGTTCAGGCCTGTGGCTTGCGCGATGCCTGGGGCGAACTCAGCGCTCACGCGAACATCTTCGGTATCAGCGTGGATTCGGCGGCAAGCCACGAAAAGTTCATCAAGAAGTATCAGCTTCCGTTTCCGTTACTGTCCGATGCCGACAAGAAGATTATCGATTCCTACGGCGTCTGGGTGGAAAAAAGCATGTACGGGAAGAAATATATGGGCGCTGAGAGGAGCACGTTCGTCATCGATGGTGCTGGGCGGATTTCCGCGATTCTCCGGAAGGTCAAGCCAGAGGAACATCTCACGATCTTGCGCGAGGCCCTGCGCGCCGGGGCGCGTTGACGAAAGAAGTCTGTTGCAGACACCTGCATCCGATGCTTGCATTGCGCTCCGGGAAACCGGCATCCTGATCAACCTATGGGCTCCCTGAAGAAACGACGAAAAGCGAAGATCTCCAAGCACAAGCGCCGCAAGCGCATGAAGGAGAATCGCCACAAGAAGCGTTTGCGTTACAAGTCGTAATTGCGCCGCCCATGGTTTCGCTGAGTCGTTAGGCGCTTGGCGCCCCGGTTTGCCAAGCCGTAGGTCCAGGAAAAGGCCCGCCTACGTTTGACTCCGACGTGGCATTCGTCGCTTTTTCGCTTCGCTCCAAGCGAAGGCTGGTTTGCGCGTCGCCACCCTCACCGTTACAGTCTTCGCAATGATTTTCGGGAAGAACTGGCACAGGATATCTGTCCGGCATGCTCTTCTCTGCGGGCTGTTTTTCTCTTCGTTTCACACGGCTGCGGCGCGCTCCGCGCTTCGATCGCCAGCCCTGAGCGAGCTGGCGGCCAAACCGTCGCCGATAAAAAAAGCTCCGGCGCAGGATGATTCGTTCACCCTCGTGCCCGCGAAAGATCTCACTCTTCAACCAGAGAATGCGCGCAAGGCCGATGCCTTGGTCGATTTTGTGGAGGGCTCCCGCCTGGAAGAAAACGCCGAGATCGACAACGCGCTCGCCGCGTATCAAAAAGTGCTCAACGTCGACCCCGGCCAGGCGGAACTGGCGTTGCGCGTAGCCGCGTTACTGAGCCGGCAGGAAGATTTTCCGCGCGCGATTGATGTCTTGAAGGACGCAATCAAGGCGAAGCCGAAAGAACCCGGGCCTTACCTGCAACTGTCCTTCATTTACGGGAAGTATCTCAAGAAGACAGAACAGGCCTTGAAATACGCGAATGAGGCCGTTGCGCTCGATCCCAAGAATTTCGATGCCTATCAGCGCCTGTACGAAATCGAAATGACAGAGGGTGACCCTTCCAAAGCGGTTCAGGCACTGGAACGTGCGGCTGGCGTCAAGAGCGACGATCCGGCGTTCTGGATAAGGCTGGGCAAGCTCTACGCCTCGATGGTTTTCAAGGCGGGGGTCGAAGCGAAGCCGGAAGACATCAAACGCGTCAACGATTTTTTCAGAAAAGCCGTGGAGAATGCCGGAGATGATTCTGCCGTGCTAAAGGATGTAGCGGATTATTTTGCGGCCTCCCAGCAAATCCAGGAAGCGATTCCGCTCTACCTCAAAGTTCTGGAGTTAGAGCCGGACGATTCGAATGCGCGCGAAAAGCTCGCTTCCGGATTCGTTCTGACAAATCAGCGCGCGAAGGCAATCGAGATGTTGCAGGAAATCATCAAGCAGCATCCGGAAAGATACCAGCCTTACGATTTGCTCGCGCAGCTCCTGGATGAAGATGCCCGGGCTCTCGCTCGCGCAAACCAACCCGAACCAGCCAAAGCAGAATTCGCGAAAGCGGCCGAGAATTATGAGCAGACTCTGCTGATCAATCCGGGCCGCGCGAACACCTGTTTGCGCCTGGCGGAATTGCTTATCGGACCACTCCAGGAAAGCGAACGCGCCGTCAAGATTCTCACGGAAGCACGACAGCGTTTTCCGAATGCCCCGGAGTTTACCTACTACCTGGGCCTCGCGCTCAGGGAGGCAAAACATCCGCAGCAAGCCGTCACCACTTTCGAAGAAGCTCTCAATGAAGCCCAAGGCGAAAGCGAGGGGATGCTGAATGCGCGATTCTATTTCGATTACGGTGCCGCCGCGGACCAGGCGGGCCTTTACGATAAGGCGGCCGACCTTTTCCGGAAATCAATCGCGCTTGATCCTGCTACCGCCGCCGAAGCCTATAACTACATCGGGTTCATGTGGGTGGAGCACAATCTTCACCTCGATGAAGCAGAAGAAATGATCGGCCGCGCACTCCAGTTGGATCCAAATAACGGCGCGTATCTCGACAGCCTTGGCTGGCTGGACTATCGCAAGGGCAAGTACGATGAGGCCCTGAATGAATTGCTGCGCGCCGCGCAAAATCTCACGCGGGATGACCCGATTGTCTTCGAGCACATCGGCGACACCTATTCCAAGTTGAACCGCGTTCCTCAGGCGCTCGATTTCTGGCAGAAAGCGATCGCTTTGGATCCCGGAAATAAATTACTCACAGACAAGATCGAGAAGACCAAGACAACAATTAGCAAGGGTCCACCGGCGAAGATTAATCGGATCGACTAACTTGGAAGGCCGGCCGGCCCGCGATCGGCGCGCGTTAGTGGTGGTGCTTTCATCGAATGACAAAATATCCCACGCCCTGGCAGCGCAAGACAATGTGGGCTGCGCTCACTGCGCTCTTCGTCGTGATGCTCATCACGATAGCTTGCTCGGTCGTCTGGATTACGGCCAACGTGATCGGATTCATTCAACCGATCCTGATCCCAGTGGCGATCGCTGTCATCCTTGCCTATCTCCTCGATCCGCTGATCACCAAAATGACCGCCCATGGACTGAGGCGGACGAAGGCGGTTCTGGCGCTTTTCGCGATCGCGGTTCTCTCCATAGGCGTCTTGATCGCATGGCTTGCCCCCATCGTTTCCATACAAGCGGCCAGCGTTGGACGCGAGCTGCCGCAATACACGCTGAAAGCGCGCGATCATCTGGTGGATCTCATCTTTCGTTATGACCACACCTTTGGAAATCCGAGTGCGAAACGGGAAAAGAATTCCTCGCCCACCTCGGGTTTTGTAAACTGGCTGCTCGCATCCCCGCCGCCCGCGGGGTCGCCGAAACCTTCTCCGACAACTTCGCCCGCGTCCGCGGCTGCGACCGCTGTGGTGGCGGCGAATCCTTCCGTTTCTCCACCGGCCAGAGAAACGATCTCGTCCGCTTCCACCACATTCACTTCGGCAGATCGCCAGCGCATCCAGGAATGGGTCCAAAAGCAATGGCCAAGCCTGGAGCGGCAATTGCCGTATCTCAGCGAGAAAATCTGGGCGCTGCTCAAGCAAAGCATCGGCGGGTTTCTCGGGGTGACCGGTTTCTTGCTGAGCCTCGTCATGGTGCCGATCTACTTATTTTTCCTTTTGAAGGAGAGTCCGGCGATCGAGCGGAGCTGGCGGGAATATCTTCCGCTCCGGAATTCGCCCTTGAAAGATGAAGTGGCCGCCGTCCTCTCACAGATCAACAACTACGTCATCGCTTACTTCCGCGGTCAGCTTCTCGTTTGTCTCATTGACGGGACGCTCATCGGGACCGCCCTTTTCTGTGTCGGATTGAATTTCGCCCCGCTCCTCGGACTGCTTGTTGTCGTCCTGACGATGATCCCTTACCTAGGCATCATTTTATGCTGGATCCCCGCTGTCCTCATCGCCGCGGCGCAATGGGGGGATTGGACGCATCCGCTTATCGTCACGGGCGTCTTCCTGATCGTGCAAAATCTCGAAGCGATCTTTATTGCTCCGCGCATTGTCGGCAATTCCGTGGGCTTGCATCCAATGACCGTGATCGTCTCCATTTTCATTTGGGGGTTGCTCATCGGAGGATTGCTCGGGCCGATTCTCGCCGTGCCGCTCACGGCGACGGTAAAGGTCCTTCTGGCCCGCTACGTTTGGGGCCGCCGTCTGCGCGAAAAAGTGGCCGACGCTGTCGAGGAAGTCCCGGTCGTGAAAGAATCGGAAAGCGTGGCGCACGCCTAGCTAGGTGCGTTCTCGAAAGCTGATTCCCGCGCGGCAGTTGCATTTCGCGTCTCCTGCAAGGATAGAAAATCCGGCGATGGCAAAACATGTTCGACGGATTCGACGCAGACGGCGGGTGAAACCCCCGGGATCCGCAGTTTTTACGCCCACTAGAGCCGCGATCTGCGGAGGCGCCTTGGTGCTCGGATTCGCCATTGGCCTCTTCCTCCTCACCTACGGGCCGGAAGCCTACAGCGGCTGGCGTGAAAAGCGTCTGCTGAAGCGCGCCTCAGCGATGCTCGCACAGCAGGACTTTGACGGAGCTGCGAGCGCCGCGCGCGAGGTCGTGCTGAGACGCCCGGATTCTCTCCCCGCCTTTTATATCCTGGCTGAGGTGAGCGAGAAACAGAACCGACCCGAAACTGTGGCGTGGCGCGCGCAGATCGCCCGCCTCCAGAGGCAAGATCTCGACAGCCAGCTAAACCTTGCTTCTGCCGCGCTTCGTTTTGGCCAGCTCGATACCGCACGGAAAGCGCTCGAGAATGTCGCGCCGGCGGACCGCGATCGTGCCGCATATCATGTCGTCGCCGGCTGGCTCGCCCGCGCCCAGGGCAGTGACGCCGAGGTCGAGCAGCATTTTGCCGCGGCGGTGACCCAGGAGCCCGGCAACGATCTCTACCGATTCAACCTCGCTGTGCTCCGGATTCGCTCGAACGTGCCCGAAAAAAGCGATGAATCACGCAAAGTCTTGGAGCGATTGAGTAAAGTTTCAGCGTTTCGCGCCGGTTCGCTCAGGGCGTTGCTCGCCGACGCTGTGCAACGAAACGAACTCGAGCGGGCGGACACCCTTGCTCAAGACTTGCAGATGAGTCAGCAAGTCACCTTCACCGATTATCTTCTTTGCCTCGAATTTTATCGGAAGTTGGATCAAGCAAAATTTTCCGCGCTCCTCGAAAAGGTAAAGCCAGTCGCGGCTCGCAATCCTTCGGATCTCGCGCTTTTGATGGAATGGCTGAATGGGAATGGCCTCGCCGCGGATGTCCTCAAATGGATGGAAAAGCTCCCCGCGGAGCTCACTACGAATCCTCCGCCCTCCATCGCGATCGCGGATGCTTTCGTGGAGGGAAAAAACTGGTCGCGCTTGAAACGCTGGACGCGCAGCGGTTCCTGGGGGGAATCGGAATACCTTCGACTCGCTTATCAGGCCTACGGCTCGAAGCAGTCGCGCCAATCCGGGGCCGACGCCGAGTTTTCATCGCTCTGGCATTCCGCGGAGCGGGCCGTGGCTGATCAACCCGATCGCGAAATTCGCCTGGCCCGGCTCGCGGCGAAATGGAACTTCCCCGCCGAAGCAGAACAACTTTGGCTGCGGGTTTCGAAGAACGCCCCTTCGCGTCGCGAAGCGCTCGACGCGCTCTTCCGGATTTACCGCGCGAACAACGATCTGCCGAATCTCTATCGCACTGCCCAGCGTTTGCATGAGAGTTCGCCTAACGAACCGAGCGTGGCCGCGGACTACGCCCGTCTCGCGCTTCTGGTGGACCAGAATACGGCCGATGGTCACCGCGTCGCGAAAGAAGCCTACGAGCGAGCGCCGACTGAAGTGAACGCCGCGATGACCTACGCTTTCTCGCTCTACGGTCTTGGCCGCTCGGCGGAGGGAATCGAAATCATGAAGAAATTGCCTGCCGAGGGACTGCACGATCCACATCCCGCCGTTTACGCGGCCGTTCTGCTCCTCGATGAGAACCAAGTTGCGGACGCCCAGGAATACATCGCTGCCGCGCAAGTCGGCCCAATTTTCCCTGAGGAAAAAAAACTGCTCGACGAGGCGATCGCGAAAGCCAACGCAACTCCGCCGAGTCCAACGTCTGCTTCGTCGCCTAAGCCGAGCCCGTGATTTTTGCAGCCTGCATTGCTTTTTCCACGACTGCAGCGGCAAGTCCTTGAGTCGCATCATCAAGTATAGCGTTGGCGGCTTGCAGGCGTTTGGAGTCGTTCGTCGCCAAGGCTTCCCGCAGTTTTGCGACGGCAACGAGAATCATTTCCTTTTCGACCGGATCAACGGAATCGCCCACTCGCTCAAACGCGGCGTCAACCGCGCCGAGCATCTCCTCCGCCTTCAATTTCGCTTCGGTCCAGACGCGCTCGCTCATGTCGTCGAAGGCGTGGTCGAGTGATTCGGAAATCATCGCCTCCACCGCTTCGTCCGAGACATCGACCGCGCTATTGATCTCCATCGTTTTCTCGCGGCCCGTTTTTGTGTCGCGCGCAAGCACATGAAGAATGCCGTTCGCGTCGATCTCGAACTGGACGCCCACACGAGCGACACCTTTCGGAGCAGCCTCAAAGTCAATCTCGAATTGTCCGAGCGGCCAATTGTCCCGCGCTATCTCTCGTTCCCCCTGAAGCACCTTCATCGACATCGATCTCTGATTATTTACGGCTGTCGTAAACATCTCGCCGGCTTTAATTGGAATCGTCGAATTGCGCGGAATGATCACATTCATCAATCCACCGAATGTCTCGATGCCTAACGACAGAGGGGTCACATCGAGAAGCACGACGTCGCGCACCGCTCCCGACAGAATGCCGGCCTGGATCGTCGCGCCGATCGCCACCGCTTCATCGGGATTTTGCGACGTATTTGGCTCACGCCCGAAAATCTCACCGACGATTTTTCTCACCAACGGCATCCGGGTGACTCCGCCGACAAGGATGACTTCGTCGAGATCATCGGGCGCGAGCCTGGCATCCGCGAGAGAACGGAGGCAGTGAGCGCGTGTCTTATCGACAATCGGACGGCTCAACCGTTCGAGTTCGTCCCGGGAGAGAACACAGGAAAAGTTGGTCGCGCCATCGAGGAAAGGAATCTCAATGGCCGTGCTGTCGACGCTGGAAAGACGATGCTTCGCCTCAATCACCGCCTCGCGCAGGCGCGCCGCCGCTTCAGGCTTATCGGTGGGAAAACCCTTCGCTCCCAGATGAGCGATGATCGCGCTGTCGATGTCGTCTCCGCCGAGCCGCGTGTTTCCATTCGTCGCCAGCACTTCGAAAATGCCGTGGTTCAACTCCAAAACCGAGATATCGAACGTGCCTCCGCCCAGATCGTAGACCGCAACCTTGGATCGACTGTGTAATTTGTCGAGGCCGTAGGCCAGAGCGGCAGCCGTCGGTTCATTCACGATGCGTTCGACGGTAAAACCCGCGAGCTCGCCGGCACGTTTCGTCGCGCTCCGCTGAGCGTCATTGAAGTACGCCGGCACCGTGATGACTGCTCGCGAGACGGACCGGCCTAGCGCTAGCTCCGCATCGGTTTTCAGCTTCTGCAAAATCCGCGCGGAAACTTCTTCGGGAGAATAGCGGTGGTCGTTTGCGACAACGCGAGCCGGCTGTCCGCTCTCGCGCTCAATCGCGTAGGAAACATCGGCATCATCCTCGCGCAGTTCATCTCCGCGCAGACCGATGAAGCGCTTGATAGAATAGATTGTCTGTGCGGGTCTGAGCGTGCGCATGTGTCCCGCGGCCTGTCCCACGAGTGGCGCATCGTCCATCGGAAAATGAACGACAGAAGGAGTCAAGCGCGCGCCGTTCGCATCCGCGATGAGGATCGGAAAACCCGAGTCCATCACGCCGATGAGCGAGTTTGTTGTGCCGAGATCGATGCCAACGATGGAGTTCATGGAAAAAATTAACGATTTAGCGAATGAGCGAATTAGTGCTTGGAAGTCTTCATTCGTTAATTCACTAAATCGTTAATTCGCTGATTGTCCTCAATCTTTGTACGGATCGACCACATCCCGCCCGGCCATGGCTACACCCAGCGGCGTCAAGGTGTGCAAAATGCGAATCGTGGCCGCATGCGCGGCGAGGACGTCGGGCAATCGGCGATACGCTTGCGGCGCTTCGTCGAGATCGCCCCCGCGTAAGACAACGCCTTTCTCAGCGATCCACCGCATCATCTGATCGTGCCTAACGAGTCCTTCCATGCGCACCCGTTTGCCTTCCACCTTTACGAACCGGCCCTTCGCGGCCGTCCGCGACATGATCCGCCCTGCTCCGTGCACTGTGGAAAAAAGTGCTTCTCGCGAAGCCGGAGAGTCCACGCCTTCCACGATGACGGCGTCATCGCCCATGCTTCCACCGATGAAACCCTTCTGCCCGGGGAACGCCGGCGTTGCGCCTTTGCGCACGACCCAGTATCGCTCGCCGCCATGTTCCTCCCGCCACGCAAAGTTATGATGGTTGTGGATTTCCTCCACGACTTGCGCGCGCAGAATCCCGCGCACGACATGCCGCGCCACCGCCTCGCGCCCGGCGGAGGCGTAACGGCCGGCCAGCGTCATGGCTGCGACATAATCAACGCCTAGTGGAGATGCGTCTGACACAACGGTAGGAGACACATCCATTCCATCTCTCCCGCCCGCCTCTTTCAGAAAATGAGTCGCGGTCTTGTGCCCGAGCCCCCGCGAGCCGAAATGCACGCCGACCCAAATCCGATCGGCCTCATCGGCGAAGATATCGACATAATGATTGCCGCCGCCGACGGTGCCCAGCTGCGCAGACGCAGTCTTCTTCAGCTCAGCCAATGGTCGCAAACTCCAGGCAGGATCTTCAAATAACTCGTGATCGATCCGGATCTTGCTCGTCCGGCCGATGCCGAATGAAATATCACGAACGACATCGTTCATGATCTCTTCCATCGCCGATGTGATTTGAGCACGGGTCGCGTCCGTGCGGAGCGCGAGGTTTCCGCAGGCGATGTCGAACCCGACGCCGGAGAGCGAGATCTTCTCCTTGTAAGCAACGACACCTCCGATCGGTTGCGCGTAACCTTTATGGCCATCGGCGCACAAGACTGCGCGCTCGGCTCCAGCCGCTACGCATCGATCGATTTGCGCGATTGTTGCTTCGTCGTGTTCGCCGAAAATTTTCGCTTTCATTCGGTCAACCTTTGCACGGCCGCGACGCGCCAGGCCTCCACGTCCTGGCGCGATCTTATTCGCGCTGGGCAAATGACTGCTTTCGCCGAATCGAAAAGCACTTCAGTGAAAGGCAGGTTAACCGAAGCGGCCAACTCAGTTTTCGCGGAACGCGTCATTTTTTTGTAAATCAGGCTCAGATGCGGATTGAGTTGATATTCATCGTGCGAGACTGGCGCTTGTTGGAGAGCATGGCTTATCCCCGAAAGCGTTGGGCTGGGTTCGAATTGCACAAACACGGTCCTCGTGAATTCATCGGAATATTGGATGTTGCGGACCGAAAGCCGAAAGGGATGGCAATCAGCAAGCGCGTGGCTCAGAACCTCGGTCGAAATGCCTTCTCCCTTCCCGGCCGCGTAAATTGTCACGTGCGGCTCGAAGAGCCGCGCGTCAAAGCGCGCCGCGAGTTTGGCAATTGTCGAAGCGAAAAAACTCCGCGTTGGCTCTGCCGGCATGAGCCAGTAGGCCACGATTGCCTTTGGTCCACGCGGTGTCATTTCCAAATGTCGGGCAAGCATATCAACAGCTCAACGGCTCGCTCTCCCGATCGGGACCAGGACCAATACGATGTGCTATTGTCTCTCTATGTTGACGAACGTGCTTGGGACCGAGCTCCGCTGTTGTTGTCGCGATCCGATGACCGGATTTTATCGGGACGGATATTGTCGTACCGGGCCGGAGGACACGGGTCTGCACACGGTCTGCGTGAAGGTAACGCGCGAATTTCTCGACGACTCTGTCTTTCAGGGGAACGACCTCGTGACCCCACATCCGGAATGGGGATTCCCTGGTCTTGAGCCGGGTGACAAATGGTGTCTTTGCGCGGCGCGTTATCAGGAAGCATTGCGACGCGGCGTCGCCCCGCCCGTCGATCTCGAAGCGACGCACTCGTCCGCGATCGAGTTCGTCACGCTGGAAGAGCTGAAGGCGCACGCACTTAACGAGTAAAGAACGACAGGCTGCGCGGCTCAGGATGACGAGTGTAAGAACCTGCTCCGCTTACAGCCGCGGAATCCGTTCTGGAATTGTAGCGCGTTCCCCACCACCGTATCGCCGATTTGAAACTGCCGTTCAGCTTCTTCCTCGCGCTTCGTTATCTCAAACCGAAGCGCACTTTTGTTTCGATCATCACGCTTATCTCCATGGTGGGCGTCATGCTTGGCGTCACCGTTCTCATCGTCGTTATTTCGGTTATGACCGGATTCGACCGCGAGCTGCGGCAGAAGGTGGTCGATTGGGACGCGCACATTCTCGTTAGCACCGAGGATGTTTTGCGAGATTGGCGCGATCTCACCGTAAAAATCCGGAACACACCTGGCGTAATCGGGACGGCACCCTATGTCCAAGGCCCTGTGATCGTCGAGTTCCAAAATCAGCGTCTCGCACCCATGATTCGCGGGATCGATCCGGCGGAGGAAGAGAAGGTCGTGCCACTGAAGAAGTTCATCAAAAAGGGCAAGCTCGACCTCGAGGGAGAGTCAGCCGTGCTCGGCGTGGAGTTGGCCCGCAAGCTCCATATCGACGTTGGCGACAAGTTGACGATTTATTCGCCCGGCAATCTCGGTGAAATTCTCGACGGCATAAAAGAATTGGAGAAGAACAAGGGCGAGAACGAACGCAAGGCGATCGATAAATTGCGGGAAGTCGTCTTGCCGAAGGAATTGACTGTCACCGGTATTTTCGAGACCGGCCATTACCTGCATGACTCGGAATTCTTGCTCGTGCCGATTTATGTGGGGCAGGAACTCTACGGGCTGGGGGACGCCCTCCACGGTATCACGGTCAAGACCGCGGACCCGTACGGCGCCGACCGGGTGAAGCGCGACATCGAGCAGTTTCTTCAGCCGCCGGAGTACGCGCAAACCTGGATCGATATGAACAGCCAGTTTTTCGAGGCCGTGCGCCTGGAGCGAACCGTGATGTTTTTCCTCCTCTTCTTTATCGTCGTCGTTGCAGCCTTTGGGATCATGAACACGCTCATCACGGTTACCGTGCAAAAGACGCGCGACATCGGCATCATGAAAGCGATTGGCGCCAATATCACGCAGATCGTCTGCGTCTTTCTCGGTCAGGGCGTCATCGTAGGATTGTTTGGGACGCTGAGCGGACTCGGTTTGGGCATGACACTGATTCGCTACCGAAATGAGTTCAGCCGCTGGCTGGCCAGCACGGCTCACATAGAAGTCTTCCCGAAACAGGTTTACCAGTTTTCGGAAATCCCCGCCGAAGTAATACCTCGCGATGTCGCAATTATTTGCATCGGGGCATTTCTGATTTGCTGCGTCTTTGCCTTCCTCCCGGCCTATCGCGCCGCTCGGCTCGATCCCGTCACAGCGTTGCGTTACGAGTGAGGGCTGGAATGCTTGTATGGCGCTCGGTGAGATGGATAGTTGCTGCATGAGCCGCCTCGCTTTTCTCCCGTTATTCTTTTTCGTCACAGTTTCACCGCTGCTGGCACAAGTCGATCGGATCACCGGCAAGCCCTTCGCGACGCGCTCTGAAGTCATTGCCCGCCATGGCGTGGTTTGCACGAGCGTCCCGCTGGCCACGCAGGTTGGACTCGACGTTCTGAAACGCGGTGGCAGCGCGGTCGACGCCGCGATCGCGGCCAACGCCACGCTCGGATTGATGGAGCCGGTTTCGAACGGCATCGGCGGCGATCTCTTCGCGATCGTCTACAGCGCGAAGGAGAACAAGGTCTATGGCTTGAACGGCAGCGGGCACTCGCCGCTCGGACTGAGCTACGAGCAGATGAAAGCGGAATTGACGAAGCTGCATCGCGACAAAATTCCGCCGCTGGGGATGCTGCCGATCAGTGTTCCTGGTTGCGTTGACGCTTGGGCGGAGCTGCACAAGAGATTCGGGAAGCTCTCGTTAGGCGACGATCTCTCGGGCGCGATTGGTTACGCGGAAGAAGGCTTTCCCGTCACCGAGCTGATCGCGTGGTATTGGGGCCGCAGCGTGCCCCTCTACAGCAAATTTCCCGGCGGATTTCTGGAAACCTACACGCTCGACGGAAAGAGTCGCGCCCCAGCTAAAGGAGACATCTTCAAGAATCCCGGGCTCGCGCGGAGCCTCCGCATGATCGGAGAAAAAGGGCGCGACGCTTATTACAAGGGCGAGATCGCGGATAAGATCGACGCGTTCATGCAAGCGAACGGCGGTTACCTGCGGAAAGCCGATTTCGAGAAGCACAGTTCCACCTGGGTGGATCCCGTGTCTGTGAATTACCGCGGCTACGACGTTTACGAATTGCCGCCAAACGGCCAGGGCATCGCCACACTCCAGATGCTCAATGTTCTCGAAGGCTTCGATCTGCGCGCGATGGGTTTCAATTCGCCGGCAACATTGCACGTCATGGTTGAGGCGAAAAAAATCGCATGGGCTGATCGCGCGAAGTTCTACGCCGATCCGGCATTCTCGAAAATTCCGCTGGCGGGTCTGCTTTCGAAACCATACGCGGCTGAGCGCCGGAAGCTGATCGATCCGGAACACGCCGCGCGCAAGGTAGCACCCGGCAACCCGGTGCTGAAGGACGGCGACACGATTTATATGTGCACTGCGGATGACGAAGGCAACATGGTCAGCCTCATCCAGAGCAATTACAGCGGGATGGGCAGCGGCATTGTCGTTCCTGGACTCGGCTTCATGTTCCAGGACCGCGGCGAATTATTTTCCATGGAGCCGGGCCACGCGAATGTTTACGCCCCGGGCAAGCGGCCATTTCACACCATCATCCCTGGCTTCGTCATGAAGGATCAGAAACCGTGGCTCGCGTTCGGCGTCATGGGCGGGGGTATGCAACCGCAAGGTCACGTCCAAGTGTTAACCAACCTGATCGACTTCGGGATGGGCGTGCAGGAAGCCGGCGACGCGTCGCGCTGGCAACACGAAGGCGATAGCGAACCGACCGGCGAGAAGTTGACGGAGACCGGCGGCTACCTCCAGGTCGAGAGCGGTGTGCCGTACGCGACCGTTCGCGAACTAAAAAAGAAAGGTCACGACGTTCGTTTCGATGTCGGCGGCTACGGCGGTTATCAAGCGATCAAAGTCGAGATGCACGATGGGCAACGCGTCTATGTCGGCGCGAGCGAAAGCCGGAAAGACGGACAAGCGGCGGGGTATTAGTAACGGATTTGTTAGGACGGCATCGCATCCACGTCACCCCGGGCCGCGCAGACGGCGAGGGACCTCACAATGAGTCGATCGCTTCCGCAGTGCAGTGCGGGTGACCTTCGGACAATGCTGGCTTGTTTTTCGATAGCGTAAATTGCGAGTGCGAGGTCAGCGCTCCTCCCATGGTCGCGGTCCCGTCTGCGCGACTCGGGCTGACAGCCGTGCGCGATCGGGATTATGCGATCGACACCGTTTTG
Source organism: Spartobacteria bacterium (assembly GCA_003169695.1). Classification (GTDB taxonomy): domain Bacteria; phylum Verrucomicrobiota; class Verrucomicrobiia; order Chthoniobacterales; family UBA10450; genus AV80. The sequence goes on from PNAS01000073.1 coordinate 89,435, forward strand.
ATGTTTACAAACTCGCGGATCCCTTCCGCCCCGAGCTCCCGGCCAAAGCCGGAGCGCTTTGCCCCGCCAAACGGTAACCGCGGATTGGAGGCCACCATGCTGTTGATGAAGACCATTCCCGTTTCCAACTTGGAGGCGAAAAGTTGCTGCTCGGCCAGATCGTTCGTCCAGGCGCTCGCCCCCAGACCGAATGAACTATCGTTCGCAATCTTAATCGCTTCCGCCCCGTCAGACGCGCGAAAGAAGGACGCTACTGGACCGAAGATCTCTTCGCGGTAGGCGGGCGAATCGCGTGGAATGTCCGTGAGAACTGTGGGCTCATAGAAAAATCCCGCGCGCTCGACCCGTTTCCCGCCGGTGAGCAATTTTGCTCCCGCGGCGATGGAATCCTGCACTTGCTGGTCCACGACGCGCAAAATCGCTTCCGTGGCTAGCGGCCCGAGTTCGGTCGCGGCATCAAGCGGATCTCCAATCCTGAGCGACCGCATGCGCTCCACAAATTCCGGCACGAACCGATCGTAAATCCGATCCGACAAAATGAAACGCTTCGCGGCGATGCAGGATTGACCGGTGTTAATGGTCCGCGCAGTAACGCCCGTGGTGATCGCCGCTGCGAGGTCAGCGCTTGGCATGACGATGAACGCGTCGCTGCCGCCCAATTCGAGAACGCTCTTCTTGATCTGGCGCGCAGCGGCACTCGCTACTTCGCTGCCTGCGCGCTCGCTGCCGGTCAGCGTTACGGCTTTCACGCGCGAATCGTTGATGAGGTTACGCGTCTGCTCCGTTTCGATGAGTAATGTTTGAAAAACGCCTTCCTCGAATCCCGCTCGCCGGAAAATATCGTCAATCGCCAACGCGCATTGCGGAACGTTCGCAGCGTGTTTGAGCAGGCCGACGTTGCCTGCCATTAGCGCCGGTGCGGCGAAGCGGAACACCTGCCAGAAAGGAAAATTCCACGGCATGATCGCGAGTACCGCGCCGATTGGCTCGTAACGTACGTAACTTCGCGCCGCATCGGTCGAAATAGTTTGATCGGCGAGAAAACGCTTGGCGTTCTCCGCATAGAAGCGGCAACCGGACACACATTTCGTTACCTCCTCGATTCCCGCACGCAGGAGCTTTCCCATTTCGATCGTGATGATGCGCGCGAGTCGTTCCCTTTCCTGATCGAGCAATTGCGCGGCGGCCATCATCCACTCCGCGCGCTGAGCGAACGACTTTCGACGGTGCTGCTCGAAAGCGTGCGCCGCCTTCGCGAGTTTCGCTTCGATTTGCGCCGGATCCAGTGCGCCAAATTGCTTCAGCGTTTCGCCGGTTGCCGGATTGATCGATGCGATCGGCATTGTTATCAATAAACACCACCACGGAGTTGGGCGAAAGGTAGCGCGAGCTTTCAGCTTGCGTCGGATTTCGTTCGCAAACTAGAAGCTCGCGCTACAGTCGCAAGCCTTTTGGGATCAAGACCCGGTCGAGCAAATCAAAACTCCATTGGACCAGCAGAGCGAGAACGGCGGCGGGAATTGCGCCCAGTAGAATGGTGGCGTGGTCGTTCAGGTTCAGACCGCTCAAAATTGGCTCGCCGAGACCGCCGGCACCGATGAGCGCGGCGAGTGTGGCTGTCCCAATGTTGATGACCGCGCTCGTTTTTATTCCGCCGAGGATCGTACGCGATGCGATCGGCAGGTAGATTTTCCAAAGACGCGCGGATGGCTCGAGACCAAGCGCGATCGCCGACTCGCGAACCGGCGGCGCGATATCCTGCAATCCGGTCGCGGTGTTACGAACAATGGGAAGCAGTCCGTATAGAAAGAGGGCGGCGATGGCGGTGCGCGGACTGATTCCGAAAAACGGAACCGGAACGAGCAAGGCGAGCAACGCCAGAGAGGGGATGGTTTGCACAGCTCCTGTCACTGCGAGAATCGCCTGGCCCATTGCCCCGCCGCGGCTCGCTGCAATGCCGAGCGGGACACCCACGATGATTGAGAGCAGAAGCGAGATGCCAGCCAGCTCGAGATGTCGCGAGGTCCAGCGGATCAGCTTGTGCGTGAGAGATTCGCCGGTTCGGACTGGGCGCGGCGAGGCGCTGTCTTGAAAATATAGATCGGCCGCGCGCGCATAGTTTTTGGTTCGCTCCGCTTCCGCGTTCAGCAGGACCATCCGGTTTTCGTCCAGGGTGCCTTCGAGGTTTCGCAGAACAGCGATCACTTTCGGCGGCAGAGTCAATCGATAGAGAAACACGGCCTTGTACTGCGGAAAAAACTGAAGATCATCTTGCAGCACGACCAGATCGTTCTCGCCGATCTTCGCATCGGTCGAGTACGCATCTTTGACGTCGATCGAACCATTCCGAAGAGCTGCGTAGCCGAGACCGTGATCGATGCCCGAAACATTTTGTGTTGGGAGTTCATACTTCTCCGCGAGCGGCCGCCAGCCGTCGTGTCGATCGAGAAATTCGTGAGTCAGGCCGAACTTGAGTTCAGGATGGTTTCGCAAATCGCTGATCTTATGAATTTGCGATCGCTCCGCCGTCGCCCTCTGCATGACCAGCGCGTAGGTATTGTTAAAACCAAGCTCGCCCGTCATGCCGATCCCAAATTTCTCGAGCTGGGCTCGCATCTCCGTTGTGGAAATGGAAGGTGATACTTTGAGAATTTCTTCGCCGATCGTGCCGGTGTACTCCGGATAGAATCCTATTTGATCGGTCCGAAGCGCCTCCCAAAGAATGATGGTCCCTCCCATTCCCTGACGGTGTTCCGCTGGGATCCCCGCGTCCTCGACCGCGCGTTTCGCGATCTCCGCCAGGACGTATGATTCCGTGAATTTTTTTGAACCGAGCAGAATTGGCTTTGCACCGAGGCAGGGGCACGCACTCAGAGCGCAAAGCGTTACGAGCAATCCAAGGAGGGGCGGTTTCCAAACCGCCCTCTGTAAACGGTGGGCGGTTTGGAAACCGCCCCTCCTTGCTGGGATCCTCATATGAGCGCGAGTCCTCGTTGCGCGTTGATGAACTCGGTCACGAAATCGCTCGCCGGTTTCGTGCGCAGATCTTCCAGCGTTCCGATTTGCACGACGCGTCCCTCATTCATGAGCACGATTTCGTCGCCGAGGTACGCGGCTTCGGCCAGATCGTGCGTGACGAGAATGGCAGTTTGCTTCAGCCGCGCAAAAATTTCTTTCAGATCTTTCTGCAATGCAGCTCGAACCAGCGGATCGAGCGCGCCCAGCGGCTCGTCGAGCAGGAGCAGCTCCGGCGAAAGCGCGAGCGCCCGCATGAGACTGATGCGCTGGCGCTGGCCCCCCGAAAGTTCGATGGGATAACGATCGAGCGCCGCCTGTGGGAAGCGCGTCAATGCGCAGAGCTCGGCAACTCGCTGATCCATCCCTGCTGCCGGCCGTTTCAGATGCGTCGCCATAAGGAGCACATTCTTGCGCGCGGTGAGGTGGGGGAATAAGCCGCCGTCTTGAATGACGTAACCGATCCGCCGCCGAAGCTGGGCGATGTTGGCTGAAGTTATCGGCGCGCCGTCGAACTGAAGCGTTCCGCCATCAGGTTCGAGCAGGCCGATGATCAAACGCAAAAGTGTGGACTTGCCGCAACCGCTCGGTCCGATCAGCACGGTGGTTTTTCCCCGCTCGAAAGAGAGATCGGAGGGATGGAGCGCAGAGGCGGCGCCAAACGTTTTGCTAACGCCGAGAAGCTGAACGAGCGCACTCACCGGCGGCTATTCTGCCACGGTGAAATGGAATACGGCAAACAACTGCTGCGGATCGGTCCAGACGCGCGCGAGGCGGAAGCCGGCCGAAACGGCCAGCCGGGCGAACCCTTCCTGGGTGTACTTGTAGGAAAACTCCGTAATGATTTTTTCCCCGCGCGAAAAACGAAATTCCTCGCCGCCAACATGAACCGTCTGTTTCGCTTCGCTGATCAGGTGCATCTCAATGCGACCGTGGCGCTCGTTATAAATCGCTTGATGTCGCCAGAGTGGGAGATCGAAGTCTGCGCCGAGCTCGCGGTTCGCTCGAACGAGGAGATTCAAATTGAATTCCGCGGTTACGCTGGCGCTGTCGTTATAAGCAGCTTCCAGAACGGCGCGGTCTTTCTGGAGATCGACGCCGATGATTAGCCCGCCGCTCTTCCCGCAGAGCCGGCAAACGCGCCGCAGAAACTCCGTGGCGATTTCCGGTTCCATATTTCCAATGGTCGAGCCGGGAAAATAGACGGCGACGTGATCCGGCTTGCGGAGCGATTTCGGCAATTGCAGCGGCTGAAGGTAATCGCCGCAGACCGGCAGGATATCGAGCGCGGGCATGGCACGGCTCAATTCCGCGGCAGAGTCCGTGAGCCGCTGCTTGGAAATATCCACCGGGACGTAGGCGATCGGATTTTCAAGATGTTCGAGCAACATCCGCGTTTTCACGCCGGCGCCGGTCCCGAAGCCGATCAGCTCCGCGTTCGCGCCGATTGATTCGGCCATTTCGCCGCCGTGGCGCCGCAAGAGCTCGGTCTCAGTGCGCGTGATGTAATACTCCGGCAGCTCGCAGATTTTCAAAAACAACTCTGCGCCCCATTCGTCGTAAAAAAATTTGCACGGAAGCGATCGCGGCGAGCTGGAGAGCCCGTCAACGACTTCGACGAGAAAATCCTCACTGACCGGCTCGAGATCGAGCACGTTGACCCGACTGGGTCCGCCACTCATGCGGGATCGCGGGCCAGCCGGATGCCGGTGAACTGCCAGCGTTTTTCCGGCTGAAAGAAATTCCGGTAGGTCGGGCGGATGTGACTGCGTGAAGTGGCACAGGATCCGCCGCGGAGGACCATCTGATTGCACATGAACTTGCCGTTGTATTCGCCGAGCGCGCCGGGGACCGCGCGGTAACCGGGGTAGGGGAGATACGCACTGCGCGTCCACTCCCAGACGTCGCCAAACATTTGGAGAAGCACGTTCGCGCCATTCGTGCTGACGGCCGGCGCGGGATGAAAGCGTTGCGCGTCGACGAAGTTTCCTTCGATCGGCACGCCGGAGGCCGCGTGTTCCCATTCAAACTCAGTGGGAAGACGCGCGCCGTCCCAATTCGCATATGCGTCCGCCTCGAAATAGCTCACGTGGGTGACGGGCTCGGATTCATTCACGGGTCGAAAACCGGAGAGAGTGAAATTCCACCAAGCACCATCGCGCTGCACCCAATAGAGGGGCGCCTGCCAGCGCTGCTCGTTCACCGTGGTCCAGCCGAGCGAAAGCCAGAATTCCGGACGCGTGTATCCGCCGGCTTCGATAAAGGCAAGGTACTCGCCGTTGGTGATGAGGCGATTGGAGAGCGAAAACGCCTGAACCAGGGCGCGGTGTCGCGGTCCTTCATTATCATAAGAAAATCCCGCGCGATCGTGCCCAATCAAGACGGTCGCTTCATCGAACTCGACGAAATGCTGCGGCGCAACCTTGCCGTTTTCCGGTGCCGCTGCGTTGGGCTGAAAGACTGGGTAGAGCGGGTTCTGAGAGAAGACATGCTTGATGTCGGTGACCAATAGTTCCTGGTGCTGTTGCTCGTGATGCACGCCGAGCGTGAGGACCGGTTCGATTTCCTTGAGCAGCGCGTCGTTGGCGTCCTCAATCAACTGGATCACGCACCGATCGATCGATTCTCGGAAGCGGTAGGTTTCGACCACGGTCGGGCGCGAGATTAATCCACGGAGATCGCGCCGATGCATATCACCCGCGGCGTTGTAGTACGAGTTGAAGAGGTAGGCGTACTGCGGCACCTCCGAGCGATATCGCTGCATCCAAACCTTCAGGACGAAGGTTTCGAAGAACCAGCTCGTGTGCGCCAGATGCCATTTCGTCGGACTCACGTCCACCATCGATTGCACGACGTAATCTTCCGGCTCGAGGCTCCGGCAAACGTGCGTGCTGAAATCGCGGACCTGGCGGAATTGTTCGATCAGGCGCCGGGAGCGGCTTCCCGACGTCGCCGTTGTCGGCCGGACCTCGCCCCGCCTGGCGAATACCTCGTCCACGAGTGGATCAGTCGCCTTCAACAAAATCAGCCCTCTTGCTCCAGTTCTTCCTTGCGGGCTTCCAGCATCTGGTCGTGAACGGCTTCTTCTATTCCATCAGTCACGAGTTGCTCGCCAAGGTTTTCGTCATCTTCCACACGAGGCGCACGATGTCCCATCGACGAGGCGACGACGTTCCATTCTTCGACAACCTCCGCATTCTCCTCGGTTTCCTCGGGGGCCGTGTGGGCCTGGGTGCCGAGTAATTCCCGGCGCGCCTGGTCCCAATCCCCGTCGGTGAATTCATCCGGATCGCGTTCAGCGATCATCGCGATCTCGCGGGCGCGCCTCTCCACGGTATCCGGCGATGGCACTCCCATTCCGTCGCCATGCAATGAAATCTTCCCGGTCGCTGGGTGCGAATAATCGTTCATACCTTTAATACGAAGCACAGATGCTCGTTGTTCGCATAGGGAAGTATTTATCTGGTTGGAAGGGGAATCAATGAAATGCGCTGGATTTCGGCAAGTGCGACAACCAACCACCGCCGTTACATTGTCAGATGAATGGGGAGCGACAGATTTTCCGGCGGGAAAATGGTGCCGCTGTCGCCTTCAGCGAATACGGAGATCCGAACGGCGCGCCGGTCTTCTTCTGTCACGGTTGGCCCAGCTCGCGCACGATGGCGGAGCTGACGGATGAATCGGCGAAAAAACTCGGTTTGCGCATCGTCTCGCCCGATCGTCCGGGCATCCGCGACTCGAAGTTCCAACCGGACCGCACGCTGCTTGATTGGCCGCCGTTGTTGCTTGAACTCGCCACGTATTTGCAGATCGATACGTTCAAGATCCTCGCGATTTCCGGTGGCGCGCCCTATGCCTATGTCGCCGCCTGGATGATCCAGGAGCGCGTGGAGGCGATTGCGGTCGTGAGCGGCGCGCCACCGATTGCCGAGCTCGAGGACCGCAGCGGCTTGCTCACGCTCTACAATCGGCTGCTCGCATTGCGGGGATCGCGACCCGGATTGTTGCGGATTCTATTTCACATCGCGCAGCCGTTCGCCTCGATGAAGGTGCCTATTCGCGTCCGCCCGCTCCTGCTCAAGATCCTGCAGCCCTGCGACGCGAATGTCTTGCGCGACGCGAAATCCTTTGAGGCTTGCTTCGAAAGCGCGCGCCAGGCGTGGCGCTCATCGGCCGCGGGCGTGATGACCGACGCCGAGATCTATGCGAATCCCTGGGGTTTTGCACTGGAAGAAGTACGTGTTCCTGTTCGGCTTTGGCACGGAAAAAAAGATCGCACTTTTTCCTTCCGGCTCGCGGAGCAAATTGCGACGCGTCTCCCGAATTGCGAATTTCATCTGGTGGACGGCGCTGGTCACTACTCGCTGCCGATCCGCCATACGCATGAAATCCTCGCCAATCTCTTGAGGTAGATCGCCGGCAGCCAGTCGCGAGGTGGATCGAGCGCTCCGCGCTCGATGTCAAAAAGTCCGCGCCGCTGCGTCGCGCAAAATTGTCATCACGCGCGGAGCGCACGATCCACCTAATTTTCCCCGTGCGCACGCGCAACCTGTAGCCGAAACTCTCCAGTGGAAGATTTTACCGCAGGCGCGACCGCCAGTCAGCCGACGCGCCGCCAATCAACAATCGATCCGCTCTTTGACGCACGCGTGCGCCAGCTCGTGGCCGATTGGGGCGGGGAAAAATCTCCAGAGCTGATCGAAGAAATGATCATCACCGCGCTCAAGATGGCGCGCGACAAAATGGGGACCGGCGACCTCAAGCTCATGAACAGGTCGCTGAAGGAAATGCGATACGCCGCAAAAGTTTTCTCCGCGTACCGCCAGTTTCGCAAAGTCTGCGTTTTCGGATCGGCGCGCACGCCGCCGAGTGAAGCGCAATACGAAGTCGCGGAAGAATTCGCGCGCGAGATGGTGGCGCACAATTTCATGGTCATCACTGGCGGTGGCGACGGAATCATGGGCGCGGCCCAACGAGGCGCCGGTCGCGAGTACAGCTTCGGTCTCAACATCCGCCTCCCCTTTGAGCAGCACGCGAACGTCACCATCGAAGGCGACCGGAAGCTCATCAACTTCAACTACTTCTTCACGCGCAAGCTCAACTTCGTGAAAGAAACCCACGCCTTTGCGCTTTTCCCCGGCGGCTTCGGCACCATGGACGAAGGCTTCGAGGTGCTCACCCTCATGCAGACAGGCAAAGCGCGGATTATTCCGGTGGTGTTGCTCGACCGGCCCGATGGCACCTACTGGCAGACCTGGATGAAGTTTCTGACTGAGCACCTCTTCCAGTTCGGGTACATCGAATCAGAAGATTTTCACCTCTTCAAGATCGTGCCAGACGTTGCCGCCGCCGTGCAGGAAATCCTCCACTTCTACAGCGTCTATCAATCCTCCCGCTGGGTCGGCGCACAGCTCGTCATCCGCATCAGCCAAAAACTTTCCAACACCGCGCTCATGGAATTAAATCAAAAATTTTCCGATATCGTGCGAACGGGCCAGATCATCCAATGCAACGCGCTCCGGCAGGAGAAGAACGAGCCCGAGATCTGGGATTTGCCGCGACTCGTTCTCACTCCTCATCGCCGCAGCTTCGGCCGCTTCCGTCAACTGATCGACGCGATCAACGCGACGAAGTAGTTCGTAAGACCGCTGCGCCGACAATTTGGAGGCCCTCGCCGCGGTGAGCGCCTCTACATTTCCCCTGGAGTCGGGTCGCAATCCGGCTATTCGATGGGCTATTGGTGCGAATTCACCGCGCCCTGACGGCTTTTTCGCCAAGACTACGCCGACTGGGCCGCCGCGCGCTTCTCGAGAATGTACTCGTGGATTGTGTTCACGGTCCGAAGCGCCTTGGCGGCGATCTCGGAATTCGGGACGCCGACGCCGAAGGTTTTTTCCATGCTAACGACAAGTTCGAGCGCGTCGATAGAATCGAGTCCCAAGCCGCCGGGACCGAAGAGCGGCAGGTCGTCGCCGATCTGATCCGCAGTGGTTTGCAGCATCAAGTTCTTCACAAGCATCTCTTTGATCTGGGTGCGAAGGTCGGGCTCGGACATAGCGTGATGTAGGCGGAGACGCGTGGACGGTCGTCCCACGCGGTCGCGACTGTGTCGCAACGCCGGGCGAACGTCAAATAACGGCGATCCTAGATTGGATCGGCTTTGTCGCCGGGAATGCGCGACTGGTCCGGATCTCGCCGGACTTCGCTCGCGGTCGACGCAGTCGTAGCGTTTTCAATCCGCGGAATTGTCGCTTCCGGGGTGCGGACATCTGGTTGGGCTTTTGCAGCATCCGTTTTGCCGGCGGAATGCAGCTCGTCGCTGAATTCATCCTTGGCCTTCTGAAATTCCTTGATGGCCGAGCCCATCCCGCGCGCCAATTCGGGAAGCTTTTTCGCGCCAAATAGAACGAGAATGATCAGAAGGATGACGATCAGGTCCGGTCCCGCCAAATTCATGAAACTGGCCATGAGGCTCATATGTGAGACAAAGCATCTGCCCATCAGACGAAGTTGCAAGGTATTTCATGGGTGACTCGGTTGCGCCCCTTATGTAACAGTTCGCAGCCGGCGCCTGCTGCAGTTAGTTACATGAAACGTCCCACCAGCCTGGAAGCTCGGAGCGAATCCAAAGCCGATTTCGGGGCGCTTCTGGGCCGGCAAGTCAGATCGCTCTTCGATAAACAATACCGGCGCGCTTTTCGAAACCTTCGGCACCTCCCGCGGTTGGAATATCGTTTCGTGATTGACGGCGGCGCAAACCGTGGATCGTTCACCGATGCCTTTCTCCTGTTACATCAGCCCGAAAGGCTCGTCCTGGTCGAGGCTATCCCGGATCTGGCGGAAAAGTTGCGCGCGCGATATGCGAGTATGCCCGGCATTTCTGTCGTCTCCGCCGCGCTGTCCGACAAGAATGGCGAGGCGCAGTTCGAAATCAATCGGTCGGAGGCCTCGAGCTCGTTGCTGCCGATCGATCCGCGCAACACGGCGTGGTTCAGCCGCGATCTCACTGTCGCGCGCAGAGTCCAGGTGCCCACCAGGACGCTGCCCGCCTTGATGGAAGAGCAGGGATTGCAAACGGTCGATCTGCTCAAACTCGATCTCCAAGGCGCGGAACGCTTCGTCCTTACCGGTGGGGAAGCCGTGCTGGAGCGTGTGCGGGTCATTTACACGGAGATCTTTTTCGAGCAGCTCTACGCGGGCGCCTGGCTTTTCTCGGAGATGAACGAATTTCTCGCCGGCCGCGGCTTCAAACACTGCGGCTTGTCGAATATTGTGCACGCACGTGATGGCGATCTCGTGCAGGCAAACGCGACCTTTCGCCGCGTTTGACTTTCGCGCGTGGACACGCGTGTGCGAATTCGATTCATTATCCACATGACAAGATCCATCCGCATCACCGGTGTCCTTGGCTTGATTTGCTTTTCGTTCTTGTTGCCTCGCAAGAGCAGTGGCGCGACCCTCGCAGGGAAGCAGGTGCAGGCCGGAGGAATGGTCGAGATTCGTTTTCCGGTCGCGAAATCATTCCAGGACCTTGCCGCGGAAGGTGGCAACCCGCGCGTGGACACAGGCCGCGCAGTTTTGATGTTCCCGCCCGGGTTCGATCCCGCGCGCCGCTGGCCCATTCTCGTGGTCACATCGACGAGTGACTTTAATCGCACCAGTGTGATGGACGCCGAGTGGTATCGCAAGCCGGCAACCGCAGAAGGATGGGTCGTTCTCGGTTCCGACGCCACGATCAGTCCGCGCATCGATTCCACCCAGTGGCGGCTCGCGATGCTGGCCGCTGCGCTGGAAGTGGTCCGGAAGGATTGGCCACAAGCGGCCAAGTGGCCCCTGGCTTTCGCCGGCTTTTCCGGCGGCTCGAAACGCAGCGGCGTTTTGGGGATAATGCTGGCCAAGACCGGGTCCGTAAGGATATGTGGCTTCTTCCTCAGTGGTATCAACGAGGACCGCCTCGGGGAGGCGTATAAGACTTATCAGCCCGGGAAAGGTCTGCTCGAAGTGCCAGTGTGGCTAAGCAGCGGAGATGCCGACCCCGTAGCTACGCCACAAAACCACAACCTCGTCAGAGCTTCACTGGAGCGAACCGGATTCAAACGTGTACGGCTGGAACAGTTTGGCGGTGGGCACCAGTTGAAGATGTCGGAGGTCCGGCGCGCGCTCCAGTGGTTCCGGGAGCTTGGAAAGTTCTAGGAATGGCATTAGGAGAATAGGAACGCAGGACAGCGCTGAATCCAATGCGTTGAGAGAAGCATCCGCAGTGGAGTTAGGCGGTGCCATCGCGGAACGCGTAAGTAAGAAGCACAATCCCGCTGGGCAAGGTTTTGCTGTCGGACAGCCGCAGGGAAGGAGAGCGCGTGCCTGCTGGCAAGAGCGGAATACCCTGGCGAGAACACTACAGTTCGCATTCCCGCCATCGTTTTTGCGGGGTCCCTGGCGAATCAGTTCGAATGTGTGTCGTCCCATTAAGAGAGTGTCGAATTCGCTGAACAAAGCCGCGAAATCGAAGGTAGGGTCCATGACGATCCAGTCGAACTCACCATTCGGACCGGCGATGAAGCCATCCAAACTCATGGCTACACTGTATCTCAATCGTCGCATGCCCGTTCCTCTTGCATCGGCAGTTGCACGCTTTCGGGGATGTGACGCTCGTTTACCTTTTCGCATTGTTAGGCCGCGACTTCCTGTCGTTAACTCCCGACGTCTTTAGCCACCGCCGGACCCAAGATAGCGACAAGTTTCTCTAGAAAGAGGTCAGGCATCGTAAACATCGTCAAGTGTCCGCCCTGCTCAATCGCCACAAATGCCTTTTTCGGGGCTTCAATAACCCCAAACCATTCTTCGACGAGCGCCGTCGGCGTCATGACATCGGCTTCGCCTTGGATGATAAAGACGGGCGTCTCAAAGCGGTTCCCGAGTCTCGCTGCGTCGAACGCCATCCAGTCCGCGAAAAGATGCGAGCCCGAGAAGTGGTTTCCCGCGATGAAATCGAAAAGATCCTTCAGCGAGTAGGCTGGCGAGAAGAGGATCATCGATGGAATTGTCCGCCGGGCCGCTCGGCGGTAGGCGGCATCGACCTTTGCCATTGCTTTGCGCCCCAAGCTCGGGCGTTCGCATACGGAGGCGACCCGATTCGTTCCAACACTCTGATGTTTTTCTCGTCGCCGGCCGCGCGCAGTCTCGCCAGCATCATCTCGTAAGACTTACCTTCGTTGCGCGCCATGGTGACGACTTTCTCGGTTCCCACATAAGCCTTAAACAGGTCGGGCCGCCGCTTGGCCATAGCGACGCCGACGATTGATCCCATGGAATGGCCGAGAAGGATTAGCTTATCTTTTTGCAGTCGTTTCCTGAGCCACTCGGCCAGCTCAATGCCGTCCAGCACCATGCGTTCGAGGCTCATCTCGCCGTGGCCCTTCTGGCGGTTGTGGCCAAAAGTCTTACCCACGCCACGCCGATCCCACTGTACGACCGTGAAATGTTTCTCCCAAGGCTGAAAGATCGGCGCGGTCTTCGCTCCTGATCTGGACCCACTGGTCGATGCCGCCGATGCGGACAAACAACGCTTCATCCATCCTGCTACGGGTTTGGATCGCGAACGCCCTGGCATTCAGATGTTGGCGAAACGCTCGGTAGGCGAGTGCCGCGCACACGAGCGCCGCAACAACGGCAAGTGCTTCGAGCAAAACTGCTATCATTCTAGCTGTCGCGGGGTGGCGTTAGGCTGGCTTCCCGCCTTAGCGCTTGGACGCTTCCAGCCGAGAATCAAGACTCCAAAGAAAGCGATCGCCAGGGTATAGGTAAGAGCCAGTGCGACGCTCATGGTGATCCAGAGCGCGGGATGCGGTTGGTGGCGAAAGTAGCGGTAGTCCAACGAAAACATTCTCAGAGTGCAAATCCTCCAGTCCCACTCGATCGCCCCGCCGCCGCCGTGCACGAAAATCACGTGCGTCATCGTCCGCTCCACGTATAACGGCAGGAAGGGCACCAATGCCAGCACACCGCGAACACGATCGCGAATCGGAGTGGGGGTTTGATCGACCCATCCACGTGGCTCGACGACCCAGAATGTCTCAGGCTTTTCTTTTCAGCTTCGCCAGTTTGGCGCATTCCTCGGCGCACTTGCGACAAGCATCTGCGCAACGGGAGAATGCCTCAATCTTCAAATGCGTGGCGGCTGCTTTCGCCAATTCCTCGCAAGCCCTCGCACAAACATCGCAGATCGGGTAGGCGTATTTCGAGCCGCGCTCGAGTAATTGACTGGTCAGTGTCGCAATCCTCGCTACATCACGCGCCACGACTATCACCTGCGTGACCGTGTTCACATCAGGCTGGGCAAGCCCGGCCGTGACCAGCCGTTCACACCGGCGCCGGGCTACATTACAAGCTTCAATGCAATCGCTGAATTTTGGAGGCCACATAAATAATTCCTCGGTTGATGTTTCTCACGGTCATCCTTATTACCCCTAACCTTTGCAGTAGAAAAAAATTTGCTTCCGAAAGCAAGGTTTTATTGGCGCGGCCTCCAACGGAAACGGTTTTCCCACACCGAGCGCCAAATGTCGGCCGCTTCGATCACGGTCAATGACCGAAGAACCAAAGTCTGCGCTTTTCAGAAAGAGCCAGCTCATAATCGAGCTGTTGGCCATGGAGCGTCAGGTACGCCGGCGCATAAAACTGATCGTCCAAGTGTTGGGGATTTCGCGCGAGATTATCCGGCAAGCCCCCGACGGGTGAGTTCAACGTGCCACTTGGGTCGGCCGGAAGGTACTTCCACAATGGGTTTTTCCAAAAAGGTTCGAGCGGAGATCGCGCTGCGTCTGCGGCGCGTTTCTGATCTATCTGCTGCCCAATGGATCGTACGGCCAGTTCGACCGTTGTCGGCCCGGTCGAGGTTTCGAATCGACCCGTGATTGTAATTGTCGATGGATTGAGGAGCATGCTCCCCATGTCCACCTTCTCAACGGGGTCGTTTGCCTGCGCGTGCAGAATACAGGGAGCGCACGCGAGGGCGGCTACCAGGCTTTGTAACGTGTGCGCCATGATTGCTTCAATCAGACATCAATTTGGAGCATTTCGTTCAAGTCAGCGGAAATGCTTGGATCCGTTCTTAGAAGATCGGATCATTACGCCCAAATTTAAAATCGGTTGGAAAAAGCCTCGGATACATCCGGCGAATCTCCTCCTGGTTTTCTCTTCGTTTCTCCTTGGGCATGCGTAAGAGAGGATAATACAGAAAGTCTCTCACGCGTTGCTGAACGTCGGCGGGTTGACGGTCGAGAACCTGAAGATACAGGTCGACCCCGTAAGCCTCACCGAACCTCAGCCAGCAGCTGTAGATGACTTGACCATACGTCCGCGAATGTCTGTCGAACTTCTTAAATTTGAGCGACAGTTCAAAAAGCCGCGCCAGTGCGTCTTCGTCTTTCTTGTAAACGCGTTCCATCTCAGGTTGTAGGTCAAACCCTCTCGCTCGGCCAAACTTCATCAGTTGATCGATATCAACCTCGCTGATAGGACCAAACGGCGTCGCGTCGTTCGAGCTCTGCGCCTTAACGGGCAGGGACAAAGCCAGAATGGCGAACAAGGCGAGCTTCATCACCACCACGCCTCGACTAAGGCGGTTCCTGCACGGAGCGATTCTGTCAGATGCTTTCATTCTTCACCATCGAAGTAGTCCAGATTCTCGGAGCGGATGATTTGGCGCTCGGGTGAGCGCACGAGCCATTTCTTGCTATCGAGAAAATGAGACGACTCGCCGATTGGGTTGTCCGCTACAACGTAAAGGATAAGGTCGTCAGGGCCGTCGTTAGTGAGCTGATGGGGTTCGTCCGGCTGGAAGATGAAGGCGTCACCTGCCTCGATCGGGGTCGCTCCATCCTTGTGTCGGACGACGCCCTTACCTGAAATCACGTGGTAAAACTCCCATTGCGCGCTGTGCGAGTGATAGGGGTAGGGAGTCTTCCCCGGAGGGATGCGGCAGATCTCAACATCAAAAGGATGTCGCTCCTTGAGGTCCGTCGAGAACGGCTGCCTTCCCAATGCCTCTGAGACTTGTTTGCCTGCTCCCACAAACTTTCCTTTTGGGGAAGACCAGGACAACTCAGTCAAATCGTTCGTGTTTGCTTTGTGCATGATCGCTTCGCCCCTTGTTGCTTACACCCCGGAGTTAACCCATTTTTTGGCTAGAGCTTCGACTCTTTCCGAAACTCCCCATGATTCAGAGATTTGCGAATTGTTTTTTGCCGCCGAGCGAATTCTAGCGGAAAACGAAGGTTCCCATTGATCGAGGTCTTCTAGGTAACCAATGTGTGCCTTCGCCGTGGCGAAGCTGCCACTTTGCTCAAAAAGGCCTACAAGAACCTCGCTCTGGAGGTTCTACTCTTGGTATGGTTGTGTCTTCAAACTGAAATCCAACGTGCCGCCCAAGATCAAGCAGTGATTGACCTGATGCTCCCTCGAGCATGGCTAGTATATCGCCGTCTTTGCTTCCGCTCCAAGAATTGGACCAAGGCAACGAAAATGTCTTTAACGTCACGTCGATGAGAGGCCATTCTTCGGCCCCAAGTTGTCTGGCAATTTCTTTCAGCAGTGAAATGCACGGTGAGGAGATAACAATATGGGATTCGCAGGTTTTAACTGGGCGAATCCGTCCGTTCCTCGTTTCGGGACTGCATTATCTGGCTAGGTGTTCGCCAGATTCGATTGTCGCTTTGTTCTACGCCCAATTGAAGTCGGAACCTTCTACTCTGCGCGACTCAAGTCTGGCCCGCCAGGCCATGGAGGTAAATAGAATCGACTCCGGCTTTTTGCCGGTAAGGGCAAAAGACTACGAGTGCTTACACATCGTAATACATCGCAAACTCGTACGGGTGTGGGCGAAGGCGGAGGGCGTCGTATTCCTTTTGCTTCATCTCGATCCAGTTCGCGACGAAGTCGGCATTGAAGACGTCGCCTTTGAGCAGGAACGAATGATCGGCTTCGAGTGCTTTGATCGCGCCGCTGAGTGAATCGGGAACGCTCGGCACGTTTGCGAGTTCTTCCGGCGGAAGCTCGTAGAGGTTCTTATCGAGCGGATCGCCGGGATCGATGCGGCTTTGAATTCCATCAAGTCCGGCCAGCAAGAGCGCTGAAAAGGCGATGTACGGGTTCGCTGCAGCGTCCGGTGTGCGGAACTCGATCCGTTTGGATTTAGGATTCGCCGAATAGGTGGGAATTCGGATCGCGGCGGAGCGGTTGCGCGCGGAGTAAGCGAGGTTGACGGGAGCTTCGAAGCCGGGCACGAGGCGTTTGTAGCTGTTGGTGGTCGGGTTGGTGATGCAGGTGAGCGCGGGGGCGTGCCGCAAAATTCCGCCGATGAAGAAGAGCGCCATCTCGCTCAGGCCAGCGTAGCCGTTCCCGGCGAAGAGCGGCTTGCCATCTCTCCAGAGCGATATGTGGGTGTGCATGCCGGAGCCATTGTCGCCGAAGAGCGGCTTGGGCATGAACGTGACGCTCTTGTTGTGTTTCTTCGCCACGTTCCGGAGGATGTATTTGTAATATTGGAGGTGGTCGGCCATCGCTTTCATCGGCGCGAACCGGATATCGATCTCCGCCTGGCCGGCCGTCGCGACTTCGTGATGTTGCCGCTCGATCGGGATGCCGGCTTTCTCAAGCTCGAGGCACATCTCGTTGCGGATATCCTGCAAGCTGTCGGCCGGGCCGACCGGGAAATAGCCTTCTTTTGCGCGAATCTTATAACCGAGGTTCGGGAACTCTTCGCGCGCACTGTTCCAATGGCCTTCCGCGCTATCGACGAGGTGAAAGGAGGAATTGCCTGTGTAGCTGTAACGGACTTCGTCGAAAATAAAGAACTCGGCTTCCGGCCCGAAGAAGGCCGTGTCGGCGATGCCGGTGCTTTGGAGATACGCTTCCGCCTTTTCGGCGACGCCGCGCGGGTCACGATCGTACGGCTCGCGCGTGATCGGATCGACGATGGTGCAAATGAGGCTGAGAGTCGGCTCCGCGTTAAAGACATCGATCCAAGCGGTACTCGGATCCGGGACGACGAGCATGTCGCTCGCGTTGATCGCGCGCCAGCCGCGGATGCTCGAGCCATCGAATCCGAGGCCCTCGGTGAAAATCTCTTCATTGTACTCGGTGAGGGTTGTGGTGAAATGCTGCCAGGAGCCCGGCAGATCGGTGAACTTGAAATCCACGAGTTTGACCTCGTGGTCCTTGATCATTTTGCTGACGTCGGAAGCAGTTTTGTCTTTGGCCATGGTGAGTTGGGCGTTGGTATTTTAGCTGTTAGGGTTCTGAAAGTTGATCCGCAGATTATGGGAAGGAAATGCGGGGCTTTTACGAATCAAAATCTGGGTGAATCTGCAAAATCTGCGGATGATTTCCTCGGCGAACCGTCGCGATAAAAGGCGACACCGCCGGAGCGCGCGATTTTGCGAGTCCGGTAGATTGGCGTGAGAAACATCAGACGGCTTTTTCGCCGATCTCTTCCGTGCGGATGCGCACAGCGTGCTCGACCGGGAGGACGAAAACTTTACCGTCGCCGATCTTGCCAGTCTTGGCGGCGGCCACAACGACGGTGACGGCTTTGTCGACCATCTCATCGGCGAGCACGACTTCGACTTTCACTTTGGGGAGAAAGTCNNGTCATGCCCTCGATGCCGAGCTCGGCCAGGGCTTCCTTTACTTCCTCGAGTTTGAACGGCTTGATGATCGCTTCGAGTTTTTTCATGTGAAGTAGAGTTGCGGCGGCTGGGTGTTTTTCAATCGCAAAAAGCGTTGGTTCGCGGAATTCCGAAACGATCGCGCGCTCTAAAATTCGTATGGGAGAATCGCCGCACGTGCTGTCTTAGCAACGCCACCGGAAACGTGCAACATCGAAATTTTATCGGCGATCAATTCCCTTTGTGGCCCAGCGGAAGAAACATCGCACAACGGACACGAAGGCTTGGTGAACTTTGTGACCTTTGTGCGAGATCCCACCAATCTGGGCAGCCTAATCCGAGCATTTTCCCTCGCAAATTTGCCGCATCGGACTGGCAGTTTATAATGTCGGTCGGATGCCTGCTGATTCCTTCGTTCACCTCCACCTCCACACGGAATATTCCTTTCTCGACGGGGCGGTGCGGATGAAGGAGCTGATGAAAAAGGCGGCAGAATTCGAGATGCCCGCCGTTGCGATAACCGACCACGGGAACCTGCACGGGGCGATCGAATTTTATCAGGCGGCGAAGGACAAGGGGATCAAGCCGATCATCGGTTGCGAGGCGTACATGGCGCCGGGATCGATCAAGGACCGGCCGAATAATCAACGCGACGCGGCTTACCATTTCACCCTCCTGGCGAAGGACGAGACCGGATATCGCAATCTCGTCAAGCTGATCTCCACGGCGCACCTCGACGGATTCCATTACAAACCGCGGATCGACAAGGAACTTCTCGCGGCGCATTCGACCGGTTTGATCGGATTGAGCGGTTGCCTCAGGGGCGAAATCAACATGGCGATCCAGTCGGACAATCTCGCCAAAGCGCGCCAGAGCGTGGCGGAATTTCGCGACATTCTCGGCGCGGAAAATTTCTTCCTGGAAATGCACGACCACGACATCGAGGCGCAACACAAGTGCAACCAGATGCTGCCGCGCCTCGCGCAGGAATTCGGGCTCGGGTTAGTCGCGGCCAACGATGTGCATTTTCTGGAGCGGAGCCACCACGAGACGCACGACGTGATGGTCTGCATTGGCACCGGCAAGATGGTGCAAGACGAAAGGCGGATGCGTTACACGCCGGAGCTTTACTTCAAATCGGCGGACGAAATGAGGGCGCTTTTCCAGGACCATCCCGAGGCGAGCTCGAACACGCTCGAGATCGCCGATCGCATCGATCTCGCCCTCGAGTTTGGCGTGTCAAAATATCCTGAATACCCGATGCCGGAAGGCAAGACGCGCGAGGCGTATCTGCGAGAGCTTTGTTATAAGGGTCTGCACGATCGCTACGGCGAACGCGCGGGAACTGATACAGAGTTGGTCAAGCGGCTCGATTACGAAGTGGACGTGCTCGAGAAAGCGGGCTTCGTGAGCTATTTCCTGATCGTCTGGGACTTCATCCATTTCGCGAAACAGCGCGGGATTCCAGTCGGCCCCGGCCGCGGTTCGGCCGCTGGCTCCCTGGCGGCTTATGTTCTCGGAATTACCGATATCGATCCGTTGCAATTCGGGCTCATCTTCGAGCGGTTCTTGAATCCAGAACGCGTTTCGCCGCCCGATATCGACGTTGATTTCTGCAAGGAACGGCGCGGAGAAGTGCTCGAGTACGTTCGCCAAAAGTACGGCGAACGCCGCGTCTCGCAGATCGTGACTTTCAACAAGATGAACGCGAAAAGCGCTGTGCGTGACGTCGGGCGTGTCATAGGGCTTTCCTATGGAGATGCGGATCGACTCGCGCGCATGATTCCAGCGGGACCGGGCCAACAAAACATCACACTCGCGGAAGCAGCGGCCGCGAATCCGGAGTTGCGACGCGCAATCGATACGGAACCGGCCACGCGGCAATTGTGGGATCACGCGATTTTATTGGAAGGCCGGTCGCGTAATTTCGGAGTGCACGCGGCCGGCATCGTCATCGGCGACCGCGATCTTTCGGAATACGTTCCGTTGCGTCGAGACCCGAAGGAAAAGGAAGTAATCACGCAATATCCGATGGGTCCGCTGAACGACCTCGGCCTGCTCAAAATGGATTTCCTTGGGTTGCGGACGCTGACCGTCCTGCACGATGCGGTGGAACTAATCCGGCAACGGTTCCCGGAATTCTCACTGGAACAGATTCCGATGGATGATGCGGGGACTTTCGCCCTCCTGAACCGCGCCGAAACCATCGGCATCTTCCAATTGGAAGGCGGCATGACCGGGTTTTGCAGACAGTTCGATTTCAAATCGATCGACGACATCATAGCGTTGAGCGCACTTTATCGGCCCGGACCGATGGATCTGATCCCGGATTACATCAAGCGGAAGAAGGGTTTGGCGAAGATCAAATACGAGCATCCGTTGCTCGAAGAAGTCTGCTCGGACACTTACGGCGTGATGATTTACCAGGAACAGGTCATGGCCGCGGCGAGCCGGCTGGGCGGTTACTCGTTAGGCCAGGCCGATCTGCTCCGGCGGGCGATGGGCAAGAAGGACCGCGAGAAGATGGGGATGGAACGCGCCAATTTCATCGAGGGCTGCGCGCGGACAAACAAGATCCCGGAGAAAAAGGCAAACGCGATTTTCGATCTGTTGGAGAAGTTTGCCGGCTATGGATTCAACAAGAGTCACAGCGCGGCTTACGGTTTGATCAGTTATCAGACCGCATATCTGAAGGCGAACTATGCAGTCGAATTTATGGCCGGTTTGCTGAGCAACGAGATCAACAACACGGACAAGATTTCGACTTTCGTCGGTGAGTGCAAGCGCATGGGAATTCCAATCCTCCCGCCCGACGTGAACCGGAGTGGATTGAAGTTCAGCCCGGAAAGTAGCGCCAGCTTCCAGGTTGCGAATCAGGAGGGTGCAAGCAGGGATGCTTGCGCTACTTCAATTCGCTACGGCCTGGCCGCGATCAAGAATGTCGGACAGGGCGCGATGGAATTGGCGATCCGGGAGCGAGAGGAGAGGGGAGAATTCACATCGCTGGAAGACTTTTGCCGGCGGCTCGATTCGCGCATCGCCAATCGCAAAATGCTGGAGAGCCTCGTGAAATGCGGCGCTTTCGATTTTCTCGGGCGGGAGCGCGCAAAGCTCTTCGGATGTATCGATGAGTCACTTGCGGCTGCGCTGGCCACGCACAAAGACAGGGCCAGCGGGCAAGTCTCGCTGTTCGATGACATGCCGCCACCCGCGTCGAAACCGAGCGCAAAGCGGGTGGTCCCGTGGACAGAGCACGAGAAGATGTCTTACGAGAAAGAGTTGTTGGGGTTTTATGTCACCGGACATCCACTCGATGCCTATGCAGCCCTGCTCTCTGATGGGAAATATCAAACGATCGCATCGCTGAATGAGCTCCCGGATCGCGCGTCGTTTCGAATTGGCGGCGCGATTGTGCAGGTCGACAAGAAGTTCACCAAGAAGGAGGGGAAGCCGTTTGCGGTTGTCTGGCTCGAAGATCTGACCACTACGCTCGAAGTCGTTTTGTGGAATGAAGTTTACGTGACGATTTCTGACGCTCTCGCACTTGGACGCGTCATTTCGGTCCAGGGAACGCTCGATAAGCGCGACGATGCGCTGCGCGCGGTGGCGCAGAAGGTCAAATTTTTGGCGCCGGCCAATAGTCAGCCGCGTTCGCCTAACGAGTCAAATGGCAACGGCCGCGCGGACAGCGAAGCGCCGCTGGTCCTACGCTTCTCGCCCACGGCGAGCGCTGATGAATTCCGGCAGGTGCAGGCGGTGCTGGCGGCGTCACCGGGAACGCGGCCAGTGAGATTAATGTTCTGCCGTCCCGATGGGGAATCGTTGCAGATGGAAGCGGGCATCAATCTGCGGGTGGAGATGACCCCGGAACTGCGCGACAAACTCGCGCCGTGGTTGGAGCGGGAAGCATTCGTAGCTATTACCTAGAGACCACTCAAGGTGGATCGCGCGCGGAGTGCACAATCCACCTCGCGCACTTCAGGGAAAGGGAAGCCGGGCGACTCCGAGCGTCAACGTTTTCCCAGGCGGCTGGAGGTCATGGCAAATTGGAAATGTCCGCGATGAACCGCCTCGCAGTAGCGTCTCGAGTGGATCGTCCGAATGCTTTTCACTCAACGAAATCGTCCAGTCCGGCGCGAAAAGGCCGCCGCGAAAATCGAGTTCGTCTATGCGCTGTCGTCCCAATCCGGCAACGCCACTGGGTGAAAGTTCGATCCCATTGACGCAATCGCCGGGTTCCAGAGGCGTCAATACGGCTATCGGTCCACTCGGAAAAATTCTCGCCGCAATGTCGGTCAATTCGCGGAAATCAAGTCCGCCGCGCGCGCCATAGCGGACGCTATTTTTGGTGAGCTGCGCGAAATCAATCGCGGCAGTCTGACCTCCGAATGTGATTCCCACCGAGAGCGACAAACCACCAACGAACCGGCCGTTGATCAGGTGGATGTCGCCGAGCAGATGCGGGTGGAGCAGCGAATTTGAAAGGGCCAGGTGACCGCTCAAGATTCCGTCGACAAATATCCCACGGGAAAGATAGCGTGGTAATTTCGACAACAAAACCGCAGGGAAACTCAGTGTCGCAGAAAACGGTCCATCGTTAATAAGAGAGTACCCTGACTCCCGCTTCTCGAACTTGTATGGGATCGACCCCTCGAGATTCACCGGATCCGACCCGGAAGCGACCGCGGTTGCTTTTCCGTTGAGTATTCCAACGCTGGCTCGCGTTTCGAAATCTGCGGAAACGCGCCGTTCATTTCCGAAAACAAAGTCGCGCAGGTGAATGATCGATTTCCCCTCGAGCGAAGCAGGCGTCCCATGAACTTCAAGGTTGCCAGACGCCTGTCCTGACATTTTCGGCTGCGTTGTCACCGCGCCTGCCAGTTCCGCGAGGTCCATCGGGTCGAGGGTGACGTCCAGATCGAAATTGGGATCGGCGCTCAACGCAGCCAACCAATTGCCCTGCGTGTGCAGTTTCGAGAGAGATAATGGGAAGAAAATATTGCCTTGTAGCCTGGGTTTGCCGTTCAAATCCAAACGAAGCGTCTGCAGTTGAAAATAATCTTTCGCTACGGTGACGAAGGCGCTGAAGGCGGCGTGCTGATTTGAGAGATTGAATTGCCGGAAGAAAATATTGTCCGGCGAATAGTCGCCTTCGAATTCCGCATCGAAAGGGATGACGGGAGACTCCAGCGGATGGAGACCGTGTCCCCGCGCGTGAAACGTGCCAGAATGCGTCGCCTCCGTCCCATTTCCCGTCCAATTCAAGTCGAGGCTCCCGCCGATTTGAAAAGCCTGCAGCGCCTCCGGTATCAGAGCGACGTAATCCGCGACATCAGCGACTGAACTCGTGACAGTGAACGAGTAACGGTGATCGCTAGCCAAATCCAGGCTCGCCTGGCCGCGAAAAGAATCGTTTTTGCGGCGGAGTTCGAAGTTCGCAATTTCGAGCCGTGATTCTTCCAAGCTGAGCTTTACGCTTAGTGATTCGAAGGGCGCTCGAAACAAAATGAGCGAGTTGCCGGAGACCGAAAGTTGGCCGGCGAGTTTTCGCTCCCGAGCATTGACGTATCCGGCGATGTCGATTTTGCCGGCAAAATCGGATGGACTGGCTCCAAAAAGACGCGCGAAATCGCCTAGATCCTTGATCGATGCTGAAATGTCTCCGTGGAAATCGGGATTCAGCCAGTCGGACCATTTCTGGGGCAGGGCGGATTCACCGCTTAGAGTAAACTGATTACTGCGCTGCTTAACGAAAAGCTGCTCAACCTGCACCTGGTGGTTGTAGAGCGAGGCGCCGATCATGATCGTATCGGCCGTGCGATCGCGCCACGTCAGTCCCGTGACCTCAGCCCAAATTGTGGCAGTCGCTTCTCGAAGATTCGGCACTTCCCCGCGGAAAGTGAACTTGCAGGCGTGCAATGAACCGCTGGCGCGATCCGCCAGCTCGAGCGCATCGGACATTTGGGCGAGAGAGATTTCGGAGGCGGTTCCAGCCGCATCCCAGGTTCGTTTGTCCGCGCGATCCTCGCTGGAAATGCGGGCCCGGAGTTTTCCTCCAAACGCATCCATGGCCATCTCCAGACCAAGCCGGCTCTCGCCGATGTGCGAGAGGTCGATGCTGACTGCGTCGAGGTCGAGACCGCGCGTGAGCGTCAGCGCGCCGACGGTGAGTCGGCTCTCCTGCCATGAAGTCGCGCCGCGCAGTTGCGAGAAGGTTTTGCGAAACCAGGGCGATGCGATCGTGATGTTACTCGCGCTGAAAACGCCGGCTTCGATCTGGGCGCCGGAAAGCACGCCATTGTGCAGATCGACGACCGTATCCCCATTTTCGACATGAAGCTCTACTCCTGAAAGTTTGAAATTGTCCGCCAAGGAATCCTCGAGGATTCGCCAGGCGAAACGTTGCGGCGTGGGGGGAGGTTGCAGATTTCGGCGAATGTCCACACTGATTGCTTCCACTGTAAGGGAGCGGAGGAAGCGGCCGCGCGATCGATCGAAGATGGCGGTGAAATTCAGATCAAGTTCGACGCGGGGGGCTTCGATCATTACGCGAAACGGCGCGTCCGTCTGGCTGGTGATTTGGAGCTTGTGTACGACTACGGGACGCAGCAGCGGCGCCTCGATTTTTTCGAACTCAATGCGTAACCCTTCCTGTCGAGCGGTGCGCGCGATCCAGAGGCGCAATCCGCCCGCCACCACCAATGGCGCCAGGCAAACGGCCAGAACGCCGGCGACAAGCAGCGAACCGCAAGAGAGGAGAAGAAATTTTTTGAACCGCATTTGCGTCCTATTGCTTTAGCGGGAAACGAAACAGGCTGAAAGCGGCTTCTCGGGATCAAATACATTAGCGGCGATCTATGACCGCCGAAAACACGGCCAAATCAGGTAGCTTGCTTTGGCAACGCTCCCTTGGCGGTCATAGACCGGCGCCACAGACGAGGGCAATCGCGCGCGCCTAATCTTTGATCGGCGTATTTTGGAAAACGAGGGTGAAATGCCGCCCGGCGTGCACGCGCTCGCCGAGCTGCTTTTGCAAGGCGGTTTCCGCTTCGACCAAAATCCCGCTCTCAGCGGCTTTCCGGCGCGCGAGATCAGGGAGGACTGCGAGCTCATTCTCCAGGTCGGCTGCTGAGATTCGATTCCAAAATCCATTTTCGAACGCGAGCACTTCTGTCTGTTCTTGTTCAACCCCCAGAATCGACGCGTGCGGCAGCCGGACCGTGATTTCATCCGGGCGCAGGTCGACGGCGACGTCTTGTTGCAAATCGAAGCCAGCTTTGGCCGTGAACGTACCGTGCAGCTTCACCCGCTTCGTGCTCCCTGCCCATGTGTGGAGCAATTCGTGTTCGACTTCGATCTGCCGCGAGAGAATCGCGAGCTGAGCCGTGGCCGTCGTTTTCTCCAGGTAGACACGGTTGTTGATCGTGATGCGAGGTTGCAGGTGCGCGACTTCCACAAACGCATCGCGCACGTCCCGGCCGACGCGTTCAAGTTCCGCGGTGCTTTGTTTTGCGGTGCGTGCGGGCCAGCTCTCCAACCGGAGGAAAATCAGCGTGAGCACCGCGGCGCCGATTAAGACGATCAGCGTGAGCGCGAGTGGCCAGGAAAATTTTCGCCGCGGTTCAAGGGATGCCGGGTTCATAAAGACGTGCCCCAAAAAAAGTACCGCCCCCCACGTCCGATGGACATGAAGGGCGGCTGTTCCCCCCAGAACATTTTTGAAACTGCCGACCAATAATCGAGCTTGCGCTCGGTGGCAAACAATTTCGTAATGAACTTATGCGACGCCGGGGGGTGAATGCAATAAGTTGTTTTAATGAA
Source organism: Spartobacteria bacterium (assembly GCA_003169695.1). Taxonomy (GTDB): domain Bacteria; phylum Verrucomicrobiota; class Verrucomicrobiia; order Chthoniobacterales; family UBA10450; genus AV80. The sequence goes on from PNAS01000073.1 coordinate 114,937, forward strand.
ATTGGGGCTGCGTTATCAGACGACCTACCGGTACGAGGAAGCGGTCGGCTTCTCGCCGCACAATGTTCGCCTTTTTCCACGGAGCGATCGGTTCAGCCGCGTCCGCCGCCTGGATTTTACGACAATGCCCAAAGCGACCGTGCGATTTTCGCGCGATGTCTTCGAAAACACCGTCGCCTCCTGTTTTTTTCCAGAACGGTCGAAAGAGTTGCAGTTCCGGCTCGCGATCAATCTGGACCTGGACGAGAAGGATCCGTTTCATTTTATACTGGAGAAGGACGCGGTCGAGACGCCGTTTCAATATGAGACGACGATTGCCAAACTACTCGCGCCTTACCGGGAGAGGCGCACGAAGGATCGGCTGGTCGTGCCGGGGTGGGCACCGCCGACCAGCAGAAATCGCCGGGACACGGTCACGACGCTGGTTGAGCTCAACAAGACGTTGCATGAATGCATCGGCTACGAGCGGCGCGAAGAAGGCGCGGCGCTCTCACCCGCGGAAACTCTGCGGCTCGGTCGTGGCGCATGCCGTGATGTGACGGTGTTGCTGGGGGAGATCTTGCGTCAGATGGGATTCGGGGCGCGCCTCACGAGCGGTTATCTGCGCGAGAGCGACGCGGAGACGCGGCGCGCGGAAGGTTCGTTGCATGCGTGGACGGAAGTTTTTCTTCCGGGCGCGGGCTGGATTGGTCTCGACGCGACCAACGGTGTTTTCTGCAATCATAACTTCATTGGGGCCGCGGTCGGCCTTACGCCCGCCGACATCACGCCGATTAGCGGAATTTATTTTCACAAGAAACGAATTCCCGCGCAGATGACGAGCAGGCTCCAACTGATCAATTTGTGAGTGCGATCGTCGTCTTGTAGCCGCGGAGCGCTGTCGCCGCGCAACCGAATGGCGCCCTGACAGAGCGGGGCGGCTACAACACTGAATAACATCCATGCTCGCTGACCTACAGCTCCGGAATTTTCGCTGCTTCGAATCCCTCGGGATCGAATTTTCTCCGGGGTTCAATTTTTTTGTCGGGCGAAACGGGCAGGGGAAGACGTCGATCCTGGAAGCTGCTTGCGTTCTTCTGCGGCTGCAATCGCAACGCAGCTCCACGCTCGCGCCTATTGTGCGCTTCGGAGAGAAATCGTTTGCTGTTTCTGGTCGCGGCGAAGATCACCTGCTGGAATTCCGCTACAGTCCGCTGCGTCGAAGAGCTGCTTTCGATCATGTCGAACAACGCATGCTGAACGAATATCTCCGAGTCGCGCGCGTCGTCTCGTTTGCAAACACGGACATCGAACTCGTCCGCGGCGGTTCGGAAACGCGGCGCCGTTATCTCGATTTTCTCGCCGCGCAAATTGACCTGCTCTACCGGCCGACTCTCCGCGCGTACGAACGCGCGCTTCGCTCACGCAACGCACTTCTGAAATCGCCCCACCCGCGTTCGCGAGAGCTTGCCGCGTATGACCCACCACTGCTGGAATACGGTGCGAAGTTATCGGCGATGCGAGCACGGCTGGTCGAGCGACTGGCTCCCCTCGCCACCGCCGCGTATCGCGAGATCAGCGGCGCCGGCGAAAGATTGGAGCTCAAGTTCTCGCCGGGAAATAGTGACGATTTCGCGCGTGATCTGGCAGATTCCCGCGCGCAAGAGTCGCGATTCCGCCAGACCGTCATCGGTCCGCATCGCGACGATATTCAAATTCTCGTGGAGGCGCATCCTGCAAACGGATACGCATCCGAGGGTCAGCAGCGCACCGTCGCGTTGGCGTTGAAGATCGCGCAGTCGCGAGTTTTCAGGATGGAAGAGGGCACACCGCCGCTGCTCTTGATCGACGATATTTTCGGAGAACTCGATCCGGTGCGCCGCAATTCGCTCTTGCTGCATTTGCCGGCTGACGCCCAAAAACTCGTCACGGCTACGACCATGCAATGGCGCGAGAATGGCGTGGAAGGACCGATTTCCAAATTGGAAGATGGCCGACTGCATCGGTCGACGTGACGCGCCATCTCAATCTCGCCCTTGCGGAGACTGGTTACGCGTATTCTACTTTCCCATGCGTAACCTCGGGGATGGAATGCCGCTGAGTTTGGCGGGTTCGTTGCTGGTCGCCCATCCGAATATGCTCGACCCCAATTTTCGTCGGGCCGTGCTTTTTATTTATGAGCACGATTCGAACGAAGGAGCGGGCGGCCTCATTATCAATCGCCCTCTCGATAAACAAGTGGTTGATTTGGTGAACGAGGCGCCCCCGGAGGGTCTCGCCGACGTGCCGGTGTTTCTCGGCGGCCCGGTGGGGAAGAATCAATTGATGTTCGCCGCCTTCGAATGGGAGGCGGGCGCGGGTCTGAAACTCAATCACAATGTCGGAGTAGACGAAGCGCATCAACTTACCGGCGAGGACCCCACTTCCATCCGGGCGTTTGTCGGATACGCCGGTTGGAGCGCTGGCCAACTCGAAGCTGAGATGAAGCAAAAGGCCTGGATTTTGCAGCATCCAACCCGCGAAGCTCTCACTCCCGACCGTCTGCCGAAGCTTTGGTTTGAGATTATGCGCGGTCTCGGACCGTGGTACAAAATGCTGGCCGCGGCGCCGGATGACCCATCATTAAACTAATGATTCATGATTAGTGAATAGTGATAGGTAAATTCAGCTAGTCACGCGGCTCGATTTCCACTTATCACTAGTCACCGTTCACCAATCACCCGCTAACTTCATGATCATCGGCGTTCCGAAAGAAATTAAGGAGCAGGAGAATCGAGTCGGCCTCCTGCCTTACACGGCCAAACTACTGACTCGCCGAGGGCACACGGTCCTCGTGCAGAAGAACGCGGGTGTCGGCTCCGGCTATCCCGACGAAGATTACGTCCAGGCCGGCGCAAAAATCGTCGAGAAAGCGGAGGACGTTTTCGGCCAGGCCGAAATGATCGTGAAAGTAAAAGAGCCGCTCAAAGCGGAGTGGGGATTGTTGCGCAAGGGTCAGATTCTTTTCACGTATCTCCATCTTGCCGCGAGTAGAGAGCTTACCGAAGCGCTGCTTAAATCCGGAGTCACGGGCGTGGCCTATGAGACGATTCAGGTGGGCAACAAATTGCCGCTGCTCGAGCCGATGAGCGAAATCGCTGGGCGCATGTCAATCGTGATGGGGGCCTATTACCTGGCGAAACATAATGGCGGTAACGGCGTTCTGCTCGGCGGTGTACCCGGGGTCTTGCCGGGAAAAGTGGTCGTGCTCGGTGGTGGAACGTCTGGCGTCAATGCAGCGCGGATGGCGGTTGGACTCTGCGCCGATGTCACCATCCTCGAAGTGGACGGAGAGCGGATGCGCTTCCTAGATCTCACCATGCCGAATGCGAACACCCTTCATTCCAACGAAGCGCATTTGAACGAATTGATGCCGACGACGGACCTGTTGATCGGCGCCGTGCTCGTTCCCGGAGCCAAGGCGCCGAAACTCATCACGCGGGCGATGTTACAAAAAATGCGACCCGGCAGCGTGCTCGTCGATATTGCGATCGATCAAGGAGGCTGCGTGGAAACATCGCGCCCGACGACGCACCTCGATCCCGTTTACGTTGAGGAAGGCGTGACGCACTATTGCGTGGCCAACATGCCGGCGGCCTATGCGCGAACGTCCACCCAGGCGCTGACAAACATTACGTCGCGCTACGTGGAATTGCTGGCTGATCTCGGATTGGAAGGTGCTTGCAAAAAAATGCCCGCGCTCACTGGCGGCATCAATACACGCGACGGCCGGATGACTTATGCAGCGGTCGCCGAAGCGCACGGATTGAAATACGAAGCCCCGTTCTAAGCGGATCGGCGAAAGGCAGATGGCCCGCGAAAGATTTGCTTGAGCAAGGCCGGAAACTCGCCTTGTTCCGATTCAGGCTTGGTCCCAAGACGACAACCAATCCACAACTATGAAAAAATTAATCTGCATTCTGGCCAGCGCCGCGCTTCTCGGAGCGTGCGAGCAAAAAACCGAAACCGTTGCTCCAGCCGCGCCGCCTGAGAAGAAAACTGAGAACAATACCACCGTGGTAAATCCTCCTGCCAACACGAAGGCGAACGACGTCACGAACACCATAAACACGGAGTCCACGCCAGCCACCAGCACCGAGACGAAGACCGACTCCACCACCACGACGACTTCGAGTCCGAACCCGTAGTCTTACAGGCTTCAGTCGAAAGTCTTCCCGTGGCATTTCCGCGGGGAGATTTTTGCTGTACGGATGTGGGGACAGTGTTGGCAATTATCGATTCTGACCGATGAGCTCCACAGCCCGCAGATTGCTTTTTCCAAAAACGCGACGCCTCACGTTGACGTCGCAATTCGCCCGCGTGCGGACGGAGGGTCAGAACGTTCGCGGCCGATTGTTAATTCTTGGATTCCTCCGCACAGAAAGAACCGAACTTTGCCAGGCCGGCTTCGTGACCTCGAAGAGGATCGGCGGGGCCGTGGTGCGAAATCGTGTTCGTCGACGGCTGCGCGACGTCGTTCGCACGCAACAGGGGAGGTTGCGGGAAGGTTTTTGGTTCGTTGTGATCGCCCGTCCGGCGGCGGCGCACGCATCTTATCACGCACTGAAAGATGAGTGGTTGCGCCTCGCGGAGCGTGCTTCTATTCTAGCGCCCTGATGCTCTTGCTCGTGCGTTTTCTGATTCGCGGTTATCAAATGCTCGGTTCGCCTGTGTTGTCTTTTCTTGGTGGACCTGGCTCCGGATGCCGTTTCCAACCGACGTGTTCGGTCTACTTCCTTGAAGCGCTCGAGAAGCACGGTTTTCTTCGCGGAACGTGGCTGGGATTGCGCCGTCTTGGTCGCTGTCATCCCTGGGGCGGACAGGGTTACGATCCCGTCCCGCATTCCCACCGAGGAGCGAACGCAGCCGCGCGTTTTGTTTGTGAATAGCCTCTGGGGCAGCCCTTATGGATCGACAAGCATGGATTGCCGTCACCCTTTGCGTAATTGGGTTCGTGGCGTTGCAAATCTACAACGTGAAACATACGCCGCCTCCTCTCGTGCGAGCAGCGGCCTCGCCGACGCCGACCGCGGTGCCAGAAAATCAATCCTCGGCCACTGCTTCGCAGGCACCCTTAGTTAGTCCTTCTCTCGGAGCGATTTCAACGCCTTCGCCCATAGCTTCCATTCCCTCTTTTACCGAGAAATCGGAGGCGCTGCGGAATGAAGACGTCGAACTTCGCCTGACGAATCGGGGTGCCGGGATTAGTGAAGCTGCGCTGCTCAAGCATGCCGTGGAAAACGGCCAGCGCGTCGTCCTGAATTCGGCGGATCATACGCCGATTGGCGCAATCATCGAGCAACCGGCGGCCCCTGCACTGCCCGAGTTTGCGATCGTCCGAGGGGATGACGGGAGCGTGCAGTTTGACCGCAAGACATCCGATGGGGTAAACGTCCACAAGAAGTTTTTCTTCCCTCCGACCTCGGAAAAAAACGACAACTTCGTCGCGGAAATGGATATCGATTTCCGGAACGACGGAGCGCAGCCTTATAGCAACGCCGGCTATTTCGTCTCACTAGGTTCGACGAGGCCACTGCATCCCCGTGATATGCCCGCATACACCCGTCTCGTCTGGTGCATCGACGGCAAAGTGAAGGCGACCGACGTGAGTTGGTTCGCCGCGCAAAATTATCCGTTCGTTGGAGTCCAAAAACGCGCGGAGCAGCCGATGTTCCAGGAAAAGGTGAATGGCGCGGAATGGGCCGCCATGACGAACCAGTTTTTCACCACCATTGTCACAGCACTCAACGCGAAAGCGGGCGAAGTCTGGGCGCAGCCCTTCGACATCAAGCGGGCGGATGGCCCAAGCCTGCGGGGAATGGATGGCGCGATGGGGATGCCGGGGTTTCAGCTTCAGCCTGGCCAGGCGGCTACGGTGCGTTTTCAACTTTACGTCGGGCCGAAGCTATACGGCCGCATCGCGAAGCTCGAGCACGACGAGGCAGAAATCATGAATTTCGGGATGTGGAAGTTAGTGAGCCAGGCGCTCCTGAATTTCATGAATTTCCTCTATGGCATCTTTGGAAATTACGCGGTCGCCATCGTCGTTTTGACCGCTTGCGTCAAAGGCGTTCTCTGGCCGCTTCAGAACAAGGCGAACAAATCGATGCGCAAGATGTCGGCCCTCGCGCCCAAGATGCAGGAGCTGAAGGAAAAGTACAAAGACGATCCGACGCGGATGAACCAGGAAGTCATGAAGCTCTACAAAGAGCACGGTGTGAATCCGGTTGGCGGCTGCCTGCCGATGATGATCCAGATTCCCATCTTCTTCGGATTATTCAGCATGCTCGGGCAGGCGGCCGAACTCCGAAACGCATCGTTCCTCTGGGTGCATGATCTTTCCCAGCCGGACACCGTGGCGCATATCCCCGGCCTGGGCTGGCCAATCAACATTCTCCCGCTCCTTATGGGAACAACGAACATCTGGCTCATGCGCATGACGCCGAAGACTGGCGACAGTACGCAACAGCGCGTTATGATGTTCATGCCGCTGATCTTTTTATTTTTCTGCTACAATTTCGCGGCGGCGCTGGCATTATATTACACGACGCAGAACCTGTTCACGATTCTGCAGCTTTATCAGAACCGGAAACAGCCGTTGCCGATTCTCGAGAAAGTTGCGCCGGCAGGGAAGAAGTCGCGCAAAGGACGATCATGACGCCCAAGGAATTACTCGACACAATTCTCGGTTATCTCGGTTTCGTCGTGCAAATCGACGAGACGCAAAGCGAAGGGGGAAATCCGACCTTGCAGATCTACATGGAGGAAAGCCACACGTTGATCGGCCGCGACGGGGAGACGCTGGAAGCAATCCAATTTCTGCTCAACCGCTTGATTCAATCGAAGGACAAAGACGCCCCGAAAGTAATTGTCGATTGCGAGCATTACCGCTCGATGCGTGAAGATCGCATCGTGCAGCGGGTGAGAGAACTGGCCGAGCGCGTCCGCATTTCTGGTCGTTCACTGCAGCTCGAGCCGATGAATTCCTACGAACGGCGAATCGTGCATAACGCATTCAAGGACGATCCCGATGTTGCGACGTGGAGCCCTTCGGATTCCGCGCGGATCAAGCAAATCACTCTCCTGAAGCGCCAGCCGAAACACGAACCGGCACAGCAGCAGCAGCAGTAGTCGGAGCGACGACTGCAGGATTGCGGTGAGCGCATGTCATCCCGAGCCGCGCAGGACGGCGAGGGACCTCAACAATCAGGCACCCGCTTGCTTGCGCGAAGCTCGCGCTGCGCCTATGGCTCGGCGTCGTAGGGCGCAAGCTGACCCGCTCTGCAAACGTGAGGTCCCTCGCCGTCTGCGCGCCTCGGGATGACAGAGCGCGCCGGCCTGAGCTCAATCCTCGAATCGGAACACGATTTTCCCGGCGCGTTTCCCCTGCGACGCGTGTGCCACCGCAGCCTTCGCCTCGGAGAGCGGATAGGTTCTTTCCACTTTCGTGCGCAACAGTCCGCGCTGCGCCATTTCAAAAAGCGGCGCAAAAGTTTCTGAGCGCTGATTGGGAGTGGCGCCGTCGTACCACTTGTTCACCCAGAATCCCGTGAAGCGAAGGTTCTTGAAAATGAGCATTCCGTTCGGAATGCATATCGGCTGCAAGCTCATCGCGCCGTACGTCACCATCGTGCCTTCCGGAGCCAGCGTCTTCGCCATCCGCATCGCGTTTTCCCCACCGACCGCATTCAAAGCTAATCGAATCGGCGCGCTCTGCGTTGCTGCTGCCACTTCGTCGCGGACGCTTTCTCCATCGAGCAACACCACGTCACCACCTTCGGTTCGGAGTTCCTCAACGAGTTCCTCGCGTCGAACAATATTGACGGTCTTGTATCCGAGCTCGCGCGCGATCTGAATGGCGCAACGTCCCGCCGCCGAATTCGCCGCGTTCTGAATCAACCAGTCGCCGGGTTGAAGCGAAACAAAATCGTGGAGAACTCGCCACGCAGTGATTGGATTTACTTTCAACATTGCCGCCTGGATCGGTTCGATTCCCGCCGGAACCGAGACGAGCTTCTCCGCCGGGACTGCGCACGCCTCACGCCACGTCCCCAGACCGTGTGGCAAAATCACCTGTGCCCCGACTGCGAGATTCCGAACGGCGGATCCCAGTTCAACTACAACTCCGGCGCCCTCCATTCCCGGCGTTGTCGGCAGCGCGGGCCGAACCGGATATTTACCCTCGATCGAATTCAGGTCGGCCGGATTAATCGGAGCCGCCGCCATCTTTACAATCACTTCATCTGGCGCCGGCTCGGGCCAGACTTGGTCGACAATTCGCAGGACCTCCGACGGATTTCCGTGCGTTTCGTAGATCGCGGCCTTAAAACTTTTGGTCATAGATGCCGCAGTCGTTTCATCCTACATCGAACGATCCGGCCAGCAATATGCAAACGGGTGCGCGTGTGGCCCTCGCTGGGATGATTGTGAATGTCTTTCTCGCCGCGGCGAAAGTTACCGCCGGTTTGGTCGGACACTCTTATGTGCTGATTGCGGATGGGATCGAATCCGTGCTCGATATCGGCGGCTCCGCGGTGATTTGGGGAGGCCTTAAATTTGCCTCGCGGCCACCCGATGCAACACATCCCTACGGCCACGGCAAAGCCGAGCCGCTGGCTGCGGGGGTCGTAGCCGCGGGCGTGCTCCTGGCCTCGCTCGGTCTCGCCATCCAGAGCGCGCGGGAAATTTTTCTGCCGCACCACGCCCCGGCGCCTTTCACGTTGATCGTTTTGATCGTCGTGGTTGCCGTGAAGGAATTTCTCTATCGATCCGTGATTCGCCTCGGGAAGAACGTGGAGAGCACGGCCGTTCAAACCGACGCCTGGCACCACCGGGCGGACGCGATGACTTCGATCGCCGCTTTCATCGGCATTTCGATTACCTTGATCGGCGGCGAACGCTGGCAAAGCGCGGATGCCTGGGCCGCGCTTTTCGCGTGCGCAATCATCGGCGCGAACGGCTATCGCCTGCTTTTTCCGGCGTTGCACGAGATGCTGGACACCGCGCCGCGCGGCGAAATCGTAGCCATTATCAAGAGAGCGGCGATCTCGGTTCCGGGAGTTCTTGAAGTTGAAAAATGTCTTGTCCGCAAAATGGGTCTTTCATTCTACGTTGATCTGCATGTCGGCGTGGATGGCGGAATTTCGGTGCGCGATGGGCACCACATCGCGCATCGAGTAAAGGACGCGATCAAACGAGCCGATTCGCGGATCGTTGATGTCCTCGTCCACGTCGAACCGACAGGTTCGTAAGGCGGATCGCGCGCTCCGGCGCGCGATGACAAGACTGGCGGCGAAGCCGCGTCGAATAAACATCGAGCGACAGAGCGCTCGATCCACCTCCCGTCAGGCCAAATCGACCCGCAAAAGTCTGTCGAGCGCCGATGTAAGCGACTTTCGGGCGAGTGCTACACGTTGCCGAAAAGCATTCAAACGCATTAACGCGCCCGGATGTGTCACCAGATAGAACGCGAGACGGCCGAAGTCTGTTTTTTGCTTCTCAAGATCGAACAACACATTCGGCGGAGCAGCGAACGGTTCCGATGGTGTATCGCTTATCACCCGCAACGACAGCATCGGGACCCGGTGCGCTGCGCACGCCGCCGCGATGAACTCCGTTTCCATATCGACCGCCGCAGCGCCACTTTCCGTCGCCCAGCGAGCGCGCTCGGCTTTAGAATCAATGACCCCCGGCACGGTCGCCAGTTTCCCCACGAAAGGCCCAGTCTCCGCGAAATCGAGATGCGGGGAGCCCAAGAGCTCCGGGCTCGAGAAATTTTCCGAGAGCAGCAAATTCCCGATCTGCAATTCCTCGTCCAGTGCTCCGGCAAACCCGGCGCTTATCAAGTATTTGAACCGTTGCTGGTGCAGGAAGTTCTCGATGTTCGCCCGGCAACTTTTCTCGCCGACGCCGGTGTGAAAGACCGCGACCGACCGGCCGTGAATTTGGCCGCGAATGCTTTCTACACCGTCGCGAGCGTAAATAATTGGCTTCGTGAGCAAGCGCACGAAGTCCGAACTTTCCGCCGGTAAGGCGAATGCAATCGCGATCATCGGAGCGCCGTCGCTCACGGATTCGGAGGCCGCAGCGCCTGGGTGATCCGTACGTAGATATTTACTCTTTGCTTGGCGGTGGGCCTTTCTTTTCGCGGCGTCGGAGAGGAAAAATCCGCCTGAGCGAGCGGTGCGAGCGCTCGCCGGAATTCGTCCTCCCGGCTGGCAGGAAGGTCTGCCAGGACTGTGATACCCGTATCGTCAGCCGGAGCTTTCGCGGCGGATCCTCCGCATTGGCTCGCGAGCATGACGACGTTATTGGCAATCGCTTCGCGCTCGTTCGCTGAAGCGGACAAATGGATTTCATCGGCTTCGAGCGTGGGCGCAGGCATAGCGGTCTCCGCCGTTTTTTGAAGCGAGGCCGTAAGTTGCTGGCGAATGGCCAATTCCCTGGCGCCAAGGTCGGCCGACTTTTCTGGTTTTTTCCTGCCGATGATGAATGCGATGCCGACGAGCACATTAACCAGAACTAGAAGGACGAAGAGAGTGACCAGGCGCCGTCCTAGTTTGCCACTCCGGGGCGATGGAATGTCGATATCCTCGCTTTCTCCGAGGACTTCGCGCGACCCGCGGGAGCGCCGGTGCATTTCACGTGCGATGGCGAATTCGCGTTGCAACTGCGGATCGATCGCCAGCTGCGATTCAAGCTGCGCGCGTTCCTCTGCGGCGAGATTTCCCTCCAGATAATCGAACAGTCTTTCCGGGTTCATGGGCTAGCGGCAAGACCGTCATGCGGAGCAACCTCATGCGCAAATCGCATGCACCAAGTGAGGCTGTGGGTGTGATGTCTCCTCAATTCGCGACCGCAGGCCCGGATCGTCTCCTTCCTCCAAGCTCTTGGTTCCTTCGGCTATTGCTCTTTAGCCTCGTGGAAATAGATTACCGCCCTCGTGGATGAAGACGGCAAGGTACTTGTTCAAAGGCGTCGACGGTGGCCCCGGCTGGTTGGGCGGGCTCTGCTCGTTTTGCTCGCAGTCGTCCTGATATTTCACCGGCCGATCCTCTTTGGCGTCGGGCGTTCCGTGGCAAATCGTTACGCGGCCAAGGCAAACCTGAAGATCGATTGCTCCCTCGGAGGAACGATTTTTACCGGCCTCGTCGTGCGAAATCTTCACGTGGTGCCGATCGGTCCTACCGTCGTTGAGTCGATCGATGTCGATTACATCCGGGTGGATTACAGCCTGCTCGATTGGTGCCAACGCGGCGCAACGGAGGTTTTGAAAAACGCCGAGGTGCGGACGGCGCGGATCGTTCTAAACCCGGCCAAAGCCTCGTTGAAGCCAAAGATGCCCCGGCCTGAAGAGAGGATCACGCTGTTTCCGGTTTATCCGGAGCGGCTCCGTCTCTCCGACGTAAACCTTCTCGTCCGGACGACAAAGCAGGAGCAGGATTTTGTTTTGGAGCATTTCGATCTCGATCTCGATCCGAAAAATCCCGGTGCACTCCGCATCGCCACACTGCAGCTCCCGAACGCCCCAGCTTGGAGATCAATTTCTGGTCGGACTTCCTATACTAAGAAGAATCTCATCCTGGGCGGTCTGGTTTTGGACGACGAGAACCAGATTCGCTTGCTCGCGTTTGACGCCTCGCACATTCGATCGAAATCGCTCGAGGTAGTACTCGACGCTTCCCTCGCTCACGGAACAGTGGCCGGATCGGCGGCTCTGAGCGAGACGGCGCGCTCGCTCAAGACAAGGCTCCGGCTGGTCGCTGAAAACGTTTCGCTCGACACGCTCCGCGGTTATCTCGGCCGGCCCGCGGAATTCCTAACTGGCGATGTTGAACACCTCGCCATTGAGTGCAGCGGAGCGATCGATGCTCCACGAACGTGGAACGGCACGCTCGAAGCGCAGATTAAGAATCTGCGACAGGAGAATCTCTTCTTCGACCGCTGTCTCTTGAACGTGACGGCGCGCGACGGTTTCGCCACGCTGACTACCGGCGAAGCGACCAAAGGCTTGAACAAGATCCAACTGAAAGGCTCCACGGAACTGCCGGAACATATTCGTTCATTTGGCCAAAGTCCGGCTACCTTCGAGGTCACCGGACTGCTGCCGGATCTGCAAGCGATCACTGCCGGACTTCCTCAGCCGCTCACGGGCGCTGCGACTGTAAACGGCCGGGCGGAGATTAGAGACGCCGTGCTCCGTGCGGATTTGCGCTTCAGCGGCGGTCCGATCGGATTCGGCAACGGCGAGGTCGCACAGGTCAATGGAACTCTGACGGCCTCGAAGAAGATGCCTCCGACCAACGCGGCGAAAGCTTATTACGCCGATCTCCAGTCGGAGATTCATCTGGAGATGACCGATCTCCATTCCGGCGAGTACCTCATGGATTCGGTTCACGCGGACGTGAAAAGTGAGGGCGCGGCGGTCAAAGTCGAGCGGGTCGTGGCGGTTCGAAAACAAAACAACATCGCCGTGGTGGGCGAATATCTTTTGCCCGACGATTTCACACAGGTCCGGACGCAGCCGGCCAAGTTTGAGGTGTCGTTAGGCGCGCCCGACCTCGCCGATTATTGGATCGTCGATTCTCAAAACAAAATCACCGGCCCGCTTCAAATCAGGGGTGAGGTGACGCTTCGCGAGGGGAAGGCGCAAGGGCAAATGTCGGTTTACGGGTCCAATTTAAGGTGCCGAAATCTGATCATCCCGCAGCTCAGCGCGCAGGCCTCGATCTGGAACAACGTCGTTTATCTGAACGATTTCACCGCGAACCTGAACGAGCGGGATTACATGGGCGGAAGTGGTATTTTCTCGCTCGACAAACCGTATCACTACAGCGGCAAGGTTTACGCGAATGTGGCGGAGCTCGCGCGACTGAAGCCACTCCTGATCGCGGCCGGCAACAACAATGAAATCGCCGGTTCGCTCGTGATCGACTGGGAAGGAAGCGGCGAGGCGGCCGAGTTTAGGAATTCCGGAAAGTTGAAACTGACGCTCGAGAAAGGGCGTTACGCGAACTTGCAGGCGCTCCAGGCGAACATCGACGCGAGCTATTCGCCCGACGGCCTCGATGTCCCGACCATCTTCCTCGGGAGCGATAAGATGGATTTCCAAGCCATCCTTGCCGCGAAAGGTTCGACGCTGGAAATCTCGAAAATCCAAATCGATCAGGGCAAGGCAAAATACGCGTCGGGTTACGTTTCGTTGCCGTTCGTCTGGAAAAACATCGGAACCAGCGAGTCGCTTTTTCCTCCCGACGGGAAGGTCCTGGTGACATTTCAGTCCGAAAATCTGGATCTGAAAAAGCTTTTTGAGGACCTCGGGACAAAGCCGCTCGCCACTGGGTTGATGAACGTGAAGCTCGATGCTCGGGGCACGCTCGCGCAACTGGGCGGGCGACTTGGTGTGCAAATGAGCGATCTCCACAGCTCGGACTATCCGAAACTCGAGCCGGCGACTTTCGATCTCGTTGCGGAGCTGCAAAACAATCAACTCGCTTTCAATGGCAAGTTGCAACAAACCAAAATCCAACCGGTGCAGATTACGGCGAACCTTCCCTTCGACGTTTCAAAAATTATTGCAGAGAGAAAGTTCGATGAGGAGACGCCGTTGACCGCGAAAGTTCAATTGCCCCGCAGCTCCGTGAACTTCCTGCGGCAATTTCTTCCGGCCATCACTCAACTCGACGGCGACCTGGCGCTGGATGTCAATGTCAATGGAACGATCGCAAAACCGGTCCTGAGCGGCTCGGGCGATATCACGATCAACATGGCGCGCTTCAGCAACGCGACGTTGCCGGCCCTGAGTGGATTCCACTCACGTCTGACGTTTGATCGCGATGTGGTCAACTTCGAGCGCTTCAACGGCGATCTCGCCGGAGGGCCCTTCACGATCTCGGGCCGCGTCACGTTCCCGAGGCTCACGGAACCGAATCTCGATTTCCAACTCAAGGCGCAAAGTATTCTGGTTGCTCGAAACGATTCGCTTACCGCGCGGGCCGATGCCGACTTACGAGTGATTGGTCCGTGGGCAAGCGCGACTGTGACAGGCAACGTCGCCCTGACGAACAGTCAGTTTCTCAAGAATATCGATCTGATTCCGATCGGTCTGCCGGGGCGTCCGGCGCCGCAGCCGCCTTCCGATCGTCCTGATTTTTCTGTCACCGAACCGCCGATTCGCGATTGGAAATTCGACATCGCCATCAAAACCAAGGACTCATTTCTCATTCGAGGAAATCTCGCGAATGGCGGAGCCATCGTGGACTTGCATCTAACCGGCACCGGATTGCAGCCCGCTTTGCAGGGCCAGGTTCGCCTTGAAAACGTGGAAGCAACTTTGCCCTTCAGCCGGCTGGAAATCGCCCAGGGCTTTCTCTATTTTGATCCGGGCGATTCGTTCAATCCAAAGATCGATTTGCAAGGCACGTCTCTCATTCGCGATTATACCGTCCACGTTTACGTCTATGGCACATCGCTTTCACCGGAAGCCCTTTTCAGCAGCGAACCGCCTTTGCCTCAGGAAGAAATTATTTCGCTTCTCGCGACCGGCGTCACGCGAGGAGAATTGATCGGGAACAACAACGTTCTCGCCGGACGCGCGGCCATGCTCCTGGTTCAGCAACTTTACCAAAAGGTCTTCAAGAAGGGTCAGGCAACAAAGAGCAATTCCGTTTTTGACAGGTTGCAAGTGGACATCGGACAGGTCGATCCGCGTACCGGACAGCAAACGGCGACCGCTCGTCTGAAAGTGAATGACAAGTTTGTCCTCGTCGGCGATCTGGGCGTGGGCGGAGATTTTCGCGGCATGGTGAAGTATCTGATTCGATTCAAGTGATGAGCCGCGTCTTTTTCATTATCTTTTGCAGCGGATTGCTGATGGGAACCGCGCCGGCTCAAACCGCAGTGAAGGTTCCGCGACCGGAAGAAAAAGATCGTGCCGAACGCGCGGTGGCCAAGCAGCAGGAGAAGAAGGCGCAGCATACCAACGCGATCGAGTTCCGCGGACAGGCGGCCTTCGACGAGAAGGCTCTACGCTCCCATCTGAAGGAGCAGATCACGACCATCGACGAATACGGATTGACGCCGGCGCGCGGTGATGACGCCGCATTTTTTCTCGAGCTGTTCTATCGCAAACACGGTTACGCCAAGGCGAATGTCCGTTACACGATCGAATCAGGCGATCGTTTACGGCTTGATATAACCGAAGGTCCGCTCGTCACTCTTGGCCTGGTAAACTTCGTCGGCAATCAGAGTCAGCCCACCGAAGTTATCTTCGACTACGCGGTCGGGCCAACGCGAGAACGTTACTCGAAGCTCCAGAAGAAGCTTCCCTTTGTCGCGTCCGACGTGGAAGAAGGGGCCGACCTCGTTCATCGTCTTTATGTCTCGCAAGGCTTTCTCGACGCGAAAGTCGATCCGCCGATTTATCACTACGCCGAGGACGGCTCGCACGTGGACGCAACGATTCCGATCACAGAAGGACGGCAATATTTTTTCGGTGAGCTGACTTTCGCCGGGCAAACTCTCTACGGACCCGAGGCGTTGCGCGGTCAAATGCTCGACCTGGTCGAGCAGCCTTACACCGATAGCCGCCTCGCGGATATACCCCGCCGGTTGCAAGCGTACTACAGAGCGCGCGGGTACTATGAAGTGAAAGTGGACGCAATAGGCGACCCACCTGCATCTAGCAATGGCAAGGTGCCGGTTCAGGTGACAATTACGCCCGGACGGCTTTATCACTTTGATGGCGTGACGGTGAAAGGTCTGGTCCGGCTGCGCCCGAGCTACCTCTCCCGCCGGTTCAGCAAGTTCAGCGGCAAAACCTACAGTCCCGACCTTGTCGACGAAAAGTTCCGTGAACTGATGCGGTCCGGGTTGTTCAACGTCCTCCAGATCAAACCGACCCCGATCGGTGGCGACGCGCTACGGCTCGACATCTCCGCCGAGGAAGCAAAAAGCAAGGAGTTCGGTTTCTCCCTGGGCTACGGCTCGTACGAGGGCGCGATTGTGGGCGCGAGCTTTCGGGACCGCAATCTTTTCGGATACGGACGGCCGCTCACGACTTCAGTCGAATTGTCGGAACGTGGCTACAAAGGCGAAGTGCTTTGGGAAGACCCCTACATTTTCGACACGGAGTTTGGTTTCAAAGCCCGACTTGCCGCGCTCACTTTTGATTATGATGGCTACACGAAGTTTGAGGCTGGCACGCGCTTCGATCTGACTAGAAAGCTTTCGAAAAATTATGAGGTGGGGCTCGTCCTTGCCGAACGGCACGTCGAGGTCACGAGCGCTTCGATCGATCCGCAATTTCTCGGGCGCACCTCGTATTTCGTCAGCTCGATCGGTCTGACCCAATCTCTCGATCTCCGCGACAGCAAGGTGAATCCGAGCCGAGGCCTGATTTTCAACAACACTTTGGATTTTGCCTCGAGTGCGATTGGAAGCCAGATCGATTTCATTCGGAGCACCGCGCGTTTCACGTATTTCCAGCCGATCGGCCGCGAGCCAAAACCGGGGGAGCCGGACCATCGCACGTTGCTGGCGTTCGGTGCACGGGCTGGCGTCATTCACAGCTTGAGTGGCGCAAATGGGGTCGCGGACATTCCGATCGACGAAAGATTCTTCAATGGCGGCAGTACCACCGTTCGCAGCTTCATCGAGCGCGACCTCGGACCACACGACGGTGACAATCCGATTGGCGGCGAGTTCTTTACCGTCTTCAATGTGGAATACACTTTCCCGATTTACGGCGAATTGCAGGGCGCTGCGTTTTTTGACGCCGGCAATCTTCTGCCGAGCTCCGAAGATCCAGGTTTTGATGACATGCGCTACGCGATAGGATTGGGATTGCGTTACAAACTCCCGATCGGTCCCATCCGGCTTGACTACGGCTACAATCCCGACCGGCGCGCCGGTGAAGACGTTGGCGCGTTCCAGTTCAGTTTTGGCTTCGCCTTCTAGCGGCATGTCTCAAGAAGGTGGATCGAGTGTTCCGCGCTCGATGGCAAAGAGTGGCGGCGCAGCCGCGACATAAACATCGCGCGACGGAGCGCGCGATCCACCGATTGAAACGATCTCACGCGTGGCGGATATCAGTTCGGCAATAAAATCTTGTCGAAAGGAATCGGACACGATTGGGTGAGTGAAGGAAAAATCGCGTCCGAAAGCGTAGCACGACAACCAAACGAATGAAGCGAGACTCGAAGAAATCCCTATCTCAACTCGGCGATATCCCGGCGGATGTTTTTCGCAAACATCTTCACGAAGTAGCGGACTGGATTGCGGACTACAGGGAAAACATCTCGGCACGGCGGATTTCTCCCAACGCGAAGGCCGGCGCGATTCTGGCTGCCTTGCCGGCAAATCCTCCGGAGGATCCGGAAGCGCTCGAAGAGATTTTCGCGGATTTCGAACACCTGCTTCTGCCCGGCGTCGTCCATTGGGCGCATCCTCAATTCATGGGTTATTTCGGTTCCACCACCACCGGACCGGGCATCCTGGCTGAGCTCATCACCGCGGCACTGAATGTAAATGCCATGACGTGGCGCACCTCTCCGGTTGCGACCGAACTCGATACGCTTGTTCTCGATTGGTTGCGGCAATGGCTTGGACTGCCTGACGAGTTCTCTGGAGTGGTTTACGATACCGCCTCGATCGCGACGATGCACGCCCTCGCCGTCGCGCGAGAAGAAGCGAGCACCTCGGTTCGCACTCTCGGGCTCTCCGGCCGGTCCGAGCTGCCGATCTTCCGCATTTACGTTTCGGACCAGGCGCATAGCTCGATCGACAAAGCGGCGATCGCGCTCGGGTTGGGGGAGCACAATGTCCGAAAGGTTGCGAGCGATTCCGAGTTTCGGATGACCGTGGCCGCGCTGCGCGAAGCGGTGGTCGCTGATCTCCGGAAAGGATTCAAGCCTTTGGCGGTCGTTGCTTCGGTCGGCACCACTTCCACAGCCAGCGTCGATCCGGTGCCGGAAATCGCGGCCATCTGCGGTGAATATCAGATGTGGCTCCACATTGACGCGGCTTACGGCGGCGGGTTGGCCCTCTTGCCGGAATGCGAATGGGTCAAACAGGGCTGGAGCGAAGCCGACTCGCTCGTCATCAATCCGCACAAAATGCTCTTCGTCCCCTTTGATTTCAGCGCGCTCTATGTGCGCGACATCCAACGGCTGCGGCGGGTCTTCACGCTTGTCCCTGAATATCTGCGCGGCGACGCGGCCGGCGCGGAGATCAACTATATGGATTACGGCGTCCAGCTCGGCCGCCGCTTTCGCGCTCTAAAAGCATGGATGGTCTTCCGGACCTTTGGACGAACCGGACTGGCCGCGCGCATTCGCGACCATCTGCGGCTGGCGCAATTGTTCGCCGGTTGGGTAAGGGAAGACGCGCGCTTCGAGTTGTCCGCGCCGGTGGTCATGGGCGTGGTTTGTTTTCGACTCAAAGGCGCCGATGATGCCGAGTCGGATCGCAGGAACGCGAAGGCCGTCGAGTCGATCAACGCAGCTGGTGAAGCCTATCTGATGCAGACCAAACTCCGAGGCCGGATCGTGATGCGACTTGGGTTGGGAAACCTGCTCACGACTGAAGAACATCTTCGCCGCGTCTGGGAAATCATTGGCGAAGCGGTGTAGCGTGCTCGAGGCTGTCCCCGAGCGTGTGAAACAGGCCGCGTCCTTCACCCGGCTGACGCAGCCGTTTCCCGGTGAACCTGTTCTGATGTTCCGATCTTCATGGCGTAGTTAGAGACCATGATTCATTACTCGCCCTCTCTGGCGCCGTTTGAAAGCTGTTCGCAGTGGGTTAACGTGGCTCGTCCCAAAAAATCTAAACCGCCATGGAAACAACAATCGCCGCCCCGAAAGCCAGCTCGTCCGCCCAAACCGATTTCCTGCCCTTGCAAGGGACCGATTACGTGGAGTTTTACGTTGGAAATGCCAAGCAGGCAGCGCACTTTTATAAAACGGCGTTCGGCTTTCAGAGCCTTGCTTATGCGGGACCGGAAACGGGAACGAAAGACAGAGCCAGCTATGTCATTCGTCAGAACAAGCTCACGTTTGTTCTCACGACACCGCTCAGGCCGGACAACCCGATCGCAGACCACATCTATCAGCACGGGGACGGGGTCAAGGTGATCGCGTTGAAGGTGGAAGACGCGACCTCCGCGTGGAACGAGACTACGAAGCGAGGCGGGAAGAGTTATCTGGACCCCGTCACACTTTCGGACGACGACGGCGAAGTAGTCATGAGCGGCATCCACACTTACGGAGATACCGTTCATGTTTTTGTCGAAAGGAATGATTACAACGGGGTGTTCATCCCCGGCTTTAGGAAATGGGAGTCTGCGTATCAACCTTCGGATACTGGCTTGTTGTATGTCGATCATTGTGTCGGGAACGTCGGTTGGAACCAGATGAATCCCTGGGTGCAGTTCTACGAGCAGGTGATGGGTTTTCGCAACATCCTCACGTTCGATGACAAAGATATTTCCACCGAATACTCGGCTCTGATGAGCAAGGTGATGAGTAATGGAAACGGCTTCGTAAAGTTTCCGATCAACGAGCCGGCAGAAGGCAAGAAGAAGTCCCAAGTCGAGGAGTATCTCGATTTTTATAACGGCGAAGGCGTTCAGCATGTGGCGATCGCCACGAACGATGTCGTCAGGACAGTGACCGACCTTCAGAGGCGGGGCGTTGAGTTCTTGAAGATACCGGCAAGCTATTACGCCACCGTTCTGGACCGGGTGGGCCATATCGACGAAGACCTTGGCCCCTTAGAAGAGCTGGGCGTCCTGATCGATCGTGATGACGAAGGTTATCTGCTGCAAATCTTCACCAAGCCGGTGGAAGACCGGCCGACCCTCTTTTTCGAAATCATCCAGCGCAAAGGCGCGAAGAGTTTTGGTAAAGGTAATTTCAAAGCTCTCTTTGAGGCGTTGGAAAAAGAGCAGGACGCGAGAGGCAATCTCTAAAGGAGGAACGACATGCCGTATTATCAGAAGCTCGGGCAGATTCCGAAAAAACATCACATCTGGTTTCATCGCAATGGAAGCGGACCCTCCTTCAAGAATGAGGGGATCGCTTACGAGCACGTCATCACGACGGAAGGGTTTGATGAAGCGTATTCCATTATTTATCATCTTCGGCCGCCGACCCGCGTGCGGAACGTCGAGTTGATAAAGTATTGGGCGCCAAAGAAAATAACGGAAAGTCCCCTGCGCCATCACCACATCAAGACCGCCGAGATTCCGCGGCGGGGTGATCTCTACACGGGCCGCATCCCCATGCTCTTCAACGCGGACATAACCGCTTACCGCGCGCGCCCGGAAAAGGCTTATGGCGAATTCGAATATTACAAGAACGGCGGCGCCGATGAAGTCATCTTCGTTTTTCATGGCGGCGGCACGCTGGAGACGGTTTTCGGAAAACTGCGTTATCGAGCGGAAGATTATATCGTCATCCCGCGCGGCATTACCTATCGCCTCGTGCCCGACAAGGTAGAGGAGGAAGATTACCTGATTCTGGAATCAACCGGTCCGGTGCGGATTCCGCAGCGTTATCTGAACCACGAAGGCCAGATAAAAATGGGCGCGCCATATTCAGAGCGCGATTTCCATGCGCCCACTGAAATGCTCACGATCGATCGCGAAGAAGACGTGGAAGTTTTGGTCAAGGATGGTCCGCGCCTAACCCGCGTCACCTTGGCGCATCATCCGTTCGATGCGCTCGGTTGGGATGGTTATCTCTATCCATTCACTTTTAACGCCGCCGATTTCGAACCGATCACGGGCACAGTGCACCAGCCGCCGCCGATCCATCAGACGTTTGAAGTGCGCGGTTACGTCATCTGCACGTTCGCGCCGCGGTTTCTCGATACGCATCCCGAAGCCGTGAAAATTCCATGGGTGCACGACAATGTGGAAGCTGACGAAGTTTTATTTTATGTGCGCGGAAATTTCGGATCGCGGCGCGGCATCGAAAGCGGATCGATCACTCTGCATCCGCGCGGGATTCCGCACGGGCCGCATCCGGGCACGATCATGGCGAGCAAGGATGCGCTGCGCACCGAGGAGTTGGCCGTGATGTTCGACACAGCGCACACCCTCGAGCTCACAGAAGAATCCCTCGCCCTCGACGATCCAAAATACCCGCTCAGCTGGCTGGATTAGGAAATTACGTGGCCCTGCAGAATCACGAGACCGAGCTCGAGGCAGCGGAGCGTCGAATCAGGAGCCTGCCTCGCTGCGGGGCTGCCAAGCTCGCCGGAATGGAGCGCTCGTTCCAGGATTTGCTCGAAGCGGTCGGCGAAGATCCGCAGCGCCAAGGCTTGTTGAAAACGCCTAATCGCGCGGCGCGGGCCTTCGAATTCCTAACGAACGGCTACAGGCAGAGTCTCGATGAAGTCGTGAACAATGCGATTTTCGATTCGGACGTGAGTGAGATCGTTTTGGTGAAGGACATCGAGCTCTACTCGATGTGCGAACATCATTTGCTGCCGTTTATCGGCAAGGCGCACGTCGCCTACATCCCGAACGGGAAGGTGATCGGGCTTTCCAAAGTGGCACGCATTGTCGACGTCTTCGCCCGCCGGTTGCAGGTCCAGGAGCACCTCACGCTCCAGGTGGCGGATGCGTTGATGAAGGTTTTACATCCCAGCGGTGTTGCCGTCGTCATCGAGGCAAAGCACCTCTGCATGATGATGCGCGGTGTCGAGAAACAGAACTCTGTGATGAAAACGTCGTGTCTCCTCGGCTCATTTAAAGAGGACGCGCGGACTCGTTCAGAATTTTTCGCGTTGTTGGCCTAACGAGCTGTAACGTCATGCTCCTGACGGTCAGCAAAAGGCTCGAATTCTCCGCGTCGCGGCGCGTGTTCGTAAAAGAGTGGAGCGATGCGGAGAACCTTGCCGCTTTCGGACCGGAAACATCGGCGCGCTACGGCACGGGGCGAAACTACGTTGCGTATTTCATTTTTTCCGGTGTCGTCGATCCCACGACGGGAATGCTGATGAATATCAGCGAAATTAAGGAGCGGGTCGGCCGGGTTTTGCGGAACGGCTTCGACCACAAATTCTTGAATGCGGACAACAAGGCGTTCACGGCCGTTCCTCCGACCACGGAAAACATTGCTCGCCAGCTTTTCACGGATGCCGCGCCTCTTTTCAGCGATGCGAGCGCGAAACTCGTTGCGTGTCACTTGTCGGAGTCAGAAAAACGGAGCGCGACGTACTTTGGGACCGGCGCGTCGGAGTCCAATTACTGGTTCGAATTTTCCGCGGCACGCCAAACTACGTCGCCGCGGCTTACGTCTGAAGAAAATCAAAAACTGTTTGGCGTTGCTGCCTCGCCATTTGGCCATGGACACAATTATCGTGCACGGCTGACTTTTCGGGGTGAGCCAAACGTGAGCGCCCTCCCATTTGTGCGCTTTAGTGACGTCCAAAGCTGCCTGGAATCGTTGCGCAACGAACTCGATCACAAGAATTTGAATCACGAGGTGTTGCCCCTCATAGATCAACCGATTACGACCGAAAATCTCGCGCGTCACATTCACGAACGGGTTGGCGAAAAGCTGCAGATCAATCGAGTGCGATTACACGAACGCGACGATTTTTTCGCCGAGCATTGGGACGGAGGGAAATATTTTCTTGGATTGCAAATTCCGTTCAGCGCCGCCCATCGATTGCACAGCGGCAAACTCGCCGCGGAAGACAACGTTGCACTTTACGGGAAATGCAATAACCCGCTCGGGCACGGCCACCGTTACCTGACGGAAGCGACGATTAGCGGTCCGTTCGACGAACGCAGTGGCACGCTGATGGATTTCGTGGCGTTCCAAACCGCAATCACCGAGGCCGTGCAACCCTGGCAGGACAAGCATTTGGATTTCGAGATGGAAGAATTCCGGGACAAGCCGTCAACGGGCGAGAACATTGTTCATGCGCTTTGGCCGCGATTTGACTCGCGCCTGGATTGCCGGCTCGTGCGCCTCCGTCTTTGGGAAACCGTGAACAATCGCTTCACCTTGCGCAAGATTCTGTAGCGGCGCTCTATGAGCGCCGAAATCCAACGGCGGGCGTCACAGACCGCCGCTCCAGCAGAGCGCTCTTGCGCTCCCTCAATTCGGTGTTGGACGTTCGGCGTTCGACATTGGACGTTCGATCTCATCGATGAAGCGTTATTTCATCACCGGCGCAAGTCGCGGCATCGGGCGCGCGATCGCACAGAAACTGGCGGGTGCCGAGCACAGGCTGCTTTTACACGGACGTGACCAGGAGGCGCTCGCGACGACTTGCAGCCTAATTGAAGCAAAATCGGCCAAGACAACCCGCTTTGTGTTTGTGGCACACGGAATCGATTGACAAGATGATCGAAGAGGTTGGCTGCTTACGCGCCCTCACGTCCCGCCTAAGTCGGAATGGAAAATATTGACCCGCAAAACCTGGCGGGCCGGTTCTAGAATTGACTTCCTGGAATCACCTGAAAGCAAATGATTAAAGGCAGCGACATCACCATTAATGTCATCGCGTCGATCATTGCATCAGTCATCTTGCTGATCGCCGGATTTCTTTGGGGAAAATATAAAGAGCGTCGGCGCTTCGGCCGGAATTTGGAGGAATACGATTTCTATCCTTACACGATCAATCGGGACAATCTGCCCGAGTTCAATCTCAAGGATTTCCGGTTGGGCATGCATTATTTCCTGAAGAACAACGACTACACCGCCGCGCGAGCGCTCATTTTCATCGGGGAACAAAATAACGTGCGCACGCAGCTCGAACCGGCCGAGCAGAAAGCTTACGCGAAGCTTTTTGAAAAATACGATGGCAAGAAAATCGCGGACGACACAACGGAGTATTTGGAAAATTACGCGCGCATTGTTCGCTTGATTGGCAAGTCATTCCCAAACATTGGCATGGAGATTTTGCTGCATAATCTGGCGGACCCGTCGCATTCCCTCATTTGCCTGGAGAACAATGCCACCGGCCGTCACTTGCGTGATGGGACAACTAATCTGCTCATCGATTTGAAGAAGCGGCAGCTTCAGAACGAGGACAAGCTGAACTACGAGTTGAATATCGGAGCGCGGAAATTCAAGTGTACCAGCATCCCGATCTACCGCCCGGAATTTGGATTCGTCGGCGCGATCTGCATCAACCTCGATGTCAATTATCTGACCGACGAAGTAATGAGCAGCCGTGACCGCATCGAAGCGTTCTTCAAAAATTTTTGCCGCACCAATATGCAACTCGATGAAAATATTCTCAGCAAGGACGAGTATGCCAAAGCGCTGAAGGGCAAACGGCACTTCAAGGACGAAAGCGTTTGATCCGTCGCGGTCCTACAGAGCGCGCGCGGCGGGCTGCAGATTTGTTTTGTGATAGGTGACGAGGCGAAAACCCCATTCGATGAGCGTCGCGTTATCTCTGTCGAGCGCTTTCCTGCCGTTTAGAAAGGTCATGACATGCTGCTTGAGCGCGTTTTGCAGGCCGGTTTCATCGAGGATCTCGAAAATCTCCATCGAAAGAAGCCAATCGTCGGCGTGCTCCTTCTGCTGCGTTTCCCAGATTTCGCCGAGACGTTCGTACCCAACCTTGCGCTCGCGGATATCGCGGACCTGCGCGTAAAGGCTTTCCAGTCTCTTGCGCTTCGCGTCCGAGGGCGATTTGATCGTGCGCTCGCGCGGAATCAACGCGACCTGATTGTAGGCATCCTTGTCGGCTGCGCCGTTGAAGACCGACCTGATCCGCGCGCCCACCGCCATATCGAAGGTGCCCCACGCCGGTTCGAACAAAACCCGATCGCCGAACTCTACCCGGCAATTCGTAAAAGTGATGAGCAACAGTTTGCCCTCGCGCCGCAAAATGTTTTTGGCGCGGCCCTTGACGACAACGCCGCTGGCGAACTCCACCGTGGAGTCTTTACCAGTCGTAATTCCCAGCGATGTCAGCTCGTCGTCGGTGAGTGTTTCTGGTGACTTGTCTGTCGATTTCCAATTGCCGATCGGCGCGCCAAAGCCTTCCGCATGGTAATCGCGACCGTGCCCGGGGAGTTCCTTGTTCCCGAAAGCGAGCGCGCTGGCCCCAGTCGTGCACAGATAAACTGCGTCGCCTTCGTGCGCGATCACTTCGGTGAAAACACCGGAGACTTGCAGCCCGGACGAATACTCACCCGTCGCCGTGTTTTTGCATTCGATGGCCTTCGTAACTCCCTCGAGACCGCCGACGCGGAACGCCATCTTGCTGGCGAATTGCTCGAGCACTTCAGCGAGCTGCTCGAAATCGCGTGTGACAAAAAGCTGCGGCTGCTTTGTCGTGATATCGAACCGCACATTCTGCGCGTCGAGCGAATACGGAATCTTCTTCACGTTGGGCTCTAGGCAGCTCACTGATTCGCCAATCGAGGAAAGCAGACCGGCGCCGTAGATCTTTGGCTTATCGAGCGGGCCAATCAGGCCGTATTCGACTGTCCACCAATGGAGGCGCGACAATAGTGCCATCTCGGACGGCTCGCCCAGATTTGTTTGCCGTTCCTCCACGAGCTTCGTCGCTTTCTCAAGCGCCTCGGTGTCTGGATTTGGCTGCTCTTTCAAAATCGAGAGATGCCGGATCGCTTCGTAGAGCTCGAAGTCTTTCTGCGAAGCCATCGCCTTCGCGCCGACCTCTCCGAACCGCTGCAAATAGTCCGCGTATTCCTGGTCGACAATGATCGGCGCATGACCCGCCGCTTCGTGCACGATGTCGGGCGCCGGCGTGTACTCGATGTGATTGATCTGGCGCATATCGCACGCGATCACGAGC
The DNA here is from genome assembly GCA_003169695.1 of Spartobacteria bacterium. Taxonomy (GTDB): domain Bacteria; phylum Verrucomicrobiota; class Verrucomicrobiia; order Chthoniobacterales; family UBA10450; genus AV80. Next base: position 140,749 of record PNAS01000073.1, read on the forward strand.
ACGCGATACGCCTGAAACTCCATGAACGCCGCCGGTGGAATAAAACCGTCCACCGCCACGCCGCCCCAGCCAATCTTCCCAAGGATCTCGTTCATCTCTTCGATCCGCGGAATGCGGTCGAAGGAAATCCCGGTATCGAGGAGGCCCTGGAAGTAGAGTTTGTGCGCATATTCTTTGAGGAAGAAAATGTTCTGCCGCATGATGAAGCGCCAGACGGCGTGATCGACCGGGGTGTAATCGTCGTGGCGCTGGTCGACAGCGAACTGGAGGAGATGTTTCGGAAGCGAAGCCACCGCCTTGTTGTTCATCGAAACAGGGTTTGATTTCATAACCAGTGGCTCCTTTGCGCGACGCAGCTTAAAATATGGTCGATTGGAAACGGAGCAAGCGCATTCACCGGGGTGGACGGCAAGGCGTGAAGCGAGCGTCGCGGTAGCGCGAGTTGCGCCTTCGACCTGGCTCAACCTGGTTTGTCTCGACGCTCCTCTCGTGTCCGTCGCCTGGTTCTGGCTCTTCGCCAGAACTTTTTATGCGACCGTTGATCCAGTTAATTGCGCCGCGCTGTTTCTCACCGTCTGGTTGATTTACCTCGCTGATCGCCTGGCGGACAGCTCCTCGCTTCAGGATGGCGGGCCGCGATCGCTGCGCCATAAATTTTGCCTCAACCATCGCCAGATCTGGATCGGCGCGCTGGCCGTGATCGCCGCCACCGATGCCTATCTGATCTGCTGGGGCATCGGTGCCGAAACTTTTGTCGCCGGCGCTGTCATCGGCACGCTCGCTTTGATTTACCTGGTGCTTAATCACTCATTAGGTGGGGCGTGGCCACCTCTTCCGCTGAAAGAACTCGCCATCGGATTCCTCTTTGCCGCAGGCACGCTTGTGGCTCTGTTCCCGGTTTTTCCGCCGATCACCGGCTCGTTGGTATCCACAGGAATCGCGTTCGCGGGGCTCTGCACGCTCAACTGCATCAGCATCGCTTTTTGGGAAAGAGAGCTGGATGAGGCGCAGCAAAAGGTTTCCTGCGCGACGCGTTATCCCGGTCTCGATCGGCATTTGGGAAAGCTTTCGATCGCTCTCACGTTGGGCTCGGGTGTGGCGGCAATTGTTTACAGCGAGGCTGCGCCGATTTTCGGATCCGTGAGCGTGAGCGCGCTTCTCCTGGCGTTGCTCGATTCCTACCGCGAAAAAATCGGCCGGGATCAACGAACGGCGCTGGCGGATCTTGTTTTGCTCACACCACTGCTCGCGCTGTTTCTCATGAACGCGTGAGCTTCGACGCGCTTGCGCCCTGGTATCGGACGTTGGAGTGGATCGCCTTTGGTGATGAGCTCCAGCGTTGTCGCGTCGCATGTCTCGGAGAAATCGCCGCGCCGCGACGTGCGCTCATCATAGGCGAGGGGAATGGAAGATTTCTTTGCGAATTGTTGCGGTTCCATCCGGAGGTCGAGGTTGATTGCATCGACGCGAGCCACCGGATGCTGCAATTGGCGCGGAAGCGCATCGCCGATGAACTGGGCAATCGTTTAGAACGCGTCCATTTTCTGCATGACGACATAATGTCGTGGAGTCCACCCAAGCATCACTACGATCTGGTGGTGACGCATTTTGTTCTCGATTGCTTTCCGGAAGCTGTGGTGGCTGGGATCACAAAGAAGCTGGCCCTCGCAGCGATGGCGGATGCGAACTGGTTGCTCGCGGATTTCTGTGTTCCGCGCAATGGAATGGCGCGATTCTGCGCTCGCAGCCGGTTGGCTATGATGTATTTATTCTTTCGCCTCATGACCCGAATCGAGGCGCGCGAATTGGTCGATCCGACGCCATTGATGCGAGCCGAGGGCTTCGTCTTGGCACGGCAGCATCCTTTCCGAAAGGGGACGCTGAAGTCGGAGATGTGGCGCAGAAATCGGTAGGCATGTTTTTCCCGCTGTCATCCCTCGCCGTCTGCGCGGTTCGGGATGACACGCATTTTGCCCACCGCATTTGCAGCGGGCATTGGCGCGAAGCTCCTAGCTCAATCCGTCCTGTTCCTCTGCGTGCTGTTTGCGAGCGCGTCGCGCCCGTGAGATGCGCCGCATCACCCAACCAATACCCACAAGCGCCAACACCCAGGGTGCGAGAAACGCGAGCGCTACGCCGATCATGCGCGCGCTCCACATTAAGGCCGTCGCGCCTTGTCCGATCGTGTGGCGTAATGTGGCAACTATCCCCGTCTCCTGGGAGACGATGTTGCCCTGGCTGTAAACCTGAATTGTGATATCGGTCGGCGCGTCCGCTTGGTTTACTTGCGAGTCGGGCCGGTCGTCGCGGCGAACAGTCACGTCTTCGACTCTACCGAGTGTGTTCAGCGATTGCATCAGCGCGCTGTAATTCTTCATTGGCACGCGCAACGAAACATTGGCGTACTCGCGCCCGTTCGAATCGCGCGAGAACGACGAACTGCGGATTCGGCCGTTCTGTTTCTCCGCGAGATCTCGCAGTTCCTTGGTCTTGTCGTTTACCTCGGATGAGCGAATCCGAAGCGTTGTTTGCTGCAGCGATTGCTCCTGTTCTTCCCGCGAGATCGTGATGTTCAAGACCACTTTGTCGCGCTCGGTCTTCGCACTCTCGCCGAGACCGTCGCCGCCTTGCGCGACGCGTTCGGTCTGCACCTGGAAGTTCTCGACGCGGGCCATGGCTTTCACGCGTGAGATGATGGCTTCGCTCTCTTCGGGCGCGATCAACATATACACGTAGCTGGAAACACGCCCGGTGTTGTCGCGATTGATCTGCGCATTGGTGATCTGCACTTTCGGCGAGGCGAGTGCCTTGATGTCGTTGTAGGTCTTCTCGACTTCGGTCGCGTAGAGCGCGAGCTGCGCGCGCTCCTTCAAGAGGAACGCCGCCGGGATGTTCATGTTCTTCTCGGAAAGCTGAATGGTCACAGCGGCGAACTGCACCTGGGAATCCATGAACTTCAGTTCGCCCTGCATCGTCTCGATTTCCTCCCGCACCCGTCCGAGTTCTTTCTCGACCTCGAGCAAATCCGCGACGTCCTTACTTTTTGTTTTCAGGATCTCGATCAAGCGCTGCTCCATCAGGCGCGCGTTCTTCATTCGCGATTCCGTGTCGAAGTATTGTTTCGTCACGTCTTCGGTGGTCAGCGCCTGGTTCTTCAGCTCGCCGAGCCCGCGCAGTTTCAGCAAGAAGCGGTCAAGGTTGTCAGGAAGGACCTTGACCACGACCTGGCCGCGCAGTTTTCCGTTAGCCTGCTTTTCGGAACTGCTGGTCGAGACGTAACCTTTCTCGTCCGCCGCAAACCCGGTAATTTTCTGAACGGCTTCTTCGAAGCTAACAACCTCGAGCTCTGCCGTCGCGTTTCGGACAAGTTTGCGATTCGCGGTGGGGCCGGCGGTCGTCGAGGTCGACTCCGAAGGCTCTGGCTCTGAAGTAGCAGCATCAGTCTTACTGCGCTCATCCTTTGTCTCCGCCTTTTTCGTTTTAGGGGCCGTTGACGCTTGCCGAGTCAATACGTCCGCGCTGTAGACCGTCACGGGAAGCGGCGTCTCTGTTTCGGGTTTATCCTGTGGCAGTGGAGCTGGATTCTGCGCCACTATTCCAGCAACGGAGGTCCATTTGGCTGCGGACTCGTCGGCACCGCGCCCGGGCGAATCGCTCTTATAAGCCAGCACCCCGGAATCACGCGTGACGCTGGAAGGCGACTTCGCGAGTTCGGATTCCCTAACGGACCTCGAAGCATCGAGGCTCATCAATCGCAGAGCGGATTCTCCCGTGATCACTCGTCCCATCTGGATCATGGAGAGCAACAGCGCCGCCGCGGCGGTGAGCTGGACGGCGCGAAGCCGAACAAGATTTGTTACCAGTTGAATCAGACCGGGGCGTTGCGGAACGCGATCGCGAAAGCGTGAGACCATGCGTTGCTCGAATCCGGCATCGGCTTTCTTGTCGGCGATAGTTTCGTTAAGAAGTTTGTGCATATTTTTTTCCTCCTGAAAGGCGTGGCGGCAGTCCGCGCATTCGACGAGGTGCGCATGAAACGCATCGCGTTCGGCGCCGCTCAGCTCACCGTGGAGATCTGCGGCGAGTAACTCGTCAATTTGTTCGTGGATGGTTGACATAAAAAATCAGGCGATGGACGCGAGGGCGGGTTTGAGTCTTCGGCGCATGAGTCCTAGAGCGCGGCCGAGAATTCCGCGGAGTGCCCCGTTGGTTAGGCCGAGCGTTCGTTCGATTGTCGCGTAATCCAGTTCCTCGAAGTAACGGAGCGTCACCGCCATCCGGTGCAGTTCAGGTAACTGCGAGAGGGCGGCATGGACTTCGGAATCAAGGTCGGCGTTCTCGGTTTCGGTCTTCGCTGCAACAGTCTCGGTAGATTCGAAATCGTGCGGCAGCGGCTCCGGGCGCCGGCGCCGGGCGAGATCGCGGGCGCGGTGACGCGCGATGGTCGAGATCCACGCCGGAAACTTTTCGGGATCGCGCACACGCCAACGGGACTTCCACGCCTTGACCAGCGTATCCTGCACTACGTCCTCCGCCTCTTCGCGGTTTTGCAAAATGCCGTAGGCGATGGCGAAAAGGTTTCGGCTGAAAGAGCGGATGATCATCTCGAAAGCGTCGCGATCGCCCTGGATGGCTGCGCGAAATGTGGCGTGTTCATTTGAGTCCATTGCGTCGATCTAACAGCCTAGACGCACGAGATGCGGGTTCCGCGCGAAATTCTTTTGAAAATCGGTTCTCGCACGAAGGAGACGGAGGCCGCGAAGGTTCCTGCCAGGTCACGCACCTGTGGCCTTTGTGCCCTTGGTGAGCTTTGTGCGAGGTTCCCTGGCCCGGCGGAAGGCTACTTAAAGATCGAAACCGGGTTGCCGACGCTCACCAGCTCTTTCAAGCGCGCGGCATCCCAATTTGCCGTGCGAATGCAGCCGTGGCTTGCGGCGCGCCCGATCGTCTCAGGATTATTTGTGCCGTGAATGCCGACGTGCGGCTTGTTCAATCCGATCCAGAGCACACCCACCGGATTATTTGGACCCGGCGGCAGGTTGAAGAATTGATCCGATTTCACACCGTGATTGAGCACGCCCTCGTCGTGGCGGAACACGGGCAGGGTCGCGATGCCGAGAATCTTCCAGAGGCCCAGCGGCGCGGGAAGCGTCGTCGATCCCGGCGTGATCGGAAACTCGGCGACGAGGTATTTGTCGTCGTAGATAAGGAGGAATCGTTCGTTCGTGTCCACAAAAACTCTCCGGTTAGCGAAAGCGGGGTTCGCCGGAACGAAACCTTCGTGAAGATCCTCGATCTTGAATGGCAGCACGTTCGGCACTTTGAGCGTGTCTCCCGGCTTGAGCGTGTCCAGTTTCATCCCCGGATTCAGCTTTCTGACAAAATCCTCGGCGGAATGATATCGCTCCGCCACCAGTTCGAGCAGCGAGCCGTATTTCAGCGCTTTGAGCTTCGACTGCTCTGACGGCTTGCTCGCCGTGGGTCCGACAAAGTTCTCGGCTTCGGGCGGGATAGTGAAAGTCGTGAACGTCTCTGGCACCTGATCGAGCAGCCATTGATCGACCGCGCCCGTCTCGGACATTCCGTGCGCGCGCTTGTAATGCACAAGTGCCTTGCGAAAAAACTCGCCCATTCTCCCGTCGATCTTCCCCGGGCCGAAGTCGTTGTTATCGAGAAAAATCTGGAGCTTCGTGGTGGTCTCCTCGTCGTAATTTGGCAGCGCTACTGGAATTGGAGCGGGGCCGGCGTGGGTCGCTGTCGGCGGCGCTTGTTTCACGGGTTTCGCGGCGATCGCCATTAGCGCGAGCAAAACGATAAGGATCCGGGATTGCATCGGCGAAGCCTTCTCCGTAATCGCGTCACAGGCAAACGGGCGATCAAGGAAAGGTGCCGCGAGCCTCTGGCTTGCATCCGCTTTGAATCGCGAGCTGGAAGCTTGTGCTACGCTAAGCCGTCTTCACCCAGCAGCGCAGCACTTCCGCCACGCTCCAAGCTTGGGCGATGCACCCGCCGGCGTGATGGGGTTCGCGGGCATCGAACACTTCGCTGATTGTTCCTATGCCGTTGTCATTCATGCAGGCCGGAAAGTGTTCGAGAAATTTTCGCGCGCCCGTTTTGTCGCCTGGATGAACTTTTAACCACGCGTCGATGAACGGCCCGATCAGCCACGCCCAAACCGTGCCCTGATGATAAGCGCCGTCGCGCGAGCGAAGATCGCCGGAATAAATCGGTTTGTATTCCGGGTCGTCTGGTGAAAGCGAACGCAGTCCGACCGGCGTGAGCAATTTGTTTTGGACAAGATCGATAACAAAAGCCCACCGCTCTGGATTGAGAACTGGATGTTCGAGCGAGATCGCAAAGATCTGATTCGGCCGGCAGGAAGCATCCTGTGTTCCCCGTTCGCCGTTGCAATCGACAACATCGTAAAGATAACCGCCGTCCGCGAACCAGAAGCGATTGTTGAATGAGTCGTGCGCGCGCGCTGCGAACTCGTCATAACGCTTCGCTGCTTCGTCCTCCATTTCGCGTAGCCAAGACGCGAGCAAGCGCAGCGCGTTGTACCAAAGCGCGTTGATCTCTACGGCCTTTCCGCGGCGCGGCGTGACAACCCAGTCGCCCATTTTCGCGTCCATCCAGGTGAGTTGGTAGCCATCCTCTCCTTGCACGAGCAGCCCATCGTCAGGATCGACATGAATATTGAACTTCGTTCCGCGCAAATGATGCTCAACGATGTCGATCAAATTCGGCAGCAAAAGTTTCAGCGTCGTCCAATCGTTCGTGCGTTCCAGATAACGGCCGAGCGCATGGAAAAACCAGAGTGTCGCATCCGCCGTGTGATAAAGTCCCCCCTTCTCGCGATCCGGGAACATGTTCGGGATCAATCCGTCACGCACATAGTCCGCGAAGGTGCGCAGGATATATCCGGCCTCAAGGGAACGGCCCGTAACGAGCGTAAGGCCTTCGAGGCTGATCATGGTGTCGCGTCCCCAATCGGTAAACCAATGGTATCCGGCGATGACGGTGCGAACTTCATCGCCCGCGGCGTGCGCGCGCGCCGCTTCTTCGAATCGGCCGTTAGGGGTAATGACAAACTGATCCGCCGCAAAGACCAATTCCGCCGCAACTCCGTTGCGCGCCTCAGGAATCGCGTTCTGCAATAGACGTGCACGCCGCTCGCGTTCCAAAGCAAGCGCAGCCTCTGGCGCGAGCACTTCGATGATCTCCCATTTCTCGGTCGAGCCGACCAGCGTCGCGCGATCATGTTGGCGCAGATCGACATGAAAATAACCCGGACTCCACAAATTCCCCTCGTGAGCATAACCACGACTCTGCTCGGTGCGGTAGATGACCTGACGGATGTTCGCGGAAGCGATGGTGAAAGCCGATTCGCAGTCGTAAAGCTTCATCCGCAACGGAGGCAGCCGGCCCCGCGCAGACGTGATTTCATATCGGCCCTCGACGGCCGCTAATTTGTATGGCGTGGTGGGACCTTCGTTGACCGGAGTTTCATGATGTCGAAAATGAAACGCGGGGCGCAATTCCAGGCGCGGCCGTTCCGCGCCTTCGAGGATGCGGTAACTCACATGAACCGTGTTCTGCAGATGCGGAAGCAAGACACGCTTCTCGAGCACCAGATCGCGCACGCGATAAGTCCAGACAGGCAGACCATCTTCGAGTCGAAATTCTCGCAAGAAATCGGCGCCCTGAAGATCGAGCTTTCCGCCGGCGCGTTCCTCGCCGCCGAGCGAAACAACATCGTCATCGTCGAACCGCAGAAATTCAGAGACATGACTCCACATCACCATGCGTCCAAGCGGGGCGGCTAATGCGGCGATCAGCAATCCATGATAACGCCGTGTGATTGCGCCGGAGACTGTGCCGGAGGCGTAACCGCCGAGACCGTTTGTGACGAGCCACTCGCGGTTGAGCAAGAGTTCGCGCGACATTTGCGAATTGTCCCAAGGCATTACTCGCGTAATCGATCCGCTAATCTCGCCTCGTTTATTCATGAGAGCGGGCACACGCCAAACAAATTTCTAACCACGCTTTCTCGGTTTGCGCCGCGGAGTTGTCTCGGGAATGAGTTTCAATGCGATCGCGGCTTCGCCGGGCAACGTCCAATTGTCTTGCGTTGCGACTGGAGTTGTTCCCGGTCCGCCGTAACGCTCGGAATCGCTCGACCATAGAGTAGTCCATTCGAAACCAAGCGGCGGAGCAAGAAGCGGCTCGGGCATGGGCTCGAGCAACTGAGTGTCGCCGAGATTTACCAGCAGCAAACGATCGTCATTTTTCTCCGTGAAATAACGGAGCACGAAACTTTTCGGTCCGAGGACAGCGCCATCCACGCCGCCGGTCTTTTGTTCCCTGAAACGCGAATCTTCGCGGCGTAGCTTAATAAGATCGATATGGAAATCGTAGAGTTGTTTGTTCTTTTTCCGTTCCGAGAAATCCAACTTGCAACGTGTAAAGCTATTCGGATCGGTAGGTATCGGCAGTTGTTTCTGCGTTTCCGTGCTCGCGAGTGATGGAAACTGCGAGAGAAATTCGAATCGGCCTTTGCGAATTGCTTCCCGAAGATTGTCGTCGCCGATGTCGCTGAAATAAAGGAATGGTCTCGACGTCCCAAATTCCTGGCCTTGAAAAAGCAGCGGCGTCCAGGGACCGAGCAGCAGCAGCGCGGTCATGGCGCGATATCGGCCGGGAGATGTTTCGAAGCGCACTCGCCGGCCGGCAATGGTGTTCGAAACTTGATCGTGGTTTTCCAGAAATGCCACGAAGGCTTCCGGCGGCGCGCCCAGAGCCAATGTCCCTCGAGGCGCTTCCTGCCAGGAATAGGGTTGTCCTTGAAAAAGATAACCGTACTTCACAGCCGAAATGAATTCCTGCGGAGCACCGAGATAGTCCGTGTAATACGCTTCGCGCCGGCCCCCAAGCGCAACAATCGCACTGTGATGAAGATCGTCATTCCAGACACCGTCGAGATCGTCGCCGCCTGCGCTGCGCGGCCGAATCAATTTTACTTCCTGGCGTTCGTTCTCCGCCACCAAAATGATGGAACGCTCGCCAGCAGCACGGCGGGCAGCTCGACCGATAACGCCGATGATGTGCTCGTCCGATTTATCGAAGATGCTTTCTGTCGCGTCGAAGCGAAAGCCGTCGAAGTGAAACTCTTCGATCCAGTAGCGCCCGTTGGTGATAAAAAACTCGCGGACCGCCTCCGAATTCGGTCCGTCGAAATTGATGGAATCGCCCCAATCGTTCGCATTCCCGCGCCGGAGATAATAATCGGAGAAGACGCCGAGATAATTCCCGTCGGGGCCGAAGTGGTTGTAAACGACGTCGAGAACTACCGCCAAGCGGAGCGAATGCGCGTGGTTGACGAAGTGGCGCAGATCATCCGGAGTTCCGTACAAATGCGTCGGCGCGAAAAGATCGACGCCGTCGTAACCCCATCCGAAGTTTCCGGGGAAATCCGCGATCGGCATGACTTCGATAACGGTGACGCCGATGCGCGCTAATTCCGGCAATTCGTCGGCGGCGGCGCGCCAGGTTCCTCCGGGCGTAAACGTGCCGATGTGCATCTCATAAATGATCTGGCCCTTTAATTTCACACCGGGCCAATCTGCGTCCGTCCATTTGAAGGTCGTTGGATCGATAACTTGCGACGAGCCATGCGGGCCATCCGGTTGAAAGCGCGACGCGGGATCGGGATGGAAATCTTTCGCGTCATTTATTCGAAATCGATAAAGCGCTCCAGTGGCCACGCCAGCGGTGCCGGAAAAGTATCCGCCAGGTTCCTCCGCCAGCTCCTGGAATGTGGGAGCGGCCTCGGTGCCGCGATCTTCTCCCCATTGCCCCTCCAGGACAACCTCGACACGTTTCGCCTTTGGCGCCCAGACCCGGAAATGCGTTCGGCCTTCGCCGATCAGTTCCGCCCCAATCGGGTAGTGCCGTTGGCTTATTGCATCCGTCATCCCTCTCCTTCGACTCCCACGCGGGCTGTGGTCGTGAGTTTTTGTCGGTTTCGCGGGTCGGGCACCGAGGCGCACAAAAGGCGATTGAACTTCGCGCTGAGTTGTCGGGGGTGGATCGTGCGATGATCTTCGCCCCAAAAGCTTTCGGGGCCACTTTGCCATCGAGCGTGGAGCGCTCGATCCACCTCACGCTTCAAGAGATACATTGCATTAGTGGTCTCATAGCTTTTAAAAAAGTCTGAATTGTCGCGGCGCGTAGTTTCAACCAGAATGCCGCGAAGCTCGCGACCATGCTCGGAATTATCGAACGTTACACGAAATGGCTGCATGCGCAGTGGCCTGCGGGCACAGTGGAAAAGCTTCCCGTCTCCGGCCCAGACGGTGTCACTGCTCAACCTGGCGTAACGATCGTGGGTGATCTGACTGGAATTCCGCTGCTGAAGTTTTCTTCGCACACTGGCGCGCAGGCGGTTCGAGCGATTTTGCGCGAGCCCAATTTTCAAAAGAACGGCCGGCGCGATTCAGGCACGCTGGATCTCGCGATCATCGGTGCGGGGGTCGCCGGTATTTCGGCGGGGATCGAAGCGAAAAAGGCGGGACTGAATTTCGTGGTCTTCGAAGCGACTGAAATTTTTTCCACGGTCGTCAACTTCCCGAAAGCAAAACCAATCTACACCTATCCCACGGAGATGAAGCTTGACGGCGGTTTGCAATTTTCCGCCGAGATCAAAGAAGCGCTCCTGGTGGAAATGGAAGAGCAGCGGCGTGCGGCCGGAATCGAAGTGGCCTGTGCGCGAATTGAACGCATCGAGCGAAAAGGCGGCGAGCTGATCTTGCACAAGGACGACAAGACGACGATCGCGGCGCGCCGGGCCATCGTCGCGATCGGACGCAGCGGAAATTTCCGCAAGCTCGGCATTCCCGGCGAAGAGCTCGACAAGGTTTATAACCGTCTTTTCGATCCGCACGAGTTTGCCGGCCAGGACGCGCTCGTGGTCGGCGGAGGCGACTCCGCGCTGGAGACGGCGATCGCGCTTACGACTTGCGGCGCACGCGTCACGCTCAGTTATCGCCGGCAAGAATTGTCGCGCGCGAAGCCGGCGAACATCGAGAAAGTCGAGATGCTCGTGCATGATGCGTCGGCCGATGTGCAAATCGAGAACCCCACGTCCGAACGCGTAAACACGGCGTTGACCTCCGGGATGCGCGGTCAGAAATCCGCCGGATCGCTCAAACTCGCGCTTGGCACCGAAGTGACACGGATCGAGCCGAAGCGGGTTTACCTGAAGAACGGAACCGAGGAGGTGTTACCCAACGACGTCGTTTTCACCATGCTCGGACGGGAAGCTCCGCTGGAGTTCTTTCGGCGTTCCGGCATTGCGATTGCGGGCGAGGGGACGTTACTCGGTTGGATCGCGCTCGGCCTTCTCCTCGCGTTTTGCATTTTCGTTTATTCCTGGAAATCGGGCGGGTTCGCGGAGACGTGGTTGAACCCGTTCCCGGAAGACATGCCGGTCGTTCTCAGCTCGTTAGGCGGCTGGTTTCAGGCGCAAGTGGCGGATCGCTCGACCCTACTCGGCACGCTTGCGGTCTCACTGAAGTCGCGCTCGTTCTACTACACCTTTCTCTACAGCTCATGCATCGTTGCTTTTGGCATCGCGCGAATCCGGCGGCGCAAGACCCCGTACGTCACGTTGCAAACCACCGTGCTCATGCTCGTGCAGGTGGTGCCGCTTTTTATCCTGCCCGAGATCGTTCTGCCGTACTTCGGCTACAACGGCTGGTTCGATCAGGGACCGGGCAAGACGATCGCCGATCACCTTTTCGAATCTTACATTTCGGCCCAGCAATACGCCGCCCATCAATGGCCGGGCTGGGGACATCCGCGCGCGTACTGGCGCGCCTACGGCTTCATCCTTGCGTGGCCGCTCATGGTCTACAACGTCTTCACGGATGCGCCGCTCGCCTGGTGGCTCGTGATCGCGTTCGTGCAAACGTTCGTCATCATTCCAGCAATCGTCTGGCGCTGGGGCAAGGGCGCGTACTGCGGGTGGATCTGCTCGTGTGGCGCGCTCGCCGAAACGATGGGCGACGAGCAACGCCACAAAATGCCGCATGGCCCATTCTGGAACCGATTGAACATGGCGGGGCAGGTAATCCTGGCGGTCGCCCTTCTTCTTTTGCTCGTTCGCGTCGCCGGATGGCTCTGGCCGCAGTCGATCGCCGCGTCCGCTTTCCATTTGCTCCTCGAAGGAAAAAATAGCGATGGGAAACTGATCACCTACGCCAACTACAAATGGCTCGTCGATGTGTTCCTGGGCGGCATCATTGGCGTCGGTCTTTATTTCAAATACTCCGGCCGCGTTTGGTGCCGGTTTTTTTGTCCGCTCGCGGCGCTCATGCACATCTATGCGCGTTTCTCGCGCTTCAGGATTTTTCCGGAGAAATCGAAATGCATTTCCTGCAACGTTTGCACATCGGTTTGCCATCAAGGCATCGACATCATGAACTTCGCGAACAAAGGTCTGCCGATGCAGGATCCGGAATGCGTGCGCTGCTCCGCGTGCGTGCAGCAATGTCCTACGGGCGTTCTCGCTTTTGGATATTATGACGGCGGGCACCGCGTCGTCCTCGACAAGATTCCGGCCTCACCTGTGCGAATGCGCGAAGGCCATCGTCGTGATTAGCAAGATGGTAGGGCGACACTCCGTGGGGTCGAAACGGTCGGCCAAGCCGCGCCAAGGCGCGAAAGAATCTCGCCCTACCAACACAGACTCAAATCATGGGCGAATACAGATCCTGGATCACCCTCTTGTCGCGACGGGACTCTCGATTCTCCGGGCAAAAACGACCACGCCCGATCTTTTTCGGCGCCAGTTGCAGGAGATCGCAATTCTTCTTTTCGCCGAAGCATCGCGCAGCTGGGGATCGCCCCGATTGTAGTTGAGACCCCGCTCGCATCATGCGCGGGAGCGGTTCTCGCAAAACCAATCGTTCTTGTCCCGATTCTCCGCGCCGGTCTCGGCATGCTAGACGGAATCATTCGGGTCGTTCCGGATGCGAGTATCGGCCATATCGGACTTTATCGCGACGCCGAAACACTCCGGCCCGTCAGTTACTATGATCGTCTGCCGGTTAAGATCGCGGCCGCCGCAGTGCTGCTGCTGGATCCGATGCTGGCGACCGGACACAGCGCCTGCGAAGCCGCCTCGATCTTAAAAGCGCAAGGCGCGCGGCATATCCAATTTCTCTGCGTGCTCGCGTGCCTGCCCGGCGTGCAGCAATTTCAGAGCGAACATCCGGACGTCCCAATCATCACTGCCGCGGTCGATCCCGGATTAAACAAGTTTGGTTACATCGTGCCCGGCCTTGGCGACGCGGGTGATCGCTATTTCGGAACGGGTTAGCGAAGAGGGTTCGGCAGTTTTGATCCAAGGTCAGTCGCCGGCTCTGAACGTGAGCTTGATTAGCCTGCCGCGAAAGTTTGAAATGCGGACATGAACGGGGATCAACCCAAGATAGAGATCTTTGAGCCGTTTGGCGCCGCGCTCGAAGTGATGAAGAGAATTCTCTTTCAGCCTTTCGACTTCGCAAAATGGTGCGTGATCGGTTTCGCGGCATTTTTGAGCGGTTCCTGGGGAACTGGCTTCCGGTTCCATTTCCCTTGGAACGGAAATTGGAATTTCCGATCGACCAGTTACCATAATGTTCCGATCGCCGAGTCGCTGCCGTCATGGTTGCTCCCGTTCATTATCGCCATCGCGGTTTTCGTGCTCATCTGGATTTTCGTCCTCATGTGGGTCGTGGCGCGCGGCCGGTTTATCTTCACAGATTGCGTCGTAAAAAACCGCGCGGCGATCGTCGCGCCCTGGCGGGAGTACCGGCGCGAAGGCAACAGCTTCTTCTTGTTCTCTCTCGCGGTGGCGCTTCTGGCCATGGTGATAATGGTGGCGTTAGTTTTGCTGATCGTCGTGCCGTTGGGATTATTCCCCGGTGGAAAGGGGACGGCCGGGCTCGGTGCTGCGGCAGTGTTCGCGTTCGTCTTCATCGGGCTAGTGTGGCTGGCTTTCGCGATCTTCTTCGCCGTCGTGAGCCAGTTCATGGTTCCAGTGATGTACCGTCGTCGCTGCCTCGCGCGAGCAGCGTTTTTCGATGTGTCGAAGCTTGTGCTCGCGCGGCCGGGTCCATTTGTTCTGTTCGTCCTGTTTGGGATTGTCCTCGTGATGGCGCTGGTCCTCGCCAGTATGATCGTTTCCTGCCTGACCTGTTGTATTGCGGGACTTCCCTATGTCAGCTCCGTGGTCCTTCTTCCCGCCTTCGTTTGGCTAATTGCGTTCAAGCTTTTGTTTCTGCAACAATTCGGGCCGGAATATGACGTCTGGGCGGCTGCGGATGTCTCGCCGCCCGCTTCGCCGGCAGCGCCGTCGAATGTGCCTCCACCACTAACCTAACGGAGTGATTTGCTCGTGAAGCAACGCAGCCCTTATGGGTGCGCCACGGTCGTTCTGGAATTCATAGACCGGTCGTATGCCAGAACTTCTGGAAGGCTCCCGGCCAGCTGCGATCCACCACGCTCTGGCGCGCTTTCTCTCCCATGCGCGCTCGCATTTTTTGATCGCCAACCAGAAGCGCAATCGCGCGCGCGACATCTTCTACATCGTGGGCTTTCGTCACCAGTCCATTGACTCCGTCCTCCACCAATTCCTTTGGGCCGCCGAGATCGGAGACGATCACCGGAAGTCCGGAAGCTTGCGCTTCGATGACCACGTTCCCAAAGGTATCGGTCGTGCTTGGAAAAACAAAAATGTCCGCCGATGCGTACGCCGTCGCGAGCGGCTCGCCCGTGAGATACCCCAGGAAAACCGCCTCGGGCAACGCGGCCGCCAGCGCATCTGAGTGCGGGCCCTGCCCTACGATGAATAGCTGCACTGGCTGGCCCGCCTCGCGGATCTTGTCATAAGCTGCCGCCAGCACATCGAGATCTTTCTCGCGCGAGATGCGGCCGACATATAGCAATCGAACGCTGCTGCCATTCGCTCCGAAGCGCTGCCAGTAGGATGGATCGCGCCGCGCCGGATGGAACAAATCGGTGTCGAGCCCGCGCGGCAGGATCTTCAACTTCTCCGGCGCAAACCCGCGGTCGATCCAGCATTTCCGGTATTGCTCCGAGTTCACGAAGACCGTGTCGATCTGCCCGTAGAGCCACTGCATGTAGCTCCAGGCCAGGCTTTCGAGGAAACGGTCTTCTGTCAAAATGCGGACGTACTCCGGAATATCGGTGTGATAAATCCCGCTGGTTTGCAGGTTCAACATCTTAGCGGCCAGCAATCCCGTGAGGCCAATCGGTCCGGGCGTGCTGATAATGATCTCGGTGAATTGTTCCCGCTGAACGTAATCGAGGATCTGCATGATGGGCGGGAAGCTCAGCCGTTGCAGCTCGTACTCCGGCAATTCGAACTCGCCAATCGGCCTGAAATTCTTGATCGGAATGTCGTCGACCTTTAGATCCCGGCGGGAGGTAATGACTATCAACTTTTCGCCGGCCGCAACGCCCGCCGCCGTCATCTTCCGAATCGTGTTTGCGACCCCATTCACGTCCTCGAGCGTGTCGGTAAACCACGCCCGCTTTCGGTTTTGCAGCGCAAGCGGAATCGAACCTGTCATCTGCAAGAAAATCTCCCGCAGCCACCTGCGAGAAGGAGCCTGGCTATGGAAAGCGTAGATGTAGGGCGAGAGCAGAACTATGATCGGTGCGATCCCGCTCAATGCCTGCATGCTTTCGATCACGTTCCCGGTTCTGATCTGCTGGACGAATTTCTCGAAGAAACGAAACGCGAGCTGTTCGCAAACCAGGTTCGCCATTAGGAAAGTTCGCCGCTCCGGCTCTGTCACGCCTTCCATCTCCTTGGCCAACTGCGCCTTCACTTTTGGGCGCGCGAAATGTTTCGAGAGGCCCTTCCAAAGCGAAACGTTCCCCGGTTTCGCCAGCTCGAAAATTTTTCCAGACATCACGCCTTGGGCGATGAAGGTGGCTTTTTCGCGCAAGGTGAATTCGGTCGGATCGCGCCCTTCCATGAACCGCGAGAACATCGTCTCCAACAATGGAGCGCTCGGTCCGAGGCGTTCCGTGAAGCGGTCTTGGATAAAACAGGAAACGGTGTTGTAAAAACCGTGGGACAAGGCGAGCGGAGTGCCGCCCTCGCCCCGCGCAACGCATTTACCTTCGCGGACGTGCTGAAGAAATTCCTTCGCGGTTCGTGTGCGCGGTGTTTCCGTGTAAGAGCCGGCCACAAACTGTCCGCCGTGGTCGTCCGAGCCGCCGGTGAAGATCTTCTTCCATGGCTCGGCGTGGGTCGGTTGGAGATCATGACGGTTCGCCAGCTCCTCGATTTTTTGGGACGTCAGGCCGGAGAGGAGTTCCCGGGCCAGCACGCTCAGGAGTGCGTCGCGCAAGCCGTTGATGCCTTCAAAGTGTTTGAAAAGGAGAATCAGCCGTTCGAGGTGGGAAGCTTCGAGTTTGCCGTTGATGCTGTAGAGCGGGTGCGCAACCGAATGGCTTATCGCCGCTTTTTGGAGATAGCTTTGCAGGTCGTAGATGTTCTCTCGAAGAGCCGAGATTTCTGAATGCTGCGCTTCGGAAATTCCCCAGACGAGCAGGTGAAGTTTGCACGGATCGTGAGGAAAATACGTAGTAACTTCCTCACTGATAAAAGTATGATCAAGCTCTGCTATTGCGAGATTGCCATCGATCGTGTCGTGATCGGTGATTGTAACGAAATCCATTCCGCGCTCGCGAAGTAACCGATAGAGCTCTCGCGGATCGGTATAACTGTCTGGAAAATCGAACCGCCGAAAGAGCCACTCCTCGGACCGCGCGCTGAAGCGGGAATGAATGTGGAGATCGCAAAGGCTCATGCAGGAAGGGCTAAGCGCCGCGGCGGGTCCGCCTTTCCGCGATCCAGTCTCGATATGTCATCGCGGTCCGATTTTCGACTAGTCGATCGGTCAGCCGCAGGATCTGCTGCCAGATCTCAGGGTGATCCCGATCGGGCGGGTGAATGCTCACGCGCGCGAGCGGCGCAACGGCGAGTTGACGGGCCAGCACACCATTCCACGCCAGGCTCGCGGTACGACGCCAGCCGCTCCGCACACTATAGGCGAGTGTTCGTGCGAAAAAATTGTCTCCAGAACGCAAGTCCCGCACCCCCGTCAATCTTGTCGTGTATTCCATTTCCGCTTCCGCAGCCGCCCGCTCCGCGGCCGAGCCAAGCAGCCACGCGGGAGCGATGAAACCTCGCGGCGTCAGTCCCGCCCTGACAAATTCCTCGCGCGCGCGCATGATTCGACGAAATGCTTCGTCGTAGTCGAGGTCATAAAATTCCCCTTCGTCGTTGGTATAAAGCCGGGTGAAGAACTTTTCGTGCAGGTTTTCCCCGTTTCGACGCGGCCTCTCATGAAAGTAGCCGTGGATCACGATCTCGTGTCCCTGCGCTTCTAAATCCTGGAGCCAGCGCACGAAACCGCGATCTTCCGTGGAAGAGCCACGGTGGTGATAGTTCGGTACCACAAGTAGTGAGCAAACCGAAACGCGATGGTGGGAAAGCTCCGCCACAATTTTTTCCGCCGCTGCTCGAGTCGCTGGCGCGACGTCATGCACTGAAACGATCAGAGCTTCGCGATCCGCTTCCGCCGAGAGAGCGAAGATGGAAGACAACGATGTCGCAGTGGCGCCGGTCACGCTGGATTTTCTATCCCAACCGCAAAGCAAACAAGCCTAATCGCTTTAGTAGCTCGCGCTACATTTCAGCGCGCCATACGAAGAATCTCCTGAAACTCCACGCGGGTCAGTGCCTGGACCGATAAGCGCGACAGACGCAGCAGCGTCATCTCTTTCAGTCTCGGGTTGCCCTTGATCTCCTCGAGCGTCACGCGCCGCGGCACGGCTTTCTCTGGCGCAAGATCCACCGCGCTCCAATCGCCCTCCGTCGCCGTCGGATCCGGATAAGCTTCCCGGATCACTTTAGCGATTCCTACGACGGCCTTCTCGCTCACACTGTGATAAAAAAGCACCGCGTCGCCCTTCCGCATTGCACGCAGGTTATTCCGCGCCGTGTAATTCCGGACGCCGGTCCAAGGCGTTTTGCCATCCGCGACGAAATTCGCCCACGAATAAGCGGACGGTTCCTGTTTCACGAGCCAGAATTGTTTCACGCAGGTCTACCTAGAGCACCGGCAGCGATTCGACAACTGCGCGGCGAAAAATTCTGTCATCCCGAGCCGCGCAGACGGCGAGGGACCTCTCAATTGCAATGGCCGTCACCCAAATGAATTGGACGCGGAAATTTGCAGTTGAGAGGTCCTTCATCGTCTGCGCGATTCAGGATGACATCCTCGTTTTGCGTGCCTCGGCGTGCTCCATCATATCGTCACAATTCGACAACTGCGCTCCAGTGTTTCACACTCGCTCTGATGTCACGTGGCGCGTTTATCACGTTCGAGGGATCGGAAGGTTGCGGGAAATCAACGCAAGTGAAGCGACTTGCGTCGCGCCTCGAACAGGCCGGGGTGCCTGTGCTCATAACGCGGGAGCCGGGCGGCACCGCGATTGGGGAGAAGATTCGGGACCTCCTCCAGTTCGCGCCGGAAAGTTTTGCCATGGCGCCCGAGACCGAACTGTTGCTCTTCGAGGCAAGTCGCAGCCAGCTCGTGCGCGAAACCATCCGGCCGGCGCTGGAGCAGGAATCGGTGGTGATTTCCGATCGTTTTTTTGATTCGACCACCGTTTACCAGGGCGTCGCGCGCAAACTCGAGCCGGGCATTGTCGAGAAGCTGAATGAATTTGCCGTGGGTGCAGAGAGACCAGACCTCACCTTTATCCTCGATGTGAATGTCGCGACAGCCCGCGCGCGCATGTTGCGACGCGTGCGTCCCGTGCAAGCTCTCGATCGCATGGAACAGGAGCCGCTCGAGTTCTATGAACGAGTGTGTGAAGGCTACCGCGAGCTTGCGCGCCGCGAACCCACACGGATTTACTTGCTCGATGGCTCCCTTTCACCCGATGAAATCGAAAGCAAAATCTGGCGCGAAGTATCGGCACGTTTCCCCGCGATTTTAGCGCTGCGGAAAAAAGGGGACACGGCTCGCGCCTCGTAAGATCGATGGCCTTCACCCGCAACGGCGCTTTCGAATATTTGAGCCGTTCCCATGAGAACGGCCGGCTGGCCCATGCTTATTTGATTTCTGGACCGCCGGGCAGCGGCAAGCGCGGACTTGCTTCCGATCTTTCCAGTCTCGTTACTGGAGCGACCGCGGCCGACGTTTTCGCCTCACAACCGCCGGGGGTTTATTTGGCCGAACCGGAATCGAAATCGCGTCGCATTGTGATCGATCAGGTGCGGGCTCTCGAGCATGCATTGCAAATGCGGAGCTCCGGAGGGCGCCGGAAAGTGGCGATCGTGGCCGAGGCAGATCGCCTTCAGCCCCAGGCGGCAAACGCTTTCCTAAAGACCCTCGAAGAACCGCCCAACGACTCGCTCTTGCTCTTGTTGAGTGCGATGCCGGAAGTCCTACCGGACACGATTCTTTCCCGTTGCATTGCCGTGCCGTTGGCTGCGGAGGCGAAAGCGGCGCCGTCGGTTGAAGAGAAGGAATTAGTCGAGCTGCTCGGCACGGTCGCCCCCCCGGCGGCGAATGGTGTGCAGGACGCTTATCACCTCGCACGAGGTTTCCATCGTTTGCTGGCGCAAATCCGCGAGGCGATCCAGGTGGAGAACGTCGCTGCTCTAAAGCGCGACGAGGTGCGCTACAAGAACACCACGGACGGAGCCTGGTTGGAGGAGCGCGAAGATTATTTCAAGGCCCTCACAGAAAGTCAGTACGTGCGACAGCGTTCGCGCCTGGTCGAAACGCTTTTTCTCTGGTGGTCCGACGTGCTTCGGGCGAACACCGGTGTCGCGCCACGCGAACTGCCGTCCGCCAGCGATCAAACGCGTATTCTCGGTCAAAAATTGTCGACGTCAGAAATCCTCCGTCGCATTCGGCGTCTGGAAGAAATGCGTGATCATCTTGGCCGAAATATCCAGGAAGCGCTCGCGATCGAAGTCGCGTTTCTGAGCATCTTCACGTTTTGATTTGAGCGCACACCACGCTGCCCTCAGAATGCCAGTTCATGAGATTCCAAAACCAGGTTGCAGTCGTGACGGGCGCGGGGCGGGGGATTGGGCACGCAATCGCTCTCCGGTTGGCCAGTGAAGGTGCACGCGTTGCGTCAGTCAGCCGAACGGAAACCAACGCTCAAAAAACCGCGGAAGAAATTAATGGCGCCCGCGCCGATGCGGCGAAGGCCTATGCCGTGGACGTCGCCGATCATGCGGCCGTGCAAAAAACCGGGTCGCAGATTCTCGAAGACTTTGGTCGCGTGGACATTCTGGTGAACAACGCCGGCGTGACGCGCGATGGCCTCAGTATGCGCATGTCTCTCGACGATTGGGACACCGTTTTGAATACGAACCTGAAAGGTGCGTTCAATTTCGTCCAAGCGCTTCAGCGGCCGATGATCAAGCAGCGGAGCGGCCGGATCATCAACATCAGCTCGGTTAGCGGATTGATCGGTAACGCAGGCCAGGCGAATTACTCCGCGAGCAAAGCGGGATTGATTGGTCTCACGAAATCGCTTGCTCGAGAATTGGCGAGCCGCGGCATTACCGTGAACGCCGTCGCTCCCGGATTGATCGAGACGGATATGACCGGAGTGCTCTCCGACGAGATTCGTCAGGCCATTTTGCAAAAGATCCCCCTCGGCAAACTGGGGCAGCCGGACGATATCGCGGCCGCTGTCGCATATCTCGCTTCCGCGGAAGCGAAGTATATCACGGGACAAGTGCTGGCGGTCGACGGCGGCATGGTGATGTAGTTGTCGGTCATTAACAGACTGTCACCCTGAGCCACGCAGGCGGCGAAGGACCGCGCAACCGGAGCGCCACGCTTCCTCCCGTCGCGTGCCGCAATTCGCAGGTGTGAGGTCAGCGCTTCTCCCGAGGTCGCGGTCCCGTCTGCGCGACTCGGGATGACATCGAATTCGATGGCGGACAGACAATTGTAGCCGAGCACCAAACCTGCTTTTCCAGTCATGGGCCCCTCGTTAGGCAAACCGCGAATGAAAATTATCTCTGCTCTGCTGGCGATCGCGCTCGCGTTCTTTGTTTATTTCTATCTTCATCGCCCGATCAGTTATCCCGCTGGTGTTCTGGTCGACTCCGAGCCGGAACAACTCGCGATCAGCGACGGTCAGGCGCTGATCGAGCACGGCGAGTATCACCTGAAACCGCTCGCGCGCTTTTCGCTCGATGCGCGAATCTTGCACCGGAAGGTTTACGGCTACGATCGGGAAGCGAAACTCGTGCCCGTTGATCTTGCGGTTGGCTGGGGTCCGATGTCCGACCAGGCCGTGCTCGATCAGATCAAAATCAGCCAGAGCATGCGTTTTTACTGGTACGAATACCAGTTCCCACCGCCGATTCCGAAAGATCAAATCATTTCGCACAGCACCAATCTGCATGTCATTCCGGCAACATCCGCAGTGGCGTCATTCTGCAAGTCGCTGCGACAAGGCGAGCTCGTTCATCTCCAGGGTGAACTGGTTGAGGCGACCGGTCCCGAGATCGGCACATGGCGCAGCTCACTTAGCCGGACGGACACCGGCAACGGTGCGTGCGAGTTGATGCTGGTGGAGGATTGTTCGAAGCTCGGTCGCGCACAAGGCAAACCCACCCCACTTGTTAGGCGCTGATCTTTCGGTGAATCGGGCGCTCCGCGCGCGATATTTAGAGTCGCGGCTGCGCCGCCATTATTGTCATCGCGCGACGGAGCGCACGATCCACCGGACTGCCACAACGACATTTGCGCCCCCGCTCTTCTCGTTTCATGGTGAAAACATGACGACAGAAAAAGCGACATTTGGCGCCGGTTGTTTTTGGGGCGTTGAAGCGACCTTCCGGGCCACTCGAGGTGTGACGAATGCAACCGTCGGTTACGCGGGCGGCACGAAGGAAAATCCAACCTACGAAGATGTGTGCGCTCACGGGACCGGGCACGCTGAAGTGGTGAGGGTTGAGTTCGATCCCGCGATCGTCGGTTACAATCAGCTCCTCGATGTCTTCTGGTCGAATCACAATCCGACTACGCTGAATCGCCAGGGCCCCGATGTCGGCGACCAATATCGTTCCGTGATTTTTTATCACACGCCCGAGCAACGCGTAGCGGCGGAAGAGTCGAAGGCCAGCTTAGACAAGAGCGGCCGTTTTAAGCGGCCAATCGTGACGCAAATCGAACCGACGCCCACTTTCTATCCCGCTGAAGAGTATCATCAGCGCTATCTCGAACAGCGCGGCTTATCGCATTGCGCGGTTTAACCCCGCCGGCACGCATGAAGCCCGAAGTTATCCGCTCGAAAAACTTTGTGCCTGACGCAGCGGAGTTCATTCTCCAGCACGCCCGCGCCGCCTTGGCGGAACGAGACCAGTTTCGCATCGCGCTCTCCGGCGGAAACACTCCACGCCCGGTTTACACAGAACTGGCCAGAATCGGGCGGGACCTTCCGTGGGATCGCGTTTTTTTTACTTTCGGCGACGAGCGGTGTGTGTCACCCGAAGATGAGCAAAGCAATTTCCGCATGGCCCGCGAATTACTCTTTGTTCCCGCAGCCGTTCCGGAGAAATCGATCGCACGCATGCGGGGCGAAATCGATCCGCAGATCGCGGCGCAGGAATATCAGGACGGGCTGGATCTTCTCGCGGCGCAACGCGGCGAAATGGTTTACCGGCACGACTTGATTCTCCTCGGGATGGGAGATGACGGGCACACGGCGTCTTTGTTTCCGGGCACAGCAGCACTGCAGGAAAAAACACGCAAGGTCGTTGCCAACTTCGTGCCAAAATTTAACGCCTGGCGGATCACCTTCACCTTCCTGCTTATCAGCCAGGCACGTCACATTTGCTTTTTAGCGAACGCGAACAAAAACGCGGCGCTTCTCAAGAGAGTGCTGCAAGGCGATCAGCAGTATCCCGCGGCTCAAGTAGAAGCGATGAACGGCGACCTTACCTGGATTCTCGGTGAGTCGTAGAACTCGGCACGACTCCAGCTTTGAGTTTTTCCATGCGTAAGATCATCGTGACTGGTTCCGCGGGCCTGATTGGTTCGGAGACGGTCAAGCATTTCGCGAGCGATGGCTATCGCGTGGTCGGAATCGATAACGACATGCGAAGTCGTTTCTTCGGAGCGGAGGCCTCGACGCAGAAGACGCGCGATCTACTCGTTAAGACGGTCCGGGACTATGAACATCACGATCTTGATATCCGGGATGCGAAGGGAGTTCTTGAATTATTCAGAGAGCATCGCAACGACATCGCCGCCGTTGTGCACACCGCGGCGCAGCCTTCCCATGATTGGGCGGCGCGCGATCCGCAGACTGATTTCACCGTCAATGCGAATGGCACGTTGAATCTTCTCGAAGCCGCCCGCGAAGTTTGCCCGGAGGCGCCTTTCGTTTTTACCTCGACGAACAAAGTCTATGGCGACACGCCAAATCGACTGCCGTTGCGCGAACTGCCCTTGCGTTGGGAAATTGCCGAGGGCCACGAGTACGAACCCGGAATTTCCGAAACAATGAGCATCGATTGCACGAAGCATTCGCTCTTCGGCGCGTCAAAAGCCGCCGCGGACATTTTGGTGCAGGAATACGGCCGCTACTTCGGAATGCCCACGGCCTGTTTTCGTGGTGGTTGCCTGACCGGGCCCGCGCACGCGGGAACGGAGCTGCACGGTTTTCTCTCTTACCTAATGATCTGCACGGTGACAGGGCGGCCTTACCGCGTCTTTGGTTACGGGGGAAAACAGGTCCGCGACAATATTCACAGCGCTGATCTCGTCGATGCCTTCGATGCCTTTATTTGCGCGCCGCGCGCAGGAGAAGTTTATAACATTGGCGGCAGCCGCCACAGCAACTGCTCCATGCTCGAAGCGATCAACCTCTGCGAGGAAATCAGCGGCCGGCGCTTAACCTGGAAATACGAAGAGGACAATCGCATCGGCGACCACATTTGGTGGATCAGCGATGTGCGAAAATTCCAGGAACACTATCCTGACTGGAAGTTTCGTTATGGATTGCGGGAGATTCTTGAAGAAATCCATCGCGCCGTGAGCGAGAGCCAAAACAGGTAGGGACGCCTTTCCGAGGCGTCCGTCGAATTATTCTTTGGGACCGAGCGGGAAACAAGTCGGCCGTTTCGGCCTTCTGCGCGCCAAAGCCGCTCCGGCGGCGGAGCGAGAAACGTCCCTGCCTGTGTGTTAGTACTCTTCGCCTTCGTCCTTCTCCGTCGGCGCGACGCGGTCCTCGATGCCATAGACATGGAACATCACCGCAAACCAATAGATTGGGATCAAGGCAAGGCCGAATCCGGCGGTGGCTGTCGCGGCAAGTGCGCCAAGCAGAATCGCCCCAAACGCACCGGTCACGAAAAGAAGTCCGAGCAGTCTGTATCCTTTGTAAACATGTCCGAGTCCGGGAATCACACTCAGCATGACCGCAACGAGATCGCTTGCCTTGCCTTCCGCCGTGTCAGCGTTGGGCGCCCGCACCCAATCGCAACGATCGCAGCTTCCCGCATCTTTCGGCAGGACGTGCCCACAGAGCGGGCAAGCCATGCTGTCGGCAGCTATTGCCGGTTCTGAAGTTGGCGCGTCAGTATATTCCAAGAGATTTTTCCTCGGTTAACTCGGGAGACCTAACGGTCACAACAGGGAAAGATTTCGTCAAGCTCTCGATTGGGGAGCGCGGGTTTCCCAGCCCGCGCTTCCCCACTTCTGCGCGTGCATTCTCTGTTTTCTCCGCCCACAATCGGCCGCATGCCACGGCTCAATCAGCTGGTCGATTATTGCCACGACCTCCTGCGGATCGGCGAAATTGCCGACTGGCCGAATGCGAAGAATGGTTTGCAGATCGAAAACTCCAGCGCTGTGACCAAGATTGGCGCCGCGGTCGATGCTTCCACGTGCACGATCAACGCGGCGATCGAGCGTGGGATAAATTTTCTCATCGTCCACCACGGTTTGTTCTGGCCGGGATTGCAACCGATCACGGGCAGTCGCCGGCGAATGCTAGAACGCGCTTTCAAGCACGACCTTGCACTCTACAGCGCGCATCTCCCTCTCGATATCCATTCGGTCCTGGGTAACAATGCGCAGCTCGCGCGCGCGCTGGGTTTTGAAAACACCGAACCGTTTTTCGAGCAGAAGGGGCAATGCGTCGGTCTGAAAGTGAAGGCGCAAGTTTCGCGTGCGGAACTTGCGCGCAAACTCGAACACTCGTTAGGCTGTCCGGTAAAGCTATTCGCTGCCGGACCAGAACAAACGGAAACGATCGCTCTGATCACCGGAGGGGCCGGCTCGGACATTTACGCCGTCGTCGAGGAAGGCATTGATACGTTCATCACGGGGGAGGCGCCGCATTGGGCAGCCGTGGCCGCGGAGGAAATCGGCATCAACCTGCTGCTCGGCGGGCACTACGCGACTGAGACTTTTGGCGTGAAAGCATTGGCAGCTCACTTGTCCGATCGATTCGATTTGCCGTGGGAATTCCTCGATTGCCCGACGGGATTATGATCGGCTTCCTCTGCCCCGGCACTGCACCGCACTGACTGTTATGGACTCATCCGTTTGTCTCGGTCTCGTTGCTTTGCTGGTGCCGATCGCTCTGCTCGTGATCGGCGCGATCGAGGTGCACAAACTCAAAAAGACCGTGCGCCAGCTCGGTCGTCGCGTCGGCGAGTTGGAATCGGGCAGAGGACGTGTTGAGGTCGCGCCGCCTGCGCCCGCTGTTCAAACTGCGCCGACTTCTTCTCCATCGCTGGCAGTTCCTCCGCCGCTGCCACCCCGGCCGCCCATTCCAGAACTCGCGTTACCTAAGACATCGGTCGGCGAGCCGCCGCCGATAAAGCCTCCGCCCGCCCCGCGTCCTGCCCGGTCCGCGATCGATTGGGAAGCATTTCTGGGGGTCAAACTTTTCGCGTGGATCGGCGGCTTCGTTCTTTTCCTCGGCATCATTTTCCTCGTGAAGTACTCCTTCGAGAACAACCTCATCACTCCGGGGATGCGGGTGGTGATAGGCACCGTCGTCGGACTCGCCCTCATCGTGACCGGCTGGCTTACGGCGACTCGGCGCTACCGCGTCTCCGGCCAGAGCCTCTGTGCGACCGGCGTCCTGGTTCTCTATGGAAATATTTTTGCTGCCCACGTTTTCTACCATTTGATCGCGCTCGTTCCAGCGTTTGCTGCCATGGCGATTGTCACGGGCGCGGCGTTTTTCCTGGCCGTTCGCATGAACGCCCAAGTCATCGTCGTCCTGGGCTTATTGGGTGGTTTTCTCACCCCCATCCTCCTTTCGACTGGCGTCGACAATCCGACCGCACTCTTCGGCTACATCGCGGTCTTGAATGTTGGCGTCGCCGCCGTGGCTCTTCGCAAGCGCTGGGATTATCTCGTCATCCTCGCCGCGGCCGGCACGGTGCTCATCGAGTTCGGCTGGGCCTATAAGTTTTTCGACTACCCTAAGGCAAATATTGCCTTGGCCGTTTTTCTCGGTTTCGAAGCCCAATTTCTCGCGATCTTCGCGCTCCAGCGCCGCGTTATTCCGACGGAGAACTGGACGGCGCGTGCGGTGATCACGCTCGGTTTCACCGCTCTGGCATGGGGATTCTGTCTCCTTAGCTATCCCGAACTCGGTCATCGGCCTGGCTTCCTTTTTAGCTACGCCTTTGTCGCGGAGGCCGGTCTGCTTGGCCTCGCTTTGTTTCTTCCGAGAACAAGGATACTCGCTCCCGCTAGTGGCCTTATCCTTTTTGTGTTCCTGGCCAGCTGGACAGGGCATTACCTAAACGACGCGTTGCTTTGGTGGGGACTGGGCGGTTACGTGGTCTTCGCTCTCCTGCACGCGAGTTTCGCGTTCTGGCCAAAAACGGACACCTCTGCTCTAAAAGGCGCGGCTTGGCAAAGTTACGTGCCGATACTGCCGCTCGTCCTCGTTTGCCTGTGCATTGGGAAAAACGAAACATCGGCGTCCGTCTGGACTTGTGTTCTCATTCTCGATTTCATCGCAATCAGTGTGGCGTTCGCGCGCCGTTCTCTCCCAGCGGTCGCAATCGCGTTGGTCGTAACCATCTTCGCCGCAGCCCTGTGGATTGTGACGGCGCCCCCCGAAATCGATCTCCGTGGATTTTTGATCGTCGCAGCTGGATCAGGGACGTTCTTTTTCTCGGCCGCGCTCTTCGCGGCCCGCAGGCTCTTTCCCGATTCAGAAAATGTTCGGCGGAATATTCCCGCGCTCGCGGCTTCGATGCCGTTCCTGCTCCTGCTCATGGCGATCGCGAAGCTGCCAATCGTGAATCCCACGCCTTTCTTCATCACGGCATTTTTCCTCGCGGTCCTTCTGCTCGGTCTCGGGGTTATTGCACGCACGAGCTGGATCGCGCTGATCGCACTTGCTTTCACGTGGGCCGTCGAAAGCGAATGGCAGGCTCTCCATTTCACGAACAGTTACGGCGCGCTCGTCCTTGGGTGGCAAATCGCGTTTTTCCTGCTCTTTCTGGGCTATCCCTTTTTTACGGCAGAAGAACGCAAGCCTTTGCCGTGGGCCCTTGGCGCACTTTCCGGACCTCTGCATTTCTGCCTGGTCTACCAAATCATCCGCACGACATTTCCAAACCTGCGCAACGGATTGATCCCGGCCATTTTCGTCCTTCCGTATGCGATCGGCACGCTCTTCCTGGTGAAGGGAAAACAAGTGACTCCGGCATCCGGGGATGCGCGTCTCGCCTGGCAAGCTGGCGCCGCGCTGCTTTTCGTCAGTCTCATTTTCCCGATCCAATTCGAGCGCGAATGGATCACCTTAGGCTGGGCGTTCGAGGGCTTCGCTCTTCTTTGGTTGTTCCGCGTCGTGCCGCATCGGGGCTTGCGTTATGTCGGAGTCGGATTGCTCTGTCTCGCCTTCGTCCGTCTCGCCTTGAATCCCGCGGTTCTCGAGTATCATCGTCGGAGCCCGACTCCGATTTGGAACTGGTACCTCGACGCCTACGGTTTCGCCGTCCTCTTTCTGTTCGTCGGAGCCTTGCTCTGTCGCGGGTCCCGACAATCGTCGTTCGAACGGACGGCGCCGACACTCTTGAACTCGTTAGGCGCCATCCTCACCTTCCTGCTCTTGAACATAGAGATCGCGGATTATTTCTCCGTTGGGCCCACGCTTACGTTCTCGTTCTCCGGCAACTTTGCCAGGGACATGACGTATTCCATTGGCTGGGCGCTCTTCGCCTTCGCGCTTCTTCTCGTCGGCATGAAACAAAAGACGAGCTGGGTGCGTTACGCCGGCGTCGCGCTCCTTCTGGTTACGCTCGTCAAACTCTTCTTGCACGATCTGGGAAATCTCAGTCAGCTTTATCGCATCGGCGCGTTCATCGGCGTCGCCATCATTCTTATCGTCGCCTCGTTCGTTTATCAGCGCTTTCTGGTTCCGAAAGCCGCATCCGATTCTTAATGGCCGATTTCGAGGCGCTCGCCGCGGCGAGCGCGCCCTGCATTGATTTCACTTTCGTAAATTACCACTCCGCTGTTCTGTTGCGTCCGTGACGGCAACCGCGAGTCCGAACAAAAGGGTGAGCACTCGCGCGACCGGCGTCGTCGGCATCGCAATCCTTTGTAGCCGCGTGCTTGGGCTCCTGCGGGAGGTGATCTTTGCTTCGCTCTTCGGCGCGGGCAAAAACATGGACGCGTTTCTCACCGCCTTCCGCGCGCCGAACATGTTGCGCGATCTCTTTGCCGAGGGCGCACTTTCCACCGCCTTCGTCACGACCTTCTCCGGTCGCATCGCAACTGATGGCGATCAATCTGCCTGGCGGCTCGCGAGCAAAGTCGCCACCCTGACCGTTGTCTTCATGAGCGCCGTCACTGTGCTCGGCGTGGTTTTTGCGCCTGCGCTCATCACGGTCCTCGCGCCCGGATTCGCTCCGGAGAAAGCAGAGCTCACGATTTTGCTCACACGGATCATGTTTCCTTTCATTCTGCTCGTCTCGCTCGCGGCTCTCGTTATGGGAATGTTGAACGCGAAGAATGTTTTCGGGATGCCCGCAATGGCCTCGAGCTTTTTCAATCTCGGCTCGATTATCGGCGGCGTCGGATTTGGCTGGCTGCTGGATCCGCATTTCGGCAGTCGCGCGTTGATTGGCCTGTCGTTAGGCACGCTTGTCGGGGGATTATTGCAACTGCTCGTTCAGTTGCCGCCACTCGCGCGCGTCGGTTTCCGCTTCAAACCCGACTTCGACTGGCACGATCCTGGCGTGCGCAAGATCATCGCCATGATGGTTCCGGCGACGATCGCGGCGAGTGCCGTGCAAGTGAACGTCGCGGTGAACAGCGGATTCGCTTCCGGTCTCGGCGATGGCCCGATGACCTGGCTGAATATCGCGTTCCGATTGATGCAATTGCCGCTGGGTCTCTTCGGAGTCGCGATCGCCACCGTGACTCTTCCGCTCGTCTCACGCAGCGCCGCGCTCGGCAATACCGCTGAATTTCGCGGCGCGATTGCGCACTCTTTACGACTGGTCATGCTCCTGACGATTCCATCTGCGATCGGTCTGATCATCTTGGCGGAACCAATCATCAGTCTCATTTATCAACACGGGCGCTTCACGGCGGAATCGATGCGACAGACGGCTGCGGCGTTGCGCTTTTATGCGATCGGTCTCGCCGCATATTCGGGAGTGAAAGTACTCGCGCCGGCGTTCTATGCGGTGGGCAAAAAGCAATTGCCGATGCTGGTGAGTTTGCTTTCAATCGCCGTGAATTTTGGGCTGAACTGGTTTTTCCGGTTTCAACTTGGGTGGGATCATCGCGGTCTCGCGCTTTCCACCAGTCTGGTGGCGATCACAAATTTCCTGCTTCTTTATCTGATGATGCGACGACATGCGGTTCACCTCGAAACGCGCGCGCTGCTCTTCACGCTGGCAAAGCTGGCGATCGCTGGGGTAGCGCTCGCGCTCGTCTGCATTGGAGCGCAGTGGATATTTTTTCAATCGCTTCAAAGTTTGCGAGTCTGGCAAAAAGGCATTGAAGTCGTCGTCACCGTGGCAATTGGGGCAGCGGTGTTTTTCGGAGCGGCATATCTGCTGCACGTGGCGGAATTGCGGGATTTGGTGGTCTTGGTTCGGGGTCGCCTCACTCGCCTGCGTTCCTAATCGGAGGGACGTGCTCCTGCGCGTCCCACTCTTTCGCCTGTCATCCCGAGCCGCGCAGAAGGCGAGGGACCTCACAATGGGTCAAACGCTAGCGCAATACGACAGGCGGGCTCAGCGGATCAGGCGTGATGTTTTTCCGTGTAATGCAAACTTCGTATGAGAGGTCCCTCGCCGTCTGCGCAGCTCGGGATGACACGCGTTAAGTCCGAGCTCCCCCTACGAGAGCGCCTGCGCCAGGTCCTCGATCAAATCATCCGGATGCTCGAGCCCAATCGAAAGCCGCAGCAATCCCTGAGGCGTCCGAGGATCCTCGCCTTTGATCGAGGCCCGGTGTTCGATCAAACTTTCCACTCCACCCAAGCTGGTGGCACGAATGAAAATCGCCGTTTTCGCGGCCACACCAAGAGCTGCTTCGCGCCCGCCTTTCACTTCAAACGACAGCATGCCGCTAAACGCGTTCATCTGCCGCGCCGCGATTTCGTGGCCCGCATGTGAAGCGAGTCCCGGATAATGCACTGTTTCCACGCGCGGATGGTCGGAGAGCCAGATCGCGATCTTGAGCGCGTTTTCCGAATGCGCGCGCATCCGCCACGGGAGTGTTTGCATGCCGCGGTGCACGAGCCAGCAATCGAAGGGCGAGGGGACTGCGCCTGTCATGCCCTGAATCTCACGCACGCGATTCGCGATGCCGATCTCGGTTTTCCAGATCACTGCGCCTCCCGTTACGTCGCTGTGACCGCCCAAATATTTCGTCGTCGAATGAACCACCAAATCCGCGCCGAGTTCGAGCGGGCGCTGCACGACCGGCGCCCAAGTGTTATCGGAGACGCAGATTGCGCCCGCCGCGTGAGCGGCCTCCGCGATACGCGCGATATCGGTGATTTTTAGTTGAGGATTCGACGGCGTTTCCAGCCAGAAAAGTTTTGTCCGCGGTCGCACCGTCTTGTAGATTTCATCGATGTTGGTCATGTCGACGAAGCTCACGTCCAGACCCCAGCGAACGAAGACTTCACGAAGCAGCTTTGTCATCCCATGGTAGACATCGATCGGAGCAATCACATGGTCGCCCGGCGCCAACGCTTGCAAGATGGCACTAGATGCGGCCAAGCCGGACCCAAATGCGGCCGCGTCCTGGCCTCCTTCCAGCGCAGCCAGACCTTGTTCGAGCGCGTGGCGTGTCGGATTCGCGCTTCGAGCGTAGACGTACCCGTGAGGATAACCGCCTTCGGCATCACGCTCGAAGGTGGTCGAGAGATGAATTGGCGGGGATACCGCGCCCGTCGCCGGATCAATGGCGTGCCCGGCGTGCACTGCCAATGTCTCGATCCGAATCTTGCGTTTACTCTTCACCAAGGTAGGGACGCATCTCCCAGGCGTCCGACGAATTTCGTCGCGAAACGGCGCAATGCAAAAAACTCCGATGTCTGCGGAGAGCCGTCCCTGCCTGTGATTCGATTTGACGGCTCGATTCCTCCGGCGCAAATAGCACCTGAATCTTTCTCCCGGCTATTTTACCTTCCCGGCCTCTCTTTATGAGCATTTACAACGACGAAGTGTTCCAGATGGCTTGCGACCAGTTCCAAGTCATCGCCGATTACCTGGAGATCGATCCCAACGATCGTGACCGGCTTATGTTCCCCAAGCGTGCCATCGCGGTCACGCTTCCGGTTCACATGGACGACGGCAACACCCAGACTTTCCAGGGTTATCGCGTTCAACATCACCTGACCCTCGGGCCCACCAAGGGAGGCACCCGGTTCGCGCCCACTCTTTCCATGGGCGAAACCGCTGCGCTCGCGATGTGGATGAGCTGGAAATGCGCGCTCGCCAATTTGCCCTACGGCGGCGCGAAAGGGGGCATCGCGTGCGATCCCGCAAAACTTTCGCGCAACGAACTCGAAGCCATCTCGCGACGTTACATGCAGGAAATGATTCCGTTCGTTGGTCCGCACACCGACATCATGGGCCCGGACATGGGGACAAACGAGCAGGTCATGGCGTGGTTCATGGACACCTACTCGGTCTACCAGGGTTATTGCGTCAACGAAATCGTGACCGGCAAACCAGTGTCGATCGGCGGCACGGAAGGCCGCCGCGAGGCGACCGGGCGCGGCGTGGTTTATCTGATCGAGCGTGCGACGGACATGTTGAAACTCGATCCGAAAAAATGCACCGCGATCGTGCAGGGATTTGGCAACGTCGGTTCCGTGGCGGCATTATCGCTCGCGCTCAACACGGGCATGAAAATCGTCGGCATTAGCGACGCGACTGTGGCGCTATACAATCCAAAGGGCATTGATGTTGCGAAGGCGGAACAGCACGTCTTGAAAAAGGGAAATCTGCGCGCCTTCGATGAAGGCGACCGGATCGACCCGAACGAGATGCTCATCATGCCCTGCGACGTACTCGTGCCGTCTGCGGTCGATCGCGTGATAAACGGAAAGAATGCCGCGAAATTGCAATGCCGGATTCTTGCGGAAGGGGCGAACGGGCCCACCACGCCCGAAGCCGATCTTATTCTCAACGAACGCTGGGAGGAGCTCTTCATCATTCCCGATATTCTCTGCAACGCCGGCGGCGTGATCGTTTCCTACTTCGAATGGGTTCAGGGTTTGCAGGCGTTCATGTGGACCGAGACCGAAGTGACCGACAAACTTTTCCGCATTCTCGAACATTCATTCACGCAAGTCATTCGACGCGCGAAGGCGCACAAAATTTCGCACCGGACGGCGGCCATGGCGATCGGTGTCGAGCGTGTTATGAAAGCGAAGCATGCCCGCGGTTTGTTCCCATGATTCGCGATGAAGTTCACGCAGCGCGAAGATAAGCGGGGCGACCGTCTTTTTGACGTCCTGACGGAGGAAGAGAACGGACTTCGTCTCATTGTCTCGCGTCTCGGCGCGGAATTGATCAGCGTGGCGCGGCGGGACGCCGGCGGTAAATGGATCGGCTTCCTGAATCGCGATAACGAGATCGGTCCGCCCGCGAAAGGTTGGGCGAATCACGCCACCGTGATGGGTTACTATCTTCACCGCATCAAGAACGAGCGCACGCTCTACCGCGGCCAGGAAATCCGCGGCGGCACGCACAGTTTTCTGCGCGGCAAGGTGTGGCATTTCATAGAGTCGGATCGCAACGGTGAACTAACCTACCGCGTAACTCCAAAGGATTTTTCGACGACTGAGTATCCGCTTCGAGTGTCGCTCGATCTGACCTATCGAATCGAAGATACTCGCATTTCCATCGTCTTTAAATTTAAGAACGACGAACTTGGATTGATCGCGCATGTCAGCTTCGGCTTGCATCCTGGGTTTGCCGCGACTTCGTTCGACTCCTTCCGTTTCGAAATGCCGGCCGGTCTTTACCGGCGTCATTTCTCTCCCGAAAATTATCTAAGCGGCGAGACGGAAGACATTCGGTTCGCCGGAGGTGAGATGCCTTTTGCGAAAGAAAAACTGGAAGGGTCTTACATTCTCGAATTGGTGGAGGTTCCGAATCGCACCTTCACGTATGCAGATCCGCCGAAAGGGCGAAGCGTCACCTTGGATCTGAGCGGCGTTCCTTATCTAACGCTGTGGTCCGACGGCGGACCATTTCTCTGTGTCGAGCCGTGCTGGGGGTTGACCGACCACCATGCGCAGCGCGCATTCGAAAACAAAGAAGGAATACAACAGATCGCTCCGGGCCAGGAACTCGTCGCCGGTTTTTCCCTCGAACCGCAGCTATCGCTCTCGGCATGATCTTCGGCTGACGGCCAGCACGTCATCCGAGGCTGGCGCAGCGCGGAAAGAGAGCCTGCACTGAGCGAAGCGAATGTGGACCTCGCAACTGCAATCTTCGCGGCTCGGGGTGACCGCTGCACCCCTACAGCCCGGCGAACGCGCGAGCCAAAACCTCCAGCAGAAAATCAGCGTCGACTTGGTTGATGCACATCGGCGGTGCGAATCGCACCGTCTGTCCCTGCAGTCCACCCTTGCCGAGCAGCAATCCCATTTCTCTCGCGCTCTCCAGAACCTGAGCGCATTCCGCTTTCGCCGGTTCCTTCGTCGCACGGTCTTTCACCAGCTCAATCCCCAGCATCAAGCCTCTGCCGCGCACATCGCCAATGATGTTGTGCTTCTGCTTCAATTTCTCGAGCCCGTCCAAAAGACGTGTGCCCAGCTTGAGCGAGTTGGCCTGGAGCTGTTCGCGCTCGATCACCTCCAGCACCGCCTGGCCCTGCGCGCACACGACCGGATTCCCGCCAAACGTATTGAAGTGCGTTCGCTTCGCTATCGTCGCGGCGATTTCCGGCGTGGTGACCACGGCGGCGAGCGGGCAGCCGTTGCCGATGCCTTTAGCCATTGTCACGATATCAGGAATAACGTCTTGCGTTTCGAATCCCCAAAAATGCGTGCCGGTGCGACCGAACCCAGCCTGGACTTCGTCCGCGATGCAAATTCCTCCGGCGCTTCGCACATGTTCATAAGCATGCTTGAGATAACCATCGGGAAAAACCACGACGCCGCCCACGCCTTGGATCGATTCCGCAATAAACCCCGCGATTTGCCCTGAAGTGCCGTAGTCGATCAGGTCCTTCACATCGGCGGCGTAGTTTTTCCCGGCATCCGGGTCGTCGCGCCCCCATCGGCCGCGATACGGATCCGGCGTCATTGCGTGATGGACACCGAAACTGTGCGGCACATTAAACTTCCAGGTGTTGTGCGAAGTGAGTCCCATCGTCGAAGCGTTGCCGCCGTGATAAGAATTGCGCAGTGCGATCACGTCGTAGTTGCCGGTGTAAGCACGCGCCATCATCAGCGCCAGGTCGTTCGCTTCCGATCCTGAGTTGACGAAGTAGCAGACCTTTAGATTCCACGGCATTTTCGACGCCAGCTTTTCCGCGTATTCCGCGATGTTTGGGTGCAAATAAATCGTCGTGGAATGTTGCAGCGTTGCGTTCTGCCGGTTGGCCGCTTCCACCACGTGAGGATGACAATGCCCCACGCTCACCGTCACGATCCCGGCGAGGGCATCGAGGTAGCGACGTCCCGTCTCGTCGAAGACGTATTGCATCCGGCCCTCGACAATCATGATTGGCTTTTTGTAGTAGAGAAAAATCCCCGGATTCAGGAATTGCTTGCGCAGCCGCAACACTTCGCCGGCTGGCGGGCCATCATATTGTTTCGGCTGATGTTCGAATGGCGGAAGGTCGGGAATTTTCATTCGATTTTTGCGGGAAGCGGGAACGAAGGTCGCTCGTTGCTTGGAAATTCAAACCCTACAGGCCAAATCGACAGGCTGATCGCTTGGAGCATTCGCGATTACTCGCCCGCCAGCGCCAGGTCTCGCGCCGTGTGCCGTGCCTTCGTCTCAGCTTCTGCGCAGCGAACGACCCGGTTTTGAGCGTCGAGCACAGCCACGCGCGGATGATGAGTCTTCGCTTCTTCCAAGGTCAATCGTGCAAAACTCATGATGGTCAGACGATCGCCGATTGCGCCGAGATGAGCCGTGGCGCCATTTAATTCGATCAGACCCATTCCGGCCGTTCCATAGATAACGTAAGTCTCGAAGCGTTCTCCATTCTGCAAGTTCCCAACAAGGATTTTTTCGTATGGGAGGAGCCCCACCATTTCGGCAATATCGGCGGAAACGGTGAGACTGCCTTCGTAGTGCAGACTCGCGCCTGTCACGGCCGCGCGATGAATCTTGGATTTTAACAGAGTGACCTGCATTGAGTGCGACAAAGAGAGCTTAGGCCGGCGTTTTTTGCAACGCACTTTCGGCGGGGTCAGCGACTCCGCCCTACAGATGTCCACGGCATCGCTTTCTCCGCCAATTTGTCGAGCGCGATAACCGCCAATTCGAGATGCTCCTCCTTCGTGTCCTCCATCTTGTTGTGACTGATGCCCTGCAGGCTTTGCACGAATATCATGATGGTTGGAACGCCGGCGCGCGCCACTTCGGCGGCGTCGTGAAGTGGGCCCGACGGCAACTGATGGGCAGCGACGCCGCTTTCGGAAATTGCTTCATCGGAGAGCGCGATGAGATCGGCGTGAAAGCGAATCGGTTCGATTTGCCAGATTCGGTCCCATGAGACCGTGACATCTCCTTCCCTGGCAAAGCGTTCGCTGGCTTCTTTTGCTTCTCGCAGCATCCGGGCGAGCACGTCTCCATCGAGATGTCGCTGATCGAGCGTAATGCGACATTTCTCGATGACGCTGGTGACGATCCCGGGTCCGGTGCTGCAGGAGCCGATGGTGCAAACGCCGCCATTGCGTTCGGTGATGCGATAAATCTCCGGACTCATTTTCGCTGCGGCCAGAAACGCATCTTTTCGTTTGTTCATCGGCGTGCTGCCGGAATGGGCGGCCTGACCGTGGAAAGTAATTGCGTGGCGTTCGACGCCAAATGTTCCGAGCACGGTCCCGAGCGGCTGATCCAAATCGAGAAGAACTGGACCTTGTTCGATGTGCAACTCGAGATAAGCTGCGGCGTTCGCGAGCTCCTTGCGACAATCCTTCACCTTCTCAAAATCAATTCCATTCGCTTCAAGCGCCGCGGGCAGCGTGATGCCCTCCTTGTCTTTCAAACCTCGCGCTTCATCCAACTCCAGGTGACCGGAGCACGCCGATGAACCGAAGAGGCTCTTCCCGAACCGAACGCCTTCTTCGTCAGCCCAATCCACCAGTCGCACCGTGACCGGTGGCTTGCCGCTGTATTGCGCATCCATGCGCCGAAGAATTTCGACGCCAGCGAGTGTGTCGAGAGAGCCATCGAGCCAGCCGCCATTCGGCACCGAATCGATGTGCCCTCCGATCAGAAGCGCTTTCTCTGATTCGCCGTGCAAAGTCGCCCAAAGATTCCCAGCTTCGTCGGTGTGAATTTCAACCGATAGTTCCTCCAGCTTCCGTCGAAGCCAGGCCCGAGCCTTCGCCCATGTTGGAGTGAACGCGACTCGCTGCGCGCCATTCTTGTCGCCGGTTAATTCCCGCAACTCCTTCAGTTCCGTGACCGTCCGCCTTGGATTGAGAGCCGCATTCATTTCTCTGATCGAGAATAGACGTCGCGCCTGGAGGCAGAATCCGGAGGCCGCGCCGCTTTCTCATGCGTGTCTTTCGGCGGAAGCGGAGCGTTCGGATCACGCAGCCGTGGCTTGGTTTCGCCGACATAGATCCGATGCTCGAAGCGCTTTGCGCGGTCATGCGACTTGGCTTCAACCACGTGCACGCGAAAGCCCGCACGGGCGAGCGACTCACCAAACGCCTCCTCGTCCGTCGCGGACCAAAACGCGACGCGGCCGCCTGGTTGCAGAGCGTTGGCAATGCGATTGAATCCGCGGCGACTGTAGATTTGCGCGTTCCGCGCCTGCACAAACGAGGTGGGTCCATTATCGACATCGAGAAGGATGGCGTCATACCGCGCCCCCTGCGCGCGCCGGATGATTCGAAAAACATCCTCGGTGAAAACTTTCACCCGGCGGTCGTTCAGCAGAGCGCCGTTTACCTTCATCAGGAATTGCCGATTCCACTCGACCACCTCCGGCAGCAGTTCCGCAACGTGAACCTCCGCCTTTTTTCCGACGATCGAAAGCACGGCCTTCAACGAGAATCCGAGCCCCAACCCGCCGATCAGGACGCGCGGATGCGGATGCCGGCTCAAGTTCTGACACGCGAGCTTCGCCAGCAGAATTTCAGATGTCGTCGAGGTGGTGCTCATGAGCTGGCGGCCGTTGAGCTTCATGAAGTGATCGCCGTCGTGCTCGTGCAGCGTGAATCGTCCGCCATCGGGCGCGATCGTTTCGGCGAGAGTGCGAAAGGGCTTCATACTGTTCCGAATCACTCTAGCGCACATCGCCTGCAATGGGATGGCGTGGTGAAGGGTGCGGGAAGAGGTAGAAGAGGTTTCAAAATTCCCTTTTGCGCCATTTGTAGGGCGTCTGTGCCAGACGCCTCCCTGGGGCAGGTCGATTGGCGTTTCACAGAAACGCCCCACAAATCTATTTTTGAAGCCGCTTCTAGGCGCGACAGGTTATCGAGTTAGATTCTGCGCATGCCGAAGCCGAGCACCGTCGAGGAGCCAGCGGAACTTCTGGCCTATCTCTTTGCCACCTGGCCCGAGGTCAAGCGCAAGCAAGTGCGGACGTGGTTGAAGTTTCAGGCGGTGACGGTAAACGAACGGCCAGTCACGCAGTTTAATCACAGCCTGCTGCCCGGCGATGTGGTTGCCATCCGCTCCGATCGCTTCGCGGTCCCGAAGACGGTGCTCGCATCTGGAATGAAAGTGTTCTTCGAAGACGCTTCACTCATCGTAATCGATAAACCGGAGAACCTGCTCAGTGTTGCCAGCGAAGCGGAACCGGAGAAGACGGCATACTTCCAACTCACCGATTATCTCCGGCGGGGAAGGGCGCACGCGCGCGATCGCGTCTGGATTGTGCATCGGCTCGATCGCGAGACATCCGGTTTGATGATTTTCGCGAAGACCGCCGCGGCGAAGCAAAATCTCCAGGCGGCTTGGGATCAGGCAGAAAAACGGTACGAGGCGGTAGTCGAAGGGAGACTCGGCGGTGCCACCGGTGTTTTTGAATCGGACCTGGATGAAACCAATCCCTTCAAAGTTTATAGCACCGCGCGCACTCCGCGGACGCGGCACGCGGTCACGCATTATCGGGTGTTAGCGGGCGGCAAGCGCCGCACGCTTGTCGAGCTAAGGCTGGAGACCGGACGCCGGCACCAGATTAGGGTGCAACTCGCTGAGGCTGGTTGTCCGATCGTAGGCGACAAGAAATATGGGGCAAAGACCGACCCTGTGAAGCGCCTCGCGCTTCACGCTTGTGCGCTCAAGCTTCTGCATCCTGTCACACAGGAAGAACTTCGCTTCACCTCTCCGTTGCCGCGCGAACTGGCGCGGCTGGTTTGAGGAGCGCGAGTCACCTACGCGGACGGCTTGTTCTCTATACAATCGTTTCAAAATCCTTCTGCGCCATTGTAGGGCGTCTGTTTCAGACGCCTGCCTCGAGCAGGTCGATTGGCGTTTCACAGAAACGCCCTACAAGTCTATTTTTGAAACCGGCGTTAGTCTTTCATGCCTAACAGAGTCTTGATCTCTCTCAGGGCCTTTTTGCGGGCTTTGTCGTATGCCTGGGCATCTGCGTCGTCTCCGCTGCTAACAAATTCCTTGAGGGCTTTCGACTCTTTCAGGACCAGGTCGAGAACTTCGATCGTGTTATTGATGAATTGGGTGTCATTTTTGCTCAACGTGTCAGCATCAACGAGCTTATTCATTTGCTCCTTCATGCCCTGCGTGATGTTGATATAGGTGGTGACGAAATTCGTGGCCTCGCCAGACTTGTACGTTTTGGCCACGAAGGCATCGGCGAGCGTCCCGACCGCCATGTGAGTAAGGAGGACGGATTGACCCGTCGTGTATCCGAGCGTGTTCAAAAGCACGGTGTCGTCCGAGGCGGCGCGACAGAGGGGTGCGCTCGCAAAAACGAACACAGTCAAAACGCTGAAAAGAAGTTTGGAATTCATATTTCGCAGTTATGGGGAGGGGGCGCTTGCCTGTCAAGCGTTTGCCGATACTAGGCCATGGAGGG
The DNA here is from genome assembly GCA_003169695.1 of Spartobacteria bacterium. GTDB lineage: Bacteria > Verrucomicrobiota > Verrucomicrobiia > Chthoniobacterales > UBA10450 > AV80. Next base: position 180,579 of record PNAS01000073.1, read on the forward strand.
CGGCAGTTTTACTCGCCGAAAAGTCGCAACTGCTCTTGCCGAGGTCGCTCGATCTTCGCCGCTGGGGAGGCGAGAAGATCCCGCAATCCCGAGTTGCGTTCCGCGCGACGACTCACAGCCTTGGCGAAAACCGCTTCATTCCACCAGAGCTCGACCTGCGAACGTGCCCGAGTCAATCCGGTGTAGATCAGTTCCCGGCTCAGGACGGGCGCGTCCCGATCAGGAAGGATAAACAAGACGCGGTCGAATTCCGATCCCTGACTCTTATGGACCGTCATGGCATAGGCAGCTTCGTGTTGTGGTAATCGTGCCGGCGCGAATCGGCGCAGCGTGTTCTCCTTCCCAACAAACCAAGCCCAAAGCTGCTTCGGGTTCTCCTTCGCCTCGGTGTCGGGAAGGAGAACGCCGACATCCCCGTTGTATAGCTCCAACAGATGGTCGTTTTGCGTAATCAGAATTGGCTTCCCCGCATAACTCGCGGTGACCTGTTGCGGAATCAGTTTAGCTTCCTGCAATATAACCTCGATCTTCCGGTTTAGCCCCTCAACCCCGAACGGTCCGCGACGGAGAGCTGCAAGTACGCGAAAAGTCTTTAGTTGTGCAAGCGCGGCTGCCGGCTCTTTCTCGGCCGCGAAGGCGGAATAGCTTGTCAGAACGACCTTGGAAAGCTTTGCAGCGATCTCGCGAGGTTCGTGAGGTTCGGAGGAAATAAGGTCCGGGTAGGATTGTTCCCGCAGGATTCGCACGGCTTCATCGGCATTGCCTTTCCGGATGGCGACGCAAAGATGATGGATCCCGCTCGACTTGCTAAAGCGGTAATTTTTATCCAGGGTTACGACCGCCCGGCAAAGCGGGCTCGTTGCAGATCCAGCGGCGTCCACGATGTCCGCCAGCACGGCGCCAGGTTCCACTGAAGCGAGTTGATCGCGGTCGCCGAGCAGGATCACGCGGCAATGCCCCGGCAGCGCATCGAAAAGCTTGCAAAGGAGAGGAAGCGCCACCATCGACGCCTCGTCGATCACGAGGAGGTCAATCGGAAGTGGATTCTGTTGATTGTGCCGGAAGTAAACGGAGTTACCCTTGAATCCAAGGAGCCGATGGATGGTCGAAGCCCTTCTCGGCATGCGAACCTTTACTTCTTCAGGACACTTAACGAGGCCAAGCCCTGTTCGGACGGTTTCCTCCAACCTGGCGGCTGCTTTTCCGGTCGGCGCTGCTAACGCCACGCGGAGACGATCGGCTCCCTCTTCTTGAAGCAGGTGGGCCAGGATATGCAACACGGTGGTTGTTTTGCCCGTTCCGGGTCCACCAGAGATAATGGTAAGGTTATTCTTAACCGCTGCGTCGATTGCGCCGGCTCGTGTCCCGGCCTTGGCTTTGTTCGATGGCTGGTTGCTCGCTGCTTTCTCGCAAAGCACGGCGGCCAGGCGTTGTTCGTAGTTCCAGTAACGGCGCAAATACAGGCGATTCGAGTCATCGACGATCAGCGGTGTTTGGTCACCCGGTCCGCCTACTGCTTTCGAATTGGCGAGGACTGATCGCCATTCCAAGACGGTCGGCCACTTAAGGGAATCAGCCACTCCCGCTTCGTCCGAAAGCGGAGGAGCCATTGTCAGGAGGAGACAAGTATTTCCATCCCTCGTTGCGCGGCTGAGGTGTGCCGCAACCCGGGACATCAGGTCGTGATCCCCGCCGAATCGTCTGATGAACTCGGCAAAGTGACGATCGATGTCAACGAACTCTGGTTTCACGACGTGGCTCATGAGATCAGTGCCGCAAGGCCTTTGACTGTTGCCGCTGCGGGGCGGTCACGAAAGATTCCACGGGACGGATCGGCCGGGTCGATGCCGCGCAGGAAGATATAATAAACGCCGCCGAAATGAGTCTCGTAATCGTAGCCGGGCAAGCGCTTCTGAAGGAACAGGTCCACGGCCAGGGTGTAGAGGTGGTACTGAAGGTAGTAGTTATGTTCGAGCATGGCTCGTTGCATACCTTCCAGCCCGTAGTCTGTCGACTGACTCCCCAGCCAGTTCGATTTCCAGTCAATCAGGTAATAACGATCTTTGACGCGGAAGAGTAGATCGATAGCGCCACGCAGGAATCCATCGACCGGATCGAAGCGGAGGCTTCCCATCCGTGCACGAATATCACCGGCCAGGGCGATGCAGCGGTTGATCGTCTTAACGAGACTCGCAGGTGTCAGGTGGGCCAGAGGGTAGGAGAACTCTACTTCCGAAAGCCGCTCCCGCTTCGGAATATCGAGTAAGCGGATACCGGGATCGAGTTCCACGTCCATCAGTTGCAGAAGGATCTGGTTGATGGCCGGCCGATGCAGAGTCTGGGAGAACCCATAAGTTCGAAGCTTGCTGTCAATCAGAGTGGAAAGATCTCCCAGGTCCTGGAAGTCCAGGTGTTCGAGCACATCATGAAAGAAATCCCCGGTCCGGCGGCCGCGATCAAAAGTGCAGATCGAGAGATCGGTTTTATCGCGCGCAGGCTCGATTACCGTATCGGCCTCACTCGAAGGACCAGCGTCAATATCCTCCAGCTCCGTCGCGGCGACATTGAGACCGCTAAAACTGGCGGTCATTGCGACCTTCGAAATCTTTCCGTTAAATAGCCGGGACTGAAGTGTTGTGATTAGGGGCGTTTCATCCTGGACCCGGCGTAATTCACCTGGCGCTGAAGATGCGGAGACACAACCCTGTGAAGATTGAGCGAATGCGCGCACTTGGTCGAATAGAGATTCGTCGCTGGACGACTCAAAAAGATGAGCGAGTGGCGACTTATCGGTCCTTTGCCCGGGCAGGTAAATATAGCAGCGGTTCATCGCTCGAGTGAGCGCAGCGTAGAGAAGGCGCAATTCCTCTGCCTTCACTTCTTCGCTTTGCCAATCCTGGTGTTGTTTTGCGCCAGCGTTTTTCCCGCGCAGATCAAAGGTAAGACGCTTCTTCGGATCATCACGATCGTGAAACAACAGGTCCTTGTGGCCCGAGAACTCTGCGTCCGTCCAAAGGAACGGACAGAAAATAATCGGGTATTCCAGTCCTTTGCTCTTGTGGATGGTGACGATCTGCACCGCATCATCGTCGCTCTCCAGCCGCAGTTGGAATCGATCTTCCGATACCTTTTCATTCTCTCTCTGCTCACGTAACCATGAACAGACTGCGTCCGGTGTAAGGCTCATGGTGCTTTCCGCTTCGTGCAGGAGCTCCGCAAGGTGCAGGAAGTTTGTTAACCGTCGCTCACCCGCCGGCAAATGAACCAGGCGCGCCCGCACTTGCTGGGAAACAAGGAGATGCCGGAACATCGCGGTAAAGCAGCCGTCGCTCCATTTTAGCCTCCAATCCGTGAAGCGATCGAGCCAGGCCTGTCGCTCCGCATCGTTCCGTTCGAGGGAAAAAAGGTCCTTTGCGTCGAAACCGATCAGAATAGTGGCGAGCGCAGCTTTAAGCAGGCTATCGCGCCGGGGATCGATCACACCCTGGAGAAAACGCTGCAATTCGCGCGCTTCATCGGAAGCAAAGACACTTCGATCACTTTGCACCACACTCCGGATGCCTCGCTCACGGAGCACAACCTGGAGCATCTCCGCCTGATTATGTTTGCGAACAAGAATCGCCATGTCGCGGTAGTGCAGGGAGCTCTCTCCCAAATGTGCGTCGGATGCCGCCAACGCGGCGATGTCGTCACTTACCCATTTGCAGACAAGTTCGGCGGGTTTGTCCTGGGTTGAGCTGGCTTGATCTTCAGCGGGACTTACCAGTCGAAAATGCAGCGCTGCCGCAGCGTCGTCGGAGTTCGTTAAGGGACGAACAATCGGCTCCTTCGGAGCGTGCACCTCATGATATTGAATCTGCGGAAAGATGAAGGGCTGCTCAGTCTGAAGAAACAGGTTATTGATCGCGGCGAGAAGCGGTGCTTCCGAGCGCCAGTTCGTGGTCAGGGTAAACGTCCGATCAGCTTTCTTCGCTGCTTCGAAGTAGGTAAAGACATCGGCTCCGCGGAAGCCGTAGATAGCCTGCTTGGGATCCCCGATGAGGAAGAGGCGATGATCCTTGGGACGGAAGATGGTTCGGAAGATTTCGTATTGTGCGGGATCGGTATCCTGAAACTCGTCGATCAAGGCCGCGGAGTACTTGTCGCCGATGGCGCGGGCGAGCGTGCTGCCTCCTTCCTGCCTGAGCGCATCACGCAGGCCGGTGATAAGATCGTCATAGGTAACCGTGTTGGTTCGCGCTTTCCGCTTCGGCAGTTCGCCTTGGGCGAATTCCAGGAACTCATGCGTGAGCTGGTTGAACAACGCTCCCACCGCCCGGCAAAAATCCGAACTGAGCGTGAAGAATCGATGCTCGGGCGCGGTCCCGGTTCCTTTCGTTCCCGCGGCAATAGCCTCCGAGCTGACTTCCGCCAGTGCGCGAATGCTTTCCGGAGCTGCAGAATCGAAGTCCGCGCACGCTTCCGCGATCATCGAAATGATCTCTGTGACTCGCTCCGGCCCGAACTTCTTTTTGTCGCGGGAAAGGCCGCCATGTCCACGAAGGAGCGCCTCGATCTCCCCGTGATGGCTGGTCCATTCTTTTGTCAGGGCAGCAAAGGTCTTTTCGGTGGCTTGTAAAAGCGCACGGCAGGACTCGGTTTCGGCCGGAGGCAGGATAACAAGATCGGGATGGCTCCGTGTTCTTTCCAATAGCTCTACCCAGTCTTCGAGCGACCGCTTCCAGGCCATCGCCAACTTGGGCAGAAGAGGCTTGGCCTCATAGAAACGCAACCGCCAGAAGTCGCGAGCCACTTCTTCAAAGAGAGGTTTCGGGTCGGTTACTAGAGTTGTGTCAAAGCGCGCGCCGCTCTCGAACGCATAATCGTTCAGCATCCGCTGACAGAACCCGTGAATGGTGAAGATCTGCGCCTCATCGAAGCTTTGGATCGCCAGATCCAGTTCGCGGATGCCAATGGCCTTATCGCCCCTTCTGAGGAACGCATCGACAATGGCATCCTTCGAGACGCCGTGGTAGAGATCTTCCAGCGCGGATTGCAGGCGTTGCCGAATGCGACTGCGCAATTCCTGCGTCGCCGCCTCCGTGAAGGTGACCGCCAGGATACCGCGGATCTGAAGATTTTTCTCGAGAATGAGGCGCAGGATCAGGCCGGTGATCGAATAGGTCTTGCCCGTGCCGGCACTGGCCTCGATCAAGGTCACACCGGCATCGAGGGGAGCAGTGGTAATATCGAAGGGAGTCATAGCTCCTCCCGCTTGGCGTGCTGAAGCATTGGCCCGAAAACGAGCCGTGCCAGCGCGGTGAAACGTTCGTCTAGAGAATCGGGACCGTCGAAGCAGCGCGCGATGAAAACATCGTCCTTTTCTCCCTCGCGCTTTTCGTTCTTCCGCCACATGCCGTCCCATTTGTCGCTCGCCTTCTTGAAAGGGTCTCCCTTTCCCGATAGCTCTGCTTCGACGAAGGCCATCCCGCTGGCGGGAAAGAAGCGCAGAGGCAGCATTAAGCCCTGCCAGAAAAGTTCGCACAGTGTTTGTAATTCAGCGCGAGCCGAGGTGACCGGGCCGAAGGTAACGACCGCATCTTTTCCGATCAGCACGGTCTCTGCCGCGCCGTCTTCTGCCAGAGCACATAAGACAAGGTGCTCGATCCACGCGCGGAGATAGTCCTTTGGATTCAGTTTGGCCGTGCGAAAGAAAACGCTTTTTCCCTGGTAAAGAGAATGAATCTTGCCGCCAAGGCGGAACGTCTTCAGTTGCAGGTCAACGTCAACGGGTTCATCCTTTTTCCCGCCGTCGATATGGCCCTGGACAACCTGGGCCAGCTTCTGCACCTCCAGCCTCATGGACCGGAGTTGAAGCTCACCAATCACTCCCGCCGGCAATATTCCGCGGGCCTGGAATACTGCGGGAGGCAACAGTTCTCCCGTTTCCAGCTCATCCGCCAGCAGCTCCTGCTTAATTAGATACTGTTCCAGGTTATCAAGCTGGAAAGGTTCGTTGTCGCTCAAGCAGTCGTCTCTCTCCCAGAGCGAGAGCCCCAGCCGCTTCCTCACGAAGTATTTTGAAGGATTTTTCCAGAAGTCGATCAACTCCCGCAGCTCCAGGCTGTGATTCGACTCCTCGATCTGGGGCAGGGGATCAGTAATGAACGGAGGCATCTCGGGCGCGCGTCTCGCCGTAATGCTTCGACTGGCTTCCGCATTCGCTTCCGAGTAACTAAAAAAGCGCTCATCCATCCCGGCAGCAGAAAAGTAGCGTAAGCTAAACGCTTGCAGGGGATGCTCCGTGAGCACGAACTCTCTGGCCGATTCCTTTTTGGGGAATACGAACGCCTGATCCAGGTAATCGAAAAGCTCGCTCACCACTACCGATGGAGGGATCTCCTTGTTATGAACGGCCGAGCGTCCGACATAACTGATCAAGAGTTTTTCTTGCGCGGAAAGAAGCGTTTCAAGAAAGGAGTAACGGTCGTCCTGCCGGGCAGAAGGATCGCCGGTGCGCGCCGATCGTGCCATGAGGTCGAATTGCGCAGGCTGAGGCCGGCGCGGAAAGGCTTGATCGTTGATTCCGAGAAGGCAGACCACGCGAGCCGGAATGCTGCGGACCGGTTTCAGCGCGCAAAAGGTCACGTGCCCCTTAAAGAACTGTCCTCGTTGCTCCATGGTCGCGAGTTGCTCGGCCAGGTAATGACGCACTACGCGAAAATCGACGTTCGCTCCGGCGTCGGCGGAATCCCGGAGCGTTCGCAATTGATCGACGGTTGTTCGCAGAAAGCGGACATCCCGAAGTTCTTCTTCGCCGGCCGGGTCGAGAAACTGTCCGATTGTCTCCAGGAGAGGTTCGACCCAGTTAGCCAACGGGCGAGGGTGCTCGAGGTTCTCCGTTAATCGAAACAAAGCTTCGGTCGCAGAGATGAAGCGTCCCAGAACTTCGGCGCCATCGCCTTCTACTTCGCCATGAGGCAGGACACCTTCGAAGAGGTGCTTGCCTTCACCTGGCATCGAATAACCAAGGAGCAAGCGGTTAAGCCCGTAACGCCACGTATTGGCGTCCAGCGCGGGCAGGCCTATCCGAGCCCGGTCGGCGGCGTCGACACCCCAGCGGATCGCGGTTTCTTCAATCCAATCGCGGATCAAAGAGAGATCTTCATCACTGAAGCGAAACCGGCGCCTGAAAGCGCGCGAGCCAAGCAGAGCGAAGATTTGCGGCGCGGTGTAGCGGCTGCCCGGCAGATCCAGAAGCGTCATGAACGTGTCGATTGGCAAGCTCTCACTCCGCGGATGGCGATCAGCCAGGGCGTAGGGAATGCGCATGGACTCGCTCTCGGGATAACCAAAGACGCCGCGGATGAAAGGCGCGTACTTCTCGATTTCCGGTGTCATGACAATAATATCGCGCGGTTGCAGATTGGGCATTGTCTCAAAGCAATCCAGCAACTGATCGTACAGAACTTCGACTTCTCTCATCGGCGAGTGGCACGCGTGAAGCACAAGCGATCGATCGCCTGACTCGACCATCACTCGAGGAGCCGCCTCATTGTTACTATCGGATTCAGCGCCTCGGTTCTTAGCGCTGAGGATATCGGACTTTAGGGTGCCAAGTAGAGTAACGGGCTGGAACTCCTTGAACTCTTCGCTCCCATTTTCGACCGCTACGCCCAGCCTTTCGTCTATTTCAAGAAGTAAGTCAGTCAGGTCTGCATCAACCTTCCCCCAGGAAGTAACGAGAGGGTTACTCGTCGCTGGGTCAGAAGGGCTGAGGCCGAGACGCGCACGTTGTTTTGCCGTGGGATCATTTCCTCGATACTCCCGCGACGGCCTTAAGAGGAACAAATGCACCTCCCTGACTCGGGCCAGTTGGAAAAGGAGTTCAAGGTAGGCTGGAGGCAAGCTGGTAGGAGCGAAGACCGAGATGCGCTCTGGAAGGTCAAGCTGGTTAACGTTTTCAAATCCGCGAGCGCGCAGACGATCGAGTGCTTGATCAAAACCGGGCGCTTCGCCGAGCTGTCGCCATAACGCCGCCTGCCACGCTTCATCCTCGCTCAGAGCTTTCCTTGACGCTGTCCAACCTGAAACCATGTCTGGCCGGTAAACGCGGTATTGGTCGAAGAGATTGGCCACCCTGATGGCAAGGTGGAAGCGTTTCAAGGAGTCGCCGTCGCGCAGATATTTGGCCACGGGCGCAAACTCCTTCCGCGTGAGACACCGTGGCAGGAGCGAATCGATCTTCCAGGTGAGAAGCTCCGTCGACATTTTATCTGCCAGTGCTTCGACCGGAGAAGCTTGCTTCACAATCTGAGCGACAAAGTCACCGAGGAAGGGAAAAGCGTAATTCGCGCAGATCCCTTGCAGTTGAGCAATCTGGAGAGAGAGCCAGCGCCGACTCGCCAAACTCTGGACCACGACGATCTCAGGAGTGAAAGGTGAACCGAGCGGTGCTGACACGACCTGTGAAAGGCGCTGCGCGAGGAGTTCGAGCTGGTTGCTCGTATGAAGAATCAGGCCAGGCATTGGAATGGGTTGAGAGTGAAGTTCAATGAGGAATTCCCGAGAAAGTCTAACATAACGCGCAATTGCATAATGGGCACGGTAGCATCCTCTCATAGGGGGTCAGACAACGGCTGTCCAACGCATCACAATTCTGCCGGATCAAGCTATTCACGGTTCTGCTGGCAATCACCCAGCCGATTGCGCAAATTGCCTGAAGTATGAGGAGTTGGAATCTGTTTCCGGTAGTGATCCTGGCTGCGGCGAGCGCAGCGGCGGCTGGAGTCACCCCCGCGACAGTGCGCGTTGCGGCGGCCTATTCGGCCAGTCAGGGGGGCGCGTCGTTCCTCGCCGTCCAGGATGGACAAACGCTATTCGAACAATCCGCGGGGGAGCCGCGAAAGATTTACAGCGGCACGAAAGCCTTTTGGGGGTTGGCCGCGCTTGCCGCCGCCGAGGATGGTTTGTTGAACCTCGATGAGGACGTGGCAACCACGATCCCGGCGTGGCGCAACGATCCGCGCAAAGCGCGGGTAACGATCCGGCAGTTGCTCGATTTCTCGTGCGGGCTCGATCCGGTGTTTTATTTGCACAATAACAATCCGGGTGATCGCGACCGGATCGCAATAGGAGCGCCAATAGTTGCCAGCCCGGGATCCGCTTTCATTTATGGGCCGAGCGCGCTCCAGGTTTTTCATCAGGTGTTGCAGCAGAAGCTGCGCGGGGAATCGCCGACGCATTATCTCGAGCGCCGCGTTCTACATCGCCTTGGACTCGGGTCGCAGCGTTACCTTGCGGATAGCGCAGGCAATCCGCTGCTCGCCGCCGGCTGGTATCTGACCGCGCGGGAGTGGGCGAGATTAGGGCAGCTGGTGCTGGCAGCCGGTGCGCCAGTGGTTACGTCCGGTTCGCTCGCGCAATGCTGGCGCGGATCATCCGCCAATAGGGCTTTCTCCCTCGGGTGGTGGAACAACCGAGCGGCGCCGGGCGGTCGCGAGTTTGATTTCGAAGATATGCTGGTACCGAAGTGGCCGCGGCAAAACTGGCGCGGCGCGGTCCTTTGCCGCGACGCGCCGAGCGATCTCGTGGCTTGCATCGGCTCAGGCTATCAACGCCTTTATGTGATTCCATCGATGGGTCTCGTCGTGGTGCGCCAAAGTTCAGGTGGCCGTTTTTCGGACGCGCGTTTTTTGCGATTGCTGCTCGGGAAATAACTTACTTCCGCGTGGCGACCATGAGCGAAGAGCGACTTGGTTGCCACTGGTAGCCGAAGCTAAACTCCAAGAGGGCCGGCTTGCTATCGGCGTCCGTTCTCGCAAGGTCCGGCTGCGGATACTCCTTGAAGCGGTTGATAGGACCGTGATAGCGCCCGTATAAACGGATGTCCCACTTTTGAGGGTCAAAAAAACGGAACGGAATTCCGGAATCGTCCTGGAGGATCAGCTTGCTGTGGGCGAGGAGAAAGCCGCGCACCTGTGAGAAATTGTTGGAGTGCATGAGGTAGGACGCGGCCTTAAGCAGGGTCACGCCGTCGCCTTGTTGCTCGCAGAATTTGCCAAAGCCCGGATTGGCTTTGCCAGCCCAATCGGCCAGATCGCTGGTGAAATAGTAGAGCGTTTGCTCGCGGCCATTCGGACCGATGAAGACGATTCTGACGCCGGGCGTGGTGCCTTTGCCCTCGGGGACAAAATTGCCCGAGCGATCGAGCGCGACTGGTGTGACGGAATCGATCGTGCACCCGGCGCGCGCGAGAAAAACGTAGAGAACTGGCAACGTGCCACTGAGCTGCATTTGCCTCAGATCGACTTTCATGTTTTTGGTGATGAAGAAACTCCAGCTCAGCACCGAGTCGAGCGATCTCCGCAGGTTGGCCAGCGCGGAAGGCAGGATGGCGCGCGGGATTTTATCGATGTCGGGCACTGGTCCGACCGGCTCGATGCCGCAGAGAATGTAGGTGCTCGCGTTGGGGAAGAAGGCGTTGGCGTAGAGAAAATCCGGGCCGCTGAACATGTAGAACATCGGCCCGGCATCTTCGTACGACGGACTCAGGGACTGCGGAGCCCAGGCGCGGATTTTTGAGAGCTGCTGCTTTTCCAAACGCTCCCACGCGCGGTCGAGGTCGGTCGCGTGGGTGGCCCATCCAGAATCAGTGCTATGGCTTTCGAGCGCGGTACCTCTTACGGGCAGCCCAGCCAGAAACTTCGCAGTCGCATCAGCGGCTGGATCCGATGCCAGTGCCTGCGCGCACAGGATGAGCGAGAGGAAGAGCAGAAATCGTTTCAAAAGGGGGATTCTGACGTGGAAGATTCGTCGGGCAATCTTATTTGCGCGTAGCAATCATGAGGAGGCCGCGATCCTGCTGCCAGTGGTAGCCGAAAGCGAATCCGAGTTCGGAAGGCGGCGGGTCCTTTGCATAAACCGCAGCGAGGTCGGGCTGGCGATATTTCCCGAACATCTCCGCGTGCGGCACATACCGCCCGTAGCAATCGACTTTCCAGCTTTTCGTGAAGGAGCGGAGAGGGATGCCGGAGTCGTCCTGGATGATGACGCGGCTGTGCTCGAGCAGGAAATTGCGCACGCCGGCGAAACCCTCGCCGTGCATGAGATACGAGGCGGCCTTGAGCAGACTTAGACCCGGCCCTTGCGCGGCGCACCAGCTAAGGAAGTTGCTTTTGCCACCGGAGAGATCGGTCTTGAAGTAATACAAGGTCTGCTTGGGGCCATGGCTAACGAAAGTGATCTTTACGCCCTCCGCAGGGCTTTTTATGTAGGTCGTGTCCAGCACGGTGCAGCCGCGCCGCGCGAGAAAGACGTAAAGGATCGGGAGAGTGCCGCCAAGACTCCCGTGGCCGAGATCGGTGCGCATGTCCTTGGTGATAAAATAATGCGTTTGCAAAATGGTGTGCATTGAGGCCCGCAAGGCGGCGAGCCCACCACCAACGATTTCAGGACTCAGACTCGAGAGATCGGGCACCTGGCCGACTGGCTCCAGGCCCGCCAGGATATAAGTATTCGCGTTGGGAAAGAACGCGTGAGCGTAGAGAAAATCCGGACCACTGAACATGTAGTACATCGTGTTCGAGCTGTTGTAATACTCGTTGGCGTTAGCGGCCATCCACGCGCGGATCGGGCCCAGTTGAAAGTATTCCTTCTTGAACCACGCTTCGTCCAAAGCGTTGGCGTGGTTTCGCCAGATCTCGCTTTGGGTTAGCGGCGCCAACGCGCCTTCTACAGGCAGACCGGCGAGAAAACGCGCGCTCTCATCGAGGGTAGGGCGTTGTTGGGCAAAGGCGGATGCGGCCAGGAGCATCGACAAGACAAGGGCGTAGCGTTTCATGACGGCAATCAGACGGATGCAGGAGCCCTTTTTGCAGAGAGAAAATAAACAACCAAACCGAGCGCCATGGTTGCGAGACCCCAAAGTGACGGTCTGCGAGTGGAGGCTTCGGTCAGCATGTGTACCAGCATCCAGGCGCTGATGGCCAGAAAAATCGCTGGCGTGACAGGGTATCCCCAGGCGCGGTACGGGCGCGGTAGATTCGGTCGCCGCCAGCGTAGGACGAAGACGCCAAGCACGGTGAGAGTCGAACAGAGGGTGAGGCTGAATTGGATGTAATTGACCGTGGTCTGGAAGGTCGCCGTCAGCAGGAGCAAAACCACGATCGCGAACTGCGCGAGCATCGCGGCCGTCGGAATCCCGCGAGCGTTGCGGCGGGCCAGGGGCGCGAGAATGCCAAGGTCTTCGCCCATGGCCGCGGTGATGCGCGGGCCGATCCACATCATCGCGCTGACGGTGGAGACCAGCCCCAGGCAAATGAAGGAAGCCATTACCTTCGCTCCCGCCGCGCCAAAGATGTGTGCGCCGGCGATAACCGCTACTTGCTGTTTTCCTACCATCTCGGCCACTGGGGTAGTGCGCAAAAAAACGGCGTTCGTCGCGAGGTAAAGGGCCATGACCAACAGGGTCCCCAAGCCGACAGAAAGCGGAATAGTGCGAGATGGATTGCGCACTTCGCCCACAATGTAGGTTGAGGCATTCCATCCCGAATAGGCGTACATGACCCAATAAAGGCTGATCGCGAAGGGCGCGCTAAGAATCAAGGGGCCATCGGTTTTGACAGGCAGAAACGAGATTGGCTGTGTCGCCTTCGCCCAAAGACCCGCGCCGATGATCACGAGGACGAGCGCGACCTTGAGAATAGTAGAAGCGTTTTGAAATGCGCTGCCTAACCGCAGGTCACGTAACAGGACGAGTGTGCAGATCGTTACAACCGCCAGCGACAGAATCAGCGGGTTCGCACCTGGCATAACCTCCGAGAAGTAGGTGCCGAAGGCCATGGCCGCGATCGCGACAGGCGCGGCAAAGCCGACCGTCGCCGAAATCCAGCCGGCGAGAAAACCAAGCGAGGGATGATAGATTTCGCCGAGAAAATGATATTCACCGCCCGAGCGCGGCAGGGCGGCTCCCAGCTCTGCATAAGAGAGCGCGCCGCAGAGCGCACAGACACCGCCCACCGCCCAAACCGCCATGATGGCGAATCCAGTCGGCAAATCCCCCACTTGAAACCCGAGGCTGGTGAAGATACCCGTGCCGATCATGTTCGCGACGACGATACAAGTCGCCGTAAGCGGCGAAATGGTCTTGGCGCCTTGCAGTCTGGAACCCGAACTCACCCGGCGATGATGTAGGGATTGCGCGCGACGGAGTCAATGCTGACCGCGGCCGGGAATCCCAAGACCACGACAAACGACTCTCGCTCGATTGTTAATCCAGCGGACTCTTCACGCCGAGACCCGGCTTATTCAAGACATGGGTATAGATCATCGTTGTGCTCACGTCTTTGTGTCCGAGTAATTCCTGCACCGTGCGGATGTCGTACCCGTTCTCGAGCAAATGCGTCGCGAACGAGTGCCGTAGCGAATGACACGTGGCCGGTTTGGAAAGACCTGACGCGCGCACCGCTTTCTTCACCTCCAGTTGCAATGAACTCTCTTCGACATGATGGCGTCGCTTCTCTTGCGAGCGCGGATCCATCGAAATTCGAGGGGAGGGAAAGATATATTGCCAACTCCATTCCCGCTGCGCGTTGGGATATTTACTCTCGAGCGCCGTCGGCAAGTAAACAGATCCGAGTCCCGCTTCCACGTCTTCTTCATGCTGCGCTTTCACTTTCTGCAAATGGCGCTCCAATGCCTGCGCTAGATTGACAGGCAACATCGTAACCCGGTCTTTGGCGCCTTTACCGTCGCGCACGACGACCTGGGCATAGCCGAAGTCGACATCTTTCACTCGCAACCGCACGCACTCCATGAGGCGCAGGCCGCTGCCATAGAGCAGCCCGGCCATGAGTCGATGGGTCCCGTGCAAGTGGGCGAAAATCTTGCGCACTTCATCCTTTGTCAGCACGACGGGAAGACGGGCCGGCCTTTTCACGCGCTCCACTTGATCCAACCAGCCGATTTCCCGCTGCAGAACCTCTTTGTACAGGAAAAGCAATGCGCTCAGCGCCTGGTTCTGGGTCGAGGCCGCTACCTTGCGCTCGCACGCCAGGTAGGTGAGGAATTCCGTCAGCTCCACTTCTGCCATTTCGCTCGGGTGCCTCTTGCCGTGGAAGAGGATAAACCGCCGGATCCAGTCGAGGTACGTTTGCTCGGTCCGAAAACTATAATGCTTTCGCCGGATTACATCTCGGACTTGATCCAGCAGTTTGGGCTTGCCCGGCGAAATCCCGGTCCGTATGGTGGGGGCCATGCTCGGTATCCTCCCTACCTCGGCCCTAAAAGCAAGCGGATTATTAGGCCGAATTATTCCCCTTTTGCGAACAAATTGCCGAATAATTCGGCCTACTTCTCGTTAGACCTCCCTGTGGATACGCCGCTTTTTCAGATCACAGCAACCGGCCTCAAGACTACTGAGAAGCTTGCCTTCTTTGCGGATCGCATCGAGCGCGAGTGGTCAACCACTCCGGGTACCAGCGGCGCAGCGATCATCCCCAAAAATACCTTGAGTCCATTGCTCTCCTCGCAAAAGACGTTTGCCTGGGGCTTCCGTAGGCCATTCTTCGAGTTTATCGTTTGTCTTGGCTTCGGGTTGGCTTTGCACGAGGGATTTGATCGACCGATTCTTCGTATCGTTGGATTAGTATTTTACTTTCTTGCGGCGCTGAAGCTCACCGTTGCTTTGTCACGCGTCCGAAGAGAACGTTGGATTTATCTCCATCGAGCAGACGGGGGACACCTCTTGACGCTGCGAGTAAACGGTCTGCAGGGTTTCTCGGAGTTGGAATTCATCGCCAAATACAAACAATACATGCAAGACGCCCTCCCAGATGCCCAGCCGAAGGTCTAACCAGGCGATGCAGCGAACGGCTACCCGCTGCGAGACCACATTTTCTTATGATCAAGAAACTTCCACTTCGATTGGCGCTCGCCTCCGGTAGCCGTCGCTGATCTTTTTCTCGTTAGACGGATGAAAGCCCTCCGAATCGGTGTCCTGGTTAGCGCGCTGTTCGCTTTAGGCTGCGGGAGTGTCGTCCTTACACCGCAGCCCGACAGGTTCTCCCGCGAAGACCATCGCCCAATGGACCCCTTGGACGAGCTTGCATTTGCACGAGGCTACTTTGCCCGTCCAGATTACGAGCCTGCGGGAGCACCGTACAGAACTGTAATGACGTACACAAAGATGATGACGAGGCACGATTCTATCACGATACTCTTGGCCCAAAACCGTCTGACAAAACAATACTTTGTCATTGTCTTTGATCTACCCAACTTTAAAGGGTGGAGTCGCGAGTCACTACTCGCACGTTCCGGTGTTAACGATGCTCTTCCCGGAATACCCGTGCAACTCACCAAGCCATAGATGCGACGCTATCCGTCTAACCAGTCGATGGAGCGAACGGCCACCCGCCGTGCATCCACTTCGTCCATCGCTATAACCTCATCGCTTCGAGTCATGCTCGCTCTCGGTGTCCGTCGCTCATCTCATTCTCGTTAGATGAAGCGCGCTCTTCATTGTCTTCTCCCGCTCATTTGCAGCATTTCAGTCGCGTTTGCGGCTGAGCCGAAGCATACATACATGCCTCCGGCTGGTTACGTTCCTGATGCTGCCACAGCCATCAAGATTGCTGTTGCGGTTTGGGAGCCAATTTACGGTCGCGATCATATCGCGCAGAAGAAACCATTTCATGCGACGCTCAAGAATGGCATCTGGACTGTTGAGGGTTCGCTGCCGAAGGGCTGGCTTGGGGGCGTTCCGGAAGCTGAGATCGCTCAGAAGGATGGTAGAATTCTGCGCATCAGCCATGGCAAGTAAATCATCTAACCAGTCGATGGAGCGAACGGCCACCCGTTGTGCGATCGCGCCTCGCGGGGCTCACACGTCTCCACTTCGGGCCATACGCGCTCTCGGTGGCCGTCGCTCATCTCTTTCTCGTTAGATGCACGTATGTCGCTCCTAAAAGCTCTGTTCATTCTTCTGAGCGTCATGGGCATTTTGTCCGGCATCACTGGGATTGCCTCGATTCAGATGAGCAGCACGGAGACGCTGGTCACTCGGCATGACCTTTGGGGCCGCATCGTCGCAATCGCCTTCGCTGCGTTTTTTGCCGGGGCATGGTACGGTCTCCATAAGCGGTTCATCACAGTTTGGCGGATCGGCTGGGCGGTCATTATTCTTTTCTTTGCAGAGTTCCTCTATTCCTCACTCTCGTGGTCCCTCACGCTGGCGGGTTCCGAGCGCTGGTTGGTTTCGACTGGCCTTGTCGTGATCGGCTTAGGATTTGGCGTTTGGGCGGTCTTGTGGTGGAAGCAGCACAGAAGTTACTTTTATGCGTAAGCCACGCAAAGCATCTAACCAAGTCGATGGAGCTGACAGCGAGCAGTCTTGCGATCTACGTCTGAACATGGTTACAATGTCCACTATGCACGTCACGTTCTCTCCCGCTCGCTGCACCTCATCTCTGTCTCGTTAGATGCTAAGACGCACGCATGAAGTTTCTTGACATTATTGCGTGTGTTGGCTTCATCGCGGCTCTCATCGCGCTGCCGTTTTCCTTTTATTACTTCCGTCGAGCTCCGCTCCGAAGCGCGTTGTTTTTCGGGGTTCCGCTCCTCATTTTCATGGGCACCGCTTCCACGAGCCAGGACATTGCCCATCACGAAGTGCTGCGCAAACTGAACTCCCTCAGCGACGCTTCGAATGTCACCATCAATGGCCAGCCAGCGTCGAACTCAAAGCAAGTATTGTTGGCGCTCAAGGCTTTGGATTGGATTCCGCCTCACCACTCGAATCCGACTAAACACATCGGTCTCCAGATCACCGATCGCTCTTCGCCCATTCTCCTGGCCCTCGCGCGTGATTCCGGCGATCCGCGAGAATACTGGGTTTTCTATCCCAAGTATTACCTTACGAGAATCAACGAAATCGGCAGAATAAGAACTCCTTTGTTCGATGAATATTAAGCGCGCATCTAACCAGGCGATGCAGCGAACGGCTGGCAGGCTCGGTTCCTCACTTTCCATGAAATTCCACCCTCAACCCGCAGCCACGCGCCACCCCGCCAGCCGTCGCTGATCTCATTCTCGTTAGACCTAATGCGTCCCATTCTGCTTTTGCTTGTTCTCGTGACGCAGCTCGGCGCGGCGGAGCGGCTTTTTGATTACCCGGTTGCGAGCCGTAAAGCAGAATTCAGTGCAATCTTCACGAAGACATCGTACGAAGAGAGCAAGAGAGAAGGGACGAAGCTCGCGATCCAGGATCGCGAGGGCAAGACGCTGTTCGAGCACGAGCTAGATCGCGACGTGGCTCGGAACGCGGAGTGGACGCACGATAGCAAGTTTCTAGTCATCACTGCGCAGAATGGAGGCGGCCATCAGCCGTGGCACTACAGCGTTTACGTGTTTTCGCTGGACGCACGCGAGATTCGAGAGTTTCAGGAGCCTGCTAACACGCCCGCACTAGTCAGCGCCGAGATGTTCTTTCAGCCGCCGCACACTGTTATCCTCATCGCTCACACGTTCGAGCATCACATGGAAGCCCCGGAAGATCCCGTGTTTTTGCGATTCGACTTGGCTACGCTCTGGCCGAAGCTACGAAAGGTCTAACCAAAACGATGCAGCGAACGGCTGGCAGCCTCGGTTCCTCACTTTTCATGAAATTCCACCCTCAACCCGCAGCGACGCGCCACCCCGCCAGCCGTCGCTGATCTTATTCTCGTTAGATCTTATGAGCGTCGAGCACCGAGCGGACATTTTAAAGCGCCTCATTCGCTACGAAGAGCCATCGGAGCCGCTGGCTACCGAATTGCGCGAGTTTCCTTGGGATTGGCTGGAGGAGGAGCCGCTCGTTCGTCTGCACGCAAGCGACCTGCTGCGTGTTATCGATCGGTTCCTCGCTGGCGACATTGATGCACAGCAGCTGCAGGATTGGGCCGAGAGGTTAGAGTGCCGCGAGGATATTGGATTCGGCCCTGATGATGAGCAGTTGGTCGACGATGTGTTTTTCCGACTTGCCACGCCGTTCATCAATGAGCCTCTTACTCACGAAAGCGTTTCGCGAATGCGCGAACAGCTATGTGCGTCCAAGATCTAACCAATCGCTGCAGGCAACCGCTGGCCGCTCCGATGTCTCACGAAAGATTATGAAAACACATTTATTGCAATTCACGCTCGGTCCCGCCAGCGGTGCCTGAGCTCTGTCTCGTTAGACCCATCACCAATATGAAAGCAATCCTCTGTGCACTGTGTCTTTGGATATTGACATCGTTAATTGATAGCCGGGCACAAACGCTTTCGCCGACGCCGCCAACACCGTCGACGCCCCAAATTACCTCGGGCAACGTCGAGAATGGA
>PNAS01000011.1 GCA_003169695.1 Spartobacteria bacterium
TTGAATCTGCGATTTAATTTGTTGGGCGCAATTCTCATCGTCGCCTTCGGGTTTCTGTTTGTGACCGTTTCATCGCGCCTGACCGGCGAAATCGGCTCATCGTCCTGTCCGACCTCAGGCATGATGATCGCGACGCTGTTGCTGACTTGTCTCATCTTTCTCGTCATCGGTTGGACGGCGCCGCCCTACTTTGTCACCGCGCTCTCCATCGGCGGCATCGTCTGCATCGCGTCGTCGAACGGCGGAACAATTTCGCAGGATCTAAAGACCGGTTTCCTCGTCGGCTCGACTCCGAAGTCTCAACAAATCGCGATCCTGATCGGCACGCTCGCGTCCGCCATTATCCTCGGTCCGATCCTAATGCAACTGAATCAGTCCGGCACGGTTTACGTTCCGGTCGCCGGTAACCAAGATTTCGCTTTCCCGTCCAGCTTTCGGGCCGATCCGGCCGATTACTTGAAAGACAGCGACGGGCGATGGAAACGCGAACGCTTGTCCGGCGCGCAAGCGGGCGCCGATCCTAACGATTACTTCGTCTACCACAAAACCAACACCGACAACGGACCCGCGGGTCGTTATCTCGCGAACAACGACGGCGTGCCGGTTTACCTCGCCGATCCCGGCATCAACGGCGTCTACAACAAACGGCCCGACGGCTCGAGCGTCCAGAAATTCACCGCGCCGAAAGCGACCCTCGTCTCCTACATCATCAAGGGAATCCTCGGCGGACAATTGCCGTGGGGCCTGGTTTTGTTAGGCGTATTCATTGCGATTGTGCTCGAGCTTTCCGGAGTTTCCGCGCTCGCGTTCGCGGTCGGCGTTTACCTTCCCATCTCCAGTTCCGCGCCGATTTACGTGGGCGGCATGGTGCGTTGGCTCGTGGACAAATACACCCGGCGCAAACACGCCGGCGCGCAACTGACGGAAGATCAACTCGTGGCTGAAGGCGACAAGAGCAACGGCGTGCTTCTCGCATCAGGCTACATCGCGGGTGGCACGCTGGCAGGTGTGCTTTTCGCTTTTCTCGCCATCCCGATGAAGGACCGGCTCGATGGCTTCGAGAAGTGGGCCACGGCCCACAACCCATTCTTCGACGGTCCCTCGTCCGATCTCCTCGCGATGCTCCCGTTCGTCGCACTCTGCGTCATGCTCTATCTGGTTGGGCGCGACGTGTTACTGGCCGCGAAGGCCAAACGCGCCCGAAGCTAGCAAAGTTATTGGAGAGCAAGCGCATCCGCCTGCCTTGTGCGCAGGATGGCAAGCGACGCTACAAAAGCTCGCGATTACGCGCAGGTCTGCGAATGTTCGGGATATGGGCGATAAATCACCGAAGACTAAAAATAAACAGGCGGCGCAGAAACAAGCGAAAGCCAACACCGCAGCCAAGCAAAAGAATGACAACAAGGCTGCCAAGCAAACAGTAAAGCCGAAGAGGTAGGCAGACACGGCGGGAATGGGAACCCCCCAAAAAGACGCGGGCGTCGCGCGGCAAGAAGACCTGTAGCGGCGGTCGACGCCTGCCCCGAGTCTGGCCGAAGGGACCGTCGTGGCAGGACGGTTTGAGGGAGACTGGGTTGTTTGTAGGGCAAGCGTATCGCTTGCCCCCCTGCTCTACAAAGCTTCGAACGTCGCGAACAACGGCGTCAAATCGATCACTTGATTCGCCGCGGCTTTCAACGCGCTGCCAAGATTTTGCGCCACCGAGGCCACCTCGACGCGAATCCCGCGCCGCCTCAACTGCAGAGCCAGGTAAGCGAAATCTGCATCACCCGTCACGAGAATGATAACGTCGGGCCGCATCTGAGTGGAAAGCTCGACCGCATCGATCGCCATCATCACGTCCACGTTCGCCTTGTAGTGGCCCTCCTCAGTGGGCGAGCCATCTTTCGTTACCGCCAGGAATCCATTGGAACGAAGCCAATGGACAAATTTGTTTTTCTTATCCCGCTCCTCTTGCCAGACCTGGATCGCGGGCGGAAGTCCGGCATAGACCACCATCTCGATTAGTTTCCGCCCGGTCTTCCCACCGGTCAGAAAGTCGCGGAGTTTCAGCCAATCCAAGCCTCGTCCCTGGGTTCGGACTGAGCTGACTACATTGGATTCATCGACCAGCACCAGCACTCGTCCCCCGTCACTCTTCGTCATCCTTCATCCTTCGTCTCTTCGCTAGCGGCGTCAGGCTCCGCCGCACCGGCGTCCTCTGAGGTCGGATTTTCTTTCGCCTGTAATTTGCGGAGCCGTTTCTCTTCCTTCTTTGCTTTCTTTGCCAGGTCTTTCCTGCGCTTCTCACCCGAATAATTTGGTTTTGCCATCAGTAATCCTCTTTTAAGGGTTTTTCTTCATCGCCAGCCTCTACAACGCCCGCGGTTAGGGCAAGCACGCAGTGACATTTGTCTCGTCGTCGGTCCTCGGAATGCCTGAGGTGCTTGAGATCGTTCAGTTCCGATTTGCGAATTCATTTCGACGACTTGGAAGACCACCGTCCGAGAACGTCAGGCGAGCCCTGACTACGAATGCCGTTGTCATTCAGGATGTCGTCAGTTGCGGCAAGCATCTCCGCCCGGGGAAAAACGAGGCGCTCAGCAGGGTGGAGGCCGGCAAACTCAATCGCGATAAATTGATCCGCGCAGTCCCGAAGAACTTCGACAAGGTGCGGCAGATTTTTGATCGCCTGGCCGTTAATTGCCTTTACCACCTGACCAACATGCGGTGAGTAGCCCTTGGCAAGCTTGTGCGGAAAGAAGGGTGATGAGATCACGACCAATCGCTCCCCGTCAAAAGCCTGCTTGTCTCCGCTCCGGGTTACCAATGGGTTACCAAAATAGCTAAAGGTCATCAGCCATTCCATTCCGTTCTTTTCTCTGGACACGCCGCCAAGAAACTCGGACGTCGCTTCTGAAAAAACCAGCGGCCCATATATAAAGTAGGATGGGTAAGCGCCGGCCAGAGGCGGAATCACCGCCGGATAATTTGCGGGGACAGGGAGTTCAATCTTTAGTTCCTGCCCAGCACGAATGACGGTCAATGGGACCTTTCCGTTCGTCGCTATTTTTTGGACAAGATAGGCGAAACGAACTCGTAGGTTAGCCCCGATTTTCACCATCCCTTCGTCATCGACAGGAGTATCACCAATCCGGGTGATCACGTCCCATGGTTTTGCTCGATAAGCAGGATCATTCCGCATGGGCGTGTGCAGGACCATGCCCTCGACCGACTTGTCGAGCTTGAGAAAGGAACGGAGCGCATCATTTTCCAATGTTTGCATTTCCTCGTACATGGCCGGTTTGCCATCATAGTGTCCGTCTGAAACGTCCTGTAGAAACAGGTCGATTTCTTCGCAAGGAATTATGTAACCGATGTTCTCCGCCGACCCACCAAGCCGACTGAAAGCCAACCCGACCATTTTGTCGTCTACGACCGCTGGTCCACCACTGTTGCCGGCATTGATGGCAGCATCGATTTGGATGCGCAGACCGGAGGTTGGAAAATTGTAGGTGGCGAACTCTATTCTGGAAATGATGCCCTTAGTGATAGAGAGGCTGGTCCCACCGGTGGGATATCCATAAACCATAACGGAGTCTTTGATTCCCGGCAGCACCCGGGCTTCCGCAAGCGGCCGATGCGTATCAAAGAACTTTTCATCGTCCAGCTTCAGGACCGCGAGATCGATCCCGGGCG
Source organism: Spartobacteria bacterium (assembly GCA_003169695.1). Taxonomy (GTDB): domain Bacteria; phylum Verrucomicrobiota; class Verrucomicrobiia; order Chthoniobacterales; family UBA10450; genus AV80. Next base: position 3,679 of record PNAS01000011.1, read on the forward strand.
CGATGGCCTCTATGGAAGCCGACAGCTTGTCACCTGCCTGGTTCGCTTGAATCTGTACTTGGCTCGCATAGAGAACAACGTGCGCATTCGTCAGGATACGCCGGCCGGAGATAACGACACCGCTTCCAGTAAGTTCCGTGGCCGCTTGCTTCGTCCATGGTTTGTAAGGATCGGGGTAACGGGCCGTAGAAAAAACTTTAACCACCGACCCTTCCACGGCGCTAGACGGTGTTTCAGCCGGGGTAGAGGAGGGAGTGGTCTGTGAAGGAAGTGCGGGTGAAGGATCATGCAGACTCAGACTAAGGCCGAACGCTGACGCCGACGGCAGTGGCTCGGCCACCTGTGCGGGCAAAAGACCGGAGGTGCACAGCGAAGAACTCGCCAGAAGCGCGAGCGTTGTAAGCAAATGAAGAGTTTTCATGTTTGGGTCACAGAGTCTTTCCGCATGGAGCTACGACGAGGGTGGCATGCCAAAATGGGCCGCGTGGCTTTCGTAAGCGGCGATATCCTCCAGCATCGCGTCCACCACAGCCACGAGCGGAGGCAGCTTGGCGAAGCCGGAAAACACGGCCCGATCACCGATTTCACTGTCGATCACAAAAGTCGGCCGTTGCGTGACTTTCAGTTCGTGAAAGTCGGCGGTGCTCGCTCGCACGCGCGCTTCGACCGCCGGCGCACGCGCGTGTTCCAGCAATTTCCCGTGGTCTAATCCGCCCGCTTGCGCGCCAATTTCGGCGGCGACCTCCCATTTGTCGGCGGCCTTCCCGTCGCGCAGGACGGCGGTTGCCAGCGCCAGCCTTACGCGATCATCTGCCACTCCCAGGTCTCTGGCTGCTTCCGCGACGAAATTTCGCACCGGATATTCCGTCGCACCGGGCTCGAGCCACTCCGTCCTTAACATGAATGGCGAGCGCATCATCATCCCGCTCCGCCGGTAAAACCATCCCAATTGCTCTCGTGAGGTCGGAAGGCTCGCCGCGTCCATCAGCGCGATCTTCCAGTCAAAATCCACGCGCCCATTGTAACGCTCCTTCAACGCGGCCCACGCAGGCTCCGCCAGAAAACACCAGGAAGAGGCGACATCGAGGTAATAGGTAATCTTAAGCTTCATAGAGTAGAATCGACCTCCGCCAAAGGCGCGTAGTGCACAGACGAATGAGAAGTAGACTGCATTCCGGACGACCCTTACTCTTCGCCATCGTAGTAGTCGGCTATTCCTCCCTTTACGATCGCTTCTTCGCAGCCTTCCAGCTGGACCGCCCATTTGCCACTATCTGGATAGTAACAAGTATCACCACGTGGATTATCGGCGACAACATAGTAGGCAAAGTCTTCGTCACCGGCGTTCGTGAGCTGATGGGCGTCGCCCGGCCCGAAAAAGAAGGCATCGCCCGCGCTCACTTCGGTTGTTCCGCTCTTGTCTCGAATGCTCCCGCGGCCGGAGACCACGAGATAAAGCTCTGACTCGGCTCCGTGCGAGTGATACGGACAATACGACTTGCCCTTCGGGATCCGCACCGTCGCGAGATCGAACGGATGCCGTTTCACCAGGTCTAGTGACTCACGATCGCGTCCCAGCGCGATCGACACATCCTTGACAAATTTATGAAATTTCCCCTGGGGCGATCTCCGTTCCTGCTCCTCAACATCTTTCAAATTGACTTTGTGCATATGAGCAACATTTCTATCACGGCGATGGACGCTGGGCAAAGTCAAATAGCCTCGAATGAGCCTCCTGTTTTCTTAGCCGGAGGCGGATGCTTCCACGCCAGGAGTCACCGCTGAGGAATTTTACGCCGGAAAAGCTACGCTTCCGCGTGCTGTGGCTCGCCGGCGGGCGCCGTCCCAGCTCTCTTAGCGGCCCATCTTGCTTTCATCAGAGCAGACAGCTTGTCGCGGCCTGCAGGTGTTAATCCGCTTCTCCTCTTCACTACGGGCGTGGGAGTCCTGGCAGCCTTAGAAACCTCCTCAACCCGGACGGGAGACTTTACTTTAGCCGGTGCAGACTCCGCTCTTAGCGCTGTCTCAATTTTGCGTTTTAATTTGGCGAGCTTTCTCGCGTCCTTTTGAAGGCTGGCCTCCAGTCGCAGAAGTTTTTTGTTGAGGCTTTTTAGCTTAATCATAGAGATATACTCCTAGCTCCGTTTTCGTCGCGTCAAATGCCCGACCCGCTGAAGGTAATACTGGAGAAACCCGATGTCACGCCCATTGTTTCACCGCGATAAGCCTCGCTCCTACTGAAAGGCAGCGCCCGGCTAGGTCGACAGTCGTCTTGATCTTCGGTTTGGTAGCGGTCAACAGATACGTTGCCATCCAGGGGCCGCCCCACCACACCCGCGACCCCAGGTTGCGGCGTGTGATATCAGTCGCACCAACAGTGGCGCGATGTTCCTGGACAAGGCGCTCAAGCCGGAGTGCCTGCTGGCGCTCGAGATGAACGGCGAGCCGCTGCCCGCCATCCATGGCGCGCCTTTGCGACTGCGGGTGGAGAACCAGCTCGGCTACAAGATGGTAAAATGGATCGAGCGCATCGAGTTCGTCGAATCCGAGAAGCAGCTTGGCAAAGGCGAAGGCGGTTCGGACGAAGACGACGAATACTTCGATCTACTGCCGAACATCTAACGTCGGCGCGATCCACGCACCAGCCATTTGTCCCGGACCGGAACCCGCCACTCGCCTCAATAAAAAAGCAGGGCCGCCCCCATTTGGGTTGGGCGAAAGGGTCCGGCCAAAGCGAGTATCACAATGCAATTGTGAATGTATCCCTTACGCCAAGCGGAGTATCATTGAAGTCGGTGGAATAATAATCGCAGCTAATTGCTTTCTTCGTCACTTTAATACGAAGGAAGCCCGGTTCAGTGTCGTTAAAGGCTTCGAGCTTTATATCGGGCCGAGAAGTCTGGAAAGGAGCTGCGATCTTCCGGCCCGTGGCAGGGTCCTTCGCGACCTTATGCATCGCCCGCAAGGTATCGGCATACCCGCCTGCGCCCGCGACCACATAGGTGATCTTTTTCTTCTTCATTTTGCGCGTGAATCGCTGGTAGTTGTGGACATGCCCGGAGAGAACGAGGTTGGGCATCCGGCCCGACATCTTGCCCGCCCGGTCGATAGCATCTCCAATGTCCCCATATCCCCCGTGAGAGGAATCAAGAGAGTAGGGAGCATGATGAACTGTCACGATGAGCGCGCGGTCGGCCGGAGCATCCTTGAGTTGTTGGGCGAACCACCGTTGCTGCTCAAACGTGCCTCGCCCGTCCAGTTGTCCATCCACGTTCGAGTAGAGGCCGATAATTGTTGCGAGCGGAGTGTCGAGTGTCCAATAGACATACGGCTGCGTCATCGTCGGGCGGTGCTTGAAAATATAGTGCGGACTGGGCGCACAGAAATTCTGGAGGAACCCGAAAAGCGTGGTTTCGTTGTCCGGCTCATCCCCCGACCGCGTTCGCGTATCGCCGTCGTGATTGCCCGCAATAGCGACAATAGGAGCATCATAATTTTGGTACGGCTCGTAGAATTGCACTGGATAATCCCGGCTTATTCCGTTGAAATAGACGACGTCTCCCAAGTGATAAAAAAATAGCGGTTCCTCAGCGGGCTTGTGATTTGCGCGACTATCCTCGATTTGTTTGACCATCACGGCGGCAAGCCCTTCCTGCGTTTCAGTGCCGTGGATCCCGCCACTGTCACCTACCGCGTGAAAGACCATCGCCTTCGCCTGTGCGATCCGGGCATCGGCTCCTGGTAGGATAACGTCGAGCGGAACGCTAAGATTAACGTTGTTAGTGGTAGGCGGCGGAATAAATGCCGGGCTGTGAGGAGGTGGTGAGACCGGGTCGTTGAAAGGGCGCTTGGGTTTGCTAAGCGGAAGAGGGATTGTCATAGGAGCGAGTGGTTAGTGCAAATGGATCCTTGATCGGACTCGATCTGCTTTGGGGGTTTGAACTGCAAGCGCTGGCCGTGCCAGTGCCATTTGTGTTAGGATTTTGTCTCGCAAGACAGCGCCCGTTCAGCTCATCTCCCTCGATTCCCGTTCTGAGCGAACGTCGTCCGTGAAGGCTCGATGCTGGGATTTGGCCGCCGAAAGGTCAACAAGTTATTTCACGATCCTGGCAAGACCCCGCAGCATCTGCGGTCCAGCTAGAACCGGCAAACTAAGGCACCGGAGCCGGAAACGTGGAAGCAGGAACAGAGGAAAAGCCAGGCAGCGAGCCGCTCGTGCTCAAAGGTGGATCGAGCGACGGCAATCAGTGACGTCCAGACGTCTGGACGGAAGGATCAACTTGCTCCAAGGCCGGTCCCGTCTCGGTTTGGCCTGTCTTCCGCAACTCTTCCTGGGTGTAAACCCTCTTGGTCGTCGTGTCGGTCGACGACTGGGTCACGGACTCTTTCTGACTGGCGCAGCCCGAGAGCGCCACGCTGGCAATCGCAACGAGGAAAAGATATTCGATTTTCATCATCCTTTATTCGGAGCCACTGAGCCCTTTGGTTGCTCGCCAGGGTGACCTGAATGTAAGCGTCGATGTCTCTCCAAAGCGGCGGAATAACGCTCAACATCCAGATGGAAGGCGCGAACAGAAGAACGAGAAGCAGCAGCATTGCGTCCCACTCGAGCGCGGGCGGTCTGGAGCCGGAAAGACTTCTCAGCCTGCGAAACGCTGCGAGCGGTTTCATGGATTTTCGCCGTTTCGCGATCCTTCTGCTTAGCTCAGAGTGACAGGACAGTCACAGGTGACCTTTCTAGCCGGGGAAAAGGTGCATTGTCTGGCGATGACTATACCCTTGAGGTCTCCCATGCCATAAATGTGTCAAGATCAGCGCCAACGGACTTGAGAGCGAGGCGCACAACCAAAGCGTCATCGATATGCCCGAAGACGGGCACCGCGTCCGGGATGACGTCGAAGGGAGAAACGAAGTAAATAAGAGCAGTAATGACAGCGTGCAGATTCCGCGCGGAGATGTCTCGATATTCACCCTTATGGTAAGCGCGAATCAACCGAATCATGGCCATGAGATAAGGCCACGTTTCAGCGAAAGGCCCGCGAGGAAGATGGTTGATCTTGCCGATTGCATCCTCGAACAGCTTTCGCAAACGCTTGGGATCTTTGGCATAAGATTCCGCGTCCGATGCGGCATTTCGAAAAGCAGCGCTCCGGGTGATCTCGTCCTGGTTCACCTGGATTTTGTGTTTCGCGCCCGGCCCGACCACAGCCTTTTTCTTCGACCGCACCGCATTGGATGATGGTTTACTTTTTTTCATAAAATGACTTGTATCCCAAAGCGCACGGATATCTGGCAGTTTATAGCAGAGGTCCGCTTAGTAACGAACGAGACTATCCAGACGGATGGCCGACCACAATGCGAAAGCACAGGCGGCAGTCCCTGATCCGAGGTGGATCGCGCGCTCCGCGCTCGATGCCGAGGAATCGCCCCGAACGCGTTCGGGGCGAAAACAAACATCAAGCGACGGAGCGCCCGATCCACCAGCTGCGGGCCATCAACCATAAACCATCAACATGTGCGCACTCCGCTCAATTACTTCCATTCCGCAGGCCTGCTGCTCGTTCTCATTTCACCGGTTGTAGCGAACACTGGGGCGACTAAATTCCTTCGCCCAACGAAATTCCCGCATTCGAGTCTAGCGAAAACGGTTGGTTGTAATTACGTTTTTCGACCATGCCGCTGACGGCCATCGTTCGTGAGGTAAGCTCGAGCATCAACGATTGCGAGCTGTCGTTTCAAGCGAGGCAGCCAATCGATGTTGCCAAGGTAATTGCACAGCACAAAGCCTATCAAGATTGTCTCGCCGACCTGGGTGTTCGGATCGTTTCTCTTCCCGCCGAGCCAGAACTTCCGGATGCCGTCTTCGTCGAGGATCCGGCAGTAGTCGTAAACGAGGTTGCCATCATCTCGAATCTGGGAGCGCCGAGCCGGCGGTCCGAAACCAGAAGTCTGGCGAATGTGCTCCTGCGTTACCGGCCGCTCAAGTTTCTCACCGAACCGGCAACTCTGGATGGAGGAGACGTCTTGCGCATAGATCGCTCGGTATTCGTCGGCTTATCGCGACGCACAAATCGGGACGGCATCGACCAGTTAGGCGACCTGCTTGGATCCTCCGACTATCAAGTGCAGTCTGTCGAGGTCAAAGGCTGCCTTCATCTGAAGAGTGCCTGCTCATATATTGGCCACAACACGCTTCTCGTGAATCGATCCTGGATCGACGCGGAGCGACTTCGCGGATTTGAATTACTCGACGTTCCGGAGGAAGAGTCAGCCGCCGCGAACGCGCTCCTGCTCAATGATGTGGTGATTATTCCTGCTTCTTTTCCCAAGACCTGTGCCCTGCTCGAAAAGCGAGGGTTTCGCGTGCGGACGATCGACGTGTCGGAATTGCAAAAAGCCGAAGCAGGCGTGACCTGCACAAGTTTGATCTTCAACGACGAAGCGATGGCCACGAGCCCTGGGCCTGCCTAACCTCCCGCTGCCTTTGCCCGATCCAAGAGCTGCCCTCTATCGCCCATCGCGCGCCGACGAAGAAGTTTGAAAAGATCGAACAGGACCAGAACAAATCCGTATCTGGCCGGTCCCGCCCACCCGCGGCGACATTTCCGTCCCTTGCGAATCATCAGCCGCGACTATCTTCACCCTGCCGTTTAGCACGATTCATTCATGCCTGAGAACCTGATCTCTTCCACCGCGGACAAAGCGGCGACCGGTGCTACTCCGGAGGATTTCGATGAGAACGGGGCGTTGAGCCGCGACTTTCTCCTGCGACGCGGACACTGTTGCCAGGAAGGCTGTCGCAATTGTCCCTATGGCTTTACGGCCGGAGGTGAGGACCGAGGGACCGTGTCGAACGGATCGTAACGTGAAGCGCATCGTCTCACTGGTGCCGGCCGCGACCGAGATCGCAGCAGCACTTGGATTGATGGAGCAGGTGGTGGGCGTTTCGCATGAATGCGATTTTCCGAGCACGGCGAATGAGCGACCGAGAGTTACGCATTCCCCGGTCCATCACGCTGGCCTAACGAGCAGTGAAGTGGATGCCTGGGTCCGGCGCGCCTTGCGTGAGAACGGCACCATCTACACGATCGACGAGCGCCTTCTGCGCGAGCTGCGCCCTGATGTCATCCTTACTCAGAAGTTGTGCGACGTTTGCGCGGTCGGCTATGGAACGGTGGCTCGTCTAGCAGCTACGTTACCCGGACCGCCAACGATCGTGAACCTCGAGCCATCGAGTGTGTCCGACATTTTTGATAACATCCGGCAGGTGGCCGAGCTTTGCGACGTGCCCGAGCGCGCCACGGCGGTCGTAACCCAATTATCTTCCCGGGTTGAAATGGTGCGAATGCGAACCGGGAAAATCGTGTCACGACCGCGCTGTTTTCTCATGGAGTGGGTCGACCCGCCATTTTGCGCTGGTCATTGGGGGCCCGAGCTGGTGTAGATCGCCGGTGGAGTGGAGCCGCTCGGGCGGAAGCATCAGAAGTCGGTGCAAATAGCGTGGGAGCAGGTGCTGGAGGCGCAACCGGAAGTGATCGTCCTCGCGCTCTGCGGCTACGATGTTAGCCGGGTGGAACGCGATCTGGAGTTACTCCGCACCTATCCCGGCTTCGACGCACTTCCGGCGACACGTGAGAACCGCATCCACCTGGTCGATGCGAACGCCTTCTTTTCTCGACCGGGGCCGCGGATAGTCGACAGCCTCGAGTTACTCGCCGGGATTTTGCATCCCGAAAACTTCCCGGAGTTACTTCCCGTCGTAGGCCTTCTGGAGCGCCGCTAGATCGAGCTTCTTCATCGGCATCACCACATTCATCACCCGTTGGAACCCGGCCGCATCCCTGGCCCACTCGGCTAGTTTCGTCGGCACCACCTGCCAGGAAAGGCCGTCTTTATCCGTGAGCCAGCCGCATTGCACTTCCTCCCCGCCGCCGGCCGTGAGCTTATCCCAGTAATAATCGATCTCCTCCTGCGTCTCGCAGTTGACCACGAACGAGACCGCTTCGGTGAACTTGAAGCGCGGCCCGCCGTTCAAGGCCACGAACTCCTGTCCATCCAGCTCGAACGCCACCGTCATCACCGAGCCTTTCTGCCCCACAGGTTCCTCCCCGGTGTAATGAGTTATCTCTTTGACCTTCGAATTCTTGAAGACGGAGACGTAGAAATTCGCCGCCGCCTGCGCCTGATCGTCGAACCACAAAAATGGAGTAATCTTTTGCATGGGGCACAGTCCCAGCGGGCCGACGCTGCGCAAGCAATCGGCTATCGCTGGAATTCTTTCCAGCGCCTTTCTTGCTCTTCCGGCGAGAGATCCTCCACGTGGGTGGCGATCCACCAGATATTGCCGCAGCAATCCTTCACCCCGCCGTATCGCTCCCCTGAGGGCAAGTTCATGAGTTCAAAAATCTGGATCCCACCGGCATCCAGTGCCCTTTGGAAAACACGGTCGCAATCGGTTACATACAGATAGATCGAGGTCGGCATGGGCCCGAACTCAGCGCTCGCTTCTCCCATCATGAGCATGGAGTCGCCGATGCGCACTTCCGCGTGCATGATCGACCCGTCCGGCCGCGCTTTGCGGGTAGTCACCTCACCATCGAAAGCAGCCGATACGAATTCGATCAACCGAGGAACTCCCTCTGCGCACAAATACGGAGTAACCGTGTGAAATCCTTCGGGGATTGGTTTAACAGCCATGCGAATTCTTCGGTGGTCGGTGATGGGCGACGATTTGTGTTAGGCGGCGTTCCATCATGAAGTCGGGCGAGGCCACACGTCTTCGAAATCAAAGGCAAAGTCCGGGTAATCGAGGTGGGCGTGAGTTTTGATGAGCATCGCTATGTCTGCGGAAAGAGCTTGTTCAGCAGCGCCACGAATTGCTCGTAGCGCGGATGAGTTCGCAGCCCATCCAGGTCAGAATCCTTTTCGATCCAATCTCTCCAGAACTGTCGCCCGTTCCGAATGACTCGCTCGAGCAGATCAAAAGCCGCTTCAGAATCCCCCAAGTGGCTGTAAACGCACGCAATGTTGTAGAGCGAGATCGGGTCGTCAGGGTCGATGGCCTGAGCTCGCGTCGTCCAGTCTCTCGCTCGGTCCTTTTCACCTAGCTCCAGGAGCGCGAGAGCGCCAGCAATCGCCGGGCGAGGATCTTCCGGATTTAAGACAAGCTCACGTTCAGCGAGCTCGACGGTTTTGCGCGCAGCTACTTTGCAATCGTCATCACGTCCAAGTGAGCGGTACATGTGAATGGCCAAAGCTGGAGGCTTATAGTCGGCCGGATTGATCTCGGATGCGCGCTCCAACAGCTCGACCGCACGAGCGATTTTCCCCTGCTGAAAAGCTGGACGTGCATAGAGAAAGTGAGCCTCAAAGGAATTCGGGTCGAGCGTTAATGCTCGCTCGAATTCGGCGTTCGCTTCATCGAAATCACGGGCCGCGGAAAGTGCTACTCCGCGCGCCGTATGCGCCTCGGCCAGGTTGTTGTCCAGCGCCAACGCCTTCGCTGCCGTCTCCAGAATCCCATCGAGTGGAACATCGGCCTGGTAGACCATGTAGAGGAACGCATCGCAGTCAGCGATTCCCGCGTAAGCGCGCGCATAGTTTGGGTCGAGCTCGATCGCTTTCACAAACATCCGGCGCGCGAGTTCGAAATAACGCTTCGAATACCGGTAAAGAAAATCACGGCCGCGCAGATAGTAGGTATACGCTTCCACGTTGTCGGTCGGTGCCTGTTCGATGGACTTCTTTTCCTGCGGCAACAGCTTGACCTTTAGCTGTTCCACGATGGCGTTGGTGATTTCGTCCTGGATGGCGAAGATATCGGTTAGGTCACGGTCGAAGCGTTCCGCCCAAACGTGGCCTCCGTCCTTGCCGCTAACGAGCTGTCCAGTAACCCGTACGCGCGCCCCGGCCTTTCGCACGCTTCCTTCCAGGATAAAAGCAACCCCAAGCTCCTGACCTACCTGCTGCACCTTTACGGATTTGCCTTTGTAGGTAAACGCCGTGTTGCGAGCGACAACAAAGAGCCCCGAGATCTTCGACAAGTCGGTTATGATATCCTCCGTGATGCCATCGCTGAAATACTCCTGCTCCGGGTCGCCACTCATGTTAGTGAACGGCAACACGGCGATTGATGGTCTCTCCGGCTGCTCCTGTTTCAATGACGGTTCGGCCCTGGTATTTCGCGCGACGGAGTTCTCCAGCGAGACGCTGTAAACGCGAATCGGCCTCTCGATATTCTTCAGTTTCTGCTCGCCCATGTCCTCGAAAATAAGATCTAGCCGATTGCCTACGTGATCGCGGACGGTATGTGAGATCGTGATTCCGCCCGGCTTGGCAATGCTCTCCAACCGCGCCGCTACGTTGACACCGTCGCCGTAGATATCGTCGCCTTCCACAATCACATCGCCCAGGTTAACGCCGATGCGGAATTCGATGCGGCGATCCTCCGGCACGTTGGCGTTGCGATCGCGCACCCCGCGCTGAACCTCGGCCGCACACGCGACCGCGCTCACCACGCTTGGGAATTCCACCAGCATGCCGTCGCCCGTCAGCTTCACAATGCGTCCCTGATGCTCGGCAATCCTGCCCTCGATAAAATCCGTTTGCAGCGTCTTGAGCGCGGTGAGCGTGCCGGTTTCGTCCGCCCCCATCAGACGGCTGTAGCCGACCACATCGGCGGCGAGAATGGCAGTCAAACGGCGTTCCATCTTGGCATAGAATACAGGCTCGTGGGAATAATGGGTAGCCTACCATTACTGCGCAAGCCTAAGGAAAAATGTCCCATCGGTGGATGTGATCCCATTCTACCCACACTGGGTTTTGTCCTGATGTCACCTCGCGAGGGTCAACCGTTTCAGACTCTCAGCGGATCAGAGTGAGGCCGCACGTTGGCAAACATGCCGATGCGCAGCCATGACGACAGGGTTCGGATCAAAACGGGATTCCCGCTCAATTGCAGCCGGCCATCTTTCTTCGCCGTCCGGATTTCCATGTCGCCCGCCCAAATCTCGGTCATGGTGCGCAAATCCGAGCGGAGCTCGATGTCCACTCCCTTGCCCGGATTGTTCAAGCACAGCTCACGCTCACCATTTTCCTCCAGCACGATCCACCAGTGCGCGAACTGGGAGAGGCCGCTGAAAAAGAATTTGATCACGGTCCGCCCGCCGGGGAGCTGCGTCTCGTCGATCCGCCGGCTAAAATCGTGCATGAGAAGTTCCACGTCGAGTTCGTCATCGCTCATCTGGCCACGGGCCCACTTCATCCCCCACTCGCCCAGGCCGACGACGACCGGCAGAAGTTCCCGGCCCGCGGGAGCGAGGTGGTATTCGGTCCGCCGCTGCTCCGGCAGTTTTTTCCGGACGACCAGCCCGCAATCCTGCAGCTGATTGAGCCGTTTGGTCAGGAGCGTGGGAGAGATTTGCGACAGGGCGCGCTGTAGGTCGCTGAAGCGTGTCGTGCCCAGCAGGAGTTCGCGGATGATGAGAATCGTCCAGCGCTCGCCGAGAACTTCGGCGGCTTTGGCGACCGGGCAGAATTGACCATAGTGGATGCTCATCGCTGGTTCATGATCCTACAAAAAAAGTAGTGGATTGCTACATTCTAAGTCGTGGAGGGGAACGCGCGAGCTCTTTAGTTTGGTGGCAACAAACGGGAGAAGACTCCCACAAGAAAACAACCTAACTACAGAAAGTAATAACAATGCCACTCGTAAACGTGCAGATCATCGAAAACGTGTTCACACCCGAACAAAAGCAGCAGATCATCGGAAAGATTACCGACGCCATGGTAAGCATCGAAGGTGAGGCCCTTCGGGGCGGTGACCTGGGTCAAGATCGACGAAGTTAAAGAAGGCAACTGGGGCATCGGCGGTCAGGCCCTGCACGCCCGCGACGTCCATCGCATGCAAAAAGCCGCCGCCTGAAACATCCGCGTTTTCCCGCGTTGAAGAATCAAGGCCGGGGTCGCTGACCCCGGCCTTCCTCGCGCAAACCGTCCGCCGTTCGAAATCACCGTAACGCGAGCCTTTTGCAAAGGTGGATCGGCCGCTCCGCGGGCGATAGTAGAAAAAAGCGGCTGCGCCGCCAAATCATAGCATCGAGCAAGGGACTGCTCGATCCACCTTGAGTTTCATTGAACGGCAATCGGTCGCTCACGGCGCGCGCGGCGCCTTCTTAGATCCGTCCGTGTAACCGAGTTCAAAGGCGCTTTTCCAAGCCATCGGTTCTCCCGACCCCTGTCTCGCGAAGTACTGCTGAGCGATCCCGTTCAGGTCGGCAGCGGAGGGTAACTCTCGGCCGGCCGCCGCTGCCTCCTCGCCCGCCTTTTCCCCGACGAAATAGGCGGAACGCTCCTCGATCGTTCTTCCGTGAGCCGCGCGATGGGTGAAGAACGCGGTTACGCCACAGACGAAGAATGCCGCCACTGCCATCATCACGAAGAAGCGCACCGGTTTGAATTGTCTGCTCATTATCCTAACGAACCAATCACACGTTATTCAAAACGAAAAGGTCAAAGGCAAAGATGCGGCCTGTTGCTGCTGTAGTGGCTCTCAGTGTTTACGATCCTTATGATGTCCGCGATCCGCGTATACAAGCATAGCCGCTCCTCGCTCGTTCTTCCCTCGATTATTGCCTTGACGCCTGCCGCGCGTGGCCCGCATGGTCGCTGCGATCAAAAGAAAAACATCTATGAAATACTTACTCGTCCTCACTCTCGCCCTGGCCATGCCAGTTTTCGCACGCGCCGCAGAAACCGACAAAGCAGCTATTACTAGATTGGAACAAGAGTGGCCTGGGGCGTTCGTCAAGAAGGACACCGCCAAAATGCTCGGCATGGGCACTCCCGACTGTTGGTTCACCGATTCGTCTGGCAAGATCGTTGCGCTCAAGAGCTTCGTGGCTGAAGTGAAGTCAGGAGTCTATACCGTCCAGTCGATGCATATCGACGATCTGAAAGTCCGCGTCTACGGCGACTCGGCTGTCGTCTTCGGTCTCGAGACCGAGAAGAGCCGATACAAAGGCAAGGACGCGAGCGGACAGTACCGCTTCGTCGATACGTGGTTGAAGCGAAATGGTCAGTGGCTGTGCGCTGCCTCAGGAAATACTCTGGTCACGCCAGCGAAGCACTAGCCCGGTCGCAGTTTAATTCACAAGGCGGGAGGACAGCCATGCCAGACGCAACGACGCAAATCTTCGATCCTACGGATGGAACCACGCCCGTAGTCCTGCCGGTGCTGGAGGAATGTTGCCAGGCCCCGTGCGATCCGCCGTGGCGCACCAAGGCGAGTTGCATCACCTTTACCGAAACCAAGACCTTGGTTGTAGACCTGCCCAGCGCTCCGCGCACTAACGACTTCCGTGGGGGCCAGGTGATCATCTCGGTAACCTATGAACACAGGCTGTGCCTGGTCGGCAAACAGCACGGCGGCCTGGCCTATACGCTGACGCTGCTGCCCGGCGAGAAAATGACCTTCTACCAAAGCGACCGATATCGTCGCACCACATCGGAAACGGCGCGGTTCTCGGTCCAGACGACTTTCGCCCAGTTCACCTCGGCGCTGCACCAGCAACGCAATTCCAACGACTCCTCCGCTCTAACCCAGGTGCTGAACAGCACATCGGGGGGCGACGTCAGCGCGGGCGGCTTGGGTATCGCCACTCCGCTCGGCGTCCTGGGCGTCGTCGGCGGCAGTGAAAGTTCTTCGAGCCACAGCTCCACCAACGATCTGTCGACCCATTCTAGCTCCGACCAGTTCGTGTCGGTGGCCGAGCAGGCCTCGCAATACACCGACATGCAGCGATCGATCACGATCAGCACCTTCGAAGACACTGAATCGGTTTCCACGACGCAGCGCACCCTGGTCAACAACAACGCCTGTTACGCCGTGAACTACTTCGTCCGCAAGGTGCTCGACGTCTATGTGGTCACGACCAAAGTGATCGCGGTGACCTTCCAGGTGAAGGCCGCGAAGTTCGTGTCGCCCGTCCTGACGCCGGATGAGATCGGGCAGCTGCCGGCCGCGTTGAGGGCGCCGGTCGCGGCCATCCTCAAGGGCCTGCCCAAGGTGGGCGAGGTAGTCGAGCACCCGAGGGTTTTGACCGTTCCGATGGACGGGGTGGTCTACGATCCCGAACTTTCCCATTGCTCTTCGTGCGAGCCCACGCTGGAGCGGGCGGCCCTGATCAAGCTCGAACGCGAGCAAGCGGAGGCCCAGAAGATCGGCCTGGAACTGCAGCTGATGGAATTGGAGATTCAGCGTCGGCAGGCTCTGCTGGCCGCCGGTACCCTCGACGCGTTCGAAGCGGCACCGGCATCGACCGTGCCGGCGTAACCTTAGCTCGTTTTTTGGCGCGGAGTATTCCGCATGAAGGCGAGCCTTTGAAAGAGAGCGCTACCCGGATCGACCCGTTGCGACCATCTTTCGCCGATGTCTCTCGAACGCTTTCACGAAGCCCAGGCCAGCCGCCGGGGCCTCCGACACAGCCTATTGTTTGACTCCGATCGAGACTGAATACTGGGTGTTCTCCCACATCAGCTTCAACACGCCATCGGCTGCGGTCTTGTCGAGGACGATCGTGAATTGATCCACCGGCTTTTCGAGCGCCTGCTTTTTTAGATCGATCCGAACCAGGTCCTGGCTCTCGTCGTACTTCGTTCCCCATTGGCCCGTCTGCTTATTTACGATCAGCTTTGCACTGCCTTCCTCGGGCCAGAGGTATAATGAGTAAGTGCCGGGCGCGACGGAAGTCCCGCCGATCGAGACTTCTTTGTCGGTCGTGAAAAGAGTGGCTTCGTCGGCGCCCATCCGCCAAACCTTGCCGTAGGGAACGAGGCCGCCCCAGATCTTCCGCTTCTCACCGCTCTTCGGATCCTTCGTATAAGGCCGGCCGTAAACGATCGTAATTTTGGCGTCACCGACGGTGGCGTTCACGGTCTCATGCGGACTCACCCTCGGCTTTTCCTGTGCGAGGAGCGGCGATGCGGACAAGAGGAGGGCTGGAATAATAAGGATGGTTGATCGAAGTGAGTGCATGGCGCAAGACTCGCCCCGTCCAACGAGTGCGTCTAGTCGAAACGCACACCGTTTTCGACCACGCAACGACGAACCAATCAACAGTATTGTAGGGCGTCTGTGTCAGACGCCACCTGGCTGGGCTAACACGAGTGCGTCTAGTCGAAACGCACACCGTTTTCGACCACGCAACGACGAACCGATCAACAATATTGTAGGGCGTCTGTGTCAGACGCCCACATCGCTGGGCTAACGGCGTTTCACAGAAACGCCCTACAAATTCATCTATCGTAGGCCTCTTACGATGGATCGACGCGTTGCGCCGGGTTTATCGCACGACTGAGACGACGACCGAAGAGCAGGACAAGCAGGCCTCCGCCGGCGGCGATTGCCGCGTGCATTGCCCAAAACTCAGCGGGGCTCATCTTCTCGTAGAAGCCGCCGATCCAGCCGATCAAGGTGTTCGAAATGAACAGGCTCATAAAGGCCAATCCCATCATGGTGGCGTTCACTTTGGCCGGCGCAGCGCGCGAAACCAGTGCGAGAAGCGTAGGCCAGTAGTAGAGGAAGGAGATTCCCAGTCCAGCGCTATAGAGGAATGGCCAGATCGGGTGAACCGGC
Organism: Spartobacteria bacterium; assembly: GCA_003169695.1. GTDB lineage: Bacteria > Verrucomicrobiota > Verrucomicrobiia > Chthoniobacterales > UBA10450 > AV80. Next base: position 19,313 of record PNAS01000011.1, read on the forward strand.
GCATCGCCCGAAGCAAAGATTGTGGCCACCAGGATCAGGTTGCTCGCAGCGGCGATCCAGGCTCCCATGCCGATCTTTGACAGATCGCCCGGCTCGCCACGCCGCAAGGCCTGGTGACGCCAGATCCAGAACACCAGTGGCACGCCCACGATGCTGAAAACCGAATTGATCGATTGGTACCAGGGGACCGGGATCCGGAAGCCGCCTAGGTCGAGCGCAACATGCTGTTGAATCCAGATCGGATTCACGTTGAAGACTTGATAGAAAGCCGTTGACTGGAAGATCGTGATGATCATCACGGCGATGAGCGCGTAGACGATGCGCCGCTCGGCGGCGGTGAGTCGAGTGCCCTCGAACTTGCGCCGCTCCACCCGCGCAGGCAGGTAGCGGTATCCGTAGAGATAGGTGGCAAGGCCGAGGAGCATGAAGATCGCGGCCACCCCGAAGCCGTAATGCCAGCCATAGACTTGCGCGAGCAGACCGCAAAGCAAGGGTCCGGCGACCGCTCCGACATTGATTGCCGTGCTGAAGATGATGAACCCGCGGGTCCGCCGCGCCTCGTCCTCTGGCGGATAAAGGGCGCCCACCTGCGCCGAAATATTGCCCTTCAGGAAACCCGAACCGATGACGAGCAGTAGCAGGGCCACGAGGAATGTCTGGTCAAGAGCCATGGCGATATGACCGGCACTCATCGACAGGGCGCCGATCACGACACCATTGCGCTGTCCGATCCAGCGATCGGCGATCATGCCGCCGAGCAGCGGCGTGAAGTAGACGAAACCGGAGTAGAGGCCGAAAATCTGCGATGCGAGCGCCTGCGTTGAGAGCGGGCCGACGAGCGATTCCACCGCAGCACGGAACCCGGAAAATCCAGCGATCTGCTCGACATGTCCTGGCAGCAGCAACTGATTCACCATGTAAAGGACGACCAGCGCCGTCATTCCGTAGTAGGAGAATCGTTCCCATGCTTCGGTGAAGGCGAGGTAGAAAAGGCCCTTGGGATGTCCCATGAAGGTCTTCTCGCTGGGGCGCGTCAACGTAGCTTCGCCTGTGGTCATCGTATCGTGCTTGCCTGCCATTTGCGCAGCATCCTACAGACGAACGCACGATGTCGATAGCTACGTTACTCTTACTCCTACTCCTGCTCGTCTGAGGCCAAAGGCGGGAGATCAGAAGTCCGCTCTCGCCGTGTTACACACAGGCGAAGGTCCGCTGGCTTTTCGCAGCAATATCGGCATCCCTTCGGAACAGCGAAAGCGCTGGTGAACGAGTTGCTGTAGTCTAGGCATGATAGAAGACCGGTGGCGGCAGGCGTGCCGACCGCGATGGCATTGAAGTGTGCTAAATTTCAAAAGCAAAGATTCATTTTTTATTTCACCGCCCAATGACAAAAATGCCCGAGAAGATCATCCCGCGAGGATTGCAGCTGCTCCACGATCCGGTTCTCAATAAAGGGAGCGCATTCACAGCCGTCGAACGCGATGCGCTTGATCTGCACGGTCTGTTGCCGCCTCACGTCCAAACGCAGGCCGAGCAGGTCGAGCGCGTGCTCGGCAATCTGGCGCGCAAACCGACGGACTTGGAACGCTACATCTCGCTCATCGCGCTGGAAGGACGAAACCAGACGCTGTTTTACCGCATCCTGGTTGATTACATCGAGCAGATGATGCCGATCATCTACACGCCTACGGTCGGCGAGGCGTGCCAGCAATACGGAAAAATTTTCCGGCGTCCGGGCGGGCTCTTCATTTCAGCGGAGGATCGGGGCCGCGTGGCAGAGGTATTACGCAACTGGCCGGATCGGGATGTGCGCGTGATCGTGGTGACGGATGGCGAGCGCATCCTTGGCCTGGGCGATCAGGGCAGCAATGGCATGGGCATACCGATAGGCAAGCTCATGTTGTACACGGCCTGCGCCGGCGTGCATCCGTCTCAGTGCCTGCCGGTGACGATTGATGTGGGGACCAACAACACCGCGCTGCTGGTCGATCCCCTTTACTTCGGCCTGCACGAGCGGCGCTTGCGTGGCCCGGAATACGACGCACTGATCGACGAGTTCGTCGAAGCCGCGACCAAACTCTTTCCCCGGGTGCTGATTCAGTTCGAAGACTTTGGCAACGAGAATGCCTTTCGCTTATTGGAACGATATCAGGAGCGAATCTGCACCTTCAATGACGACATCCAGGGCACGGCCGCTGTAGCGCTCGCGGGTCTCTACAGCGCTCTGCGCATTACGGGTGAAACTCTTCGCGACCAGCGAGTCCTGTTATTCGGCGCCGGGGAAGCCGGCATCGGAATCGCAAATCTTCTCGTCTTGGCGCTTACTGAAGCTGGGTTGCCGCAGAACGAAGCCCGCGCTCGCTGCTGGTTTGTGGATTCCAAGGGGTTGGTCGTGCGGAGCCGAAACGATCTTTCCTCCTACAAGCTCGTCTTTGCGCAGGACCATGAGCCGCTGGCCGACACTGTCGCAATTATCGAAAGCGTGCGGCCAAGCGTGTTGATTGGAGTTTCTGGAAAGCCGGGAGTGTTCTCGCGCGCCGTGCTCGAAGCTGCTGCCCGGCAGGTCGCGCGGCCGATCGTCTTCGCCTTGTCGAATCCCACCTCGCTGGTCGAATGCACAGCCGAGGAAGCGTATCGCTGGACCCAAGGACGCGCGATCTTTGCCAGCGGAAGCCCGTTCGATGCAGTGTCGTTATTCGGCCACCGCTTCGTGCCGGGCCAGGGTAACAATGCTTACATCTTTCCCGGCGTCGGCTTGGGCGTGATCGCATGCGCCAGCCGGCTCGTGACCGATGAGATGTTCCTCGCGGCTGCGCAGACGCTGGCGCAACAGGTTTCGCAGGCGGAATTAGATGAGGGAAGACTGTATCCACGCCTCACACACATTCGTAAGGTTTCTCACGCAGTAGCCACAGCGGTGATCCGGGTTGCGTTTGGAAGAGGATTAGCCCGTATGTCCGTGCCAAACGATCTCGACGAATACGTCCGTTTGCTGATGTATGAGCCGGAATACCGCAGCTACATATAGCGGCAGGGGGAATTGAAAGAGCTATTGCTCCCGGTTGCCGAACCTAAATGACCGCAGGCGACGGCCTGCCCTACAACGGCGAAGATTTCGAAGCTCGAAATCCGAAACAAATTCGAATGTTCGAATGACAGAATGAACAAACGGAAGCTCGTTTCGAATTTTCTTCCTCGAACATTTGGTCACACCCAAAGCTTTCGCGCGCTCGCGATCTTTTGTCGGAGTTGTTTCGAGCTTCGAACTTCGGATTTCGATTTTCCTCTTGTTTGTAGGGCGACGGCTCCCGTTGCCGAAACTAAATGGCGGCGGGCGACGCGCCCGCCCTACAATTTGATTGTGTAGGGCGACCGCCCCGGTTGCCGACCCTAAATGCGCCTGCCCTACAAAGGGCGGCGATTCGAAATTCGAGCATCGAAATCTGAAACAAATTCAAATCTTCACCGGCGCAGAAAGCTCAAAATATTCTTAGATGCGACCCCCACGAGCCTCGACCAGTACGATTCAAGTGCGTGCCCAGATTCACTCGCTCGCCGTAAGCCTGGCAGATGATCTAGCGGCCGGGTCGCGTTACTCTTCAAACCGCATAAGTTTCCGCCTTGGTAACCGCATCTTATTCATTGACCTGGCTAGGAACGAGGGAGAGAATCTCTCGTCGGGGACCGCCACGAGCGAGAGAGTGAAGCGTTCCCAAGTTCAACCCGCCACGGCGGGCAGGCTTTGGGAACGAGGGAGCGGCGAAGCCCAGCTTCGAAGACAAGTGCGAAGCGTTCCCAAGTCCAACTTGGGAACGAGGAACGCAACTCGGGAACGAGGGAGAGAACAGCTAAGGGCGTGAGTGACGAGTGACCTGGCTCAGTACGCCCTCCACATCGCGCGGCCACCCTCCTCCGTTCCCACTTGTAGGGCGTCTGTGTCAGACGCCATCCTCCGCCTAACGGCGTTTCACAGAAACGCCCTACAATCCGCATCGCGCGCACCGGCAAAGTAACAACGCTGTTACGTTTCATGGTTGGCCGGAGTTTCGAAAAAAAGGACGATGTGCTATCTTGCGGAAGGAGTTTACATAAATATGAAAACAATAAAATCCGTCGTTCTCGTTTTAGTCGCCGGCGTGTTGTTCGTCGCGAGTACGAAGCAGATGACCGCAGGCCAATCGCAGTATTCGCGTTCCAGGGATACGATCTTTGCCAACAGCCTCGCTGATGGCGGGCGCGTCAGGATGAAGCATTCGCCGGTTCTGGGAATCAATATCCCAATTGCGATCCGGATCGACGGGGTGCAGGCGGGAGCGTTTGCCAAAGGACACGTCTACCAACAGTACCTCACCCCGGGCCGGCACCAGGTGTCTGCAAGTCGCCCAAGGCGGCAGTACGATACGTGGCATGGCACGATCGATATTCGGCGAGGGGAGACGTATTCCTTCGTGGTAAGCTGCACGCCGAGCCACGTCATTCTCCAGCCGGTAAGCCAGGTTGATTAGGCGGAGGGCGTAGGTCCAATTTGTAGGGCGTCTGTGTCAGACGCCATCCTGCGCCTGACGGCGTTTCATAGAAACGCCCTACAATCCGCATCGCGCGACGGAGCGCCCGATCCACCGCGTCTGCAGGAGGAGTACATTTCAAGTTCGAACGGCTACGGTCCCGTGTGACGCGGGGCAATGCCGAGCGCTTTTTCGATCGCCGCCGGGTCATACACCTTTCCGCCTTTGAGCACGGTAGTGATCTTGCGAATGTCGCGAATATTCTGGGCCGGATCGCCATCGACGAGGATCATGTCAGCCAGTTTTCCGGCGGCGATGACGCCGCGATTTTGTTCACACCCAGCACCAACGAACCGTCACCGATCCCGGCTATGGTAAACTCCCAAGCCGTCATTGTACTGCCTTGGACTGGTGGTATCTGGCCCACCGAATTTCCACAGGTCGAGTTGCAGGGAGTAGACCGGTAGGCCGCGGTAGCGCGCGGGAAATATCGGTCGTAGCTGATTCGTTTTAGGATGTACTTCGTGACTCGCTCATCGGTTGAGTGAAGAACACGAGGCTCGATGACTCGGCCGTCCGGCGTAACGATGAACGTGTAAACGATCTCACCTGGAATCGCCTCATCGCGCATGGAACGCGGGTCTCGGAATCGAATCGACGAGGTGAAGATTCCTTTCATACCGCCCGGAGAGAATCCCTCCTTTTGCGTGATGTCGCTGAATCGAAATTTACCCGCGTAGGTCTTCTTTGCCTCGCGGTCGTGCGCGTCGGAACCTTCGGTGACATCGTCGTAAACGAGCGGCTTCTCTTTATCGCTCGCGCTCTGCGCGCGGTCGGACAAGGCGATGGCGAGAACACTGACGAGCACAAGAACACGGAGGCGTGAGATCATGCCTGAGGAGCTATCAAACAAAAGGGTAGTTGGCGATGAGGAAGAGAAAATCGGCCAGTCTGTGAACCTCGACATTTCCAAGTCATGGGCTCAATAATTTGCGAAAAAGATCGTCCTAGGTGCGACGCGATGCGAGCACCGCGCGCCTATGGTCCCGTGTGACGCGGGGCAATGCCGAGCGCTTTTTCGATCGCCGCCGGGTCGTACACCTTTCCGCCTTTGAGCACGGTAGTGATCTTGCGAATGTCGCGAATATTTTGAGCCGGATCACCATCGACCACGACCATGTCGGCCAGTTTTCCCGCGGCGATGACACCGCGATCTTTGTTCACTCCCATCACCAGTGCCGGAGTTAGCGTCGCCATGCGCAGAACTTCGGGCGCGGGGATACCGGCACGCGCGTAAAGTTCGAGCTCGTAATGCAACGTGTAGCCGGACAGCGCGTCTGTCCCCGGAATGATTGTGACTCCGGCGTCGTACAGCGCTTTCAACAAACGCAGCATGGCCGGGAAAGCTTCGCGATAAGCCGCTGCCTTATCGGCCGGAACTTCCAGCGCGCCGCTCAGCATCGCGCGCCGGACCTGCGCTGGAAACCGCGGCACAATATCCTCCAGGCCGGGCGTGATAGCGCTCGGGTCGCCGCAAAAGAGCGCTTCAAAGACATTCATCGTCGGATCGAGCACGGTGTGATGCTGTTTGAGAAAGTCGATGAACTCGCGCACCTCCGGTTTTTCCGGAGTGAACTCTCTCGCGCGCTCGGCCACTTTGATAAAGCGATCGCGATTCCGTGTCTCCTTCACTTCGGGGAACATGAAATTGAGTTCGATAAAATTAAGATGCTGGATTTCATCGGCGCCGCCCTCAACGAATTGGCGCGCCGACATAAAGGCCGGGACGTGCCCGCTCACCCGCATCCCTCGCGCGTGCGCACGATCGGCGATGATCGGAACCAGCTCCGGTTTGATGGAGGAATAAATCTTCATCTGCACATAACCGTGATCGGCGTACCAATCGACGTCCTGAATCGCCTGCTGCGCCGTGTCGACTCGCATCTTGGTGGGACCGGCCAACTCTCCAGTGCCGTCGATGATTCCGGCTTTCAAAACGCGAGGCCCGAGCTCGCTGCCGTCGTCGTAGCGCGCGACGCGCTCCAAGAAGGTATCGGTGTCGTTAGCCATGTCCCGCGCGCTGGTCACGCCGTTAGCCAGATCGAGCGCGCCATCTCCGGAGTCGCTGAAGTGCTGGTGATTATCCCACAGCCCGGGCATCAAAAAGCGGCCGCGGGCATCGATGATTTCGGCGTCGGCCGATGGCTTGATGTCGCCATCCGGTCCCACGCGGACGATGCGATCACCGCGCACCAGCACGCTGCTGCCCGGAGTGACGCTAAGATCACGCGGATCGAACAAGCGAGCGTTGCGAATGACCAGATCACCTTTCGGGATGTGGGCGGTTTCGTGGGCCACGCGCCTGGACCAGGCTCCGTCGGTTTCCTGCTGAGCCGTTTGCAGTTGCGCCATGGCCGCTTCGGATTGAGCCGACACAACCGAGAACCAGGAGGAGATCGACGCCGCCGTTCCGCCGTCGTGGTCGAGCCAGATCGATTGCGGGATGAAGCCCAGGCCGGTAATGCGGTACTCGGTCAATTCGCCTTTGTCAGTCTTTGCTTTTCCCGCCTCCTCGATGCTCGCTTCGCCCGCGGGCAGCAGGGCCAGTTTGCGGCCGGGCGCTTTCAGCAGTGCGCGCGCGAGCACGCCAGTGAATTCGGGCGGCCCGTTCATCGGCAGATAGAATGCCTTGCTGCCCGCCACGGCCTGATCGCCCTTTTCGCTGCGATTCTTCCAACTCGCTTTGCCGTCCTTGATTTCGAAGCGCTCTTCGATCGGCGCTTTCATGTAATCATTTCCGCGCCCTTCGTATTCGATCGGCAGACCAGCGGCATCGAGCTTCCAGGTGGCAATGATGTGATCGCCGCGGCCGCGATCGTTGAAGGAATATTCCGCGCCTACCGCGCCACCAGGGTCGATCTGAACCGTCTGCGTGCCGATCTGGTTACCTTGCATGATTATGTTGTCCGTGCGCTGGCTGGCCGACGCTTGGGCAATTCCGGCCAGCGCCAGGGTGAAGGCAACAATTCTACGCATACCTGTGCTCCTTTTATGGCGCCGCGATAATGAACGTCTCGCGGCTCCGCTGTTTTTATCAAACGACGACGCAGTTAACAGAAAGATTTTTGGACAAGCAAAGAGCGACGAGTGGTCGCGAGCGCGAGTGCGCGCGATGCCGGTGCGGATCTCCATTCCCAGACTGCGCAAGTGCTCTGCGACGAGGCGCGCGGTGCGGTTCTCCTGATCGCCGAGATCTTGCGGGCGTTCAGTGACTTTCGAAACAGGATCTGAGTTCGCCGATGGTGCGGAGGTGATGGTCGTCGTGCTCGGCCACGAAGAAACAGAGGTCGACGACGGACATCGGTTGTCGCAGCCGCGGGTGCAGTGAGGTGCGCGCGAGCTCGGCCGGGCTCGTCCGCGCGAGCCTGTCCACGATGCGGCGGCGTGCGGCGCTAAAGTCCGCGAGGATGTCCGAGATCGGGCGATCGTTATGGCCAGCCTCGTGCGTTTTGCGATTCTCGAGATCGGCCTGGTGCAGCTCCGCAGCGCCGGCGTCGTAATCATCGAGCCGCTCGTCCCACAACGATTCGAGATCAAAGAGGTGTCCGGCATTTTCCTGGATCGACCACTTGCCCTCGGGCCGTCGCGTCAGGACTTCGGGCGGCAATCCGCGCACGGCGCTCGTTAGGCGCTCCGGCGTGCGACGGAGCCGCTCCAGAAGTTCGGGAGCCGCAGCCGCGCCGAGGCCGAGCTCAAACTTGCGGTCGAACCAGCGTCGCTGCATCGTCATACCCGAGAACGTAAGGAGAGGCCAGTGGGAGGCAAGGCCATTGCCGGAAATTGGCTAGCGGTTCCCAAGGAGACGACGCCTATCGGCAAGAGAAGGCAAAGCGAAAGGTGCGCTGACCGCCACGCGGTCGGCTGTTCGCGGTCTCGCGGCCAGGAGACTCGTCCGCAGCCCGCGACTTACCAGACCAGCGGCGTCGGACTCGGATTATTCGAACGATCGAGGATTTCGCTCCCGCGCGCCCCGCGACTAACGGCGTCGGATCGTTAGGCCCCGTCGACCTTCATCGGCTGCAAGAAACGTTGGAGTCTTGGCAGAAAATGTCGTGATGGATCGAAAGATAGAATCACTCGTGGGACTCTTCCTACGATTTCCTCTCGTGAGACTGGGCCGATAAATCGGGAATCAGCGCTGTTATCGCGCGAATCGCCCATCATAAAGTAATGATCCGGCGGCACGACTAACGGGCGAAAGCTCCGTAACGCCTGACGGCTTGGCAGTGACATGAGGTAGTGATCACACGCCTCCAGATGCTCGATGGCGACGACAGGATTCTTATCTTCAAATACGTCGCGCAGGAACGGGGCTGAATCTCTTAACGAATACTGCTGAGGAATGCCATTTAGATAGAGCACTTCGTTCCTCAGCTCGACCGTGTCGCCGGGCAAACCGATAACTCGCTTCACCAGCCGAGTGCCATCTTTCGGCGAATAGAATACGACCACATCCCCGCGAAGGGGATTACCCCAGGTGGAAAGATGCAGAGTAGTGAACGGGACCTTCAAGTCGTAGGCCAGTTTGTTTACCAAAACCAATTCGCCCTCGAGGATCGACGGCTTCATCGACCCAGTGGGCACCCAATTCCAGTCCGCTACAGCCGACTTCAAGGGGGCAACGATGATGAAGACCAGAGCGAGAGGGCATATCCATTCGCGCCAGATTTTGTTTGCCATGCGTTTCATAAGAGATGTTGGCTAGCTCTTGATAGCAGGATACGCTTCCTAGATCAAATCTGCGGAGCTCGTAGTTGCGTATTGCTGAATACGAGTGTCTTCGTCAGTGCAAACCGCGGTCTAATCGCCCATTGGTCGTTAGGAGCCCATTTGCTCCATCGCCTTTTGCATCTCTTCCGGACTGACATCCCTGACATGCATCCCGATCGACCAGTGATGACCGAAGGGGTCTTCCAGCTTGCCATAGCGGTCGCCCCAAAACATGTCGTCGAGCGGCATCGTGACTTTCGCGCCCGCGCGCACCGCCTGGTCGAAGACGGCATCCACGTTCTCGACGTAGAGATGGATGGTGACCGGTGAACCCTTGAGATGTTTCGGACCGAAGGTGCCCCAGTCTGGCATCTCGTCGTTGAGCATTATGACCGAATCTCCGATTCGAAGGCTGGCGTGCATCAGTTTTCCGTCCGAGCCCGGCACCCGACTAAGCTCGACCGCGCCGAAGGCTTTCTGGTAGAACTCGATCGCATCGGCCGCCCCGGCACAAATCAGATGCGGCGTGACCGTGCGCATTCCCTCCGGGATCGGTCTCACAGAGGGGTGGATATCTTCTTTCGTAGTTGATTTCATGAGTATTTGTTTTCCTGGTTTGAGTTTCGTCGTTTGGTGCTGGGACGCAACAGGCGGCAACCGGGCGCGGTCGCCCTACAAAAGCGCCGTTCGGTGGAATTTTCTGCGGACTCTAACCGTCGGTTTCCACCAACTTCTTTAGTCGGAGTAGTGCTTTGTCCCACTGCTTCGAAACCAGGTCGAGATAATCCCTGACCTCTTCCAACGGCCGTGGCTCGAGTTCGAACAGGCATTCGCGGCCAGCCGTTTCGCCTCGGACGAGGCCGGCGCCTTCCAGCACACGCAAGTGTTTTGTCACGGCCTGCCGGCTCATCTTCGAGTCCTCGGTCAATTGCGAGATCGAGCAAGGAACTCCGTCGATCAGCCTGGCGACGAGCGAGAGTCTCGTTTCGTCGCTGAGCGCGGCGAAGATCGCGACGTACTGGCGCAGCAATCGCGGGGCAACGACGGCGCTAGCTCGTTTGCTGGACATGGCGTTCGATATTCTTCATCTGCTCCGTCCAGCCGCCGTCGTTCATGCGAAACGCTTCGAGCCGGCGATCGGCGGGAAGTTTGCTGAAGCCCGACTCGGTGACCGTGAGCAAAGTGCCGTCGCCTTTCTGCTCGAGCCGAAACTCGACCAGGGTCGACGGCTCTTTCGAATAATCCTTTTGCGAATCGACCGCATAGGGATGCCAGGTAAAGGAGAAAAGGCGCTCAGGTTCCATCTTCTGCACGACAGCTTCCCATTTGAGATACTCGTGGCCGGGATACGTGATCTGGCCCCGCGAGGTTTGACCCGCGACGAAGGGCCCTTCCAGGTTGACCCGGAACCACTTCCCGAATTCCCGGTGATCCGTCAAGGCGCGCCAAACGCGGGCAATCGGGGCCTTGAGTTCGATTTGTTTTTCGATTCGATCTTGTTCAATAGGCAACTTCATGGTTGCATGTTAAGGAGGGTTGGGCGAATACGCAACTATTAAGTTGCATATTTTTTGACAACGGGAAGGCGACAATAGCGGTGTCGCACGTCTTGTTGCGGGAGAAAACTCTCATGGAGCAGTCTGCGGCTTACCGCGGCAGACTTGGCGATTACTTCAGAGCCGGAGCGTCGACGTTGGCGTAATCAAAACGCACCGACATGTGACTCTCGCCCGCGCTCAAGTCGATTGTTTCGCGGAGCGGGAGGCCGCGGCTTTTCGAAATCCAGATCTCTGCGTCCGAAGGGCCATTCTCATTTTCACTGTGCGCTTTGTAAACGGCGGCGGCCTCGCCATCGACATTCTCATCGCGCTCGTATTGGCAGCGGTAGACTTTGGTGTTGCGGATATTCTCTTGTTCTTGCTTCGCCATCGCCTCGGGCGTGAGAGGGCTGGCGGTCCATTTGCCGTTCATCTTTACATATATGGCGTCGCTTGTGGTGATGCCTTCAGCCTCCATGGTTTTGCCGCCCGCTATCGCTCCGGTCATGGTGGCGTGTTGATGGTGCGGCGTATGGCCAAGTTTGGCCATGGCGTCCAGGACAATTTTGCAGATGGGATCGTCGGTCGGCGCAGCCTGCATAATCCCGATGGCGGTCAAGGCGGCGCCGATGTTCAACGAAACAAGGAGGCGACGGAAACGCGGCAAATAAGGTCGAACGCTGCGAGCATGTGTCTTCATCGCGCCAAGCTAAGTGAAGCGTTCGTTATCTGTCCAGATGCATCGACGTAGCTTATCGAGAGGCTGACGCCATCGGCCATTACGGCGGCGTCTGAAAGACTTGCGCTTTACGCTTCCTCATTTCTTCGGCGATCGTCCGGGCGTCGCCCTGTTGAGCGTGCAACTTCTGGATGATGTTTTCATAGCTCTGCTCGTCGCGGTTTTGGCTCAGCTTAAAAACATTCTCGAGCTCCCGCACTTCCACCTCGAAGGCGATGATCGCGTTTTTCAGGGAATCCACATAGGCCTTCGGCAGGTGACGGAAAAGGGCGGGCGCTTTCGGAATTTCCTTGAGTCGCGCCGGCCTTTCCCTCGATCTTCGATCATGTTCGTTCGATTCGTTTGCTGCCTCGCACTCCTCGGATTCGCCAGCCTCGCTGCGGCGAAGGAAGCAACACCCGCGGCCTCCAGCACGCCGGTTGAGTTCGATTCCTTTATCGTTGTCCTGCTTGTTCGTCCGCCGAATGCGCCCGACATCGCAAAAGCCGAGCTCGATCAACTACAGGAGAAACATATCTCCAATATCCGCCGGCTGGCGGACGAGGGGAAAATGCTGAAGGCTGGTCCGTTCGAAGATTATTCCGGCCGCAACGTCCGCGGCATGTTCATCCTCAAGACCGACTCACTCGACCAGGCTCGTGAGTGGGTCGCGACGGACCCCTTGGTCAAAATCGGGCGACTCGTGCCCGAATATCTGAAATGGTATGTCGTCAAGGGGAGTCTAAAGTAACGCCTGGTCGTCGATCTACGCTTCAGTCTGCCTTTTTTTGGCTTGTGCAAATAAGGGCAGAACAAGTTCGCGATGGCAGAGGCGCGATCGCCAGCGCGCGAGCCGCGGGCGCTCCCAAGAAAATTTTGCTGGCGCTCGCGCCGTTTCGGCTGAGAATTCTCTCATGGCCAAACGCGCACTTTCTGCCGTTGCTGGATTTCTCGGTCTTTGTCTTTCCTTGTCCGCGCAGCAGACACAGAGCCCGGAGCAACTCCTATTCGATGGCAGCACGCTGAATCGTCCTCTTCTTCGGCTTCCGTCGCTCGACCTCGCGGATCGGCAACTTTTCTCGCTCTCGACTACGTTCGGCTTGATGCAACCGGCGGTGGATTTTCTTCCGCCTTTCAGCCCGGCGGAGCCGGAGAGCTTCGCTTTTCCGACGACGCCCAGCCGGACGAATTCACGCGACAACGTCGCGGAGATAAAGTCCCAGGATCGTATCTATACCGGCGGAGAAATGGGCGTTCTTTACGGAAAGTCCAGCGGCAAGTACGGCCGCGAGTTTGAGCAGGGGTATTTCATCGGTGAAATCGGAAATGATATGTTTCACATCACCGTGGGTACGGCTTACGAGAGATCGAGTGGACGCGTTCCGCGGTGGGGCCGTTAGCGCCGCTCCGCGCTCTTCCGGCTACGGCGCCGGTGTTGGCGTGGGTGCCTTCGGCATCGCCGTGGCCTGCCAGCCAACGGCCTGCCATTTGCCGTTCCGTTTCAGGAGCGTTCCGGTGTTGAGATAATTGGCGACCGTTTTCGCGCCGGCCTTGTCAATCGTCGCCACCAGACGAAAGGCGACGATGGCGGTGTCGCCGTATTGCTGGATGCGAATGTCTTCCGCGGTGTAAACCGTGGTTTCGTCACCCGGCTTCGGAGGCCTCTCCTCGCGCAACTCGCGCAGGATATCGGCTTTGCCTTTGCGGCGGCCCAAGGCCGACGTGTAGATCAAGTCGTCAGCCCAAAAGCGTTCGTGCATCGCGGCGTCGTTCCGGCCGGCACCAGCCAGGAAATCTTGCAAGAGCTTGGTGAGCTCGGCCGCGTCCGGCGCGGTCTGCCCGCGGAGTCCGCAGGCGATGGACAGCAGCAGCATGGCCGAAAGAATTCGCTTCATAGGTTTTACTCCTTCACTGGAATTACATTAAACAGGTAAAAGTTCTATCGTCCGGGGCTCTCGACTGTCGACTGCGTTTTTCTGCCTCCTTAGTCACTAAAGATGCGGTGGAGTTTGCATCATTCTCCTAGCTAAAGGGATTTGGCGTGCTCAAATCAGCAAAGCCGTGAACCCGCGCAATTTCTTCGCTGAGCTGAAGCGGCGCAATGTCTTCCGCATGGCCGGGTTGTATTTGGTCGGCGCGTGGCTGCTCGTGCAGGTGGCGGGGACAGTGCTGCCGATGTTCGGCGCGCCCGATTGGCTGCCACGCAGCATTGTGATCCTGCTTGCGCTCGGTTTCCTCCCCGCGCTGATCTTCAGTTGGGTCTTCGAGCTGACGCCGCAAGGCTTGAAGCGCGATGAGGACGTTGCGCCCGAGCAATCGATCGCACCGCAAACGGCGCGGCGCATGGACCGCATGATCATCGCGGTGCTGGTGCTCGCGCTGGCTTATTTCGGTTTCGACAAGTTCGTGCTCGCGCCACGACGCGAAGCTGCGTTGATCGCCACTACTGGGCAGTCGCATGGGGCTCCGGCGCCCAACGAATCTCCATCGTCAGCCAGCGCCAAATCAATCGCGGTGCTTCCGCTGGTCAACACCAGTGGCGACCCAGGCAATGACTATTTCTCCGACGGCCTCTCGGAAGAGTTGATCGCGGTTCTCGCCAAAATTCCCGGTCTTAAGATTATCGGCCGTAACTCATCGTTTCTGTTTAAAGGAAAGTCCGACGACAGCCGCAGGATTGGCGAGAAGTTAGGAGTGGCGAACCTGCTCGAAGGCAGCGTGCGCAAACAAGGTGAACGCGTCCGCATTGTCGCCGAATTGATCAATGCGACCGACGGCCGAGAACTCTGGTCCGATACATACGACCGTGAGTTAAAGGATGT
>PNAS01000055.1 GCA_003169695.1 Spartobacteria bacterium
CAGCAATCGTAGACGAGAGGGCCAAACTCGGCGCCGAGGTCGAGATCGGCCCATTTTCGATTGTCGGGGCGGAGGCGGTTGTCGGGGACAAGTGCGTAATCCAATCTCACGTGATGATTGAGGGACAGGTACAGATGGGCGCCGGTAATTTCATCGGACACGGCTCGATCATCGGAAGTGCACCGCAGGATCTCACCTTCCAGGCGCAAACCAAAAGTCGAATTGAGATCGGCAATGCCAACGTGATTCGTGAGCATTGCACCATCCATCGCGGCGCGACGGAAGGAAGCGCGACAGTTCTCGGCGATGGGAATTTCCTCATGGTCGGCGCTCACGTCGGGCACGATTGCAGGATCGGGAATGGCGTGGTCATCGTAAATAACTGCTTGCTCGCCGGACATGTTCGAATCGACGACCGCGCGTTCATCGGCGGTGGGTCGCGGTTTCACCAATCTATCAGGATCGGACGGCTCGTTATGGCTGAGGGTCGGTTCTCGAAAAATCTGCCGCCGTTTCTGATTGCGGCGAAGAATCATGTCTTTGGCGTCAACATTCTCGGCCTGCGGCGCGCCGGTCTATGTCCGGCCGAACGCGACGAAATCAAGCGAGCATTCAAGCTTCTTTACAAGAGCGGATTGAACACGAAGCAGGCGTTGGAGAAAGCGGCGGAATCGGAATTCGGGATGGTCGGGCGCGAGTTTTTCGACTTCGTGGCGGATGCGGGCAAGCGCGGGATTGTTTCTTACAGCGCCAATCCCGAGGGCGAAGATTAGTTGTCGCTGACACGGCCCACAGGGCTGTGGGCTACAGAAGAGCGAGGAACGCGAGCATGCGTCCGGTCCGGCCTTTTTCGGCGCGATAGGAATAATAGCGATTCAGATCGCACGCGGTGCAGACGCCGCAATCATGCACGGCCGTGACGCCGAGATCACGGCATTGCCGCACGATCTCGGCAGCGAAATCGGTTTCATAATGCGGAGGCCGAATGCACGGACTGAGTTGTACCATTAGGTCCGAAGCGCGCGAACCAAAATGTTCGGCCATCGATCTGATGGCGTTCGAAACGACACCGAGCTCGGTGCCTTTTTTCCCCGAATGCACCAGACCGATCGCATCGCGCACGGGATCCACGAGATAAACAGCGCAGCAATCCGCGACGTAAATTCCGAGGCAAATGCCGCGTTGATTTGTGATCAGGCCATCGCAGCTGTCAAAACATTCGTTCTCGCTGGCCGCCCCATCGACAACACCAATGCGCTCTCCGTGCACCTGCTGCGCGGTAACGAACGGCGCGCGGCCGAGTCCATGTCTCCCCCGGATTTCCCGATGAACACCGTCCAGTCGAGCGAGCGCCTCCATTTTATCGTGCGACACCTCGATATCGGGCACACGCCGGGTGAAACCGTGAACGACATTGTGCGGCGCGCCCAGCGCCGGGAACTGCTCAGCCAAAAGCTGACCTGCGTTCACTTACTGGAATTCGTGCGAGTGGAACGCTTGGTCTCGACCGGTGTTCGGTTTCCCGCGCCATTCAACGGCAGCGGTGATGGTTTCGGGGCCGGCGTCGGCACGGCATCGGTCTTCAACTTCCGCCGCGTGCTCGGTTCGTCGAGCTCGTTCGAGTAGGTGACTTCTGTTGCAGTTACACGATCGAATTCCGCCAGAGCCGCACTGTAGTTATAAAGCGCCTGCAGTCGGTTCGATTGCGCCTGCGTGACCTGAACCCGGGAATCGAGAACTTCCAGCTGTGTGCCCGCGCCCGCGCTCAAGCGCGCACTAGCGAGACGCAAAGCCTCCTCCGCCTGCCCTACACTCTCTTCCGTCGCGTGAACAAGTTCAGCACTTTGCTTCAAATTTGAATCCGCTTGCTGCACCTCCAGCTCAACCTGCCGGCCCGCGTCGTCGAAGGTGATTTTCGATTCCTCCAAGACGGCGATTGCTTGTTTGACTGCGCCGTAGGTCGCTCCCCAGTCCCAAATCGCCCAGGTCCCGGTCGCCCCGAAAATATACCCGCTGCTCACATCCCGCGGATTGTCGGTGAAGGCGGAGCTGCGCACCTCAGACCCCCCGGTCGCATTGATCTGCGGGAAATATCCAGAGCGCGCGACGCGCACCTGTTCCGCATTGCTGAGCACAATGGCTTTCTGTTGTTTCAAGAATGGTCGCCGCGCTTTGGCCACGTCGATTGCCTGGGCGAGCGGCATCTGACGGGGCTGATATTGCAATTCGCCGACCGCTTCCAGTGGCGGAGCGTCGCCCCGAGCCGGATCGAAATCGAGCCCGAGCGTTTTCGCGAGCTGAAGCTCCGAGATGCGATAATTGTTCTGTGCGAGGATGAGGTTTGGATATTGGTTCGAAAGCGCCACTTGCGCTTGCAGGACGTTGAAACGCGGCACGGTGCCCGCCTCGAACCGATTTTGCTGATCCTGGAGCTGGCTCTTCAGCAGCGTGACCGATTCCTCCTGCACACCAATCAGCGCGCGGTCCAGGAGCACCAGATAAAATTGCTGGCGAACTGTCGCGACCACTTGATCGATCGCATTCCGAAACCCGTAGTAGCTGTTGTCGCGCGTGAAATTAGCGGAGCGAATCTGCGAAATAATCCGGCCTCCGGCGAAAATCACTTGCGTCGCCTGTATTTGCACATTGTACGACCGCTCGACCCCAATGAAGGAATTGAACGTAGACCCAGGCGTGCCGCCAGGAGCGGGAGTGGGCGTGACTCCCTCGGCTGGTCCGCCATGGTCCACCTGCAAATGCGGGTCGGTATCCTGGAATGTGCCGGTGGAGCCAATCTGGGGCAACGCTGCCGCTCGCATCTGAATGTAAAGCCCTTTCGTGCGCTCGATCTCCTGTCGCGCGATCTGAATGGAGGGATTCTGCTGTAGCGCAGTCAGAATTGCTTGA
The DNA here is from genome assembly GCA_003169695.1 of Spartobacteria bacterium. GTDB lineage: Bacteria > Verrucomicrobiota > Verrucomicrobiia > Chthoniobacterales > UBA10450 > AV80. Next base: position 2,908 of record PNAS01000055.1, read on the forward strand.
TTGAGGGTAAACCGCGGAACGCTAGAACGCGCTTCACGAGTATCGGACCCGGCGAACAATCCATCAGACAGGACAAGCGCAAAAAGCGAGGCGCAGAACAGGGCAGAAAGGAAAAGTTTTCGCATGGAAAAGAATTACGGGACGGACTGTAAACGGATGGGTTTCGGAGAGGAAGCGGAAGGATCGAGAGCTTTAGCGCTGACTCCTATGCATTCCACGTGCCGCATTCCCTATTAGTGACTTAAACCGCTGCCGAATAGCTGCTTAAAATTTGAGGTTGTTTGTGCACCCTGCTAATTGTTCCCGAGATCGGGATCAGCGCGTTCCATTTTCGAAACGCCGCGACATTAGCAGGTCACGGCGCGATTTACTGCGAAGCGGTGGATCGTCTTTCGTTTGGCAGTAATCGTAAATCTTGCTGTAGATATGGAGCCACGCCTTCTGCTCTCCGCGGGTCAGATGGGCCATGACCTTCATCAAATTGCCCACCATTTCTTCACGGATGCGCCGAACCAGAGCGGAACCCTTTTCGGTAATGCAGACCATGACCTTGCGCCGATCTTCGCGCGCGCTCGAACGCACCACATATCCGAGATTCTCGAGTCGCGCTACCAAGCCACTCGCCGCCGCAGTCGTATGTCCCATTTTTTGCGCGATCGCGGACATGGTGAGGACCTCCTTATGATCCAATGCAGCGAGGAGAAAAAACTGCGGAAACGAGACGTTGCCCGGCGCCAGCTCTTTACAGAGATGGAGGACGAAACAGCGCTGCATCTCCAGGATGATATGAGAGAGCCGTTCCGCGTCGGCGCGGAACTGGTCCATGCCGTTCAAGGTGAGTTGAGTGGCGGTGGCGGTGGCGGTCTTCAACGCGCTTAAGCTAAAATGCTCGCGGAGTGTGTCAAACGCGAGTGGCAAGAAACGCGACGATCAATCGAGAATAAGGATCGGAACGGTGTTCCCGCTCGGAAAAATCTCGCCCGGCGGAACTCGTAGAAGCGCATTCGCGCGACTCAAGCCATAAAGCGCGTGAGATTCCTGGCGGCCGACCGGCGTGAATTTTCCGTGAGCCACCCGGCCGCGCACGTAATGGGGACGGTCACTCCTGTTTTGCACTTCTTCGGCCAACTGCGCTTGGTACTTCGGCAGGGAAAGTTCGTTTTCGTTGGCGCCCATCATTCGAAGAATCGCCGGCCGTACAAGCAGGAGGAACGTCACAAACGCCGAGACCGGATTGCCCGGTAATCCAAAAATTGCGCACTGGCCGGCACGGCCGAAGAGAAATGGCTTGCCGGGCTTAACGGAGACGCGCCACAAATCAGTCTGCGCGCCTACGGAGGTCAAGGCCGGCTTCACGAGATCGCGCGCGCCGACCGAGACACCGCCCACGATCACGAGGACATCGTGTGCGAGACCTTTTCGCAGCGCCGCTTCGATGGAGAGCGCATCATCCGCGCAATGTTCGACCGCCGCGATGGATACTCCGCATTTGTCGAAGAGCGCCCGCACGAGAATCGAGTTGCTTTCATAGATTTGACCTGCGCCGAGCGATCCCCCGGGCCGGACCAATTCGTCTCCCGTCGTTATGATCGCGGCGCGCACTTCGCCGCCCACGTCGATCTCGACGAGTCCTTGCGCAGCGAGCAATGCCAGCGTTTGCGGCCGAATCCTTTCACCCGCCTCGATAATCTTCTGCCCCTCGCTCAAATCCGATCCGCGGCGGCGGACGAACTCCCCCGGCTCGACTTCCCCGTTGATGAAAATCTCCGAGCCATCGCGCCGAACGTCTTCCTGCATGATAACCGCATCCGCGCCTTCGGGCATTGGCGCACCCGTGAAAACGCGAACCGCTTCGCCTTCTGCAATCCGCAGCTTGCGATCAACCCCTGCCGGCTGTTCGCCGATGACGTGCTGGCTTTGTCCAGGTCGGCAAGAGCCGGCCGCAACCGCGTATCCGTCCATCGCCGAATTGTCGAAAACCGGAAGTGCGAGCTGCGCGAAAATGTCCCGTGCTGCAAACCGTTCCCGCGCCCGGGTCAACGACACGCGACGTGATGGAAGTAGTTTTGCGCTCTCGAGGACGTGAGCGAGCGCTTCATCTTCGGTGATCACTAGAAGTCTCTGTATCTCCTCCGATTAGCGCCAAAAACGATTCGCGACCGCCTTAGTTGCATCCTGGTATGGTTGACGCGCATCCGCCCCTCTCATATTCTCGGATTCGGTTGGTGAGGTGGCTGAGTGGTCGAAAGCAGCGCTTTGCTAAAGCGCCGTACCCCAAAAGGGTACCGAGGGTTCGAATCCCTCCCTCACCGGTTGGTCGATCACGCCGATTTGTGGCTCTCTCGAGGAGAAATCGTTTCGTGGCGAACCTATCGCTCAACCGCCCACCGGTATCAAACCGGCATTCCAGACACGGATTTGGTCAGGATTCGTCAGATTTCCTTTTAAAGGTGGTCGGTCGCCGGCAATCCGTGAATGCCAGCGAATTCGCCAAGCTTTTGCACCGAGAAGGCTGGGCCGGGATTGCCCCAACGAGGTTTCAGACGCGCGAGAATTGAACGGGATCGCACAGATCGCGGAGTGGGAGCGCTGGACCTTCGAGTATTTGCCGGACGGCAGCGTGAGATTTACTAATCTCTAGCAAACTGAGCTACTACCAAAATTTCGGGGAAAGGAGCAAATGAATTCTCGCAAAACTCCAGACTCACCGGCCAGTTCCTTCCCGAATCCAGAGTCTGGAGAACAGCGTTAGCGAAACCGATCGGGTACGGCCGGGCTTTCCTCCTCCGTCACCTCCGGCACAGGAGGCTTTGGGGATGTGCGCTTCGATTCCTTCTTTTTCGGTTCCTTAGGCACGCTTCCACTCTCTGTCATGACCCGGCGCTGAAGAGTGCTACCCGTTTGCATCGGCATCAGTATCTCTTCCCGGCGCGCTCTTTGTGATTCCGACGCGCAACCAGCCCCTTCCAAGGCGAAGCAGATGATGACCAAAACGGCGAACAAGCGGTGATCCATATTAAAATCCTCTGCCGGAGAGGGAATCAGGATCCGAGCGCTGGGGCAAGAACAACCGGATATATCCATTTTTTAGCGAATCCAGCGCAAATCTTTGGGGTTGAACGCAGAATGGGACGCATTACTGTGCGCATCTTTATGTCTGGCCGACACCTCTTCCGAACCTCGATTGCACTTTCTCTCCTGGCGTTGTGCACAAGCTGCGCGGAAATGGAAAACGCACAGAAAGCTGCGGCCGATGCTCTCAAGACTGCCGCGGCCGCCCCTCATCCGGCGGATGCTTATTGGAATGACGCAGGCATCACCGGGCCGCCGAAGATCGTGGTCAGCTTAAAGGATCAGCGCGCCTATTTCTTCGTAGGCAAAAAGATCATCGGCGAATCGAATATCTCAACCGGGAAAAAGGACTACGAAACGCCTCCCGGAAAATACCGCGTCATTCAAAAAGACGAGCACCATGTCTCGAGTGTCTACGGTGATTTCGTGGGGGAAGACGGCGAAGTCGTAAAAGCGAATGTCAGCTCCCGCAAAGACACGCCGCCGGCTGGAACGACATTCGCCGGGGCGAAGATGCCTTATTTCCTCCGGTTCACGCGGGGCTACGGCATGCACGCGGGATTCGTTCCCCGCTACCGCGCTTCTCACGGCTGCATCCGGATGCCCGCCCAGATGGCGAAACATTTCTTCGACGCGGCCGAGCTGGATACGCCGGTCATCGTAAAGGAATAGCTAGCCAGGGGGCCAGGCGAGCGGGCGCTTCCCCAGCAGGTGCAGATGCAAATGCGGAACGCTTTCGCCTGCATCCGGCCCGTTGTTGATTACGACGCGATAGCCCGACGTCACCAAATCGAGTTTTTCCGCCACCGCGCGCGAGGCAAGGAGCAGTTTACCCAGCAGCGCTTCATCCGCTGGCGTGGCTTCCGCGAGTCTCGAGACAACGCGCTTTGGCACGATCAACACATGCACCGGCGCCTGTGGATTCACATCGCGAAAAGCCAGCACGTCGTCATCTTCCCAGACGATGTCGGCGGGAATGTCGCGCCGGACGATTTTTTCAAAAATTGTCACGAGCCGTCCCTAGGCAGACGCGTGCCGTTCAGCGAATATAGCAGCGCAGATGTTCGAGTTCCGAACTGGAGGCGAGGCGCTCGCGCACAAAGCAGATCACTTCCTCGCGCAAAGTGTCGCAAGTGCGGGTCCACATCTTCGCGCCGCGGAGATGCTTCACGCACGCTTGCAGATCGCAAAGATGCAGGCTGTCGGCGCGGGCGCTCACGAGCGCGCTGATTCGTTTTTCCAAACCATCGAAAAACGCGAGCTCGTATCCAGCCCCTGCTTCCTGCGCAATCTCCAGGAGGGAAAACGAAACTGGCGGAGGTGAAGGCACGAAGTAGGGAACGATCTCCTTGTAACCGATCACCTTCAGAACATAGCGGACGGTTTGAGAAAGTTGATCGAACGGGACGACCGATTCATCGTTTCGCAGCCGCAAATAAAACGCGATGCTTTCGGTGACGTGATCGGTTAGCCACCAGCGCGGATAACCTGCTTGGTCCGCCGCGCGCGTGATCGCCGCATGCAGCCAGGCCTGATCGAACTCGAAGAGTTGGCCCGAATCGCAGCGCAGGTAAGGAAATTCTTCTTTAAACGCGACCATGTGTTTCGACTTTTGTTTCGGTGTCGTTCGCTCCAGCAGTAACCGGAGGCGATCCACCCATCTCCGGCTCGAACAATTCAGGCTGAAGCGAATTTGGTTTGATGCGGCGGCCGAGTGCCTGGATGGCGTCGACAAACTGATCTACTTGCTCGAATCGCCGATGGACTGACGCGTAACGCAGATACGCGACTTCATCGATCACGCGCAATTTCTCCAGAACCTTCGTGCCGATCGTCGCTGAAGGCACTTCGCGGCCGCTCGTCTCGAGCTCGTGCACGATTTCGTCCACTGCTGTTTCGAGCGTGACGAGACTGATCGAGCGTTTCTCGCACGCTTTGGCCAGACTGTTCACGAGTTTGCGGCGATCGAAGGGTTCATGCGTGCGGTCACGCTTGATGACGCGGAGATCGGAGCGCTCGATTTGCTCGTAGGTGGTGAACCGGTACGCGCACTGTAAACAAACGCGGCGGCGGCGGATGCTGGAACTATCACGAGACTGGCGGGAGTCGATGACTTTGTCGTCACGAAAGCCGCACTTGGGACAACGCATAGTGTCGGCGGAGTAAGTAACACACCATAAGTTGTGGCGTCAATGCTTTCGATGCCGAATTTCTTGCGAAGAAAACGTGCGCCTTTCTAACGGCCGAGCGTTGTCGCGCAGATCAAGTTTTCGTGACAGCTGCTTTGCGCGCCGGAGGTTTTTTTGTCTTCGGCGCTTTCTCGGCAAACTCGAAACCGACTTTGCCTTTTTCCAACTTTAGATGCGCTGAAAATGGGCGGCCCTTTTTCGAAATGAATTTCGGAAGCAAATCGGTCTTGCTGGTCGTGATCAATTTCTGAATCTGCTCTTTCGGAATTTCCCTTTGCAAAATCACCTTGCCGACGCGGAACGTGCAGGTTTTCTCCGCGGCGACCGCGTGCTCGCAGGCGTAGGAATTATCGAGTGCGTAGACCTGACCCTTGTTGCAAACCGGACAGACACCCAGCGCTTCATGCCGCGCCGGATCGATTGTGACGGCGCCCGCGGCATCATTGTTCTCAAATTCAAACTGCGGTTTGAACTCTTCGCCAAGTTTCACCGTGGCAGTGAAGGGCCGGCCCATCTTGCTGCGAAATCCTTCCAATGGCCCGACTTTGCCTTGCGTGAGCAGCGTTTCAACTTCTCCGGCTTCGAACAGTCGTCCGGCCATCGTCTTCCAAACAATCAGTCCGCAGCTGGCGCATTTGAACGTGCGGTAATCCTCCTCAAAAGGACCGCCACTGCACTTTGGACACTTCACATTCAGCGGCGCGAAGTTTCCGCTGACGCTGTCGCCCTCGAAGTTCTTCGCTTTCTCGACAATCTCGCGCGTGAAATCCTTGATCTGCGCCATGAACTCTTTGCGCTTCATCTCGCCTTCCTGAATGCGCTTGAGTTTGTGCTCCCACTCGCCCGTCATTTCCGGCGAACAAAGTGCGGAGACCCCGATGCCTCGCAAAAGCGTGATCAGCGCCAGACCTTTCGCCGTCGCAATCAATTCGCGTCCCTGGCGGCGCACATATTCCTGAAAGATCAGTCCTTCAATGATGGCCGCGCGCGTCGCCGGAGTGCCAAGACCATTGGCACTCATTGCTTCACGCAATTCCTCGTCCTCGACAAGTTTTCCCGCGCCCTCCATCGCGGAGAGCAGCGTCGCTTCATTGAAACGCGCCGGGGGCTTTGTCTCGTTCCGCTTCACTTCGATATCGAGCACCTTCGCTGGCTCGTTAGGCGAGATGGGGACGAGCGATGCGCCGCTTTCGTCGTCGGTCAGAGCTGCTTCACGTCCGTAGACCGCGAGCCAGCCTGGATCAGTGATGATCTTGCCGTCCGTTCGGAATACGTCTTTCTCGACACGCGTGATACGCGTCGTCACCTCGAATTGCGCCGCCGGAAAAAAGACAGCGATAAAGCGACGCACGATCATGTCGTAGATCCTCTGCTGCACCTCATCGAGGCCGTGCGGAACTTCACCGCTCGGCACGATGGCAAAGTGGTCGGAGATTTTCGCGTTGTTAAAGATGCGCTTCGATGGCTTAACCATCTGAACGGCCTTGCGTGCGTGCACCACCAGCGCCGGGTCTTTGATCTTGCCGAGCGTCCCCTTTACGGTGGCGATGTAATCTTCCGGAAGGTATCGGGAGTCGGTTCGCGGATAAGTGATGAGTTTAAATTTCTCGTAGAGCTGCTGCGCGATTTGCAGTGTCCGTTTTGCGCTGAAGCCACGTCCGTTCGCGTCGCGCTGAAGGCTCGTCAGATCGTAAAGCAACGGGGGCGTCTGCGAAGTCGGTTTGCGTTCTTCGGTCGCGATGCCGGTTTTCCCGAGGCAACGCGCCTTGATGTCTTCCGCCTCTTCCGCCCCCCAAATGCGTTCGGCCCGCGCGTCTTCATCGCCGTCCTTGGCGAAACCTTCGCGGAACCAGCGGCCGCGATATTCTCCAGCCTTGACCCTGAAATCGCCGAAGACTTCGAAAAAGATGCGCGACTTAAATGCGCGGATTTTCTCTTCGCGCTCGGTCAGGATCGCGAGCGTGGGTGTTTGCACGCGGCCAACCGGCGTCAGTTGGAAACCGCCCGCTTTGTTGTTGAACGCGGTCATCGCGCGCGTGCCATTGATACCGACAAGCCAGTCGCTTTCCGACCGGCAGACCGCAGCTTTCGCGAGCGGAATCATCTCTTCATTCGTCCGCAATCGGGCAAAGGCGGAGCGAATCGCATCCGTCGTCATCGATTGGAGCCAGAGGCGACGGATCGGTTTCTTGCTGCCCGTCAGCTTGACGAGATAGCGGAAAATCAATTCGCCTTCGCGCCCAGCGTCGCAGGCGTTGATCAAATCGGAAACGTCTTTGCGTTGGATTAGCCGTTTGAGTTGATTGAAGCGCGGTTTCGACTTCTCGATCGGCTTCAATTCGAACTCGTCGGGTATGATCGGGAGGTTCGCAAAGCTCCATTTCCCGCGCTTCACATCCAGTTCGCTCGGCAAACACAGCTCGACGAGATGACCGACCGCGGAGGAGATGATGTAGTTCTCGTTCTCGAAGTGATCGTCGACCTTTTTGAAACCACCGAGCGCGCGAGCGAGGTCGTTCGCAACGCTGGGTTTCTCGGCGATGATAAGTGATTTAGACATTTTGTTCGGTTAGGAACGTAAGGGGCGCGGCCTTGGAAAAACCAGCAAGGCGTTGCGGAGACGCCTACGCCAGTCTCACGAAGCATTTTCTGGGCAACTGTTTGACGAGTCCCTTTTAGCTCAAGGCGCAGGAGGGTAGAAGAGGCCGGTGCGCTTGGCAACTCGGATTTCGTATCGCGCTGTCATAGAGTGATTACGACACGCACATCGTCGCCGAATTTTTCGAGATGATCTAAAACGCCGTTCACGGCACCGGCTTCGAGCGGAACTGTTCGGATGACGCCATGCGACAGATCGAGCTTCCGCGTGCGCGCCAAATCCAGGAGCAACGGAATCTCGCTCGCCAAGTGATCCGACACGCCAATGATCTCTGCCTCCCTGTTCAAAAGCTCGGAGTAAGGCGCGACTTCAAACGTGTCTCGGGTGAGGCCCACGAGCGCCGCCCGACCAAGAATCGCCAATGATTGTACGGCTTGACGCATCGTCACGGGCAAGCCGACCAATTCCAGCGCAACATTCACCCCGCGTCCGCCGGTGAGTTCTTGGATTTTCTCGACGGGATTGCCAGTCGAGGCGTCCACAGAAATTGCGCCAAAACGTCCTGCGAGCTCCAGCTTACGCGGATTGATGTCGACGGCGAACACCCGCGCCGCGCCTAAAGTTCTGGCCAACTGAACAGCCGAAATACCCAGCCCACCGACACCGAAGACAGCGACCGTTTCGCCGGAGCGCAGCCGCGCTTTGTTCAGCGCATGCAACGAAGTGGCCGATGAACACATCAAGATCGCGCCTTGCTCGAACGGAATTTCGTCAGGCAAGTGGAACACACTACGCTCGGGCACAATGATGAATTCCGCGTAACCGCCGTCGCGATGTTTTCCGATCATCTGAGCCACTGTGCAAAACTGTTCAGTGCCGGCCTCACAAAAGACGCAATGGCCGCACGTCACGAGGTAATGGACGCAGACGCGCTCTCCGTCCGCAAAACGCACAACGTCTGCACCTGCTTTTTCCACGGTACCAGCCACCTCATGACCCAGAGTGAGCGGCGAAGATTTGACCGGCGAAACTCCCGCGCGGTAATGCACGTCGGAATGACAAATCCCGGCGGCGCTTATTCGGATCAACACATCGCGCGCGCCGACCTGCGGGATAGCAACCTCCTGCGTCTCGAGCGGCAAACCGGACTTGATAAGGCGAATGGCTTTCATGCGATGGATCGGCCGGGAACGAGCAGCGGCAGGTTGCGCAAGCGTTTACGCCAGTTTCACGAAGTATCTTCCGGGCAACTGTTTGACGATTCGCTTTAACTCGAGGCGCAGGAGGGCGGAAGAGACCGTCCCGCTTGGCAACTCGGATTTCGTCGCGATGGCATCGATCGACGTTTCGGTCGTCTCGATCGCATCATAGACGCGGCGCTCATCGGGAGTAAGCAGGGGCAAGGCGCGAACAGCCGCATCGGGCGACGGCTTTGTTTCCGGAAGGAGAATTTGCAGATCATCGAGAAGGTCGCTCGCGTCCATGACGAGCTTGGCGCCTTGCTGGATCAGACGATTCGATCCTTGCGCGCTCGGTGCATTGATGTGACCCGGCACCGCGTAGACGGAGCGGCCCTGCTCAAGCGCCTGCGCGACGGTGATAAGCGCGCCGCTATTCAAACCTGCTTCCACGACGAGAATGCCGTGACTCCAGCCGCTGATGATTCGGTTCCGCATCGGAAAGGTTTGACGGTCGGGTTCGATCTCCATGGAAAACTCCGAAACGATCGCGCCGTTGCCATTGCGAATTTTCTCCGCGAGAGCGGCGTTCTCCGGCGGATAAAGTTTCGACAAACCGGAGCCGATGACGGCGACCGTGCGCCCTTTGGCGGCGAGCGCGCCTTGATGCGCGGCGGTGTCAATCCCGCGCGCCAGCCCGCTGATCACGGTGAGACCCGCGTAAGCGAGCTGATAGGAAAGCTTCTTGGCCGATTCCATTCCGTAATGGGTCGTGCGCCGCGAGCCGATGACAGCGATCGCGTGTTGATCGCGCTCGGTCAGTTCGCCCCAAACATAGAGCGCGATGGGTGGCGCGTGGATCTCGCGCAGCTGACGCGGGTAAAGTGGCGATTCAGCGGTGATGACGCGCGCGCCGAACTGGCGGATGCGTTCAAGTTCGGCCGGCAGATCGACGATGCTTTCCCACTGCACGATCTGATCCGCCACCTCGCTGCCGATTCCTTCGACTGCGCGCAGGGCATCACGGCGCGCGGCGAGAACGCGATCTGGAGTTTCAAACACTTCCAGGAGCTTGCGCAACCGCACCGGCCCCATCGTCGGAAGCATATTCAGCGCGATACAGGCTTCGGCGGGGGTCATCGATTAATATTCGGGAGGGCGATGCTTCGCGGTGCCGTCGAATGTCGGCGCCTCGACGGAGACTCGCCCTACCATCGCCGCCAGAGCGCCGACGATGCGTTGGGCGTCAAAAAGGAATTTCGTCGTCGTCGGGTTCTGAGGGAGCGGCTTTCGGCGGCGGCGTGGACTTGCTTGAGCGCGGCGCGCCGGAGCTTTCCTCATCTCCGCCGCCACCACCTCCACCGCCACCCGGCCGGCTGCCGATGAGTTGAAGTCCTTCACCCACCACTTTTAGTTTGCTCCGTTTTTGGCCCGATTGCTTGTCGTCCCAAGTGTCGAGTTGTAGTCGTCCCTCAATAAAGACGGGACGTCCTTTCTTTAAATACTCGCCGGCGATCTCCGCGGTCCGTCCCCAAAGCGTTACGTCGACGAAAGTGGTCTCTTCGCGTTTCTCGCCGTTCTCCGCGGTGTAAACACGATTCACGGCCATGCCTAATTCCGTGACGGCTGTTCCCTTGGGGGTGTAGCGGACCTCGGGGTCACGCGTGAGATTTCCGAGCAGAATGACTTTATTGAAACTGGCCATGCCGCCGTTGTAGCGGAATTATTTGGCCTCGGCCAACTTTTTCGCGGGTCGCTCGATCTTCGGGCGAAGGCGTTGGTAATGCTGGCGATAAACTTCCGGATCGAGTTTGAACTTCGAACGCAACTTGGTGATGAGCTGCGGGTCGGCGTGAAAAACGAAATTGACGTAATGCCCGGCATCGAGTTCGCCGGCCACGTAGGAAAACTGACGCTTGTCCATTTTCTGGACCTGCTCGATTTCGGCGCCTTCTTTCTTGAATTCGGACTCGAGGCGATCGACGACGTCTTTCACTGTATCTTCCCTGCCCTGCGTATTAAGCACGATCAACGCTTCGTAACGGTTCTTCATGATTCTGGAATTTTGTTGAAAAGGTTCATCGCGGAAAGGACGCCTTTGTCAATCGCGCATTTCACCGCATCTGCCGCCCGTTCGATCGTTTTTTCCACCACCGGAATCTCTTCTTCGAAGAAACGGCCGAGGACATAGTCGACCGCGCCTTCGCTCGGAGCCGCGCCGATCCCAATGCGCAGCCGCGGAATCGCTTCGGTGCCCAGGTGCATGATGATCGATTCGAGACCGTTGTGACCGCCTGTGCCGCCTTCCGTTCGGAGGCGCAGCCGCCCCAGCTCAAGCGCCAGATCATCCAGCACGACGAGGATTTCGGAGGGCACGATCTTGTAAAAGTTGGCGACCGCCGAAAGCGATTCGCCGCTGCGATTCATATAACTCGTCGGTTTGACAAGAATTGCTTTCTCGCCTTTTGCCCAAAGGGCGTGCCAGCTCTTTGAGTGTTGCCAGCTGAGCCCCCACTCAGCGGCAAGAAGGTCGACAACGTTAAAGCCGACGTTATGGCGCGTCCGATTGTATTCCGCACCCGGATTACCGAGTCCAACAACCAATCGAACCTGAGAGGTTTCGTGCTCCAAAGTCTCGAAGCGAATGACGAATCACTTCTTCTGCTCTTTTTCCTTCGGCGCTGCTTTTTCCTTTGCCACCGAAGCCGCTGCCGCTTCCGGTTCTTCCTTCTTCTCTCGGATCACCTCCGGGCCAGCGGCAGCTTCCACCTCAGCGACAACCGGCTCTTCCTCGACGGTCGGCGCGAGCACCGAGAACGCAGTGAGATCCGGTTGGACTCTTGTGGTCACGCCAGTCGGCAACTGGATTTCACGCACGTGAATGGCATCCCCAATGTCGAGCGCGGAAACATCTACCCTGATGAGATCAGGCAGGTCGCGTGGCAGACACTCGATCGCCAGTGAGCGAAGGTTTTGTTCGAGAAGGCCGCCCATGTTTTTCACACCGTTCGCAATTCCGGTCGGTTCGAGCGGGACGTCCGCTTGAATCATCTCGTCCATGGAGACCGCGTGAAAGTCGACATGCAAAATTGCGCCCCCAAGCGGCGCGTGTTGCACCTCCTGCACCAGAGCGAGGCGGCTTTTCCCCGCGATTTCCAGTTCCACCAAAATGTTTTCGCCCGCGGCGTGGCTCAGCATCGCATTGATGTCGCGCCGGGATACTTGCAGCGGCTCCGCTTTATCCTTGGCGCCATAGATAATCGCCGGCACCGAGCCGGCCGCCTTGAGTTTTCGCACCGCGGAACGTCCCGTGGCCGTCCGCCGCTCCGCCGTGAGTTTTACCTGCTTAGCCATGTTCGAATTCTAGTTGCTGCCGTTGTTATCGATCTTGAACAGCGAAGAAACAGATTCGTCGTTGTGAATTCGTTTCATGCCTTCACCGAGAAGCTCGGAGACGCAAAGCACAGTGGTCTTAAATCCCTCCACCGTGCGCACGGGCGTGCTGTTCGTCGTTATTAATTCCTCGATCTGGGAGTTTTGCAACCGGGGAATCGCGGCATCGACCAGGACCGCGTGGGAAACGCCCGCGTAGATGTCCAGCGCACCGCGCTCCTTTAGAATCGTGGCGGCGGAAGTAAGCGTGCCGGCAGTCTCGGTGAGGTCGTCCACCAGGAGGACATCGCAGTCTTCCACTTCGCCGATGACATAAAGCGCTTTTGTCTCCGTCGCGCTCTTCCGCTGCTTGGCCACGATCGCGAGATTGGCGCCGAGGGCCTGTGAGTAAGCGGAGGCCATTTTCAATCCGCCGACGTCTGGGGAGACGACCACAGTCTTGCGAGTCAGCCGCGTTCGCAGGTACTTGAGCAGAACCGGCATGGAATAGAGATGATCCACCGGGATATCGAAAAATCCCTGCACCTGTTGCGCGTGCAGATCCATCGTGAGCACGCGGCTGACGCCTGCGGCATATAGAAGATTCGCCACCAGCTTCGCGGTGATCGGCACGCGGGGTTGATCTTTGCGGTCCTGCCGCGCGTATCCGAAAAATGGGATGACGGCCGTGATGCGATCGGCGCTGGCTCGGCGCGCCGCATCCACCATGATGAGCAACTCCATCAGATGTTGATTGGTCGGCGGGCAGGTCGGCTGAATGATGAAAACGTCCCGGCCGCGAATGTTCTCCTCGATCTTGACGTAAGTTTCGCCGTCGGGGAACGAGCTGATGGTCGCGTCCCCAAGCGGCATGCCGATGCCTTCACAGATGCGTTGAGCCAGCTCGCGGTTAGCGGAGCCGCTGAAGACTTTCATCTCGGGTTGGAGCGCGAACATAATTTCGGACGGGCGCTAACTTTGGCGCGCCCTGCCTGCGTTGGCAATCGCGAATGCCAGTGTGTCATTCCGAGCCGGACAGCCTCCCGCGCATCGAGGTGCTTCGGCGCGTTGCGCCAGCCTCAGGATGACATCTTGCCAACCCGAGAAGATTCCACGATCTATTTACCGCGCCCCGCAAGTCCAACGAACAGTCCATGGAAACCGATCCCATCCGAGTCGAACGAGCCACCACTGACTCGAAGCTCTTCGCGCACACGCGCTTGGACGCGGTGCCGGTCCTGGCGAGCCTGTTTCATCTCGCCTACTTTTTTGCGCTCTTCTTCCTTTACCCGCACACGCCCTTGTGGGTGATGCTGATTCTCGGCTTCATCTACGCGTTGATGATCAACGCGAACATCAATGGCATCGGACACAACTTCATCCACAATCCATTCTTTCGCTCGGCACTCCTCAACCGCCTTTTCGGGATCGCACAGTCGGTCGCCTGTTGCTTTTCGCAGACTTACTACGACGCCGTCCACATGCAGCACCACAAAGGCAACGCCGACCGGCCTGACGAAACTGGCAAGACCGTGGACTGGATTTCGATTTACAAACACGGCGACCACGGTGAAGCGGAGAATCCCTGGGGCTACGTATTCCTCAGTTTTTTCCGGGACGATGTCGGCGCGATCCGTCGGGAATTGCGCAAGCGCGGCAACGGCGATCTTTTTTGGGGCAACATCGAGCTGGTCGCATTCGCCATCACGCTGTTCGTGATGTTTCTGTTCAACTGGCGTTACATGCTTTTCTATTTCCTGCCGTTTTTCTATCTCGGCCACTGCTTCAGTTATTTGAACGGTTACTATCGGCATTATGGTGCGGATCCGGACAAACCAATGGCCTGGGGCGTGAGCAGCTACGGAAAGATCTATAATTGGCTCTTCTTCTACAATGGCTACCACGCCGAACATCATTTCCGTCCGAAGGTGCACTGGACGAAAATGGAAGGGTTCCATCGGCAGATTGCCGATTTGCAAAAGCAGGAAGGCGTTCGCGTCATCAATCACGCGCACATGCTCGGCTTTCTCGACCCAAATTTGCCAAAGCGCGGAGCGCGCGCTGCTCCGATCGAGAGCACTGCCCAGTCCGCGCCGTAGAGTTTGTGAACGGCAAGCGGAGCGCTTGCCCTACAATTCTTATTTGTTCGCGAAGCTTGCGCGCAGCTTTTCTTTCTTCGTCTCCGCGTCTTCCTGCAAACGGCGCATGTCGATCGTCAGTTGCTTTTGCAGCGACTCCGCTTCTTCAGGCTTTCCCGCGCTCTGCGCCTTGCTGATTTCGTCTTTGAGAAAAAGCTCCTTCTCGGCGATGCGAGCTTTGAAAGTGGAATCGATTTCAGCGATCTGCTGCTTTTGCTCGTCCGTAAGCGCAACGCTCGGCGCCTTTTTCTCCAGGCGTTCCATCGCCAGTTCGTAAGCCGATTTCATTCGATTCCCTCACTCGATCTTAGCGGACTTGTCTGGCGGAGCAAGGCGAAGGCGAATTGCGGTTGCGGAATCAAACCCTAAGTTACGTTCCAATGTCCTCGGGGATCCGTCTGCTCAGCACCGATTTTGACGGCACGCTTGTCGCGCACGGCAGCGATCCCGTGCTCGATCTCGGCTGCATGGAATATATCGAGAAGCTGCAGGAGAACGGCGTCATCTGGGCGATTAACACCGGGCGTTCCGTGGATCTGCTCGAATCGGGCCTGACCGATTTCGAGTTCCCGATCCATCCCGATTTTATCCTGACGAGCGAGCGCGATGTATTTCGCCCTTCTTCAAATGGGGGCAACTGGGAACCGTATGGAGACTGGAATGAGCGTGTCGCGCGTGAGCACGCCGAACTTTTTCACTCGGCGAAATCGGTCCTCGCGGAAGTTGTAGATTTTGTGAACCAGAAGACCAAAGCGCGTTTGCTCTATCACACCGCCGGCTTGGAAGGGCTTGTCGCTGAGAGCGAAGAAGAGTTGGACCGCGTCACAAAATTCATCGATCAAGCCCGGGAGAAGCAGCCGAAGTTTCACTACCAGCGCAACACCGTTTACCTGCGGTTCTGCCACGCCGATTATCACAAAGGCACCGCTCTCGCCGAATTATCCCGCTTGCTTGAGATCCCGCGGGAAGAAATTTTTGCCGCGGGCGATCACCATAACGACATCTCGATGCTCGACGGCCGTTTCGCGCAGTATCCCGCCTGCCCGGCGAACGCGATTCCGGAAGTGAAGGAAGCGGTTAGTTCCGCGGGCGGATACGTCGCGTCGAAAGCATACGGCGCCGGCTTGCACGAAGCGCTGTTACATTTCGCAGAATCATGACCGCAGATCACGCGGATTAAACGGACCAGACCTCAGAAATCCGTGTTTTCCGGGGAATCCGCGGTTCAATCTGTCTGCGGCTCCAACTTCAGGCGCGGCTCTTCCGCCAGTATCTCGTCGAGCGCGGGCCACTGCACCGCGCTATCCATGTCGCGGAAGGCGTGCAGATAAACGGCCACTGTTTCCGCTGGATATTTCGCCAGAATTTGCGCCACCGCGCTCGCGATTTTTTCCTTGAGCGGCGCGGGAGGAAGTTCTTCCACCGTCCCGTCGTCTTCATGTTTGATCTCCATCCCGTCGAGAAAATCGCAAAGCATCTGCTTGTTTGCACCGAGCAACCACGCCTGCAGAAGATGACTCGCGAGCGAATCGCTCGCATTGCGACCGAGCGCTGCTCGCATCCACGGGAAGCGCTCGACCGGCGGTTTCCGCTCGATGAACACACCGCGGAGATTCCGCTGGTTCGCAAGACCCTGGATCGCGGCCTTGTAGACCGGTTTTTGTTCCGTCTGCAAGAAAGTGAAAATCTGCGCGGCGAGCGCGGGCGACATCCGTTGGAAAATTTCGTGCGATCTCATCGTTCGGCGCACACGATGACAGCTTCCTGGTTTTCGTCCATCGAGCCTTACCATTTCGCGATCGAAAGTGCCGGCGGTGCGTCTGCTTCAATCTTCCCCGCGAATTGGTTCGTCATGTAAGTGAGGAGCAGCACCCAAAAAGTGAGCGCTATGCTGAAGAGCGGGAACTGCAACGGGAAGGGCAGCGAATAAATGATGGCCATGAGCGGCGCCCAAACCGCCCAGGTTGCGAGCAAGGTCGGGACGATCCTGTCGCGATAGTGATCCCAGGTCAGCGCGCGACGAACCGATTTCCACGAGAAGCCTTCGTTCTTCCATTCGTAGACAAGCACTTCGCTCGGTGCCGCGATGAAAGGATTGTAGCCGAGTTGGTCGACGAGAATTTTTGCGGCAACAACGGGGACGGTCACCACATCGCCAAACCAGATTGCGTTCCAGCGATACATCAGATCAACGAGGATTCCGTCGACGGCCCACGTCGGAATGGTGAAGGCAAGGTTGCGGAGGTTTTGTGCGCACGGGCAGCCTCGTTGGAAAAAGATGATCACAAACAGCTCGGGTACGATCGCTCCGGCGAAAATCGCGGCGATGACCACGAAGACGATGCCGTGCTGTTCTTTGTAGTGCGCCAGGCGATTGAGAAAATCCGCGCACGCGGGACTCAAGTAATACGAAATCAGGATCACCAACATCGCGCTTTGGAGGATGAAGGCCGGGACGGCGTTCGCCCTGGCTGCCTCCCAGCCAATCGCGAGCGAAGTGCGATTTGTTTTGCGCGAAGCTATCGACATCGCCGCAAGCTGCCGCGAGAGCACATGTGAGCAAGCTCAATTTGGAAGTTGAATTGGAACCTCGCACGGAGTCGACAAAAGACAGAGGTTGGTTTTATTTTCGCGATCGTTGTGCCCTTTGTGCGAGACCCGCGCGCGGGCGCCGGCCTTGGGATGACGCTCGCGCTTTGAATGAGTTGTCCGTCTGACGTAACCTCCGTTGTGCAAAAGGCCGGCAAATCATCGATTCAGTCTCTTCTTCTCGAAGAGATCGCGGCTTATCTGGCCACGGAGAACCAGCGTCCTTACCGTGCGAAACAAATCGCGGATTGGATCTACGAGAAGCGCGTGACCTCGTTCGAAGAGATGACCGATCTTCCGCAAGATCTCCGCAATCGCCTCGCGCAGGAGTTTGCTTTCGGCGGCATCGAAACAGTCCGGATCCTCGGCTCGGAAGACACCACGCGAAAATTTCTTTTCCGATTACAAGACGGAAACTTGATCGAGTCCGTGCTCATTCCCGCCTCGCCTGCGTTGTACGGCGAGCGATCGGACCGGCGCACCATTTGCGTCTCCACGCAGGTCGGCTGCGCTTACGGATGCAAATTTTGCGCGAGCGGGCTCGATGGTTGGACACGAAATCTCGACGCTGCAGAAATCGTGCAGCAGCTCCTCGCGGTAGAAAAAGCGAGCGGCGAAAAGATCGACAACGTCGTCTTCATGGGCATGGGCGAACCGCTGGCGAACTTCGCCAACGTGGTCCGCGCCATCCGAATCATAAACGCGCCCTGGGGTCTCGAGATTGGCGCGCGCCACATCACGGTTTCGACCAGCGGACTCGCCCCACAGATTCGAAAGCTCGCCGACGAACCACTGCAAAGCCGGCTTGCGATCTCGCTCCATGGCGCGACCGACATGGTGCGAAACAAGATCATGCCGGTGAACCGCAAATATGGCCTAACGAGTTTGCTCAGCGCCTGCGATTACTACGCGAGCCGCAAGAAGCAACGCATCTACTTCGAATACATTTTGATCGCGGGAGTTAACGACGCTGAAGAGCAGGCACACCTGCTCGCGGGTCATGCGCGGCGGTTGGGCGCCAAAGTGAATTTAATTCCTTATAACACGGTCGAAGGCCTCGAATGGTCGCGACCATCCCGCGAGCGGCAGGAACGGTTCCTATCCATCCTGCGCGAACACGGGACCGTCGCAACATTGCGCCACGAGAAAGGCCACGACATCGACGCCGCCTGCGGACAATTACGGTTGCAGGCCAAGCGATCCGAACTGAGTGCGGGAACACCGGTGCCGACTGCGGTGGGTTACTAGCGGCACGCTCGTACTATCCGCAAAAATTTTTGCTTGGTTGCGGAAGCTGGCCTAGATCAAAGCATGTCCGGGTACGAGCACGAGCCCGATCGAGTGTGGGACGAATACGAGTGGGAACGTTTTCTCCAGCAACAGGATCATAAGACCGAGAAGTACATGGAGCTGCTCGAAAAGTACCTCGACCATCCGCAGCGCGACCAGATCATCGCGCGCGAAATGGGTTGGACGCAATTGCTGAACGGCGACACCTGGAGCGACGAGGTGGATGCGTTGCTCGCGGAAGAATCGAGCTCGGATGAGAACGAGGCGTCAGTCGCAGAGAATAATGCCCACGCGGCTGACGGCTTTGAGGACCACGCTTTGTATCGCGCTGCTTTCGCATTGACCGTCTGGATCGACCAACTCTTCGACGAAAAGGCCGCGCTCCAGAACGAACCGGCTGCCGTGAAACTGGCCACTCACTCCGCCTTGGCGAGCGCCAAATTGGCCGCGGCCATCAGCGATGATGACGTCGATGAAATCGGAATGACGATCGCCTATCTCAAACGCGCCTTGAAAGCGATCACCGTATCGATGGAAGCGGGCGCGCAGTTGCTCTCCTTAGGGCTTATTACGCAGCAACAACATCAGGTTCTCCAGCAACGCCTCTTCGAGGTGCGTGACGGGATCATCACGCTCATGGGGCAGTACCGGGGCGAGTGGCTCCGGCGCTTCGGCAGCCTCTGAGCGGAGTTGAATGAAATAGCCGCCACTCCGTCCAATAATGCATACGGAAGCGACTCCGGCTCAGGCCGATGTCTCGGAACTCGATTTGGTAAAACAATGCCAGGCCGGCGACACCGAAGCATTCGACCAACTGATGGGCCGGTACCGCACACGAGTTTTCGGCATGATCTATAACATGGTCCATAACGAGCAGGACGCCTGGGATCTCGCCCAAGAGAGTTTCCTGAAGGCGTGGAAGTCGATCGGGCGTTTCCGCGGCCAGTCGTCGTTTTACACCTGGATTTATCGAATCGTCACGAACGTCACCATTGACTGGCTGCGCAAGAAGCAGGTGAAAGGTTCAGGCGCGGAGTTCGATGACGCCATTCAGCTGAAGGACATCGATCCGGCATCGCGGACTGTGCCGAAAGCGGACGCGTTACCGCACCAGCGCATGGAGCAACGCGAGATTCGAACGCGGATCGACGACGCCATCGCGCAACTGTCGCCCGAACATCGCGCCGTCATTTTGATGAAGGAGATCGAGGATATGCAATACCACGAAATCGCCGAGGCACTCGGGTGCTCGATCGGCACCGTCATGTCGCGACTTTTCTACGCCCGCAAAAAGCTGCAGAATCTATTGAGAGATCTTTATGAAAACGTTTGAGGAAAAATGGACTGCGTGGCTCGACGGCGAGCTGAGCGGGGATGAACTCGCTGAGTTTGAAGCTTCACTGCCGGACAAAGCGGCCGCGGAAGCCGAGAAACGCGACGCCCACAAGCTCGGCGCATTCTTGAAGGAGCAACTGCAGGGTCGCGCGATGGGCAACGAAGAGTTTTTCCATCATCAACTGCGTGAGCGGATCGCAGGCGATGCGCGCGCTGCGCTTGTCCCAGAGAGGGCCGGCGCAAAGCCGGCTTTGTGGCCAATCGGCCGGTTGGTTTGGGTTGGCGCCACGTCTCTCGCGATCTTTTGCGTCTGCACATTTTTCGTCATGCGCGAGAAGGGTCCGGCCGACCAATCGCAGTATCTCACGCAGATCCTGAACGCGCGGGTCGATCCGGCGGTGAGCCCGAACGCGACGATCTCGATGTTTGAATCGGGGGAAGGCAAGGTGACCGTTCTCTGGGTGGACGGGTTGCAATCGCTTCCATCAGAATACGCCACGAAGTAACTGCGATGCAAAGACGCTCCTATTTCCTGATTGGCGTAAGCCTGGCGCTGATCTTGGGCGGCGTGGCGTCGGCTCGGGCGTCGCAAATAGTTTGGAGCGGCCTTGTCATAGCGAACAATGTCGCGCAGCCGGACAAAATTCCGCCAGAGCTGAATCGGATTGAAGGCACCCTCAAGGCGTTGTTTGGCTACAACCAATTCAAGGTGATCGGCCAGTCGCAAAAGACGCTCGTGACAGGCTCGGAGGACTGGCTGGCCTCGAGCAAATACTTTTCCCTGAGTGTCGATTCCAAACGCGAGACCGCCGCAGGTTATCTTGTTAACCTGAAGTTATTTCAGGAGAAGAATCTGCTTCTCGAAACCGAGGCGAAGGTGAGTAAGGCCAGGCCGCTCGTGATCAAAGGTCCGCAGGTCGGTGATGGGCAATTGCTTCTCGTGCTCGTCGTGCAGTAGGAAAGCCAAGGTCCGAGAAATTTGCACGAATAATCGGGATGCAAACCAATCCGCGCGTTGTTAAGTGAAACCCGTGCGCGCTTCCCGATTTCTTTCGTTTGGCACTATGATGTCACTTACGTTGGCCACCACCTTGAACGCTGAAAAACCATTCGATTTCGCTAGTACGCCAGGAAAACTGCCGAAACAGGTCGTGCCGGAAGAATACGACATTCGAATTGCGCCCGATTTGGGAAAGTTCACTTTTGCCGGATCGGAAACTGTAAACTTGAAGGTCCGGCAGCCAGTTCGCCTGTTGGTCTTGAACGCCCTCGAGATCAAAATCACGAACGCGGCGCTCGATGGAAAGGCGATTCCTGAATCCGCCCTCAAGCTCGATCCAAAGCAGGAGACGTTGACTATCACGCTCGCGAGTGAGTTGCCCGCCGGCGCACACAGTCTCGAGCTCAATTTTAACGGCAAGATCAATCAGCAGGGACAGGGTCTCTTTTACGCGCCGTATCAGGAGCAGGGCACGGGCGCGAAGAAGATCATGCTCGGGACTCAATTCGAAGCGACTGACGCGCGCCGATTTTTTCCTTGCTGGGATGAGCCGAGCTTCCGCGCCCGTTTTCGGTTGACCGTGATCGTGCCGGAGAACTTTACCGCCATGTCGAATATGCCGGTGGAGAAAGAAACAAAAGTCGGAGGCGGCAAAGAAGTCCGATTCGCTGCCACTCCGCCGATGGCGAGTTACCTCAACGTCTTTTGCGCGGGCGAGTTGGATGGAATCGAAGCGAAAACCAAGGACGTCGCTCACGGCGTGATCGCGACCAAAGGAAAAGCGGAGATGGGGCACTACGCACTAGAGAGTTCGCAACAGATCCTCGATTACTACAACGATTATTTCGGCGTGCCGTACCCGCTGCCGAAGCTCGATCACATCGCGATCCCGGGAGGTTTCGGCGGAGCCATGGAGAACTGGGGCGGCATCACTTACTACGAATCGCGCCTCCTGTTCGATCCGGAAAAATCCTCGGAGGAAACCAAGCAGAATATCTACGAAGTGATCGCCCACGAGACGGCGCACATGTGGTTTGGTGATCTCGTCACGATGGCTTGGTGGGACAACCTCTGGCTTAATGAAGGATTCGCCTCGTGGATGGGGACCAAGTGCACCGCGAAATTCAATCCGCAGTGGGAGACCTGGCTGAGTAAGAGCGTTCCTCGCGATCCGACCCGCCGTCACGGCATCGGCAGGGAACCCGCCATGGAAGGTGACGCGCGGCCCACGACGCATCCGATTCAACAAACCATCGCCACTGAAGCGGAAGCGAGCAGTGCTTTCGACGACATTACCTACCGAAAAGGCATGTCGCTCATCCGGATGCTCGAAAGCTTTCTGGGAGAAAATGTTTTCCGCGATGGCATTCGCAAGTACATGGCGGCTCACAAATTTTCGAATTCAACTACCGCCGATCTTTGGAATGCGCTTTCCGAAGCGTCAGGCCAACCGGTGGGAGAAATCGCCGCAGCCTGGACGCAACAACCAGGTTTCCCGGTGGTGAAAGTGACGCGGGATCCAAGCGGAAGAATCACTCTCGCGCAGGAGCGCTTCACGGTGCACTTCCCGAAAGCGCCGCCGCTCGAGTGGAAGATTCCCCTCACCTATTCGGTCGCGGGTGAAGCGGCTCCGGCGAGTTTGCTCATGACGTCCAAGACAGTCGGCCTGCCGAACATTCCAGCCGGCCGTGCGATCAAGTTCAACGTCGAAGGCGCCGGCAACTATCGCGTCGAATACGACGAGCCGTCGTGGAAATTGCTTCTCGCGGAATTGCCGACGCTGACCTCAGCCGACCGGGTGAATCTCCTGGCCGACGCCTGGGCGCTGGTCCAGGCAAACCGCGCCTCGCTTTCGCTCTATCTCGATCTCGTCGAAAAATTGCCCACCAAAGATGAACTGGCCGAACGCGAGCAGATCATGCACGTGTTCGATTTCATTAATCGACTCCTCGCCGGGCAGCCTCAACGCGAGCAGTTCCAGAAGTATGCTCGCTCCGTTCTGCGCTCCAGTTTCGAGCAGGTGGGTTGGGAACCGAAAAGCGGTGAACCCTCTAGGATCGCTTCGCTGCGCGCGAGCCTGATCAATTCCTTAGGCGAACTGAACGACGAAGAAATCGTCGCCGGTAGCCGCGAGCGTTTTCAAAAGTTTCTGGCCGATCCCGCCTCACTGGCGCCGGATTTGCGCGCACCGGTCTTCGCCGTGGTGGGCCGCTACGCGGACGAAGCTGCCTGGAACAGGTTGCATGAGCTCGGCCTGAAAACGACGAGCATCGAAGAGAAACAAAATTACTACGACGCGCTCGCGTCCGCGATCGATCCGAAACTCGCCGCGCGGACTCTGGAGATTTCGCTCGGTGACGAACTGCCAACGAGCCGCGCGATTTTCGTTGTGGCAAAGGTAGCGCGGGAGAGTGAGCGACCGGACGTGGCGTGGCAGTTTGCGAAAGCCCACATGAAACAGCTCCTCGCGAAGACGGACGCGCTCGCCGCGAACAGTTACGCCCCGGGTTTGTTCACCTTCTTCTCCGACGCCGCGCGCATTTCGGAGTTGGAGGCCTACGCGAAGTCCGATCTTCCGCCGACTGCCGCAAAGGACGTGGCGAAGGCAATCGATGAAGTCGGCTTTCGCGCCGAGTTCAAAGCGCGCGTGTCCACACAGATTGCTGCCTGGATCAGTAAAGCGGCCAAGGAACCTTAGCGGCTGCGCAATGCCGGACGATGTAGCGGCGCTTGTGTCAAGCGCCGGAGCCTTCAACAGGTGCTTGGCACAAGCACCTCTACATCATCAAACCCGCGGGGATAGCGGAGGCGGCGAGGCTTTCCTTGCGACTTCCTCCGCTACTAGCGCTTTCGCGTACTGCCAGCCCGCAATCGCGCGGCTCAGAAGGAAGAACGCCATTATCGCGGTCCAGACAACATTCAATCGCAACAAAAGGGCAAGTCCCGCCAGAGATATGGACCCAATTACGCCGATTACGCTGGCGATCTGTAAACTGCGGATTTCTCCGAGCGGAAACCAGAGCAACGCCTGGAGAATCTGTCCTCCATCGAGCGGATAAACGGGCAGCATGTTGAAAATAAGCAGGACCAAATTGATGGTACGAATCATCCCGATAAGGCGGAACGCGTCCGGAGCGTCCTCAAACCATCCAGCGTGGCCCGCGAAAATCCAAAGCAGCTCCAGCACGGGGACCAGCGCAACGTTCACAAGAGGCCCGGCCGCAATACTCCAGAGCACGGCGCCCGGACGCCGCGGCGGGTTTACAAACGCGATGCCACCAAGAGGCCACAGGACGATACGATCGGCGGAGCCGCCGGTTTGCCGGCAGGCCAACGCGTGGCCGAATTCGTGGAGAAGGACAATCGCAAAGAGGGCGAGGTATTCGTAAACCGCAAAGATCGGCGCGCGATAGTTGTTCAGGCGCTGAGTGAGCTGATAGGCCGCAACGATGAACCAGGAAAAATGGAGGTAAACCTGGATGCCGCTAAATCGAAAGAGACGAATGGCGCCTTGCATAACCAGCGCAAACCTACAGTCGAAAAGACACGGGCGCGCCCCGTTTTACAAAGTGACCTCGGTTGGAGCGTCCGAGGAAACGAGAAGTCGCATCGGCAACATCGGGGATTCGTAGAAGCCGTGGCGTTTAAAGAAATTCTGAGAACGCAGCTCAGGACGGTCCGTCAACAAGGTGATGCGCAAAAACTTTTTCTGCTTCGCGAAGTTGATCGCGTACTCGAGCAGTTGCGAGCCGTAGCCGTGGCCCCGAAACGAGTCGTGCACCACCAAATCTTCCAAGAGGAGGACGAAACCGCCCTCCGCGGTGCTGATCGTGAAAAGCAAATTGATCATGCCCACGATCGTTCGATCCCGCCGGAGCACGAAGACACGCCCGCGATTCGGCTCCTCGAAGATCAACCGCAGGCCTTGGAGCTGTTTCTGCTTGTTCGGCCGAAAGTCGCTTTCTTCGCTGAAAAGCTCGCCGAGAAGATTGGACAGTTCGTCCAGGTCTTCGAAAATGGCGGGCTCGATGACGACTTCGCTCATGGGGGCTTTCGTTATTCCACAAAGATGGCGCTGTTGCAATGCGATATCGGAAACGTGTGCGAAAATTGACAAAGCAGGCAGCGACCCTAAAGTAGCCACCTTCCAATCGCCCGTGCGGTCGGTTCTTCCCTTATGAAACGCACCTTACAGCGCTCCAAGCGCACCCGAAAGAATCAGCACGGTTTTCGCGCGCGCATGAGCACGAAGGGCGGGCGAGCCTGTCTCGCGCGGCGACGCCAGCGGGGCCGCAAACGTCTCCTGCCGAAGGGCGCGGAAGTCCATTACGCTCGGCACACGCAGGCGTAAATCGCCTAACGGCTCAATTCGCCGAGTGGACCGGCATATCCGGTTAACTCCAGATATCCGCGGCCCTTGATCGCCTTGCCGTCACGCGTCCCGCTCGCATCGATCGCCCCTTCCCAATAAGTAATCGGGCCGAGCGCCAGCTCTTGATCCTCCAGCGCCGCCCGGACTACAAACTCCGTCTGCTGTCCCGGAAGCGTGATACGCCAGCCGATGGGATATTGCGCGCCGTTCGCTTTGCTTTTCCAAAATGCGATCGGCGTCATCCGAAAATCCGCGCTGCGCAGGTGCGTGGCCAGGCCATTAGAATCGATCCAAGTGCCGCTGGAACTCGAATCCGGGTCGCCGTTCTTGAGGCGCATTTGGTAAAGCATCAATTCCGTCCCATCCTGCCATTGCAGACAAATCCAATCCCAACCGGCCTGACCCTCTGCGAGTTGGCCGGTCGCCCACTCGTGATCGAACCAGCTCTCGCCGCGAAAAGGATACGACTTTCCATCCACGAAAAACTCGCCGGTCGTCTGCAGGCGCGGGATCGAATAATAATGCGAGACGTGTCCGCTCGCGCTGGCTTTGACGCTAATGCCGTTTTCGCCATGCACGACAGGCGACTTGGCTGCGCGCAAATGCAGCTGGATAACGCCTTCCTGGTTCGAGGCCATTAGATCGAACGCGTCGTCGCCGTTGGACGCAAGAGTCCAGTTATCGATCCAAGCCAAACGTTTGCCGTCGTCAAAACCGGCCTCACCGAATGCTCCCCGGCTCGTTTTTTGTTCGAAGCGGAAATGCTGTTTTGAGACGTCGGTGAGCGCGAAGTGGGCGAACTTTAAATCGTCGACGATAAAGCGCGAAGAATTCGGATCCCGCTCGGCGTGAGGCGTAATGCCCTGCCGGAAGAAGGTCAATTCGTAGCCAAGGCGGTGGCCTTCGCCGTCGAAAACATTGCCGGTGAAGTACCACCACTCCGTTTTGAAATCCCGGTGGGCGTGATGATCTCGCGGAAACTCGTATTGCCAGCCCGGCTCCGCCGTTTTCCAATCGGCACCTAGTGCACCGGCCGCGAGCAGGACAATTAAGAAAGCTCGAACCTTTTTCATTCGCTGCGCAAGTTCTCCGCGAGGACGAGCCATCCCGCCCGCCAGGCCGGCAAAATGCCGGCGACCAACGCGGCCGCGAAGATCCAAAAAGGAGTCAACGCGAGGGAGCGCCACGGAAACGCGAGCTGAATCGTCCAACCAAAGAACGCGCGATTGATCACTCCGATGAGCACGAGCGAGAGACAAAGGCCAGACGCCACTCCGATCACTGCGGCCAGCGCTCCGAGCATCGCGGTTTCCCACAGCAAAAGTCTCCGTATCTGGCCCGCGCTCCCTCCGATGGCTCGCATGATCGCCAGCTCGCGGGAACGTTCCGTGATCAAGATCGTCAGGGACAAAAAAATTCCCGTTATCGCGACGATGACCGCGATCGTCCGCAACACGTAGGTCACAGCGAAGGTCTGGTCGAAGATTTGGAAAATGCGCGTGCGCAACGACCGGTTCGAGTAGATCACGAACTGACCATTGCGGCTGAACTGCTGTCGGAAAGCTTCACTCAGCATTTCACCGGAACCAGTTTTCTTTAAATAAACAGCAACGCTATTCACGCGGTCGTCATGCCAGAATTGGATGAAATTCCGTGCGCTCATGAAGACGATTCCTTGATCGCGTGTGTAATCATAAAAGATCCCAGCGATAGGGAACTTGCGGACGCCCTCGGGCGTGATCAGCTCGATCGACTTACCATCCTGAAGGCGATGGCGACGAACGAAAGTTTCCGAAACAAGGACGCACGGTTCTGCCTGAAATCGACGCATGATCTCCGGTCCGTTGCCCTGCAAAAATTGGAAATGCCGCCGTTCGCTCCCGCGCACAACTGCGACGGCAGCAATTTGCTCACCCATCGGCAAATCCATTTCGCGAAAAGTATCCACCGTTTCGACCGCTGGATGACTTGCCAGAAATTGCACGGCCGCCGGTGGGATAAAGGAGGAAGGCCCGACGATTTCATTCGAAGCCGGCGCGATGAAGAGGTCCGCGATCAAGGTGTCGTTGATCCATGTCTCCACGGTTTGGCGGAAAGAAAACACCATCACGCTTACTCCGACGGTCATCGCTACAGCCGCTGCGAGCGCGGCGATTGTGATCGAGTTTCGGAGGAGAGCACGGGAAAGATTCTCCGCTCCTAGTTCCGCTTCGACGGCGGCTTTTCCGCGCTGGCGCTGCACCGCACGAAAAAACCTCCGCGCCCCTGAGCTGAAATGGGAGGTCGACCATGGCACAAGAAAGGAAAACCCGGCGAGGACAAAGAACGCCGCGACAAAACCGAGCCACGGCGGACCAGTCGAAAGGGCGAGAAAAGAAAAAGCAGCCGCGAGGAGAATGGAAACCAGCCCGCTCCACAACCACGCGACCGACGGGTCCACCGATCTCTCCAGGATCGTGCCGCCATGCAGCGCGTGCACCGGTGCCATATTCGCCGCGGCATGCGCCGGAAGCCACGCAGAGGCGATGACCGAGGCCAGACCAATTGTCCAGGCGATCACGAAGGTCCACGGATCCAATGCCACCTGCTTCACATTCACGAGCACGTACAGCGATGAAATCGTTTCGGCGACCGCGCCGACCAGGAGCCGCGCGAGAAGGAGCCCTCCCGCCAATCCAAAAAAAGCGCCAATCGAACCGAGAACGATCGCTTCTCCCAGGAAAAGCGCCCGCACTTCGTTGCGCGTTACGCCTAACGAGCGCAGTATTCCGATTTCGCGGCGGCGGCGAGCGACCGATGCGGAGACGGTGTTGTAAATAAGAAACATCCCGACAACCAGCGAGAGCAGGCTCATCGCGGAGAGATTCAACTCGAAACCGCCAAGCATCTTGTCCACCTCTTCAGTGCGTTGGGCAGGAGCGGCCACAGCCGCATCCGGCGGCAAGACCTTCCGAAGCTCTCGGACGACTTTTTCGCGATCGTGCGGATTCGTCAGCCGCAACTGAATCGCGCTCAATTCTCCGCGACGGCCAAACAATTCCTGCGCCCATCCGATATCCATCACCGCAAAATGCGAATCGAAGGCTCCTTCGCTCCGGAGGATGAATCCCACCTGCAATTCATGATCGATCACGTTCACCTGTGCGCGGATTTTATCTCCCGATTTCAGATTGTGCCTGGCAACGAACTCTTCGGTGACCGCAATGGCTCCCGGACCGCCAAGCCATCGCTGGATATCAAATTTTCCAGCGTCGAAATCGGTCGGATCGAACGTTCGGAAAGGCGCGTTCGTAAAAATATCGATCCCGAGGACTTCCAGATATTCGCCCGGGAAATCCGGCAGCGTCACCAAACCTCGCACGAGCGGCGTCGCGGCGGAGATGCCAGTGGCAGCTGCGGCCATCGGGAAAACCGTCTCAGGAAGGTTCCGGGCCGGCGCCGTAATTTGCAGCTCCGCTTTACCGGCCACCATGTCGACCGTGGCGGCGAACGCGCGATTCGCACTGTGATTGGCGATTTGGGTTGCGAGATAAACCGCGACGCCGAGTGCGACGCTCAAAATATTCAAGATGGCCAGAAGCGGATGGCGCCGCAGATGACGGAGAACGTGCCATCTGAAAATACGAAAATATTGTGCCCTCACATCGCTGTCGCCTTCTCCTTGAGTGCGCAGAAACTAACCGGCATTTGAATGCTTCCAAAGAAGTTGTGGTCAGAAGTTCACCACGGGATTAATTCAGCCTGACACAGCGGATTTGCCGTTGCAGAGTATGAATTCCGGGATGAAAATTCCCGCCGATCGTTCGCCGAAGCCCTTATTTACTTTGAAACCCCGCTTCCAAACGATCGCAACTTCGCACCGCTAGCTCAATTGGCAGAGCAAGTGACTCTTAATCACTGGGTTGTTGGTTCGATTCCAACGCGGTGCAGGTTTCGTTACTCGACGTACTGTTGCGCGATGGGCATCCGGCGCCCGAGGCCGAACGCGCGACTGCTGACCTTGATACCAGGTGCTGCTTGCTCCCGTTTATATTCATTGAGGTCCACTCGCCGCTGCACCCACCGCACTGTCTTTTCCTCGAAGCCATGCGCAATGATGTCGCGTGCGCTCATGTTTTCCTCGACATAGAGCCGCAAAATCTCGTCGAGCACATCATACGGCGGCAAGCTGTCCTGATCGGTCTGGCCAGGTTTCAGTTCGGCGCTCGGGGGCTTTTCAATCGTCGAGGGGGGAATGATTTCGCCGCGCCGGTTTATCCAGCGAGCAAGCTCGTAAACCATGGTCTTCGGCACATCGCTGATCACCGCCAGGCCGCCTGCCATGTCGCCGTAAATTGTGCAGTAACCAACGGCCAATTCGCTTTTGTTTCCAGTGGTGAGCAGCAGGTGGCCAAACTTATTCGAGAGCGCCATCAGGATCATTCCGCGTAAGCGCGATTGCATGTTTTCTTCCGTCGTGTCCTCGGGCAACCCGGCAAAGACTTCCGCGAACTGAGCCTTAAATGCGGCGAAGGCGTTGGCGATGGGAATTTGAAGGCATTTGATGCCGAGATTTTTGGCCAACACGAGAGCGTCGTCGATGCTTCCGCGCGACGAGTACGGGCTTGGCATGGATGCGCCGAGGACGTTTTCCGCGCCGAGCGCGTTCACGGCGACCGCTGCGATGACCGCGGAGTCGATGCCGCCGCTCAATCCAAGCACCGCGGATTTGAAATTACACTTCGTCAGGTAATCGCGCAGACCCAATGAAAGCGCCTCGAACAGGTCGGCCATATCATCGACTTCCTTCAGCTGCACCGGCTGCGACGCCTCGGTATCAACGATCTCCTCGGCGGTACGGAAGGCCGGCAATTGTGCGATCAATTCGCCTCTGGAATTCACCGCGATCGAGTTACCGTCGAAAACCAGTTGATCGTTGCCGCCAACGGCGTTGCAGTAGCAAATCGACCGGCGATAAGTGCGGGCGAGCGTGGCGACCATCTCGCGTCGAACGGCCGGCTTGCCCAAACCGAACGGCGACGCGCTCAGATTGAGAATTATTTCGGCCCCCTGCTCCACCAAGGAGCGCACCGGCTCGATGTCGTAGAGAGGACGCGGCAGGTAATGCTCTGTCCAGATGTCTTCACAGATTGTGACGCCGATCTTTTTGTTGCCGAACATCAACGGAGCCACGCTGCGCGCCGGTTCAAAGTAGCGATCTTCATCAAAGACGTCATAGGTCGGCAGGAGCGATTTATGCGCTTTCGCGATCGGCACGCCCGATTGCAGCAAGGCAGCCGCATTGTGAAAGGGCTTTCCGCGTCCCTGGTTTCGGTCTACGAAACCGACGAGTAAGCCCGCGCCACGGACGCGCGTCTGGAGCTTTTCCAGGATCTCGAGATTTTGCGGAACAAACCGCGATTTGAAGAGAAGGTCCTGCGGTGGATACCCAGTAACGGCGAGTTCGGGCGTAACGACCAATTCCGCTCCCACGGCTGTAAGTCGCTCGTAGGCGCCAGCGATTTTCTCAAAATTGCCGCTCAAATCCCCGACGATGGGATTGATTTGAGCGAAACCGATCTTCATGCCGTGCGACGCAAACTATGCGTAGCCCGACGGTCGGCAATCCCTTTCGAACCAGACTACGGTTTGGCCGTCAGACTGAACGCTGGCGAGGTATGCTTGTAACCCCCGTTCAGAGCATCGTCAGCGCCTTCGACGAATACTTTTCCCCATTGGATGAGGCAGGCCGCGAAAAAGCCAGCGATCATGCAAATGATGACTTTTTGAGTAAACGTCGCGTGCATTGGCGACTTTAGGGAGCAGAAGCGGTGCCACTGCGCCGGGGTGACCTTACCAGAAACCCCATTGGCGAGTTTTCATGATCCAGAGGCCGAGAAGGAGGTTGGTGATGGCGTGGGCCACGACGCAGGACGCCAGGCTTTTCGTCCGATACGCGATGCCATTGTAGAGCGCGCCGGCAATGAGAGCCGCGATCCGATCCGCAGGCGAATGGGCAAACCCGAACCCGACAGTCACAACCGCGAAGGAGAGCCAGGAAAACGTTCCAACTGAGACGGTGTAGAATTTTTCGTTAACGAAATAGCGAAGCAAGAATCCACGCCAAAAAATCTCCTCGACCAATGGAACGACGACTACGAGGCGAACGAAACGGACTGCAACCGTGGTCCAGTACGTGGCTGGTTGACCGGAAAAGATCTCGGGATTGAAACCAATGAGACGCGGCGCGAAACCGAGAAGTTCTCGGGGCGCAATCCACCCCGCGAAAACCAGGAGCGCAACCGCGGCTGCAAAAACAATTCGCCTGGCTGCGCGAAACTGATACTCGCGCCAAAACCAGATCACCAACGCGCCGCAGAATATTGTTTGAGCCGGGTAGATCCAATACTCCGGAGAATCGAGCCAGAAGGCGCCGCCAACTTTTCGTAGAACGCTAACCAAGGCCAACAGAACAAGAAAGACCGCCATTGGCAGCGTGAAAGCCACCAGCTTTCGCGCTTCCTTATCCGTAGAATCCATTTGGTGTTTCGGTTGAATGGTTAAGATTCTTTTCGATGAATTCCAACGGCGGCAAGCCCGAACCGGCCGATCCGGAGAATGCCGTGCGCATGCTCGAGCTCGAACTGATGCGGCAACGAGCGACGCGGCAACAGGCGGGCGCGCCTTACCGTGGATTGCGCGCTGCGAGTTTCATTTTTCTCTTCGCCATAGTTCTGGGCGCGTTGCTGACGTTCTACTACGTCTTCGTCTCCGGAGGTCTCGATGAGTTCCGCGCTCGTAACGCGTCGAAGCCGACTCCGAGCGTCACGACTCCATGATGGCACATACCCCCGTGATGGACCAGGCCGCGCTACTCGACATTGCCAATGACGCTATCATTCTAACCGACGCCCACGGCACCATCACCTATTGGAACCTGGGAGCCTGCCGCACTTACGGTTGGGAAAAAAACGAGGCACTCGGTGAAAACCTGCACACGCTCCTTCGCACCGAACTTTCTGGCGACGCGCGAAATCTCGAATCGAGTCTGAAGGAGCAATCGCACTGGGAAGGCGAACTCGAGCAAGTCCGTCGGAACGGAGAGCGGATCATCGTCGCGAGCCGATGGACCAGCGAGGGCGGAAATCCCGTCTCACCGCGATTACAAATCAACACGGACGTCACCGCACGCCGTCAGGAAATAGCGTCCTTGCGAGAGAGCGAGGAACATTATCGGCTCTTGGTGACGAAAGATTTCACGGGCACTCTGAGCATTCGGGCCGACGGCCGGATCATGACCTGCAATCCGGCCTTCGCGAACATTTTCGGATTCGCTTCGATCGAAGAGGCGACCACTGGAAATTTCCTTGAGCTTCTCCGCAGCCGGAAAGATGGCGTCGAATTACTCGAGATGGTGCAGCAGCACGGAATCGTGGAGCGACATGAACTCGAAATGAGCCAGCGGGATGGCGACCCGGTCTACGTCGTGGCTCGCCTCGTCGGATCGTTTACGGAAGGTACGCTCACTAATCTGCAGGTTTATCTCTTTAACGACACAAAGCGAAAGCGGCTCGAACAGCAGCTGATCCAGGCGCAAAAAATGGAGGGCCTGGGGACATTGGCAGGCGGAATCGCGCACGATTTTAACAACATTCTCGCCATCATTCTTGGATATACGAATCGGGTGGAGACCCTGGGCTCCAAACCTGAGGCGTCTGGCGCCATCAAAATAATCAAGGAAGCGGTCGAGCGCGGGGCGGCACTCGTGCAACAACTGCTCACGTCGGCGCGCCAGACGGAAGCGCGTTTTTCCGCGCTCGATCTGAACGCGCTGGTCCGCGAGCTCGAAAAAATGCTGCAGGCGACCTTTCCAAAAATGATCAGCTTCGAGCTGCGCTTGCAGCCGGATCTTCCCGTGATTACGGCGGATCGCAGTCAGATTCGTCAGGTATTGTTGAATCTCTGCGTGAACGCGCGCGACGCGATGAAATACGGCGGGACGCTCACACTGGAGACTTCGATGACACGCGGCGCAGAGTTGATCGAAGTGTTCACCGGCGCGGCCGCGCAGAATTATGCGTGTATCCGGGTGCGCGACACTGGGAGCGGCATGAGCAAGCAGGTGAAATCGCATATCTTCGAACCCTTTTTTACAACAAAGGAGCGCGGCAAAGGAACCGGCCTAGGATTGTCCGTGGTTTATGGCGTGGTGAACAATCACCGCGGTTTTGTCCAGGTGGAGAGCGAACGTGACGCCGGCGCAACCTTCATTGTCTATCTGCCCGTCGAGCACGCCAAGGAAGAACTTCGCGGCGGCATCACGGGGAGAATTATCCGCAGGCAAAACGCTCCGCAGACGATCCTGCTCGTCGAAGACGAAGAAATGTTGCGCGACCTGGGGGTGATAATTCTGGAAAGCGAAGGCTATCGCGTGCTCGCCGCAAAAGACGGGGTGGAGGCGGTCGCACTCTTCGAAGCATATCGAGACGATATTGGACTTGTGGTCTGCGACCTGGGCTTGCCGCGGCTTGGGGGTCGCGAGGCCTTTCTTAAGATGAAAGAAAGCAGACCAGGCGTGCGGGCCATTGTCGCAAGCGGTTATCTCGAGCCGACGATTCGGTCGGAAATGTTAAAAGCCGGCGTGCTCGATACCATTCAAAAACCGTACGACTTTAACGACCTGCTCGCAAAGATCCGCTCGGCAATCGGCCCGCTGGAAGACGACGACCATCCGAAACTATTTTGACGGTCGGATCGCGCGCGCCAAAGCCTGCCCGCCGCGGCGCGATGTTTTCATTTTCCCCGAAAGCTTTCCGGGCCACCATTGCGCCATCGAGCGCGAAGCGCTCGATCAGCCGCTAGGGCAGGACTGTGACGCCGCCAGGTTTCGGCCCTTCGACCAGCGCCTTGCCATTCTTGCGCTGAATAATCACGAAAGTGTTATTGTCCCCGAGCTTTGACCAGGGACCGTGCGGCACTTCGCTGAATTCGACAAATTTCCAATCGGTCACATCCGTTTCCTGCAATCCGAGATAGTCCCGCACAGCGGGGGAAACATCCAGACCGGCGCCTTTGTTTAGATTCGGTTTCGGCCGCTCGTTTCCGAAAACGTATTGCCAGTGATCGGTCCGGAACGGGCCGGCATCTTCCCATTGCGCGTAGACGGTCTTGTTGCCTTTGTGAATCGCAATCCACCGGCCTTTGCAGGTCGAAACCGCCGGGCCTTGATAGGCATCCTTAAACCATGGCACCACGCGCGGCGCTTCGGGCCGATGACCGTTGGTGGACTTGTCGTTGTAAGGAAGCGCGCAATAAAATGGATTCTGGCGCGGCGTGAAATTCGCGGGAATCAAACCGTGCCGGTGCGCGAGGTCGGGGTCATCGAACCCGCCATAGCTCTTTGTCCAGTTCGCGTCCCAGGAGCTGGAGCGATTTGGAGTTGGATTGTTTGCGGTGGGCTTCTCACCAATCCAGAAAACGGTCGTGACGATTTCTTTTTTCCAGGGAAAACGTTCCCCCGGCTTGGCCAGAGAAGGAGGATCCGCTTTCGCCGAGGATGCGTAGGGATCGACCTTCAGCAGGGTGTCATCCCGTGGTTTGCTCGATTTCTTGCTCAGCTTCACAAACCCACCCGGCACAGCGGCCGGCGCATTTTGAGTGAATAGGCCGGCGACGGATGACAGTACGACCGCGATTGTGTGGGTGAGAGTTCCGGGTTTCATCGAAAAGTGCGACGCCTTGCAAAACGCGCAGGAATGAAATTCTATTTAAGAATCGGCCTGCGGGGTGGTCGCGGGCGTAATATGGCGTAGTTTTGGCGGTTGCGCCAGCGACGCCCAGCCTTTTTCAGCGAACGCTCGATTTTGTCGCGGGCTGTTGCAAATTGGCCAGGGTGCCATCCCGGCTTGCAAACTGCTGGAATCGGGACGCGCTTCCTCGCATGAACGGCACTACATCCCCTGCTCCGCCTGCAATCGCGTCAATTTCGCGTGGGATAAATTCGTTCTCAGTGACGGTGTTCGCGCTCGTCTGGATCGAACTCATTTCGCGGCTCCGTTTCGAGTGGTCGATCAATCCGCAATATGGTTACGGATGGACCGTTCCTTTCCTCGCGGCTTACATCTTTTGGCGGCGCTACGAGAACGCGCCCCCGCCCTCGCCGCCGGACCTCAGGATTCTCCCTGGGTTGCTCATCATTCTGGCCGCCGCGTTTTTGATCCCGGTGCGCCTTATTCAGGAAGCAAACCCCGATTGGCGGCTGCTCAGTTGGGCCATGGCCCTCTCCGCTGGAGTCATCACTGCATGCGGAATCTATTTGTCGGGCGGAATGCGGTGGGCGCGGCACTTCGCATTTCCCATCCTGTTTTTTTTCGTCGCCGTGCCGTGGCCGACCAATCTCGAACAATTCGTCATCCAGGGGCTCATGCGGGCCGACGCCCTTATCAACGTGGAAATTCTCAACACAATCGGAATTCCGGCCGTGCAACTGGGGAATGTCATCGAAGTTGGTTCCGGTTTTGTCGGCATCGACGAAGCGTGCACGGGCATTCGATCGTTGCAGGCCACGTTCATGGTTTCACTGTTTTTGGGTGAGTTCTATGAATTCGCCGTTTGGCGGCGAATCGTCTTGGTGGGCGCGGGCGCGTGCCTGGCTTTCTTCTGCAATCTGGTGCGCACGTTTCTTTTGGTTTGGCTCGGCGCCGAGCATGGCTCCCAGACGATCAAAAACTGGCACGACCCGGCGGGACACACGATTCTCGTGGTTTGCCTGTTCGCCCTCTGGGGATTGAGCGTGTTCCTGCGCGGCAAAGACCAGGCCACACCGCAGGCAGCACCATCACGGCAGACTTTCCGCGTGCCGCGGCTGGTGCTCGGCTGTCTTCTTGCCCTGACCCTTCTTGCCGAAGTAGGCACCCAAATTTGGTATCGCGCCCACGAGTCACAGACGGCTCGGCTCGAGCCCTGGACGGTCGCGTGGCCGTCTCAAGCAACGAATTGGAAAACGGTGCCGATCGCGGACAGCGCTCAGGAGCTGCTGCGCTACAACGAGGGCGGTGGCGGAGCGTGGACGGGCGATGATGGCCATAACTGGAACCTGTTTTTCTTCCGCTGGCTCCCGGGCCGGACCGCCGGCCTCTTCATCAAGAATCACCGGCCGGATATCTGCCTTCCCGCCAGCGGCATGACGCAACGCGGAGCCATGCAGAACAAACTTTTCACCGTCAACGATGTCGCCTTGCCGATTCGCTCCTATGTTTTCGAAAATAATGGCCGCTCGCTTCATGTCTTCTACTGCTATTGGGATGGAACGCCTCCGCAGCCTGGAATGGTCGATCACGAAAACTGGACCGCTATGGGCCGTCTCGATGCTGTCCGGAAAGGGAAGCGAGATGTGGGAACTCAGATGCTCGAAATCGTTGCCTGGGGTTATGACGATGATGAAAAAGCCGAGCGAGCCGCGCTCGAGCAGCTGAGTAAGATCGTCCGGCGCGGATAACTGCTGGACCCTTTTCTTCATTGAGCGTTGGACGTTGGCTGTTGGACGTTTCTTACTTCGCTTCCTCTGCGGCTCGGAATACCCTCTCGGTATGAACCGCAAATACTTCGCGGGTCTTTCTTTAAGTGCGCTCACCGCGCTTCTCGCCGGAACTCTCTGCGCCGAAACAAGTCCATCGCTCTCCCCGTCGGCGCTCCCTGTCAGTTCTTCGACCACGATCACCGCTGCTTTTTGGAACATTCAATGGTTTCCCGGTCGGCGGCCGAATGCGTCGCGCACCGAAGAAAATCGGCAGATTCGCGCGGTCCATCGCGATCTCGGGCAGCTCACCGCCGACATTATCGGCTTGGAAGAAGTGCGCGATTCGGAGCACGCATCCCTTGCCATCCAGCCGTTGAGCGGATTCAAAGTCGACGTCTGTTCGAATTTTCCGGCACGCGAAGGTCAGCAGGAAGCGCAACAGATCGCGATCACCAGCCGCCTGCAACCGATCAGCGCCTGGGCCGAAACGTGGAAGCCGGGCGGCGCCATCATGCCTCCACGCGGTTTCGCGTTTGCCTCATATCAAGTGTCGCCAACGCAGGTCCTTCTCGTCTACGCGCTGCACCTGAAAAGCAATCGCGGCGAAATTCACGAAGACATGCGCATTCGAGAAGAATCAATGCGCCAGCTTATTTCACACATGAAAGCAATGAAGGACACCTACGGTAAAATGGGCCCGCTCACCTGGATCGTCGGCGGCGATTTCAATACCGCGCCCGATGAGCCACGCTTCTCCGGCGAAAAAACGGTTCCCAATTTACTGGCAGGCGGTTTCAGCTGGGCTTGGGAGGGAATCCCCGTTTCTTCTCGCATCACGATGCCAGCCGATCTCCGCTATCCCGCGGCCGCTTTCGATCAAATCTTTTATCGCGGCGCGACGTTGGCCAGAGCCTGGGTGGCAAACACTTTGCCGCAATCGAGCGATCATCGCGCGGTGAACGTCGTGCTGAATCTCCCCAGGTAGGGACGCCCAGGGTGGTGCGTCGGATCGTTTTCCGCCCATTGTAGGGCGTCTGTGTCAGACGCCTCCCCCAAGGACGGCGTTTCACAGAAACGCCCTACAGGAGATGTTTTTGAAAGCACCTAATCCAGAAACTTTCCGGGATTCAGAATCCCCGCGAGATCGAGCGCATCTTTGATGGCGCGATGCACGTCTCGCGCGACGTCGCTGGTCGCCTGCGGCCACCACCGTTTTTTCGCGAGACCGATGCCGTGCTCACCGGTGATCACGCCTCCCCACGCGAGCACCTGCTGAAAAAGTTCGTCCAGCGCGCTCTCCACTCTTTTCTGCACCGCGGGACTATCGTAATCCACCGCCATGAGATTCACGTGGATATTTCCATCTCCCGCATGACCAAAACAGGCGATGGGGAAACCGTGCCGCCTCTGCAGCGCGTCGGCGAACTCGACCAGATCGACCAAGCGCGACCGCGGCACTACGACATCCTCATTCAGCTTCGTCAGTCCGGTGGCTCGCAGCGAGTTGCTGAAGTCCCGGCGGACCGCCCACAGGTTCTCGCATTCCTCCTCCGTTACCGCGGTCGTGAGCGAATTTGGATTTCGGCTCGCGATCAATTTCTCCAGCGCCTCAGCCTCGCTCCGCACCGTTTCCACCTGGCCATCGACTTCGACCAACAAATGGGCGTTTCCGGCCGGCACAAGCGCTACACCATTATCGCGCCGGGCCGCCTCGAGCGTGAAACGATCCGCAATCTCGAGCGCCGCCGGAAGGAAGCCGGCCTGAAAAATCGCCTGCACCGTCGCGGCCGTTTCCGTCATCGTCGCGAACGCCGCGGAAAGGGTGGCGCGGGCCGGCGGAAGCGGCAGCAAACGAACCGTGATCTCCGTCACCACCCCCAGCATCCCTTCCGATCCCACGAACAGCCCGACCAAATTGAAGCCGGTTTTGTTTTTGTGCACGCGTCCGCCCGTGCGCAAAACTTCGCCGCTGGCGAGCACCACCTCGAGCCCGATCACATAGTTACGCGTCACTCCATATTTCAAACAACGCGGCCCGCCGGCGTTCGTCGCGACGTTCCCACCGATGGTGCAATCTTTCCTGCTTGCGGGGTCCGGCGGATAAAACAGTTGCTGCTCCCGCGCCTTGGCTTGCAGATCAGCCGTGATCACACCCGGTTCCACGATCGCGATGGCATCGGCGAAACTGACTTCCTTGATCCGATTCATGCGCGCGAGCGAGAGCGCGATTCCCCCGCGCACTGGCACACAGCCGCCCACGTAGCCATAGCCCGCGCCCCGCGCCGTGACCGGGATTTTCTTCTCCGAAGCGAATCGAAGCAACCGGCTCACTTGCTCCGTCGACTTCGCGAAGACAACCACGTCGGGTGGGTGATTGGCAGTCCACTTGTCGCCCCCATGCGCGGTCAACTCCGCCGCATCATCCGACACAGCCTCCGCGCCCAGCAGTTCAATTAGTTGCGCCTTCAGTCTGCTGTCTCTTCTTTCCAAAATCCGCGATCCGAAATCCGAAATCATTTCACGTTGCGCCGTCAGTCTGCTGTCTTTCAATCCGCAATCCGAAATCGCTACATCCCCATCACCTGATACCCGCCATCGACATAGATCACCTGCCCGGTAATCGCCGCGGCGCCGTCGCTCGCCAGAAAAACTCCCGTCTCCCCCAGCTCGGCCGGATCGCAACTGCGTTTCAGCGGCGCGTGCTCTTGATAATGTTTCAGCATCGCCGTGAATCCGCTGATCCCGCGCGCCGCCAGCGTGTTGACCGGCCCGGCCGAAATGCAATTTACTCGGATTTTTTTTGGACCAAGATCGTAGGCGAGATAACGGGTCGAAGCTTCGAGGCTCGCCTTCGCCACGCCCATCACATTGTAATGCGGCACCACCTTTTCCGCACCGTAATAGGTCATCGCGACAATGCTTCCACCGTTCGTCATCATCGGCGCCGCTTCCCGCGCGAGGCCGACGAGCGAATAGGCGCTAATGTCGTGCGCCATCCGAAACGCCTCGCGCGTCGTGCTGACGAAATCGCCTTCGAGCGCTTCTTTGGGAGCGAACGCCACCGAGTGCAGCATCAGATCGAGCCGATCGGTTTCCCCTCGGACCTTTTTGAAGAAATCCGCGATCTCAGCGTCGCTCGAAACATCGCAGGGATAAAGGGGCGTACCTTCGCCAAACTCCCCCACCAACTCCTCGACGTTTTCCTTCAACCGCTCGCCTTGATAATTGAAAATCAAGCGGGCCCCGGCCGCGGCCCAAGCCTTTGCGATCGCCCACGCGATGCTTCGCTTGTTCGCGACGCCAAAAACGACACCAACTTTCCCCGCCAAAACCTGGTTCGCCATAACGCGTCACCATACCCGCCTTTTGCGCCTCGCAAAACGCTCGACCTGTAGCGGCCGTCGGCGCCTGCCCTGAGCTTGTCGAATGGGACCGCCGACCCTCGGAGGGGCGCGCCGCGGCGAGTCCCCCGAATCTTGACGCGCAGCATCCTCGATGCATGCCGCTAATTCCTTCTTCTCAGCAAAGAAGCCGGTGTGCGGGAAAATATGGAATTGACTACATATGGACTAAAGACCATAGAAAGGAAGTAAACATGCCTAAGAACGTGGACGACATTATCAGACACTTAAGCCCCGCTCGGCGAAAAAAAATTGAAAAGCGGGCGGCGCAATTGGTTGCGGGGGAAATGACGCGGCAAGAGCTACGTCGCGCTCGCGAGCGCACGCAGGTCGACGTGGCCAAAGCATTGGGCATTACCCAGGACAGCGTTTCGCGGCTCGAACAGCGCAGTGATCTTCTGCTTTCGACATTGCGGAATTATGTCGAGGCGTTAGGCGGGAGCCTGTCGCTGATTGCCGAGTTTCCCGATCACGACCCGGTTGTGCTCTCCGGCATCGCCGAAGACGACACGGAAATCGTCAAGCCGAAAAGCCGCAAGCGCGCCAAGGTTTTTGCTTAAACTAAAGCCTATTCCAGCGCGCTTCCGCCTCCGCGACTCGAGAACGCCGGCCCAATAGATCGCCTCGGCGTTGCTGCGCGAATTGTCTTCGGAGTTATTTCGGCTGCTTCGATTTCGCGCGCAAAGCCTGGCGACCTGCCAGCGCGTTGAGAATTTCCGGGTCACCTTGCATCCATGCATTGTCAATCGTGACACGCTTGAAGCGCCATTTCTGGCCGNNGAACCTTCCCGCGGCATGAAATGTTGAGACATGACATACGCATAAAGTGTGGCCGAATTTTCTCTGATTTCGATCTGGAGATTGCTGACAGTGTGGCTAGTATCGAGCGGCCCGAGAAGCGGAAGGAGACTTTCTAGGATGGCTTTGCGGCCGGTGAGCCTGGGGAAATCGAGCCCAAGCTTGGCGCCCGCGGGCCTGAAATCGAAGAGGCAGTCTTCCGTGAAAGCCGACGTCAGCGAACTTGGATCACCATGGTCGAGGCCGAAGGCGTATCGATGCAGTGTGTCCGCAATCTCATATCGGTCGCAGGCCTGTTGTGCTAAATCCGTGCTCATACGCCGTAGTTTAGGCGCTCAACATCCAGCGTCGAATCAGAAGTGGAGAGCGATTTGATCGACCCTCGAAATCGCGTATGCGCAGGATCGTCTTGCCGCGCGAGTGTTCTTTCTAGACGTTGAACTCGCCCGATAGGATCTTGCCATCGACCAGATTCACACCGGCCGGTAGAGAGAAGATTTTCGCCAAAACCGGTAGGCAATCACGGTGACGTGAAGAAATTGCGGACGCTTCTGCGGACGCGGCATGCGTTAAGCTATCGACTCATTAATGCACGGAGAGACCCGGTTGATTGTAGTCGAAGATCACGCTGAGACTGCCGAGGGCTTGAAGAGATTTCTAAGCGCCATCGGTTACCAGGTCTTTGTCGCGACGGATATGGCTTCTGCTCTGAGTCTCGCCGCTGCCGTCGAGTTCGATGTTCTGCTGAGCGACCTCGGCTTGCCTGACGGCAACGGATGGGAGTTGATGAAGCAGTTAAGTGCAGAGCGACGCATCCGCGCCATCGCATTCAGTGGCTTCAATTCGCCTGCCGATCGACAACGAAGCGCGGAGGCCGGGTTTCTCGAACACCTCGCAAAGCCGCTCTCCCCGGAGCACCTCTGCGCTGCCATTGACCGAGCGGCGGCTGCGTGAACTCCGCGGCGCAAAGCACATCAGGGCCCATCTACCTGTCATTCATGACCTCACGTTTTCCTAATATTTTTAGGATGCGGGCAGCTGCTTGAACCATAGCTCGTAAGTCTGATTGAATCCCGTCGGGGACCCGAAGATTCCGATGTGGAATAATCAACTCCGCAACGCCCGAGCTAGATCGATCCGTGGCGCGCGCCAGACGGGCAAAAAGACACGCCGATCGTGACGTCTACGACCTCGGGGCGCCGTCGCAATCCAGCCATGAGCGAGCGGCCCAGCGTTGAACTTAGAAGAGAATCTCGTCAACAGCATTGCAATCCCCGACGAAAACACTAAGACTGCGTCATTCGTATGCATCGAATCACATTACATTTCAACGATCTCGCCCCACGTTTTATGTACGCACTGGGCCAATGGCAGATTGGCGGCTTTGTGCTCGCCCCCAAACGCGTCGAGATATATGCAGATCCACGGAGGTTTATGCTATGAGAACACACCGATCTTCTGATGCGGGCACCCATTGGCTGCGGATCCTTGCTGCGTTAATTTCACTCGCTTGCGCGGTTCCTCTCCACGCGTCGTTTCACCTGATGCAAATCGAGCAGGTAATCGGGGGCGTCAACGGCGACACAACTGCGCAAGCTGTGCAGTTGCGGATGCGTGTCACCGGGGAGAATTTTGTGAACGGCGGCAAGTTGATTGCGTTCGACGCCGCCGGGAATAATCCGATCACTCTGATTACATTCCCCTCCAATGTGAGCAACGGGGCCGCTGGCAGTCGCATTCTGATTGCGACGGCGAGCTTCGCGAGTCACGAGACTTCGTCGATCGCATCCGATTTTACGATGACTGCAATACCTGCGAGCTATCTGGCTGCCGGCCGGGTGGCTTATCTAAACCCGGCTTATCAAAGCGGCGGTATTCTCTGGTCAGTGAGCTGGGGCGGCGCGAGCTACACCGGACCAAACACGGGCCTGCTCGACAATGACGCGGATGGCATCTTCGGCCCACCGTTCGCCGGTGTGTTGCCTTCGACTTCGACTTTGGCGCTCCTCTTCAATGGCCCCGCCTCCGCCCTGAGCACAAACAATGCGGCGGATTACACGGTGACCGCCGGCCCCGCCACGTTCACGAACAATTCCGGCGATTCCACCTCACTCGCAGACGCCACACCTACACCAACTGCTACCCCCGCACCTTCAGCGACTCCGACGCCTAATCCAACCCCCACACCAATATCGACGCCAACACCCAGCCCGATCCCTACACCAACACCTACCCCCGCACCTTCAACGACTCCGACGCCTAATCCAACCCCCACACCAATATCGACGCCAGCACCCAGCCCGGTCCCAACACCAACGCCTACGCCAACACCTACACCCAGGCCGGCGACGCTAGGAAACATTGCGACTCGCCTACAAGTAGGGACCGGTGCCAACGTACTGATTGCCGGCTTTATTGTGCAAGGAAGCGCTCCGAAGAATGTGCTCATCCGAGCGGCAGGTCCTTCCCTGGCGAACTTCGGAGTTCCCAATGTGCTGGCTAACCCGCGGCTGGAGCTCCACGACACCACTACCACCATTGGGATGAACGATGATTGGCAGACGACACAGATATTCGGAATCATTACGAGCGACCAAGTGGCGGAGATTCAAAGCAGCGGACTGGCTCCAAGCGATCCGCTCGAGTCCGCTATAATCGCCACACTGGCGCCGGGTGGCTACACGGCCATTGTGGAAGGGGACGGCGGGACTGGCGTAGGGACCGTGGAAGTTTACGATTTAGACGCCACCAGCGGATCCCTCCTGGCCAACATCAGCACGCGAGGATTCGTGCAGACGGGAGACAACGTCATGATCGGAGGATTTATCGTTGTGACGCAACCCACGAGAGTAATTATTCGAGCGATCGGTCCATCGCTGACCCAGTTCGGCGTGCCGGACGCGCTGGCCAATCCGCAATTGGAGTTGCACGACGCCACCACCATGATTGCCCGGAATGACAACTGGCAGACGACGCAGATATTCGGAATCATAACGAGCGATCAAGTGGCGGATATTCAGAACAGCCAACTCGCGCCCACCAATCCAGCGGAATCAGCCATCATCGCCACGCTGCAGCCGGGGAGCTACACCGCGATCGTACGCGGAGTCAATAACACGACGGGCAATGCCCTCGTGGAAGTCTACGACTTGCCGTAAGCATAGCTGTCTGTGTCGGCGATGTGTCGTCTCTCTGGGACGCCGCTGAGGCCCGAGTTGGCAGTGATCGGACAGTCCGCAAGTGCGAGTCCGAGCTCGATGATCAGCTCAAGCGACGGCGCGCGGCCGGGACACACGGAGGGTCTGGTTAAGCCAATAGCGCCGACTACCCCAAGTCAGTCGAGCCGCGGCGAGTCCGGTTTATGAGAGGCCGCTGCGATGACGCGGGTAGATTTGTGGGCAATGGACGGTTAACCTTCTCCAGACATACGCGCTGTCTGCGAAATCCGCTAAATCAATGCGACGGATCGGATTTTGGCAGATAACGCGGATGTTGAAAGTAAAAGTCCCGGCAGAGCGTGAAAGACTGAAGCGCGCTGACCGCGACTCGTACTAACGACAGCAAGCTGGGAGAAGCCACACTTAATTAGGCCTTCTCGCGTGCCACCATCCCGAACAGAAAGGAGAATGCATTGGTAAGTGCACCGATTGAACGAGCGCTCTTTTCGAGCCAACCCGAAAGGAGCTTGCGGCTTGCCCACTAAAGAATGCGGCGCGTGGCTGTTCGATATCGAGCAAGGCACCGAAGCACGTCCTCCCGTGTCAAATTGCGCGGTTCACGGAATCTTGCTGCCCTGCAAAATCTGACAATCAATTTCATAAGACGCTGCAGCATGGATCA
The DNA here is from genome assembly GCA_003169695.1 of Spartobacteria bacterium. GTDB lineage: Bacteria > Verrucomicrobiota > Verrucomicrobiia > Chthoniobacterales > UBA10450 > AV80. The sequence goes on from PNAS01000055.1 coordinate 47,578, forward strand.
TTTAACAGCAGTGCGCGTGTCCCGTCAATAGGGTCCTTCGAAAGACCCATCAGCGATTCCCCTGGAGTGCGATCGCGTCGTCCAGATTATTGCATGAACGTAATCTGCTGTTAATTCAAGCGTTAGCTTTGGCGGAGATAATTGAAGTGTGACCGAATGCATACGGAAGCTGAGCGAAGCCATCGAGACGACGCACGAATGTAACGCCGTGCATGTCGGGACTGAGATCGTAGTAGAATTCTTTCGAGATGGCGTCGCGTGGAACGGGTTGGTCGAAATCTTTGACCTGAAAGACCACCCAAAGGCAAAACGATGCTACGCTTGGAGCTACCCAGTTACGGATGATACGCAATGCGTCACTGTGCTTAAAACCCGGCCTGTAGATTCCGCCGAATCAGCGGTTCGGGTGGGCCATTGCCAGTGGCCAAAAGCGCTGAAAAACGCCTTGCACACCTTGACCGTTTCTTAATGGATTCGTGCGGCACGACCGACCGATGCTGAAGTCTCAAATCGAAACGATGCGACGCGAGGTTCAAGAATCCGGCGAAAGCGTCGTTCGCTGCGAAAAACTGCGCGCGCTCTGCGCGGATGTGGTCTTAGTAAGGAATCAATGGGACGCAATCGCCAACATTGTACACTAACGCGCGCAAATGGATCGCCGCAAAACTTCTTCCGAAAGGACGAGGACCGGAGAACCGAGGTCAACGTAAACAACACGATGAATAATTACGTCCTGACCGAGAAGAAGCTCATGGACTGGCAGTGATCCCATCCTGGAGGCTCCGAAATGATAGCGAACCCAGCGAGCGTATTGAGGCGCAATACCCTGGGAGGCGCGCTACTCACTCGCTTGGAGGTAATAAAGTAATATCTCTAGGTTAATCTGGATGCGGCCTTACCCTGACCTGCGTAGACAAAGGAGAAAAAACGTTATGACAATTCGTTCTGGTATCGCGGTCTGCGGCCTTTCTCTCGCAATCAGCATTCGATTCGCAGCGGGCGACAACTACAACGCCATAAACACGAGCGAGAGCCGAACGGGATCACTGCGACAGGCGATTCTCGATGCGAACACGCATGTCAACGCGGGCACTGTTGGGACTCGGGAATTAGGTACATTTACGTTAGGTACGGCATCGCAAGAAGGATGCCCAGTTGGGTTTACCTGCAATAACTTTACAGTTACGTGTCCCGCGCTGGCCCCAATTATTGGCATGATTGCCGATCAGAAACCGACTGTTCAGTCGAGAGGGTTGGTAATGTTCTTCTCCGGCGACGCGGGAGCCAACTTTTGGTCAATTGATGGTCCATTAACACAACCGTTTTTCCAATTGCTGCTAGCTCAAGGATATGAATTGGTCCAGATCAACTGGGGAGACAACGGTTGGCTCGAGGCGACGTCCGGAGTTGAGTCTGGCCAGGAAGCCTTGGCGTGCCGACCGGCAACGGCAATCCAATGGGTGCATGACAACTTGGCTCAAGGTCGCTTCTGTATTACGGGTAATTCTGCCGGAGCCTCGCAAATCACTTATGCTATATCGTCCTACGGGATTGCCGCTGACGTGGTAGTCCCTACTTCCGGTCCGCCGATGGCTGCGCTCTCCAAAGGTTGCTTGGAACAACCTGGATACGGATATGACGTCAGTAAATGTTCACTAATAGACTTGTCTTACGGGTCCAACATGGGGCCGTGCGTGGCACACGATCAAACCTTTACTGATACGTGGATCGCTAATAGCGTTGAAACTGGTGGCATCCAATACAATTATCCGACCACAGAAGTTCACATTATTATTGGTGGCCAAGACGATGTTATTATCAGAAACCACGCCAGCGACTACTTCCAAGTATTAGTCCAAGCGCAACAACCAATGTTGACTTGGCAAGTTGTTCCTCTCATGGCACACGAGATCACGCAGTCTGTCGATGGCCTCGCCGCGCTATTCACCGCTTTGACGGAATCGATACCCACGCCTACACCTACACCCAGGCCGGCGACGTTGGGAAACATTTCGACACGACTACAAGTAGCGACAGGTGGCAGCGTGATGATCGCTGGCTTCATTGTGCAAGGAAGCGCTCCAAAGAGGGTGCTCATCCGAGCGGCAGGTCCTTCCCTGGCGAACTTCG
>PNAS01000054.1 GCA_003169695.1 Spartobacteria bacterium
CGTATGCGAACGGCTCCGGATTCTCATCGGCCGGAGTATCCGTGTAAGCGCGTGTGCGCGTGGAAAGATAGGCGATCTTGATGTTAGGGAAATTGGTTTTGAGATTGCGCAGGATGATTTCCAGATCGGACTGCAACATCTGCGCGTGCGCGGGGAACGCTCCGTAGTTGTTTGGATGTATCAGCGCTTCCTTGACCCAGGCGACTTGCACCTGCTCTGGCGTGACGCCTGCCGCAAGGAGTCGCAGATCGACCGTGCTCCACGTCGCCGCGTTCGGATCGATCCAAGCCGGAGCGTCCTGGCCGCTTTGCGCGCCATCTACGATAACCAGCTGCGGATCCTTCGCGGGATCAATGTCGGCGTCCAGCCTGAAGGCATGCGCGCCCTTGCTCGCGAATTCCTGCGTCGCGTTCGACATACCGATTGAGATCATAACGATCTTGCCATTGACCAAATCCGGATTGCCTAAGGCGTTCAATGGTTTTATCTGATCGGTAGCTATGGCGAGAGCTGCGGCAGCGTGTGCAGGAGGAGGCATATTGGAGCCGGCAGGATACAGCCCCGCGATGAAGCCTTGGTAGCTGCCGGGTCCCAAATCATTGAGCGGAATGTTGCCGGTGTGGGTGAGCGAACAGTCGGCGCGCAGAAGCGGGCCGGCCATAAGATTAAGCGCTGCGACAAACAACATTGCGCGCCAAACTGCGGGGCGTGAAAAGCGCGAACAAGAACAAACCGAGACTGAATTCCGAAGTGACATTGGCAAACTAAAACTTCTCACATACGAACACACCGAGTCCCATCGAGATTATTCATGACAGGGCTGTCTGCATTGTATTGGAGCAGGTTCGGAGCCGTAGCGCCATCGTAAAAACGCGGTTTTCACTTCGCGGTAACTACCCAGGCGTCGAGGAGTGTTGACGAGGCTAAATTGCCGGCTGAATCGCTGCCGCCGTGAGGCCATTGCCCGTAATTCCGGCAGCTGCCAACGGCTTCGTTTGGCTCAGCGGGAGGATTGCGACCCTGGCGCGACTCATTTTGGAGCCGCGTCTTGCTGTCGAGTCAGTTGGTTCTGGCGTCTTTAGCGGAAAGCCAGCTAAATCGCGCTTACAAAACACGCTGCTGACACGTTTGTGACACCCACACGAATTCTCATCCTAACATTCGTTGCGATGACGGCCTTCGCAGGAAATTCCCTGCTCTGCCGACTGGCTCTAAGACAAACGAGGATTGACGCCGCCAGCTTTACTTTGACCCGGATCATCTCCGGTGCCATTGCGCTTCAGCTGATCGTGAGGATGCGCAAGAGGTCGCGCGGCAAAGCGGGAAGCTGGCCTTCAGCGTCGGCCCTTTTTGTTTACGCCGCCGGGTTTTCGTTCGCGTATATCAGCCTACCTGCCGGGACGGGGGCATTGCTGTTGTTTGGGGCGGTGCAAGCGACAATGATCATCTGGGCGCTACGCAAGGGGGACCGGTTGCGCGGGTGGCAACAGATTGGCCTTGCTCTGGCATTATCCGGACTTGTAGCGCTCGTGTTTCCCGGCCTCTCAGCACCTCCTCTCGGCGGCTCGATCTTGATGTTGAGCGCCGGAGTTGCCTGGGGCATCTATTCGTTGCGCGGCAAAGCTGCCGGCGATCCAGCGTCTGCCACGGCAGGGAACTTCTTGCGCGCCGTGCCGATGGCGGTGGTTTTGAGCACCGCTCTGTTGCCTTGGGCTCGCCTCGACCGTACGGGTATCGGATACGCGATACTCTCGGGAGCAATCGCTTCCGGAGTGGGCTATGCGATCTGGTACACTGTTTTGCCCACTCTGCGAGCAGCCGGCGCCGCCACGGTTCAGCTCAGCGTGCCCGTCCTTGCCGCAGCCGGTGGCATTCTATTTCTTGGTGAACCGATTACGCTGCGTGCTGTGTTGGCATCCGTCGCAGTGCTCGGCGGTATCGCACTAGTAGCGATGGAACGGCGGCCCGCATTGGCTTAGTCAGGCCGCGGCGCGGCTACAGTCGATTAATGCAAGTTATGAATCTCGACGAGACCGATGCCAGTGCCGGCCAGCATGTCCCACGCGGATGAAGTGGTCCAAAGGATGACACGCTGCTTGCACAAGCACTCTGGGATTGCTTTAGTGCCGTCTCCAATCGGCTCTGGAAAAACCGAGCCGCGACTTCTCAACCTATGCAAAACCTCACTCTTTCTTCCGCTTCGTTCTTCCGTCGCACTTTTCGCGGTAGTCGCGTCGCCACGTTGCTCTTCGGGATCGGATGCATCATCATTCCTCTCTGCGGATCCGCGAAGCCTGCCTCGCCCTCACCAAAACCTTCTAAAAAATTGACCACCGCCGCGACCAGCAATCCCCTCCTTACGGAAAGCACTTTGCCCTATCAGATGCCGCCCTTCGACAAGATCAAGGACGAGCATTTCCAACCGGCGCTGGAGCAGGGAATCGCGGAGGAAGAGAAGGAAGCCGAAGCCATCGCGAAACAGACGGAGAAGCCGACCTTCGAGAACACGATTGTCGCGCTCGAGAAAATGGGCCGGCTCATTGATCGCGCCCGCCGGATCTTTTCAAATTTCACCGGCGCAAACACCAATCCCGCTCTCCAGAAGATTGAGAAGGAGATGGCGCCCAAGTTTTCCGCGCATTCCGATGCGATCCACCTCAACGGTCCGCTCTTCGCGCGCATCGAAGCGCTCTACAATGACCGCGAGAAAAGCGGTCTCGACGCCGATTCGAAGTGGCTTCTCGAGCGTTACTATAAAGATTTCGTGCGCGCCGGCGCCAAGCTTTCGGAGCCGGACAAAACGAACCTGAGGGCGTTGAACGCCGAGCTCGCGACTCTGCAAACAACATTCGAGCAAAACGTGCTCAAAGAAAAGAATGCCTCCTCGATTGTCGTGAATGATCGCGCTGAACTGGCCGGCCTCTCGGACAACGAAATCGCCGCCGCCGCCGCCGCCGCCAAGGCTGAGGGCAAAGAAGGCAAGTTTGTCATCCCATTATTGAATACGACCGGGCAGCCTTCGCTGGCCTCGCTTCAGAATCGCCCGCTGCGCGAGAAGATCATGCAAACCTCGCTCGCGCGGAACAGCCACGGCGGCGAATGGGACAACAAGGAGGTCGTGAGCCGGATCGCAAAGTTGCGGGCCGAGCGCGCGGCGCTCCTTGGCTATGCCAGCCACGCTGCTTACCAGCTCGAGGATCAGACGGCGAAGGACGTTCCGACAGTGAACAAGCTCCTCGCCGATCTCGCTCCGGCAGCGGTCGCGAATGCAAAACGGGAAGGCGCGGACATGCAGGCGATCATCGATCAGGAGAAAGGCGGCTTCCAACTCGCGGCTTGCGACTGGGACTTTTATTCGGAGAAAGTGCGCAAGGCGCGTTACGCCTTCGATGAGTCGCAACTCAAGCCCTACTACGAGTTAAACCACGTCATAACTGATGGCGTCTTCTTTGCCGCGGGTAAGCTCTACGGCCTCACCTTCAAGGAGCGCAAAGATCTTCCCGTTTACCTGCCCGACGTTCGCATCTGGGAAGTGTTCGACGCGGATGGCAAATCGCTCGCGCTTTTCATCGGCGATTATTACGCCCGTCCCTCGAAACGCGGCGGCGCCTGGATGAACCAATATGTGCCGCAGAGCACACTTCTCGGCACGAAGCCGGTCGTGGCCAATCACCTCAATATCCCCAAACCACCGGTGGGTGAGCCGACCTTGCTGACCTACGATGAAGTTAGGACGGCGTTTCACGAGTTTGGTCACGCCTTGCATGGTATGTTTTCAAATGTGAAGTATCCCCGCTTTAGCGGCACGAGCGTGCCGCGTGATTTCGTCGAGTATCCGTCGCAGGTGAACGAAATGTGGGCGACCTGGCCGGAGATCTTGAAAAACTACGCGAAGCATTATAAGACCGGCGCGCCTATGCCGGCTGAGCTGCTCGACAAAATGCTGGCCGCGGACAAATTCAACCAAGGGTTCAAGACGACCGAATACCTTGCCGCCTCCTTGCTCGACCAATCCTGGCATCAGCTAAAGCCGGACGAGGTTCCGACGGACACGCTCGCTTTCGAAGCCGAAGCACTCAAGAAAGCCGGAGTCGATTATCCTCCCGTGCCGCCTCGTTACCGCTCCACCTATTTCTCTCATGCCTTCGCGGGCGGTTATTCCGCCGGCTACTATTCCTATCTCTGGAGTGAAGTGCTCGACGCCGACAGCGTGGAATGGTTCAAGCAGCATGGAGGCCTGAAGCGCGAGAACGGCGATCACTTCCGGGAGACGCTCCTTTCGCGCGGCGGCAGCGATGAAGCCATGAAACTGTTCCGTAACTTCACCGGAGGCGACCCTGATGTGGCCCCGCTCCTGAAACGCCGTGGCCTCGATAAGGTCGCCCCCGCCGAAACTAAGCCCCCTGAGCCACCGAAGTAGCCGTTGCGCTGTAGCGGCGGTGTCTGACCGCCGAACCAGGTAGCTCGCCCTACTCTCCACGTCGGTCAGAGACTGCCGTTATAGCTCGCATTAGAACTCCGCGCAGTTGTAGACCACGCGACCGCGGCAAAGATCGCTTTTGCAAATGACTTTGCATTTCTCTTGGACGGTCGCCGCGCCGCACACCGGGCACGCGATCGCATCATCCACGCCCTCGTTCTTCATTGCCTTGGTTTGATCCTGGCTCGCGTCGTTCAACTATTCCACTCGTATTGCCGCTGCCGGTAATTAGCAAATCTATTGTTGTCAGCCGCTTTCTCTGAGGAGCGCACGCGTTCCCCAGGCAGCCATTGCAGAAGCGAGCAGAGCTTTCAACCCCGCTCGTTCAAGATCGGAGCTTCCTGCAAATGCCACATGACGATGCTCTCGGCCGATTGCACATCTGCGTAGAGTGCGCATCTAGATTCGCGTAGTGACCGCGCGGTGGTGCGCACACATCCAGCTACATAAGGGGGCTACTGAATCCACTCGCCCCGCTCTTTGACCTAACGTCATCCCCAGCGAGGCCGGTGGATTCAAAAACCAAAACACAGAAAGAAAACAATGACATCATTTAACGTTCTTCGGAACTTCACTACAATTGCCCTGACCGCCTGTTGCGCGATCGGGGTATCAAGCGCGCGCGCTCAGACTTATAGCCTCACGGATCTGGGAGCTCTCCCTTCCATGACGGCTACCGTCGCTACGCCCGCTGCGCTTAACGACCTGGCACAAGTACAAGTGGCGGGCACCTCGGGCACGTCCGCATTTCGCTACACCCTTTCCAACACGCCACCGATGGAGGATGCCGGCAGGAATTCTCCCAAAAGCATCGCCCGTGGATTTGGTATCAACAGCTCCGGAATGGTGGTCGGTGACTCGACCTTTGGCCCAAGCACACACCCGACCAGCCGCGCCGCGAGCTTCAGCAATGGGTCGGCGACGGATTTGGGGACTCTACCGAATAACGGGCCCTTCAGCCGCGCCAATGGCATCAACGCCTCTGGCCAGGTGGTCGGTTTTTCCGGTGACAAGCTCGATGGCGACTCCAGCAGAGCTTTCCTTACAAAAGTGTCTATTGGCCCCATTCGCATGACCGATCTGGGCACGCTGGGCGGCAAATACGCGCAGGCTTTGGGGATCAATGACGACGGATTTGTCACGGGCAACTCTCAAATCGCCGGCGTAGATGCGCCGAGCCACGCGTTTATTTGGGATACCACCACGCAAATGCACGATCTGGGGACGCTCCTCGGCGGCGACTCCAGTTATGGCACTTCCATCAACTCGCAAAATCACGTCGCCGGCTATTCGACGATCAATAGCGTCGACAATCGCGTCCACGCCTTCCTTTATGATGGCACGACGATGACCGATCTCGGCTCGCTTGGTGGCGCTTCGCTGGCGAGCGATCGCAGCTTTGCCTTGGGTGTCAACGCGACCGATCAGGTGGTGGGTTACAGTTATCTTCCCGCCAGCATTAACCCAATCCCCGGCAGTAAATCCAAGCAGGTGGCCTTCATCTCCCAACAAGGGACGATGGTGGACTTGAATGGCCTGATTGGGGCCGCGGCGAATAATTACCGGCTCTATTCCGCTACGGCGATCAATGATAGAGGACAAATTGTTGCCGTCGCCTTCGATAATTCAGCCAATGCCTTTCACGCTGTCTTGTTGACGCCGGCTTCCGTTATACCTCAGCCGTAAGACAACCTCAGCTCCAGCTGGCGTCTCTCTTCGATCATCTTTGATTGGGGAGAGACGCTGCGCGCTGCCGAAGCTCGGATTTTTTTTTCGTTCACCGCATGTGCTTCCAGTAGGCGTGCTGAGTCTTCACCCTGGTGTATCCCAACCGCTCATAAAACGGGTGTGATTCTGCGCGGGCCACGTTACTGCGCACGGAGAGCTGCTTCAGCCCGCGTTCGAAGGCCCACCGCTCGACCCACTCCATCAGGCGCCGGCCTACGCCATGGCCGCGCTGATCCGCCGCTACGACCAGACCGAGGATCTCGCAAGAGCGCCCGATTTCCAAAATGTCTTGCTCAGCTGCATGAATCCAGCCCACCACTCCGTCGGTCTGCGATTCAGCGACCAGCACTACATGATCCGGCCGGGATAGCAGCCGTTCAAGCCTCCGCTTCATGAGTTCGGGCTCGACTGGGTAGCCCAGCACTTCACTCAGCTTCGCTAGCCGAGCGGCATCGGTCACCTGTGCTTTTCGGATCGTTATCTTCGTCATACCCATTCAGCCTTTCCTCCAGCCGACGCCGAACGGCTGGCCACTCATCATCAATGATGCTGAACCGGACTGAGCTGCGCTTCCGCCCGTCGGGCATAATGAAATCCTGGCGGAGGATGCCTTCCTGCTTCGCCCCAAGGCGAAGTATGGCGTTGCGCGAGCTCTCGTTAATTTCATCCGTGGTGAACTGCACGCGTACGCAGTTGAGTCTCTCAAAGGCGAAGCACAGCATAAGGAATTTGGCTTCGGTATTGACAAAGGTCCGTTGCCACGACGCCGAGAGCCAGGTCCATCCAATCTCGAGTTTCCTGTGCCGCCGGTCGATCTTCCAGAAGCGAGTCGAGCCAATGACACGCCTGGGCTGGAGGATTTCGGTGACAAAGGGCATGACGGTCCCAGCCGCTTGACCTTCCAGCGCTGCGCGGATGTAGCCATCCACGGTTTCCGCGGAGGGAACGATGGTAAACGGTAGATTCCACAGTTCGCCATCGGCGGCAGCCTGCACCAGCGCGTCACCATCCGACGCTAGCAACGGCCGGAGTTGGACTCTTGGACCGACCAGTGACTCCATGTGCGTGCGGCAGGGTCTCACCAGACACAAAGATCAACCCCGAATGAGTCCGGGACAAGGCTGCAGTGCCGGTGCATCAGTCCGATCATGGATCTAAAGTAGTGCTTTGCCTTCATGTTCGGTTGAGCCGCTTAACGAGAATCAAGCCGGCGGGCGCCGGGCACGACAGACCTTAGCACAAAAGTTCGAATGAGCGGGAGTGTCTGAGTCAATGGAGCGGACTGGCAAGCCGTGAGTAATAAACATTGTTAATCCAGTTGTTGAGCAGGGCGTCGATCTAATTCACGCCGTAGACAAATAGATGATGAGGCAACGGGGTGTGCCCCGTGGGGCGCTTAGCTAGGCTTGCCGCTTGTCTATCTTGGATTTCGGTTCGGCGATGACGCGCTTGGTAAGTGCGGCAAATTTCTCGAACGATGCTGCTCCGCTGGTTTAGTTTCTGGCACAGCGACAGCTGTCCTCCGACCGACGCGAAACGCCACTACGGTTTTGATCCAACCACTAGAACAAGATCACCCTCTTCCACGCTTGCATTTATCGTCGTGGTCGTGGGTATACCAACCGTCTCGAACGCATTTTGCAAAGCAGTTGCATGGTCGGGCATAGAATCAGCCGAATGGATCCAGAAAATCAACCCAATCGGTTCTGGGATCATAATATCGCGGATATTCACGCTAGACTCCTGCCATTCGGCCTCCTTCAGTGCGCTGTCTATTTCGACTACGAAATTGCGCGCCTCGACATTTCCGCTGGAGCAACGGATTAAAACAGGACCTGATTTATATTGTTTTAAGAAGGCAACGAATTTTGCTCGATCAACCAAATCCCGCCATTTAATCCGTTCTTGGATTTCTAGAAGTGATTGCTCTGCCGCCGCTTGTGCCGTGCGTGCTGCAGCTAGCTGTATCTCGACTCGCTGTTGTGCAGTTTTTGAGTCACTGGCCACGCGCTCCAATTTTGCCGTCCGTTCACCAGTCTCCGCGATAACCGCGTCCTGCTGTTTATTGCCGGCCCGCCAAACTACCCAAGTCAAAATGGCTGATACAATAGCTGCGAACACGAGCCACGCCACGTACACTGTAAACAATCTGGTGTGAGTTCGCTCAGCAAGTTCGATTGCTGAAAGGTTAGTTGAGTCAGATTGGGTTTTCATCAAAGCAATTACGATACTGGCCATCGGATTGATTATTACCGGTGGGATAGCCATTAGGGACGCATGGAAAGGGTTTAAAATGGTTCAGCGACAAGAGAGACTAAAGTCTACGCCGTTTGCCAAGTCCTTGTCGTTTCCGGTGGAAGGGAACCACCGTTCTCTTGACCGATGAGCTTGGCGCGTTTCAATCCTTTACCCATGACTCCGCTCACGGCCTTAGTAAAGCGTCCTTGGTCATTATCTTTGCGCTCGCTGAATCGAAACGCTTGCTCATCGAGATACCGGAACAAATGAAAATGGGTGGGTCAAGTATATTATTGCGGCGGCGGCGATTGGTTAGATGGATGCGTGAAATCATTCCGTGCGTGGGGTCGCCGCCAAGTGGATAAATGGATGCCGCAGCAGAAAATTATTGATGACCCGAAAGCGGACTTTGCTCGGCGGAATCTCGTTTTCCAACATGATGTCGGGCCGCTTCATCTAATGAGAAGAAGCTCAGCCACCACTGGCGAGGGCGGAGGTGGTTGCAGTGGACGTATCTTCATAAAGTAAGTGAGGCAGTGCGTCGGCCTGCGGTTGGCTGCATCGCCTGGTTAGGCGGAGTATTCGGCAATGCGCGTCTTCACAAGCTTCTTCACGAGTCCGGCGGGAAGCGGTTTCTCGGCGGGAAATCGAATCGTGCCTTTAGCGAGACCATATCCGGCAAGCTCGTTCTCGTGTGCCCTGATGGGGTGCGCACCGGGATAGAAGGCGCAATGGTTCTTCGCAGCGCCGAACGAGACCAACAGCCTCGACCCAAGGCGGTAGCCTGGGATGTCGTAGCTGATGCACTCATCGGCGGCGGGCGCCGCGGCTTTGATGTCTCGACGAAGCTTCTCAAGCGCGGCTCGCTGCGCGGCGCTCACGCGTGCAAGGTACTCATCAATGGTCTTCGGCTTGGCAGGCATGATTTCTTTTGTGTGCGAATCGCCGCTGAATTACAAGTAATATTCTCCGCCTAACGAGAATAAGATCAGCAACGGCTACTGGGAGCGAGCGCCGATCGCCTCGGCGTGATACCGAATTTCCATCTGGCTGCACTGCAGGGATAGGCCCGATCACTTCGAATGTCGCGCGCGAATCACCAACCAAGTCTTCCGCGCGATGAATAGCGCGACCTGGCTCACGAGAGCCGCCCCAATTCCAGACAGGTAGTAGGCACCGAGCCATACCGCAACGCCAAGAATGGCGAAGAATACGCCTGAATACATCCAAAATCCCGAAAGGATAATTACAGGAACGAAGACAAACCGAGCAGCACCGGCATACTGTTGAACTTGCGAAGGCTCACCATAAATGTAACCGAGTATCGGAATGCTTAAGACAAGGTGAATCGCGCGAAGAGTCGCACGTTTGGTGGCATTACTGATCATCTAATCCCTTTCCATTGAGAATTTGCTGCATGCATTTTTCAACCCTTGACTCCCGAGTTTTGGATTGTTTGGCTCCAGAAAAATGAAGGATGTATCCTCTTTGCCGTCCCGGCGTCAATGCATCAAAGGCAGCTTTCAAGGCAGGGATTTCATCCAGTTTATTTTGCAATTCTTCAGGAATAGGTTTTGGATTCCTTTTTTAAAGTCACTTTCAGGTCGGCCTTTTCCGCTTCAATGGCTTCACGAATATAGGCCTTCAGGCTCGGTTCCATCTCAACGATCTCCCGAACATTGGTGAACGGTATCCGGCGAGCCGCCTGCCAGCCAAATTTTCTAAGAATACCATTTGGATCATTTAACAAGGCGCTTTTGCAAAATAGAAGCGCACAGAATTCTTTAAATCCTTGTATTATAACGATGTTACTGTTCTGAAACGTGTAACAAGGCTTACCCCACTTCAGTTCTTCGGTCAGCCCACAGTCCAGACCGATCCTTCTCAATTTCTTCATTTCTGCCTGCCACTTTTTGGCTTTTCTTAAATATCCGTCAACCTTGGAATTCATTCTGTTCATATATTGATACCTCCGAAATAAAGTAAGCTTAAATCTGCTTACAATTTCTTTTTCTTTTTTCGCATTCATGATTGGTTTGCCAATCTATTTATCGGCGAAACCGCGCCATTTACTCTGGCCTAACGAGAAAAAGATCGGCCACGACTGGCGAAAGCGAGCGTGGCTTGCCATGGACGTGTTTTCATAAAAGGAAGCGAGGCATCGGAGCGGCCGGCGGTTGGCTGCATCGCTTGGTTAGGCCGGGTTAAATGCACTAACCGTGACATAATAGCCATCTGGGTCTCGAAGCGAGAACTCCATTGCCCGAGTATTCGGATTGAGTCGAGGTTCTTCGGCGTGTTGCGCGGCAAGAGTCCGCGCACTTTTCAAAGTTGAGTCAAAGTCGCTCACGCAAAAAAATAGAAGCAGACCGTTGCCTGGTGTTCCGTTGTGCGGGCTCATCAGCGAAGGATGACCGTGATCGCCCCAATGATGAAGACAGAGAAGAATGGTGCCATCCTCGTCCAAAACTTGAGCGAAAGTCGAATCCCCGGGATGATTATTGGCGGCGTTCAGCAGAGTCTGATACCATTTGGAACTGAATGGCACATCAGAAACCGCGATAATTGGCCACGTCCGTTTCATAGCGATGTCATCGCAGGCCTAACGAGAATGAGATCAGCGACGGCTACCGGGGGTGAGCGTCAATCGAGGTGGAAGTGTTTTAATCATTGGAAAATGTTTTCTTCGTCCCGGGTTCGTGCGTATGAGGATTGACGTTACGTTTGGTACTGTAGTTGTTGTCGTGCGTGCGATCGGGATTCGTGGCGTCGTGGCCCTCGACGTACTTTCCACTCTTGGTGTAATGACCCTTTACGTAGTGTCCAAGGCAACACATCGCTGGCTGATGCGATTCTCTACTTGATCACTCGGTGTTCTTTAAGTATCTCCACCGTTTTTTCAATCGGCAGAGCCTCGACCGTGTGTCCGTTGCCGGTCATTGTCGTTGCCTTAAACATCGAGTTGTACACCGCTTCCTCCGTCGCTTCGATCGCGGCGAAAAACAGCGGCGACATCGCGTCGTTGGTCATTACTTCCACGTTCCGCGTCAGCGCTTTGTCATTGGCACGGATCCGCACCTGCGGCGCTGTCGAGAATGCGATCGCGTAGTCCCCACTGCCGTTTGAGGCTGAACTCCCCGTGCGCGCGACACCCAACCACGCCCTCGCCGCCAGACGCTTCAGGTTGCGTGCGTCCAGCGGCGCGTCGGTGGCGGCGACGATCATGCATGATCCGTCTGCCTTGTCTTTCCCGCTGCCAGCCTGCTGAAGTTCCTTACGCAGGTAATACTGGCCCAGTTCCTGGCCCACAGGAACGCCCGCAATCGTGAGCACGCCGCCGAAATTCGTCTGCACAAGGACACCAACCGTGTATCCACCGAGACTCACGGGCAGGCGGCGAGATGAGGTCCCGATGCCGCCTTTCCAGCCGAAGACCACAGTTCCGGTACCCGCGCCGACATCGCCCTCCTCGACTGGACCGCTCTTTGCGTTCTTGACGGCGGCGAACACATCGTCGGACGTGATGTGGCGGCCGCGAATGTCGCTCAGGTATCCGTCATTGGTCTCGCCGACCACGGGGTTAATGGACAGGAGATCCTCATTGCCCGGCAGTGCCAGCATGTAGCTGATCAGTGCGTCAGCCACGCGCGGCACGCTTGTGGTGGACGTCAGCAGGATAGGCGTTTCGATGTCGCCCATTTCCTCTACCTGCGTAGAGCCCGCCAGCTTTCCGAAACCATTGCCCACGAAAATCGCGCCAGGCACTTTCTCGCGATAGAGATTTCCGGAATGTGGCAGAACGGCAGTCACGCCGGTGCGGATATTGTCGCCGCGAATAATAGTCGTCTGCCCGACTTCGACACCGGCAACATCGGTGATTGCATCGAGCGGTCCGGTCGGCAGGATGCCGACTTTCAGCCCCAGGTCGGAGGCGCGGGGGCGTGCATTGGGAGATGTGCTCTGGCCAGCGGCGAACGCGGCCACGAACAAGACCGTAGCAATGGCGAGAGGCTTATTGGCCATGGACATAGCAAGCATACGAAATCGCGTTCAGCAAGCGTAGCCCGCACGGAGTGAAACGAAAAGGTCTCAGTGTAGCGCCGCACCGCGGCACAACGCCCGGCATTGTAACCGGCTTACGCTGCATGACTGCGCGATGACGTAACTTCGTGAAGCGCGGCGAAACAATACGCCTGCCAGCGGGTGGCTGGAGCGGCTGGTTAGATGGTTGGCGTGGATAATGGTTGGTTGTCATCGTCTTCGCTTGACCGTCTCTCGGGATAAAAAAAGCGAGCCGTGGGCGGTGCAAACTTCAGCAGCCATACCGCGAGAGAGAAGTGTACGAATGTCGCCAATATGTAAAAACCCAAAGAGCTGATCATTGGACGATAGAGTTGAGCACTTACGCTCATGGTCGTGAAGAAAAAATCGATCGCGTCGATAAGTTGCCAGACTCCAAGCAAGCGAAGGCCAAGGATAAAATACTGTCTTGCATTCATGGCATGGCCTGTCGCTTTACCATCTAACGAGCCACAAGCTCAGCCACGGCTCAGGGGAGCGCAAGCGGCTACTCTCTGTGGCACACTAGCTACGTTTGGCATAAGAAAAACAACGCCGTCTGAGCCGTTGGCTGCAGCGACTGGTTAGGCGACCAGTCGAGCATGGCTCGGCTTTCCGGTTTCGACCGCACTTATTCAACTAGGAGTTCACCGCCCCAGTCGGCTGGGTCGGAATCGAAGATCGTCTCCGAAAGTGTCCACGGATGTCCCCATGGGTCGAGGAACGAGCATTGGCGTTCGCCATACATGTGATCCGCGGGTTCAGCGAGAACACGAGCACCGGCTGCCTTGGCGCGTCCAAAGAGTTCGTCGATCGCCGTGACACGAAGTGTGACGGAGTGCGCGGCGGGACTCTGTTGTGTCGAAGGAGCGGCGTTAGCGTGTACACCGGGTTTGGCGACGATGATGGCCCCGTTGCCGTGCGAGAGCTGACACCGAGTGTCGGAATTGCGGAGACGTAAGGTAAATGGCAGGGCCGTTGTGAGCCACTCGACTGCTTCGCGCACGTCGGGGTAGTACAGTACGGGTATTACTGCGGTATTTGGTGTCGAGCGGTTCTTCTTCAGCATGGAATCGGAGGTTATCAGTGCTTCCCCGGTCGCCTAACGAGACCTAAGATCAGCGACGGCTCTGAGAGTGCGCGTGGCTCGGAGTGAAGAGTTACTAGCTACCGTAAGGTAGAACCGCAGCGCCAAGAGCCGTTCGCTGCATCGCCTGGTTAGAGGATTGACCTTCATTTCGACGCTGGTGTTGTGTTGCTGAGGCTCTTCTACCGCTGGCGCCACATCGGAAGCGGTAAAAGAGCAAACGCCAATAAGGAGAGCGATGTAAGATGGAATCGGCGATTCATAAACGTTTACGATCACGGCTGATTTTCACGACAACGAACCAAAAACCTCCTGCGACGCCTGCAACAACCGACCAGAACTGGACAGTGTCGCCGATCTTGCGTTCGGCGAATACGTCCTCGAACTCGTACAACGTTGAGGCGGCAGTATGGTAATACATCTTGTTGGTATATTTCCAATCTGCATGCATGCGAATCCCAACGCCCACGAGGAGCATCACGGTTGCGACGACGAGTAAAGTGATGGGATATTTCATTCAGCTATGGTGTCATGAGTTAGCGTTTATCGTCTAACGAGAAAAAGATGAGCGACGGCTACCGGGAGCGAGCGCCAAGCGAAGTGGAAGTGTTTTAATCATGGAAAATGTGGTCGCGCAGCGGGTAGCCGTTCGCTGCATCGTCTGGTTAGATGGTGGACGTGGTTTCACGATTAGGGTGGAACTGAAAGGCTCGGGGGAGAGATGGGCTTTTGCCGCATGGGAAACGATGAATCAAGCTCCGATCAAAGGCGAGAACAAACTCAATGCGATGGACCGAATCGCCCTCATCGATAGTGCAACACCAATGCAATCAGTGCGGCGAGCAAGCCTACGATAGCACCGATGATGTACCCTCGCGTCACTGCCCACTGCATTCGCTTATTTGGAACCACGGGCGCGTGCCATCTAACGAGAACAAGATGAGCGATGGCGGACGAGACCGCGCGTCGCCCGGAGTGAAAGTGTGGAAGTCATCTCAAAAGTGGAGCGTACGGCGGTCCGCCGTTCGCTCCATCGCATGGTTAGGTCTTTGTGGGTTTATTGGCGGCCGTGGCGCAACGATCTGAGCGCAGCTCCATAACAAGTTCTTCGCCATCATCGCCATCGCACATATCCTCTCGTGCAAGTTGGAATCCGCATTTGTGTAAGACACGTATCGAAGCGAAATTGTGCTTTGCCACATGCGCGTAAACTGGTCGCGCCTCTATCTTGGTCAAGAATTGGGCCAAGGCCGCACTAGCAATCCCCTTCCCCCAATGTGTCTTGCCGAGCCAGTAGCCGATGTTCGGCTCTCCCGCCGCTTCCCAATAGACGACGTTGCCAGCCACGGTGTCGTCCGCGAGGATGGTGTTTAGGATTCCGGTCTCGTTACTCATGATTCTGGCCCAGTGCGCCATAAAGGCGTCGCGGTCGCGGCTGGGGAACGCCGCCATACGCGTCGCCTCAGCATCCAGCTGATGTTCAAAAAAAATCGGAAGATCTTCCTGGGTCACTTCGCGGAGTGTAACAGTCATCTGATCAGACCTAACGAAACACAAGATCAGCGACCGCGCTCGAAAGCGCGCGTGGCTGCAAACTGCACGAACTAACTACACGAAAGCTAAGCATCGGAGCGGGGCGCGGTTCGCTGCATCGCCTGGTTAGGCCTTGCGTATCGCTAACGGCCAAGCGCGATCTCGGTGTCAACATCGACCCATGCATGACCCTGCTCTTTTATGACGCCTTTCGGAATAGGCGGAAACTTTGCTGATTTGATTGTGCGAACGCATGTGTCGGTAACGAACCAGTTCGCCCGTGCAGTGATCTTAACGCTCTCCACCTCGCCACTCGCTCGAACCCGATAGGTGAGCTTAAGCGTCCCTGCGCCACGAAGGAGATCGAAACGCTTGGTGAGTTGCGGAGCCACGAGTTGAATGACGATGCTGTTTAGGCGGTTCTGATACCCGAGGGTTGCGGAACCCGCATCTGCGGCGCGGAGCGCGGAGGCAAGCGCGAACGAAGTGAAGATGAGCGAGATCAGGCAGGCTTTCACGATGCGCGTCTGCATAGGCCTAACGAGAATAAGATCAGCGACGGCTACCGGAAGCGAGCGTTGAATCGAAGTGGAGGTGTTTTAATCATTGGAAAATCTGATCGCACAGCGGGTAGCCGTTCGCTGCATCGCATGGTTAGGCGGAAGGCGTAGCCACACGCTGGACGCCAAATGAAGAGCCACCAGTAAACGGGTGCGGAGAACGGCAAGCCCATGAACAGCACAACCGCCCATAATGCGCGCCGATCGTCCTTCAATGCGGGATTCTTGAACACATGCACAATGTAGAATGCCATGAGCGCAAACATGAGGAGGATAGTGCCCGCATGCGCGATGAAGATGTAGGGAAAAATGCCCGGGCCGGCCTGATGCTGCGGCGCCTGATGGAACATCGTCAAAGCTGTGACTACGAAGAAGGCCATAAAGAGCAACAGATAAATGATCGGCCAGATGGTGAACAGGCCGATGATCATGGCGAGAGGCTTACCGATGCGCATATGACTAGGGCACTCCGTCTAACGAGAATACGATGAGCGACGGCCACGAGGAGCGAGCGCTGATCGGAGAGAAGTCGTCCAAGCCACTGGAATTGGGAACGCACAACGGGTGGCCGTTCGCTCGATCGTTTGGTTAGGTCTCACGCGTATTTCTCCAAAAGATTCCGCGCAGCAGTGAAAGCCGCGTCGCGCCAGCGGTCCTCAATCGCGTGTATCTCGGCCTCCTTCTGCCGCAGAGCATCAGGCGCCCACTCGCGACGGACGGCACCAATCGGCAAGTGATCCGACTCCGAATCAATCGCGGTGAAGGTAGTAAAGTCAGCATCATCTGAGGCTCGCACGGAATGTCCCAGCGCGCTGAGCTGACGTGCGGCATCCACAATCCCCAAGCGCTTCTCAAGCAGATCAGCCGAGCGTGCTGAAATCTGGCAACAGAGCTTCGTCCACTCCTCCTCGTTTGTGACCCATGCTGGACGCTTCATAGACCTAACGAGAATAAGATGAGCGACGGCTACCGGGAGCAAGCGCCAATCGAAGTGAAAGTGTTTTAGTCATGGGAAAAGTGATCGCACAGCGGTCCGTCGTTCGCTCCATCGCATGGTTAGACCTGTTGGCGTGAAATGCACAAATGGCGGTCCGGCAGTCACTCGAATTTAAGTGTGTTTAAAATCTCCTTAACTTTCTTGTGGGCATCCGAGCTTCGGGCAGCCAAGACAAAACTCAGTAAGTATCCTTGGCGTGAGGTCACTGCGAACGTCATATATCCATTCAGCGCTTTCCCCTGCATTGTCAGATCGCACGCCGTTAAGTCTGCACTT
>PNAS01000070.1 GCA_003169695.1 Spartobacteria bacterium
CGAAAAGATTACGCCATCACCGGATTCACTCGCGCTGACATGGTGCACAACAAGGAGAAGCTGCTCGAAATCGGCGGTGTCATGCACGGCGTGGTTTTGAAATGGAACGAGAAGAAATGAGAACCCGTTGCAGATTGCAGATGTCAGATTTCAGATTGCGTGGCCGCATTCGATTTCGATCTGCAATCTGCAATCCGCAATCTGCAATTCACTAATGCCCGCGTTCTTATTTTGGATCTTCGCGCTCGTCATGCTGGGCTTCGGCGCCGCGGTCGTGATCAACCGCAACCCGATCGCCAGCGCGCTCAGCCTGGTCCTTTGCTTCATGGGGCTCTCGGCGCTGTTCATGTCGCTCGACGCGTTCTTCATCGGCATCATTCAAGTGCTCGTCTACGCCGGCGCGGTCATGGTCCTTTTTCTGTTCATCATCATGCTCCTCGATCTGCGCGCCGAAACGCGGCGGAAGATGAAGGTGGTCGCGGTCGTTGGCGGCTCCGCTGTTGCCCTGGCTTTCTTTATCCAGGTCTATTCTGTCATCGGCCAGTTAAGCGCCGCGAAACAGCCATTCCCGCCTCTCAGCTCCCCGAAGATGGACGATGTCCATAGTGTCGGCCTCCTTCTTTTCTCGAATTACAATTTGCCGTTCCAGATCATCGGCGTGCTGGTCCTGGTCGCAACCATCGGCGTGATCGTGCTCAGCAAACGCGAGCTTCGTTGAACATGGTAACACTGGGCCATTATCTCATCGTCAGCGGTTTGCTTTTCACGATCGGTTTCGCGGGCGTGCTCTTGCGCCGCAATATCATCATCATCTTCATGTCCCTCGAACTGATGCTGAACGCGGCCAACCTCTCACTCGTCGCGTTCTCGCGCTTCCGCCTCAACGCCGCCGGAATTCCCAACTACAACGCGCAAGTTTTTGTCTTTTTCATCATCACCGTGGCGGCGGCAGAAGTCGCCGTCGGTCTCGCCATCATCGTCGCGCTTTATCGCGCGCGTCAAACGACGCACGTCGAAGACGTTAGCAGCCTCAAATTCTGACGAGTCCCGATGAGCAGCGCGCTACCCTGGTATGTTTTGTTCCTGCCGTTTTTCGCGGCGGTGGCAATCGTGCTGATAACAAAATCCTACCGCGGCCTGAGCAGTTTCATCTCGGTCGCCTCGGTCTTGGGAAGTTTCGCGGGCAGTTGTCTCGTTTTCGTGACTCCGAACATTCGGGCGCTCGAGTTGACGTGGATCGATCTCCGACCCGTTCTCTATGTTCCTCTGGGATTGGTTCTCGACGATCTCAGCAAGACCATGCTCGTGCTCGTGACCGGTATCGGCGCGCTCATCCACATCTATTCGCTCGGCTACATGAAGGACGACGCAGGCAAATCCCGTTATTTCGCCTCGCTCTCCTTTTTCATGTTCTCAATGCTCGGAGTCGTTCTTTCGAACAATTTCGTCATGATGTTCATTTTTTGGGAACTCGTGGGCGTGAGTTCCTATTTGTTGATCGGCCATTGGTTTGAACGCGATGCCGCGGCCGAAGCGGCGAAGAAAGCTTTCCTCACGAATCGCGTCGGCGATTTCGGCTTCGTGCTCGGAATCCTAATGGCGTGGACTGCGACCGGAACCATTGTCTTTCACGAGATGGCCCAGCAGCTCGGCCGCATCACCAGTTATCCCGGGTACCTCACCGTCGCGGTGTTGCTTATCTTTTGCGGCGCGGGCGGGAAATCAGCGCAATTTCCACTGCACGTCTGGTTGCCAGACGCGATGGAAGGGCCGACGCCGATCTCCGCGCTGATCCATGCCGCGACCATGGTGGCCGCGGGCGTGTACATGCTGGTGCGCGTCGGCTTTCTCATCCAAGCCGCACCGCAGGCACTCTCGATCATCGCCTGGATCGGAACCATCACCGCTGTAATGGCCGCCCTGATCGCTACGCAGCAAAACGACATCAAACGGATCCTCGCGTACTCGACCTTGTCACAGCTCGGCTACATGGTCATGGCCGTCGGTCTCGCATCGGGCGAGGCGGCGATGTTCCATCTGTTTACCCACGCCTTCTTCAAAGCGCTGCTCTTCCTCGGCGCTGGTTCCATCATCGTGATGCTCAATCACGAGCAAAATATCTGGAAGATGGGCGGACTCGCCGGCCGGTTAGGAATCACATTTCTCACCTTCATGGTCGGCACGCTCGCGTTGATCGGCTTTCCGCCATTCAGCGGGTTCTTCAGCAAAGACGCAATCCTCGCGCTCGCCTACGAAAAAAATCAGAAGATCTTTTGCCTCGCGCTTTTCACGGCGTTCCTGACTGCGTTCTACATGCTGCGGCTGGTTGTGGTCGTGTTCTTCGGCAAGCCGCGCAGCGACCAGGCGCGCTCGGGGCGAGAAGCACCGTGGGTCATGATCACTCCGCTGATTGTTCTCGCCATTCCAGCGTTCGCGTCCGGGTTCGGTTTCGTCACGAAACTTTTTTTTCATTTGCCCGGTGAAAATGAAACCGGTTGGCTCGTGTCGGGACTGGCGCTTGCCGCCACCCTGACTGGCATAACGCTAGCCATCCTGCTTTACCGGCGTCGCGAAAGCGATCCGCTCGATTTCGATTTGTTCCGAAAAGGTTTCTACTTCGACGAGATTTACGGCTTTCTCATCAGAGCCACGCAGGGAGTGCTCGCGAGTATCTCGGCGTTCATCGATCGCTGGATTCTCGATGTCGGCTTCGTTCGCGGTGCAAGCGGCGCGACCTGGGGCTTTGGCTCGCTGCTCAGGCTGCTTCAAGTCGGAACCCTGCAGGCCTATTCGTTTCTCTTCGGTTTGGGAATCGTTGGCCTGATCTACTTCACACTTTTCCGGTGATCTTACTTTTCATCGTCTTCTGCCCGATTGTGGCCGCGCTTGTGATTGTGATCGGCGCCCCCGCCCGGCGCACTGCGCTCTGGGCCGCCGGTTTAACTCTCGCTGCGACAATGCTCGCGTATCTCACCTTCGAAGCGGGCCAGCGCGGGTTTCAATTCATCTCCTCTTACCCGATCAGCAGCGATTGGCGGATCAGCTTCACTCTCGGCATCGATGGCCTGAGCCTGATGATGCTGCTCCTCACCGCAATCGTAACGTTCGCGGCCATCTGGTTCACCGGCGAAATCGCGCAGCGCGAACACGCCTTCTATGTTTGCCTTCTTCTCATTTCGGGCGGCGCCATGGGAGCATTTGCGTCCCTCGATCTCTTTTTCTTCTACGCCTTTCACGAGCTCGCATTGATTCCCACTTTTCTGCTCATCGGAATCTGGGGAACCGGCAATCGGCAGGCCGCGGCGTGGAAGATTACGATCTATCTGGCGACCGGAAGTTTCATTCTTCTGCTTGGCTTGATCATGCTTTATCGCAGCGTGCCGGAGGCGGCGCGCAGCTTTGATTTCCGCACCTTGCAAAAAGCGGCCTCGCTGATTCCCTCCGATGCGCAGGGCAGCATCTTCCTGGTCCTGCTGATCGGCTTCGGCATCCTTGTCTCGCTCTTCCCGTTCCACACCTGGGCCCCGGAAGCGTACGCTTCCGCGCCCGCGCCCGCCGCGATGCTGCACGCCGGCGTTCTCAAGAAATTTGGGCTTTATGGTCTCCTGCGTCTCGCACTCCCGCTCTTGCCCCAGGGCGCGCAGCAGTGGAGCACGCTGCTGATTGTGCTCTTGCTGGGCAACATCATCTATGTCGGGCTGGCAACGATCGCGCAAAAGCGTCTCGATTGGATGCTCGGCTATTCGAGCGTAATGCACATGGGTTACATTTTCCTGGGCATCGCCAGCGGCACTTTGCTCGGCACGAACGGCGCGGCCCTCCTGATTTTCGCGCACGGAATTTCTATCGCGCTGCTCTTCGGCATCGCTGGAGAAATTCGGCAACGCACTGGCACGTTGCTGCTCACGGATCTCGGTGGCCTCGGAAAAGTGATGCCGCGGGCCGCGCTGGCGTTTGGCCTGGCTGCGTTCGCTTCCATCGGATTGCCGGGCTTCGCAAACTTCAGCGGCGAAGTGATGGTTCTCTTTGGGACATTCCGCAATGGGGCCAACCCCGACCGTTTTACCATTTTTCAAGTCGCCACCGTTCTCGCACTCTGGGGCGTAGTGATCTCGGCGGTCTACATGCTCCGCGCCTGCCGGAGCGTTTTCATGGGCGCCGTCGGGGAATCCTGGAGCGGTGTCACCGATCTCCGCCGGGGTTTGCGGGTGCCCATCGGAATTCTGGTCGCGATGTCGCTCTGGTTCGGCTTCGTCCCGCAATCTTTTGTACAGATCGTTTCGCCCACCTTTAAAAGTTACTTCGCCCCGAAGCGATGACCATCGGTGCCCCTACCCTCGAAGTTGAAGTGCTCGTCATCGGCCTGTTCGTGCTTATGGTCGAGGCGTTCTTCGAGCGGATTGACAAACGCACTCTGGCATTCACGGCCATCCTCGGTCTCGCGGCAGTCCTCATCGCCAGTTTCTTTCTCGCGCCCGCGCCCGCGGACGTTGCGATGACCGGCTTCTGGAGTTTCTACACCGCCGATCCACTCGCGATCTTTTTCAAACGCTTCGCGCTCGTCACGACCATTCTCGTCCTCGTCATGATGATCGACTACGCCCCTACCGTGCGGGAATCGATCCACGGCACGACCTATCAATCCGGGCTCGGCGAGTTTTTCGCGCTGCCGATTTTCACATGCGTGGGCCTGATGTGGATGGCGTCCGCGATCGATTTCGTGATGATCTTCGTCTCGCTCGAGCTTGTGACGATGTCCTTTTACGTGCTCGTCAGTTTCACCCGTCGCAATCCAGCGACGCTGGAAGCTGGAGTAAAATACTTAATCCTGAGCGCGCTCTCCACCGGCTTCTTGGTCTATGGCATCACCTGGATTTTTGGTGTGACCGGAGAGACAAATCTCGCGCGCGTCGCGGCCGCGCTAGCTAATCCGGTGATCGAGACCGGTCCCGCGCTTTTTGGCATGGTCCTGGTGCTGGTCGCGCTCGGATTCAAAATCGCGGCGGTTCCGTTCCAGATGTGGGTGCCGGATGTTTATCAAGGCGCTCCGACGCCGGTCACCGCGTTTCTTTCCGTCGGGTCGAAGGCCGCTGGATTCGTCGTCCTTCTCCGCGTGCTGCAACCATTCTTCATGCTGCCGCAGATGGAGCGTCTGCTCACGACAATCGCGCTGCTGACCCTGATTTACGGGAATCTGGCAGCCCTTCCACAAAGTAATCTGAAGCGCTTGCTCGGTTACTCGAGCATCGCTCACGCCGGCTATCTGCTTATCGGCGTCGTCTCGTTCTCGGGAGAGGCAGTCTCGTTTTATCTCGTCGCTTACCTGCTCATGACCCTGCTGAGTTTCGCCGTCCTTATCGTTGTGGCTAAACAGACCGGAGAAAATATTGAAGACTTCAACGGTCTAGCCAAACGCTCGCCCTTTCTCGCCTTTGCCATGCTGATCGCGATGATATCGCTCGCCGGCGTGCCGTTCACGGCCGGATTTTTAGGCAAGTTCTTCATCTTCGACGCCGCACTTCGACATCATCAGACCGCGCTCGTGATCGTGGGTGTAATCACGGTTGCGTGCGGATTTTACTACTATCTGAAGGTAGTGCGCGCGATGTACTGGGAAGATTCCGCGAGCGACATCGCGGTTCCGTTGAGCGGACTGTCGCGGCTGACAATGGCGGCGATGATCGCTGGAATTATTTTTCTCGGCGTTTATCCGCAGCCGGTCTTGAATGCATTGAACCCGCCGCGCGAGACTATTCCCGCCACTGCATCGACCAGCCATTGATCCGGAGAGATTGAACCGCGGATGACGCGGATTCACGAATTTAGAGGCGCAGCCTGAGATTCAGAAGCGGCATTCCCTGGCACAACATCCGTGTTATCCGCGGTTGGATTTCTCAATCACTCAGCTCGACGTTCCAGTAGGCCAGATCGACAAAATGCCGCCAGCTCTCGTGGTGTTGTGACGTAAAGGTCACGTGCACAAAAGGTCGCCACTTCGGACGCTTCGGTTTACGAATCAGCGTCATGTGCGCTTCATGCGGGAGCCGATTTCCCTTCCGCGTGTTACACGCGATACACGAGCAAACGACGTTTTCCCACGTGGTCAGCCCGCCTTTATCGCGCGGCAAAACGTGATCGAGATTCAGCTCGGTCCGGTCGAAAACATCGCCGCAATACTGGCAGGTATTCTTGTCCCGCTCGAAAACGTTGTGCCGGGTGAACTTCACTTCCTTCTTCGGCAGCCGATCGAAAAGCAGGAGCACAATCACTCGCGGCACGCGGATCTTCCACGAGATCGTCGCGACCACCTCATGGTCCGGCGCGGTGGCGGAAAAATCACGCCAGCTGGCAAAATCGTGTGTCAGGAAATTATTGGCTGGATCAGACGAGACCACCTGCGCGTGACCCTGATAAAGAAGAGTAAAAGCGCGACGTGCCGAACAGATATTCACCGCCTGCCACAGGCGGTTTAGCACCAGGACCTGACTGTTTAGTAACGCATGCATTTCTCGTTGCCGGTTCGCCACAGAGGCGAAGTGAGATTCCGTCCAGAGTCGCGCGACGTTATCACCGGGGGTTTTCTCTGTCAACGAGTGCGCGGAGAGCCGTCCTTAGCTGGTTCGTCGATGTCTCGCTTTCGCGAAATCACCCGGGAGACGCTTTTGGTCGTCCGGCGCAGAACCCCCCGCATTCCCAAGGCCCTTTTCCTCCGACGAGAGGAATTCCTTAAACCGGTTCTTGTCGATTGCCTTCATGAAGGCCTCATGAGGCGAGACCAGACCTTGCCGGAGCAAAGCATGGATCGCGTCGTCCATGAATTGCATCCCCTGCCCTCTTCCGGCCACGATCACGTCCTGCAATTTCTGCGTCGCGCCCTCGCGGATGATGGCCGAGACCGCGGGGCTCGCAATGAGGATCTCATTTACAGCGAGTCGACCGGAGCCGTCCGCTTTCTTCAGGAGCAACTGCGCCAGGACGCCGCGCAGGGAATTCGCGAGCATCGTGCGCACCTGCGCCTGTTTGTTTGCGGGGAACGCGTCGACCATGCGATCGATCGTCTTGCGCGCGTTGTTCGTGTGCAACGTCCCAAACACCAGCAGACCTGTCTCCGCGGCCGTCAACGCGAGCGAGATCGTTTCCAGATCGCGCATTTCACCAACGAGCACGATGTCCGCATCTTCACGCAATGCCGCCTTGAGCGCGTCGGGAAAAGAGGCGGAATCAACCGGCACCTCGCGTTGCGTGATGATACTGCGCTTGTTCTGGTGCACAAACTCGATCGGTTCCTCGATCGTGACGATGTGCCGCGAAAAGTGTTCGTTTATGTAATCGATCAACGCCGCCAGCGTGGTGGATTTGCCGGAGCCAGTCGGCCCGGTCACCAGAACCAGGCCACCGCGCAAATGTCCGAACTCTTTGACCACCGGTGGAATGCCAAGCTGATCGAGGCTCGCAATTTTCGTCGGGATCAAACGAAAGACCGCGCCATATCCGTTCGCCTGTTTCAAGAAGTTGCAGCGAAAACGCGACTGCTCATCCATCTGGTAAGCGAAATCGAGATCGCCCCGCTCTTCGAAAATTTCCCACCTCTGCTGGCCGCACATTTCATTCAACATTTTCGCGGCTTCTTCATGGGTAACGGACTCGTCGCGGATCGGCATCACGTCGCCGTGCCGGCGCATCTTCGGCGGCTGACCTTCGCCGATATGCAAGTCGGACGCGTCCTCGGCGACAATGACGGCCAGGAATTGATCGATGTAAGACATTTTTTTAACCGCGGATTACGCAGATGGCACCGATAAGAGAATTAAAATTGAAGATCAGGGACATCCGATTTTGCTTTTTGTCGCCGCACAACACGCTTCCAATCCAGGCGGGCGTTTTTGCACAGCCACAGCGTGGCCCTGCCGGCGCAACTCGATCACCATCGCGCGTTCGTAAAGGATTTCATCGAGCCCCGGATTTAGCTCGTTAAGAACCTCCATCGCGATGCCGATGGTCGCCCCGCTCAGTTGCTCATGAATTATCTTCCCCATCCGAGTCATCCGCGCAATCCGCGGTTCAGTTCTTCATTTCATGCCTAAATGTTGCCGCACCGATTGCTTTTGCTCGGCGCGCGCATACACCTCGTCGTGGCTGATCGCGCCCCGGTCGTATAACGCCATCAGCGCATCGTCCATCAATTGCATGCCCTGTTTTCTCCCGGTCTGAATGATGCCGGGCAGCATATAGGTTTTCGCCTCGCGGATGACATTCGCGACGGCAGGTGTGTTCGTGAGTGTTTCGAGCGCGAGCACGCGCGTCGTGCCATCCGCGCTCGGGACCAGTTGCTGGCTGATGATGCCGCGTAGCGACTCGCTCACCATGATGCGAATCTGTTCCTGTTGATCGACCGGAAAAACGTCGAGCAGCCGATCGAGCGTGCGCGATGCATTGCCCGTATGCAAGGTGCCCAAAACAAGATGCCCCGTCTCCGCGGCGGTGATCGCGAGTGAGATCGTCTCCAAATCGCGCATCTCGCCCACCATGATTACGTCCGGATCTTCCCGGAGCGCAGCACGCAAGGCCGCGCTGAAGGAACGCGTGTGCGTATGCACCTCGCGCTGCGTAATGTGGCAACCCTTCGGCTCGAAGATGTATTCAATCGGATCTTCCAGCGTGATGATATGCTCGCGTCGCTCGAGATTCACCTGCTCTACCAACGCGGCGAGCGTGGTCGACTTGCCGCTGCCCACGGAGCCAGTCACGAGAATGAGGCCATTCTGGTACCGGGTGAGCAATTTCAGGCCTTCGGGCAAACCAAGCTCGTCCATTGTCCGCACTTGCGTGTTGATGATTCGAAAAACCAAATCGATCCCCAGCCGCTGTCGCACCACGCTGGTCCGAAAGCGCCCGAAGCCATTCCCGTAGGCAAAGTCCGCATCCCCGCGCTCGTTCAACTGCGTCTTGTGCAAATCGGAGAGGAACCCGTCTGCCAGCGTCGCGGTATCGTCCGCGGTCAGTTTCGCCGCTTCGGGCCAAATCGGCTGAAGCGTTCCGTTCAAGCGCCAAATTGGGGGAGAGTTGACGCCGAGATGGATGTCAGATGCGCCCGCGCGCTGGCCGATGGCCAGATATTCGTCGACGTGTCCGAAAGTGCGCGTCTCATGCGCACCGGGCGTCCTGGTGAGGTCTGCGGTCATCGGGGGGACGCAACGATCATTACGCACCGGACCGCACCGCGTAAAACTAAAAGAGAATTACTGTTTACGCGTAGCGCCGGCCGCGTAGCCACTCATCTTCTTCGAAATGAAATTCGTGATGGCCGGCTTGAACAAAGTTACTGCTAGCTTCAGCGCGCCAAGTGCCAGCCCTGCGCCGAGAATTCCTTCCTTGGGATCACTCTTGGTCTTCGCCTTCGCTCTCACTTGGATCTTCTTGGTTCTCGCGGGCAACACCGCGAAAACGACGCCGATCACCACCGCCGCAGTGATCCACACCACCGTCTGACGCTGGAATGACTTGCGAAACTTGAGCGGAAAATCAAGCTCATAACGCAGTCCGTTAAGATCCCTCGCCAGCCGGTCACGCGAATGCGCAACTTCCTGCCTTAATTGGTGGAGAGATTTTTCTTGTCCAGGGTCTTTAGCCATTCGCGATCCTTCTTCAATTCCGCCGCGGTCGCTCCAAACATCGATTTTTTCATCCGGCGGCGCGCGACCAGCAGGAAGACGAGCGCCAGGATAAAATGCAGGCCGGCCGCGGCCAGCGTGATCCAAATCCAGGATGTATGCAGCGCGTGCGCGACGCCCGCGATCGCGCTCGCAATCAAGAAGATGTATCCGAAAAGTGCGAGCACCGCCGCCGCGGCGAGGCAGGCCACCAGCACCAGAACCTGCACCAGCGCCGTCTTGGACTCCTTCGCGAAGAGACCAATCCGACTCTCCAGAAAACCCGCCAGGTCATTGACCAACGCGAGCAGATTATGGAGCAAGCCGGCGTGTCCCGCGGGATTGCGGAACCGCATCGTGTCGCCAGCCATTCGGCCCAATCGTTAGCGGCGGAAAATTAGCCCGAGAACGAATCCAATTCCGAGGGCAGTGAAGACCGCCTTGGTTGGATTTTCCCGCACGTACTGCTCGCTATCCTCCTGCAAGGTGCGGGCGCGATCGCGCGCATCTCCCCACACTTGTTCGGCCTTGCCGCGGTATTCCTCGGCCATCGCACCCGCCGCGGACTTCAGGTCATCTGCCATCACTCCGGCCGCGGACTTCAAATCCTCCGCCGCCTTGCGCGCGTGCGTCTTGCTACTCTCGAATTTTCTCTGGGCGTCCGGCGGAATGACTCCACCGCTTTCCGTCGTAGTTTTGTTTTCTTCAGCCATGATATTTTCCTGTCGGTTCTTTTTGGGTCGTTTGCTTCGCTGCGTTTTTTTCACAGAACGCACGCGTAATGATAAGTCTTCTTCACCAGAAACGAAACTCGTCTCTCAAATGCGCTTACGGTTTTAGCGTTTTAACCGTTCAACGTTGTAACGGCCTTCGATTATTTCTCCCGAAAAATGATGCGCGCCTTGGTCAAATCGTAGGGCGAAAGCTCTACTTCCACTTTGTCGCCCGGGACGATGCGGATGAAATGTTTTCGCATTTTGCCGGAGATATGCGCGAGCACAGTCCGCTGACCGGGCAACTCCACGCGAAACATCGTGCCCGGCAACACCTGCGTTACCGTTCCTTCCGTCACGATCTGCGCTTCCTTGGGCACATTTAATCATAGCCAAAGAACTGGAGCCTCTCAACTCCAAGCGCGATTCAATTTCCTCCTAACGACTATCGAAGCGATATCGGCGGCAAATATTCGCCCTG
The DNA here is from genome assembly GCA_003169695.1 of Spartobacteria bacterium. Taxonomy (GTDB): domain Bacteria; phylum Verrucomicrobiota; class Verrucomicrobiia; order Chthoniobacterales; family UBA10450; genus AV80. The sequence goes on from PNAS01000070.1 coordinate 10,845, forward strand.
TTTTTCGCGTTTCCACCAGGCGCCGGTTGTCTTGTGTTCGTCCCACGAAGTGAAGTGGTAATCGTAGAGCGTGGCGCGGAGGTAACGTGGTGGTTTCTCCGGGAAAGGATTGCGCGCGAGCAATCCAGTAACGTGGGGATTATTCTCGAGCAGGCTTGCCGCCAGCCGAACGAACCACGGATTTTGCCGATAAGTCCCGAGCGCAGCAAACCACATCTGCCAGTCAAGGCGCGGCTGGTGCGGCGCCACCCAATGCGGCGGCTGATTCACGTCTCCTGGCTTCCATTTGAATTCGTAAGGAAGCCACTCGACACCATCGGCGCTGCCTTCGAGGATGATCTCAAGCCGCGACTTAGTCATGACTCGAAACAGTCCGTAGCCGTTTACGATTCGAAATGGCTCGAGGTACTCGCCCAGCGTCGCGATCGGGCGGGGCCACGGGGTGTGAGGCTTGAATGCGGACCAAATCAACGTGGCGTTGAGAGGTAGAAGAACGAGGAGCGCGCTGACCGCGATGATCCGCCGACCATTGACCCAAACGGTAGGGCGAGACTCCGTCGAGCCGAGGTTTCCGATCGATGGCCCCAGATGAGACGGCTCGACGGAGTCTCGCCCTACCAAGGAGCCCCTGCGCGCCCACAACCCGTCGTCAATTAGCAGCAGACAAAGCGCGATGGTAAGCAGATTGAAGAAGCAATAGTTGCCGGTGATCGCGATCGCGATTTGAAGAAAGATTAGCAAACCGCACGCGGCCAATCGCAATCGCCGCGGCGCCCAGATGAAAAGCGGGACGATGATTTCGACGAAGAGACAGAACGCAACCGAGAAATGTTTGAACCATTCGGGATGCTTGTCCGCCCACCAGGCAAAGATCGTCGGAAGCGGTTGCGACCAGTAGTGATAATCGAGCGCGGTCAACGCGCTCCAATGAAATGAATGATCGAGCCAACCCCAGGAATCATCGCCGCTCGTTAGCTTCACAACCCCCGACATCACCATCAGCTTGAAGAGGAGCAGCTTCAGGAGGAAATGACCCACGCGAGAGATCGGAGCATCAGGGCCCCCGGTCAGTTGCCAGCGGAATGGCGCGAAGAAGATGGCGAGGAACCCGGTTTCCAGCAACAGGATGTCCCATTGGAAACTGAGAAACGCCTGGCCCGCGATCGTGAGCGATAGATAAAAAACGAAGAGCAGGACCAGGGAGACAACCGGCAGGAAGCCGGCAATCAGCAGGATCGAAATGACGGCACCCGCCCCGCAAAGAAAATGGAGAAAGGCATCACTTGAGTTGAACCAGCATAGCGTTGGCAGAAGGAACGGAGCATTAGCGCCGAGGTGCTCGCGGGCTGCCGGCAGGTACTCCGCGACGGGTAAGATCCCGCGTTCGCCGATCAATCCATCCAACTGCACCCAGAGCGAGAGAAACGCGATCAGGTAGACGCAACCGACCGAGCGAAGAAACCAGTGGCGCGACTTGAAGTAGGTGGGCTGGCGTACGTCTTCGCCCCAGAGTAAACGCGTAAAGAACGAGGACGTCCGGCGATGCCGAGCGACGGCGTGGTAGGCCGTTTCGGTAATGATGGCGCATCCGGGCACGCGCTCATAGCACCGGATCATCCATTTGCGACCCCGTTTGTGGCCTAACGATCGGAAGACCGCCTCCGCCGCGCTGAAAACAGTTCCATCGGTCTCGATGAACTGAACAGCGTGTTCGAAAGCTTCACGCGGGATTTCCGGAAAACGCCCGGCGACTTCCTGGTAGGGAGCGTACTCGACCGCGCCCGCCGTGAGCTCGCGCCAGCGCTCGATCCAGCGGCGGCAGAAATGGCAATCACCGTCGAAAATCAGGAGCGGCTTGGCTGGTGCGTCGCGCACGGAACGATGAGGCGCGAGAGTCATCAGAGAAGGTCGAATAACGAGTGTCGAACGTCCAATGGCAGAAGACTCCGTAGCCGCGCCGCTCGGGCGGCGCGATTCGTTTGGGGACACCGCGACAGAGCGTGGCGACTACAGTTCAAACTCCGCCCAGACCGGCGCATGATCCGATGGTTCTTTGCCCTTGCGCATCTCGCGCTCAATTCCTGCAGCTGAGCAATGCTCCGCCAGCGATTTGCTGGACAGAATCGCATCGATGCGCAACCCGCGGTTTTTCGGAAAAGCGAGCATGCGATAATCCCACCAGCTGAAAAGGCCCGATTCGGGGTGATGGATCCGCAGCGTGTCCGTCAGGCCCGCTGCGCACAACTGCTCGAGGGCGGCCCGCTCTCCGTCCGAGCACATGATGGCGCCGCGCCACAACTCCGGGTCGTAAACATCTTCATCTTTCGGCGCGACGTTGAAATCCCCGCAAACTGCAAGGGATTGCTCCAAGCGTTCATTGTCGCGCAAGCATTTCTCGAGGCGCGCGTACCATTTCAACTTGTAATCATAGGCGGGCGAACCAACCGCCTGCCCGTTTGGCGCGTAGATCGAATAGATCCGCACCGAGCCCACGATCGCAGCGATCACGCGCGCCTGCGGATCCTCTTCTTCGTCACACAGCGATGAGCGAACGTCCTGCAACGCACTGCGAGAAAGGATCGCGACGCCGTTATAAGATTTTTGGCCGTGAAACGCAGAATGATATCCCGCGGCTCGCAAAGCCAACTCAGGGAACTGCTCGTCGGTACACTTCGTTTCCTGCAAGCAGACGAGGAGACGTTCCTGCCGTTTGCGGAGCGAGTTGATATTCCACGAGACGATCCTCATTAGTCGGCCGTAATGTAGCGCAAGCTTCCAGCTTGCGTTTGCTTCGGTTCGCAAGCTGGAAGCTTGCGCTACAATTCCATCTCCACCCCCGGCCTGGGCACGATCACTTCCGACCCCGGCAATTCGGCCGCCAGCGTGCCGCGAGTCCATTCCACCGCGGGCACGTCCCCATGCACGAGCACAATTTTTTTCGGAGCAAGCTGCTTCACATACCGCACGATCGATTCCCGCGACGCGTGCGCGCTGAATTGGAACTGCTCGATTTGGCAACGCAATGGCTGCGCCGGTTCGTCGGGATCCAGCGAGACAAGCTCTCCAGGCTGAGCGGTCTTGAGAATGCCGGCTGGCGATTTTGGATCGGCATAACCCACAAAGAAAATCGAGTGCTGTGGATTTTCGATGACACGCCGGGCGAAAATATTCGAGAGCGTTTTCGGCGTCATCATCCCGCTGGAGAGTGCGTAGACTCGTCCCGCGCGCGCAGGCGAGTCTTGAATCGTCTTGCCGTTTAGGACGAACGGCGCGACCTCCTCGAGCAATTGCAACCGGGGCAGCAACCGTCGGGTGGTCAGCGCGCGCCGATCGTAAATCTCGGTCATCTTCGTGCTGAGGCCGCCGATATAGACAGGGAATTCGCCCACCAACTTTTCGCGCCGGAATTTGTAGATCATGCCGAGCCCTTCCTGCGTCTTGCCCAGTGCAAAGACCGGCATCAAAACACAGCCGCCGCGCGTGAAGGCACGATTGATCGCATCGGCCAGGCGCCGCTCCTCCACGGCGCGGGTGAAACCTTCGAGCAATGGACTGTCGCCACGTGTCGTCTCGATAATCAGCACATCGACTCCCGATTCCGGAAACGCGGCGCCTTGCGTGATCGTCTGGTCGTCGAAGTTTACATCACCGGTGTAAAAGATCGTGCGACCCTCCGCCCGTAGAATAATTCCCGCCGCCCCGAGGACGTGACCGGCGTCAACAAACTCAGCGGTGATCCCGGCCGCATCCTCTCCGGGCCTCGCGCGTTCACCGGCCAGCGTGAAGGGCTGCCGCATCGGACAGGACCGCCATCGATCCGTCGCACGATCGGTTTCACGGTGGGTGAAGAGCGGATAAATCGTAACGCCGATCTCTTCGCGTTGCCGCGTCATGACGCTGACCGAGTTGTGCAGGAGCGCGCTCCCGATTTCCGCAGTGGCTTCTGTCATGAAGATGTGCGCGTTGGGTTGGCGCCGCATCAACACGGGCAAAGTGCCGATGTGATCGAGATGCGAATGCGAAATCACAATGGCATCAAGCGCTCGATCGCCGAGAGCCCGAAAGTTTGGCAAGGCATCTTCGCCCTCCTCCTTCGGATGCATGCCGCAATCGAGGACGAGCCGCTGACCGGCGGCCTCGATGCAGTAGCTATTGGCGCCGATCTCGGTGCGACGCGTGAGGTTGATGAACTTCAAAGCAGCTGGGCGAAGATCCGCATCCAATTTCCGAACAGGATTTTAGCGATTTGTTCGTCGTTAAATCCGCGCTCAATCAGTTTTCGAGTGAGGTTTCGAGCTTGCGAATGGTTCGTCAGGTCGGGAATGAAATGAGGCTTTGTAAACTTCGCGGCCAACTCCTGTTTCGCAGACTCCGGCCATAGGCGATAAAGGAATTCGAAGAAATCGAAACCGATCCCCACGCAATCAATCCCAATCAGGCCAGCGACATGCTCGATATGATCGACATACCGATCGAGCGTCGCTTCCTCCTGGCGTGGACTCACGAGCACGGCATTGATCCCGATTACGCCGCGCCGTTCACCAACCATCCTGATTTGTTCGTCGCTGACGTTGCGCTCGACGTCGTGATACCGCCGCGCATTGGTGTGTGACACGATGAGCGGCTTGGTCGTCCGCGCGAAGATTTCATCGAAGCCCGCGGGATTAATGTGGGCGAGATCAACCATGACGCCGAGCGCTTCACAGGCTTGAAGCAGGTCGCGCCCGAAGCTGGTCAAACCATCGCGCGACGAACCGGTCGCCGCGAAAACGCCACCAGAGCCGGCGGCATTGCGCCGCACGTGAGTGAGTCCAATCACGCGCACACCGAGCTCAAAGAAAACGCGCAGAAGATTCAGGTCCAAGCCCAGCGGCTCCACCCCCTCCATCGTGATGAGCACCGCAATCTTGCCAACCTCGCGCGCTCGCAGAATCTCCTGGCAGCTCTTGCAAATGGCGAACCGATCAGACATCTCCACTTCAGCGTAGAGTCGCGCGACCTGATCGAGCGCCACCCGCAAAGCCATCTCCGGAAGGTATAGGTCTTCGATGTAAATAGCCGCTCCGAGGACAGCGATATTGCCCGCGTCGAATTCCGGCAAGAACTCTGTCGTCAGCACATTCGTGCAGGCGCGTTTTTCGTACAGATGCATCAGCAAATCGAAGTGAAGATCGACCAGCCCGTGCGCGTGAAGCCGATCAATTCGTTCTTCGATTTCTATTCCCGGAGCGGTCATCGTGCCTTTCAACCAATATCGACGGCGCAATCAGGGAATGGACGCCGGCATCGTGGTCGCTTTCGGCCGCCTGGCGTGATAACGGTGGGGCGTCACGATTGAAATCAAGACTAGTAACCAGACCGCGCCGAGAGGGAGGCAACCGGGCAGCCAGATCAACCAGCGCGAAACGACCGCAAGCGCAATCAAACAATACGCCGCTGTGAATGCGATCGCACCGAGCACGAGATCGACTCGAGAGATATGGCGCAGTTTCCCGACCGCCACCGCAGCGATCAGCAGGATCACGCAGTCAAAAATCCAACTGACGCGGTGGACGTAGGCGTTCGTTTGAATTGTAGCCAGGGTGGCGGCAAAAATATCCGGCGGTGAAAGAGGATTTGCCGGGGTGCGCGCCAGCACGATCTGGTCACGTATCGTTTCGAACTCCGATCCCATCTTCTTGCCCGCGTCGTGTTGCTGGGTCGCAAGCGCCAGCTCGTTCAGAGTGATGCGCCGCGCCTTTTTCCCCGCATTCGGAGAAATCAAGAGAGTGCCATCCGCTCGAATCGGAATTTTGCGCCCCTGCGGCAAGGAAATGTGCGAGCCAAGGTCGATCGTCACTTCGGCCAGTGTCACTCGAAGCCAGAGCAGGACCGCCTCCAGCGCGAAGGAGGGAATCACCTCGCCGCGATAGCGAAAGAGAAGCGGCACGTGAATGCCATCCGCGATTTCGTCGGGAAGATTGATAAAGCCGGCGGTGGCGATAAGGCGCATTTCTTCACCTGGCTGGCGTCCAATTCCGGAAAACTCGACGAGATCCCCGCGCTTTCCCGTCACCTGGGAGAAGCCCTGAATTTCTGGCCCCGGCGCATCAGGATCCGGCGTCGTGGTCAATTCGGCAGCGAGGAGCAGCCGGGGCACGCGCATAGCCTGATCGATAAAAACTTGCTCCTGATCCTTGTCGCGCTCGCGCCATTTCAAAATATTTTCAAATGCCACGACCGTCGGCTGGAACTCAAGGACGGACTGAAGAAAAAGGGCGAACTCCAAAGGCGAGACCACGCTGCCTCCAGCATGAGGCGAGGTTTCAGCCGACTCTTTAAGTGGATTTCGCTCCATAACCGCATCATGTCCAATCTCCACCACAGTGAGTGGGGCCGTTGGCCCGTGTGGCTCTGAGTTTTTTATGAGCCACCGCAAAAAAAATTCTTCGGATTGCTCGAGCCGCGGCTCACGCAAAAAGAGGACGCCGAGCAGCAGAACCACAAGCATGAGCCAAATGGCAGGTCGCTGCATCGCGGCAGAAGTGAAAAGGGACGGGTGACGAGTGACAAGGGAAAAGTCACTCTTTCCATCACTATTTGCTCAACTCGAGCATGCGAAGAATTGGCGCCTCCGCGCGTTTGCGCAACGGCTCGGGCAATGTGATCTCCGGCTCCATGTTCAAGAGCGCGGAGTGCGCCTTTTCGAGCGTATTCATTTTCATGAACCGGCACTCCGCGCAGGCGCAACGCTCCGTCGGGCCCGGTATGAATCTTTTCCCGGGAATCTCCTTGTGCAGTCGATGCAGCATTCCAGCCTCGGTCACGACGATGATCGCGTTCGCAGGCGATTCGCGGCAAAACGAAACCATCTTCTCGGTCGAACAAACTTCATCCGCGAGCAGGCGCACCGCGTAGGGACATTCCGGGTGCGCCACGACCGGAGCGTCCGGGAACTCTTCGCGGATTTTGCCAATGCTGCGTGCGGTGAACTCCACGTGCACGTAACAATTCCCCTGCCAAAGATCCATCGGTCGTCCGGTGCGCTCGATTACCCACGCGCCCAGGTTTTGATCGGGGACAAAAAGAATGTTTCGATTCGCCGACGCGCTCCGCACAATTTTTTCCGCGTTGCCGCTCGTGCAGATGATGTCAGAGAGCGCTTTCACGCCCGCGCTGCAATTGATGTAGGCAATGACGTAATAATTTTTGTCCGCGTGTTGATCGAGATAGGCTTTCAACTTTTCCGCCGGACACGATTCCGAAAGCGAACAGCCGGCATCGAGATCGGGGAGCAAAACACGCTTGGATGGATTGATGATTTTCGCGGTCTCGGCCATGAAGTGAACTCCGCAAAAAAGGATTACCTCGGCGCCTGTTTTTGCTGCCTGATAGCTCAGGCCTAACGAGTCCCCGACGTAATCGGCGATATCCTGGAGCTCGGGCACCTGGTAATTGTGCGCGAGGATAACGGCGTTTCGTTCCCGTTTGAGCTCGGCAATTTCCTCGGCGAGATCGAGACCAAAGTTTACACCGCTGCTTACCATCGGCTAATATCGTCGGATTAAACCTGATTTACAAACACCCGCCCGCAGCTACCGCCTCGGTTTTATTGGCGCGGGGAAACTCGCTGGCTCAGTCATTGGCGGATTGCTTCGCGCAAGATTCTGTGCGCCGGAAGAAATCATCGCGGGCGAACCGAACGATAAGTTGCGCAACACCGTGCAAACTGAAACCGGCATTGCCGTCACGGCTGATAATCTCGAAGTCGCCCGCTCCGCGGAGACGATTCTGATCGGCGTAAAGCCAACCATTGTCCTGGCGGTGGTTCGCGAAATCGCTCCGGTCACGGAAGGCAAGCTGGTCATTTCCCTCGCGGCAGGCGTTCGCGTCCGCAACATGGAATCGGTATCGGATGCATGTCTCATGCGCGCGATGACGAATACGCCCACGGCGATTCTCCGCGGCGCCACGGCAATCGCCCGCGGGGCACGCACCACGCCGGACGATCTGGCCCGCGCTCGGACAATCTTCGATGCGGTTGGCGTCACCGTTGAGGTCAACGAAGACCAGATCGATGCGGTCACCGCGCTTGCCGGGAGTGGCCCTGCATTCGTCTACACCGTCATCGAAGCGCTCGCGGCCGGCGGGATTAAGACCGGACTGCCAACGGAGGTCGCCGCGGTGCTCGCAACTCACACCGTTCTCGGCGCGGCGCAGCTTGCCGCAGAAACCGGCAAGTCACCCGAAGAACTTCGGCGGATGGTGGTGACCCCCGGCGGCACCACAGCGGCGGGACTAACCGCCATGGCGGAACGGAACACGTCGGAAGGATTGGTCGCAGCTGTGGAAGCCGCCGCGGCTCGCGGTCAGGAGATGGCGCGAGAATTCGTTAAGTAAAGCCGAGCGCCGCTCGCATCGCATCGATTGGCGCTTCCCGTTCAAACCAAAGCTCAAATGCGAGCGCGCCTTGATGAAGCAACATCGACAATCCGTTCGCCGTGCGCGCGCCGGCTCCAATCGCAGCTGAAATAAATGGTGTGCGCTCCTCCGAATAAATGGTGTCGAAGATCATCAAGTGCGGTGCGAGCAATCGTGACGGAATCGGCGAAGAGTCGCTCCGATTCAAACCGAGCGGCGTTACATTTACAACCAGATCGGCATTCGCAATTTGAAAGCGAAACGCGCTTTCTTCCCAGGCTATCGCTTGCAATCGTGCCACCGGACCAAGCACCTTTGGGCCGGCAAAAAAATTGCGCAAATCATCCGCTAGTTTTTTTGCTTTTTCGAAGGTGCGATTGGCAATAACAAGGCGTTCGCAATTTTCTTTCGCGCATTGCATGGCGATCGCGCGCCCGGCTCCGCCAGCACCGAGCACGAGAACGCGGAGATCACGAAGATCAACGGAAAACTCTTCGCGGACGGCGCGGGAAAATCCTCGCCCATCCGTGTTGAAGCCGAGAAGCTTCCCGCTGTCTATCTTGATTGTGTTCACCGCACCAATGCGCTTCGCGTCTGGATCGACATCATCGATCGAAGATAACGCCTTGATCTTGTGCGGGACGGTTAGGTTTAGGCCCACGAAGTCGAGTTCGCGGACTTGTTTCAGCGTTTCGCCCAAATCGTCCGCCGAAATTTGAAATCGCGCGTACTGCAGGTCGATCTTGCAATGCTTGAGCGCCGCGTTTTGCATTTGCGGCGAAAGCGAATGCGCCACCGGGTCGCCGATTACTCCAAGCCGAATAGGCGGAACAACACCGTATGTGATCTCGCTCCAATTCTGAAGATCGGACAGCGTGTAAACCTCCTTCGCGCGCCTCTTCGTTTTCATGTCTAATGATTCGCTGTGGCGAGGATACTACGGGCACGAAAGTTGTCGACGCGCGCGTTCGTCTGCTACTGTCGCGCACGAAGATGACGACGCCGATTGTGAACGAGCCAGCTGCACCATCCGATTTTATTCGCGATGTCGTGGCCGACGATTTGAGATCGGGGAAGCACACTCAAATTCACACACGCTTCCCGCCCGAGCCGAACGGTTATTTACACATTGGCCACGCCAAGGCGATCTGCCTCAACTTCGGGATCGCGCACGAGTTTGGCGGCGTCTGCAACGTGCGCATGGACGACACCAACCCCGCAAAGGAAGAAGTTGAATACGTCGATTCCATCCTCGCGGACGCGAAATGGCTGATCAACGGTTGGGCCGAAGAAAGCCTCGGCCTAAAGCCGGCAGGCAAGACGCCGGAGAAACAACTGGCGGGCGATAAACTCGACTTCCAACTTTCCGCAATTCGAAATCCGAAATCTGAAATTCCCGTCGAGCCGTTCCACGCTTCTGATTATTTCGATCAGTTCTATGAATACGCGCTTCAGCTTGTGCGCAAAGGCAAGGCATATGTCTGCGACATGACGCCGGAGGAGACCGACGAATATCGCCGGCTCGGAAAGGAGAGTCCGTTCCGCAATCGATCAACGGAAGAAAGTCTGGACCTGCTGGCGCGCATGAAGGCGGGCGAATTTCCCGATGGCGCGCACACGCTCCGCGCGAAGATCGACATGAGCTCGCCGAACATGTGGCTGCGCGATCCGGTGCTCTACCGCATCCGCCACGCCGAGCATCACCACACCGGCAAAAAGTGGTGCATTTATCCAATGTACGATTTTGCGCATACCCTGAGTGATTACATCGAAGGCATCACGCATTCCGTGTGCACACTTGAATTCGAGGTGCATCGCCCGCTTTACGATTGGATCCTCGCCTCGCTTGATCTGCCCCGTGCGCTGCCGCACCAATACGAGTTCGCGCGACTGAACCTCACCTACACCGTCATGAGCAAGCGCAAGCTCATGCAGCTCGTGAACGATGGTCTCGTGAACGGCTGGGACGATCCGCGCATGCCGACTATTTCCGGTCTCCGGCGCCGGGGGATGACGGCCAGCGCGCTGCGGGCCTTTGCCTACAACATCGGCATAACGAAATACCCGAGTATGACGGACGTCGCCGTCCTCGAGCACACCGTGCGCGAGGAGTTCAACCGCACCGCACCCCGGCGACTTGCCGTGCTTCGACCGATCAAAGTCGTGATCACAAATTATCCTGACGGTCAGGTCGAAGAACTCGATGCGGTGAACAATCCGGAGAACCCCAGTGCCGGCTCGCGTAAAATTCCATTCAGCCACGAGTTATTCATCGAGAGCGCGGATTTCATGGAAACGCCGCCGCCGAAATATTTTCGTCTCAGACCCGGCGGTGAAGTCCGTCTCAAATACGCCTACATTATTAGGTGCGACGAGGTCGTGAAGGATGAAGCCGGCAATGTGATCGAGCTGCGTTGCACGGCTGATCTCGAGAGCAAATCAGGGGGACCAACGTCCAATCGCAAAGTCAAAGGCACGATTCATTGGGTGAGCGCCGCGCACGCCATCGATGCCGAGGCGCGCCTTTACGATCGGCTCTTCACTGTTCCGGAGCCCGACGCCGATGGCGACTTCAAGTCTTTCTTGAATCCAAACTCACTCGACGTTGTGACCGCCAAATGCGAACCATCGTTGAAGAACGCAGATCCCGGCGTGCGCTATCAGTTCGAGCGCCTTGCCTACTTCGCGATCGATCCCGACTCACAGCCTGGCAAGCTGGTCTTCAACCGGACGATCACCTTGAAGGATACGTGGGCGAAAGAGGCTAAGAAATCTTAGCGGACGCACGATCGATGCGTGCGAAGACTTTCTCCTTACCCAGGATTTCCAGCAGGTGATAGAGACTGGGTCCGGCGTTGCTGCCGGTGACCGCAAGGCGCATAGGATGGACTAATGCACCGACTTTAACGTTGAGTTGCGCGGCGGTCGCTTTCAACGCGGTCTCCAAATCTGCCGCGTCGAAGCTATCCAGCGCGGCGAAGGCTTCACGAACGGCGAGAAGGCGCGGCTTGTTCTCAGGGACGAAATGTTTCGCGACGCCGTCAGGATTGTATTCGAAATCGTCTCTGAAATAGAAACCGCAATAACCCGGCAGTTCGCTAAAGATTTTGAACTTTCCTTTGCAGGTCTCTAGCGCGGCGTGGACGTAATCAGGCGGGAACTTGGAGAAATCGATGCCGGCTTTTTGCAGAGCCTGCCGCGCAAGATTGTGGAAACGATCGTCGCTTAACTCGCGCACGTATTCGCCGTTGAGCCAGGTGCATTTGTCGAGATCGAATGACCCGTTCTTGCGGTGAATCTTCTCCAGGTCGAACAGGCGCACTACTTCGTCGATCTCGAGTTTTTCGCGGTTGTCCTTCGGGGACCAGCCGAGAAGGCAGAGATAATTGCGCACCGCTTCGGGAAGATAGCCGCCTTCCATGTACGTGTTAAGGCTCGCGCCCTGGTCACGCTTACTCATCTTGGAACCATCTTTGTTTAGGATGAGCGGGATGTGCGCGAAGCGCGGCGGCCTTGCACCGAACGCCCGGTAGAGCTGCACATGCTTGGGTGTATTCGAAAGATGATCCTCCCCGCGAATGACGTGCGAGATCTTCATCTCGACGTCGTCGACCACGTTGACGAAATGGAAAATCCATGAGCCATCGGGCCGGCGGACGGTCATGTCCGGATTCGTCTCAGCGCTGGTCATGTCGAATTCGATGCGGCCACAGATGATGTCATCGACGACGATTTTTTCGCGCGCGAAGAGAAAGCGGACGGAACCCGCGTCTTCGTAGACGCGGTCGGCGGCACGGAGTTTGTCCAGATAACTTTGATAGACGGCTTCCCGCTCGCTTTGAAAGTACGGGCCGAAATTCCCACCGGCTTGCGGTCCCTCATCCCAATCGAGTCCAAGCCAGCGCAGCCCGTCGTAAATGGCCCGCGCGGCTTCTTCGGTGTTGCGCGCCCGATCGGTATCTTCGATCCGCAGAACCAACGTGCCACCCGTGTGTTTTGCGTAGAGCCAGTTGAACAACGCCGTGCGTGCGCCGCCGATGTGGAGATAGCCGGTAGGCGATGGGGCAAAGCGGACGCGAACAGTGGAAGACATAAGCTGTCATCCTGAGCGTAAGCGAAGGACCTCTCAACTGCGAATGGCGACCTTCCTCGACGAAGTGTAACGCAACTTGCAATTGAGAGGTCCCTCGCCGTCTGCGCGGCTCGGGATGACACAGCTGACGATGTTTCACAGAAACGCCTACCATCCGAGAAGTGCTTCGGCCCTCCGTCGCGCGATGTTAATAGTGGCGCCAGAGGCGCATCATTCTTGGCATCGCGCGCGGAGCGCACGATCCACCTTGGATGCCGGACGTCCGGCGACCTTCATTCGATGAAAATTTTTTTCGCCCGCCGTCGCACGTAGCGATCGCGGGGAAGATTTGTCTTCGCGATCGTCGTTTCAGGATCCACCAAGGCGCGGACCCGCTCGATTAAATCAAACTCGAGATTACCAACTCCGCGGGATTGCAGCCATTTATGAATGGTTCGGCGTTGCAAGGCTCGCGGTTGTGCGCGGAGTCTGTGCGTGTCCAATTGCTCGGATTCGGACTGTTTTGGATCGACCAATCCCTCGATCCACTCCGCTTCATCCGCGGCAATAATCGCAGCACGCCAAATGGTGGCACGCACTCTGCGGCCGAGTTGCCTCTCGATGTACGGGATCACCCGCCGTCGCATGCGATTACGAACCGGCCCGAGACTTTCGTTTGTCGCATCTTCGCGAAATTCGATTCGGTGCCCTTTTATAAATGCGTCGATCTCTTCGGGCCATACACCGAGGAGCGGACGAACAATCTTGAGTTCAATCCCAAAGACCCGCCGCGAAACAACCTCCCGCATTCCGACGAATCCAGTCGGACCAGCGCCGCGAAGCATGTTCATCAGAAAGGTCTCAACGAGATCATCCGCGTGATGTCCCAGGAAAATTGTGTGGCATCGCCGCCGCCGCGCGACGCGCGCAAAAAATTCGTAGCGCGCCGTTCGCCCCACCGTTTCGATTGATTGCTTCGCCTTGCGGGCAAGCTCGGCTACATCTGTTCGCTCGATCTCGAATTCACAATTGAGCGTTGCGGCCAAACGTTCGACGAATTTCGCGTCGGCTTTGCTCGCGCGTCCGCGCAATTGATGATCGAGATGGCAAACAACAAGCCGCCGGTAACCAAGATCGATCAGCCGATGCAAGAGCGCGACCGAATCACGGCCGCCGGACACGCCGACGAGATAGCGGGAGCGCGGGGAGAAATTCCGCAGGGATTTCAGATCCCAATCGCTCTTTTGCTTTACTTGATCGCTCACCGCTTGAGCAGGCCACTGCCGCGCAACGGCGTCAAGAGGGCTCGCGACCTTCGGACGAGTGGCGCGTATTTCCATCCCTCGCGACGGGAGGTTGCAGCTCACCAAAAAAAACTCATGTCATGATTTGACAATGAATGAACGTTCATTCATTAGTGCACTCCCATGTCTTCCAGTTCTTTAGAGCCCGCCCTTGATCGCCGCGAGCAAATCCTTGGCGCCGCGATGGTCTGCTTCGCCAAGCGCGGTTTTCATCAGACCAGCATGCACGACATCAGCGCCGAAGCCGGCATCAGTGTTGGGTTAATCTATCGCTATTTCGAAAACAAGGAGGCGGTGATCGCGGCCATGGCCGACCGGCACAAAAAGGAAATTCAAGCCGTGCTGGAGCGGGCCCGCCAGGCGCCGACGCTGCTGGAGTCACTCGAGATTTTGTTCACGGCCCATTGCTGCGAAAATTCGCCGAAGGTGCAATCGGCGTTCGTTGTCGATCTTTATGCTGAAGCGTCTCGGAATCCACAAATTGCTGACTTGGTGCGCGATGTTTTGCAGACGGCGATGGATGGCGTGACCGATTTGATCTCGCGA
>PNAS01000024.1 GCA_003169695.1 Spartobacteria bacterium
GACATTTCGCAGGTTCCGTACGTCCCGAGCTCGATGCGTTTCAGCGCTTGGTCGATTTCGTAAAGCGCGTCCTGTTCCTGGGAAAGAAGGCTGAGCGCGAAGTCGCGATCATAGGCATCGCTTCCGGCATCGGCCTGGTGCATCCCAAAGGCGGAAGCCTCGCTTCCCTCCGCGCGGGAGCGGAGATTGTCTTTCGCGACTCCAGCCATCGAGTCGACCATCGCATCGCGCAACTGGAGCAACTTCTCTTTCTGGGAACGGGTGAACGGATCGAGCCTTCTTTCCTTGTGGTTCTTGCCGGGTAAAATCGGCGCTGTCCCACCGCGTGTATTGTTATTGCGCGCCCCGTTTGCTTTGGAAGGTTTCTCGGCCCGCACCGACGCTTTCCTGGCGGCAGCTGGAGCCTTCTTGACAGCGCTTGTGGCCTTTTTCAGCGCTTGCTTCTTGGCCGCGCGGGCAGCTTTTTTAGGCGGCTTGACGCTCTTCGCCCGTGCCTTCGTCGCTTTGGAATGCGTGGTTTTTTTCTTCTGCGCTTTTGGCTTGGCAGGCTTTTTTGAAACCTTTTTTTTCGGGGAGCTGGCCATAATTTCGGTGTCACCCTTGGTTAGCCGGGCGCGAGCGGAGGCTTAATTAAGGGCATTTGCCCGGTGGCGCAAGGGGAGATTTACCCGCGAAAAACGAGCAATCGCGGGCTTATTTCTACGAGCTTGCGCTGGAGTAATGGCGGAGTGCAAAACGCCAGAAGATGCGCGAGAGGCAAAACGCAATCGATCCGGCGAGGACCAGGTGAAACATCAGCCATCCCGGCTGTCCGAGCGGTTTAATGAGCAGGCGCGCCGGAATATTAGCTACGATCACCACTGGGATGATCCAGCCAAAAACAAAAAGGAACACTCGCGGGAAAATGACATCCGGATAGCGCGCGATCTGGAGGAAATTAAAGTAGCCGTAGACCAGGCCCTGCGCGCGCACGATCCAAAAGCTGACCGCGGCCAGAGTGAGCATGATCGAATAATGCACCGCGACGCCGAAGCCGAGCGCGATCAGGTAAAGCAAAATCGTGCCGACACCCGGCGCGACGTGAAGTTGCGAAAGCGCGACGATTACGACCACGCCGCCGAGAAGAGCATTGAGTACGCTGTCGAGACCGAACTGTTTGGTGGAGACGGCAAATTGACTGTCGATCGGCAAAACCAGCAACGAGTCCAGCTTGCCCGTGCGGACCAGCTCTGGGATATTCGAAACGTTCACGAAAAAGAAGGCTTGGAATAATTGCGCGATCATTTGATGCGTGCCGAGCAGCAGGACGACTTCCCATTTCGACCAGTCGCCGATTTGGTTTACCTGCCCGAAGATGATGCCGAAGAAAACGATCTGTCCGCAGAACCAGAGCACTTCCACGATCATCCAGAGGATGAAATTCGCTTTGAAACTCAGCTCGCGAATAAGCGAGTTGCGCAGCATGATCCCCCAAATTTCAAAATAGCGGCGCATGCTTGGATGCTCTCTGGCGAAGCGCACTATTAGTCAACTCCCCTGTGGGGCTGGTCCCATGACAAGCGCCTCTCAGCGCAACTTCGACGCGCTGGTGCGGTTGTATTAGCCTCAACACCAGCCATCCTGATGCAGGATAAAATGTCTAAACGCCCTCTCCCGCTCATCATTGGCATCGTGGTGGTGATTCTCGCCGGGCTGCTGCTTGGTAAATGCCGGAGCGGCTCCGGGCAGAGTTTCCAGACCGTCGCCGTCACGCGTGGCCCGATTACGCAAGCGGTCACGGCTACGGGCACGCTTAATCCGGTCGTTAACGTGCAAGTGGGTAGTCAGGTTTCGGGGAACATCCAAAAGCTCTTTGTTGATTTTAATTCCAAGGTGAAAGCCGGTGATGTCGTCGCGCAGATCGATCCTGTTTTGTTTCAGGCGGCGGTCACCCAGGCCGAGGGCGATCTGGCCAGCGCGCAGGCGGGGCTCGAACTCGCAAAGGTCAGCGCGACGCGCACGCAACAGCTCTTCGCCAACAAAAATTCCGCGCAGGCCGATGTCGATCAAGCAATCGCTAATCTCCATCAAGCGGAAGCCAACGTGAAAATCAAACAGGGCGCGCTCGACAAAGTGAGGGCCGATCTCAACCATTGCACGATCACCTCGCCGGTGGATGGCGAAGTGATTTCGCGCAGCGTCGATGTTGGACAGACAGTCGCCGCCAGTTTGCAAGCGCCGGTGATTTTCACGATCGCGAATGATCTGGCGAAAATGCAGATCGACTCGAACGTGGCCGAAGCGGACGTCGGCGTGGTGACAGACGATCAGACGGTCGATTTCACGGTGGACGCGTATCCGACGCGCACGTTTCATGGGAAAGTCGTGCAGGTGCGCAACGCGCCGATCACGGTGCAAAACGTGGTCACGTACGACACCGTCATCGGCGTGGGCAATGCCGATTTGAAATTGAAACCGGGCATGACCGCGAATGTTTCCATTATCATCGCGCATCGCGACGATGCGTTAGAAGTTGGCAACTCCGCGCTGCGCTACCGCCCGCCGGAAGGTACGGTGCCCGAAGCGAAGGCGTCGCCCGTCGCGAGTCGCTCTCCTGGGTCCGGCCCGCGTCCGCGCGAGGCGGCTGCGCGCGAACGCCGGATCGAGCGAACGGTATATGTGCTCCCCCCCGGCGAGCGCCAACCGAAAGCAGTACAGATTAAGACCGGAATCAGCGACAACATTTCAACGGAGGTAACCGAAGGTTTGCATGAAGGCGACCGAGTCGTCGTTGGTGCCATCGGCGGTGGAACGGCCCCGAATCCGGCGTCGACGAATCCGTTCGGTGGTGGGCGCCGGTTCTAAACTAGAGGGGGCGAAGCGCACGTGGCGGAAGGCAACCAAGGCAATGGCGTCGTCGTTGAACTCGATGACGTGCACAAAATTTATCGCAGTGGCGAAATGGAAGTGCATGCCGTGTGCGGTGTGTCGCTGAAGATTCAGACCGGTGAATTCGTCGCGCTTATGGGTTCGAGCGGCTCAGGGAAATCGACTCTGATGAACATAGTCGGCTGCCTCGACCGCCCGACGCATGGCCGTTATTTGCTCGACGGTCAGGACGTTTCCCATCTCGAGCGCGATCAGCTCGCCGATTATCGCAACACAAAACTCGGCTTCGTTTTTCAAAGCTTCAATCTCCTCCCGCGCACTTCCGCGCGCGAGAACGTCGAATTACCGCTACTTTACGGCACACGCCGATTAACGAATGCGGAGCTGCGCGAGAAGGCCGATGAGGTTCTCAATTCTGTCGGGCTGACTGGACGTGAGGATCACCATCCGAGCCAGCTTTCCGGCGGGCAGCAACAGCGCGTCGCGATCGCGCGGGCCTTGATCAACGACCCGGAAGTGTTGCTCGCTGATGAGCCGACGGGAAATCTCGACAGCCGCACCAGCGTCGAAATCATGGGAATTTTTCAACAGCTCAACAATCACGGCATCACCGTCATTATGGTGACGCATGAACCGGACATTGCTTCGTACGCGCGCCGCAACGTCATGATGCGCGATGGCGCCGTGAAGACCGACCGGGCCGTCAAGCAACGCTTTGTCGCTACCGATGAGATAGCAAAGCTCGGTGGCGCCGAATCGGAAGCCGACGAAATTCAACCGTGAGACTCAGTTCCAGTTTCAAGGTTGCCGGACGCGCATTGCGCAAGAATAAACTCCGCTCCGTTCTCACCGCGCTTGGCATCATCATCGGCGTCGGCGCCGTCATCGCGATGGTTAGCATCGGCAACGGCGCGAAAGCGCAGGTCCAGGCGCAAATCGCGAGCCTCGGTCAAAACATTCTCCAGGTTTTTTCCGGCAGTGTCACATCGAGCGGCATTCGCACCGGGTTCGGGGGCGCCGGCACTCTGAAGATCGAAGATGCCGAGGCGATCCGCCGCGAAGTCCCCGGCGTGGTCGCGGTAAGCGAAGAAGTTTCCTCGAATGCGCAGGTCGCGGCGGGAAATCAGAATTGGTATACACGTATTCTCGGTGAATCGGCGGAATACTTCGACATCCGGCAATGGCTGCTCGCCGATGGTGCGGCTTATTCATCGCAGGACGTCCGCAGCGCAAACAAAGTCTGCGTAATCGGCCACACTGCCTCATACAATATCTACGGGGACGAAGATCCCGTCGGCCAGGTTCTTCGCATCAAAGGCGTCCCGTTCGTCGTCACCGGCGTGCTCACCCAGAAAGGATTCAGCCTGCAGGGCACCGACCAGGACGACGTTGTCATCATGCCCTACACCAGCGCGATGAAACGCGTCGCCGGCGGCACCACCTTGCGCAACATCAACGTGCAGATCGTTTCCGCGGATCAAATCGAGTCCTCTCAGCAGCAGATCGTTTCCCTCCTTCGCCAGCGCCACAATATCCGCTCTGGTCGCGATGACGATTTCACCGTGCGCAACCAACAAGAAGTCGCCGACACGGCCAACGCCACCGCCGACGTCATGACCGGTCTCCTCTTTGCCGTCGCTTGCGTCTCCCTCGTTGTCGGTGGCATCGGCATCATGAACATCATGCTCGTCAGCGTCACTGAGCGGACCCGCGAGATCGGGGTTCGTCTGGCGGTCGGCGCGCATGGCCGCGACATCCTCACTCAATTCCTCATCGAAGCCGTTGTCTTGAGCGCAATGGGCGGGGTCATTGGCATTGCCGCCGGCATCGTTGCCTCGAAAGTCATCTCGATGATCAAAAACTGGCCCACCGTCATCTCTCCTCTCTGGATGCTGATCGCATTTCTCGTTAGCGCCGCCGTTGGCATTTTCTTCGGCTTCTATCCCGCGCGCGAAGCGTCACAGCTCGACCCGATCGACGCGTTACGCTACGAGTGAGGGGAAGTGGAATACCCGGATCGCTTTCAAAAACTCATGGGCCACGCAAAAAAAAGGCTACAACGACGCCACGATAGAGGAAATTAAGCGACGCTTTGGAAGCGGTGTCGTGGCCGCAGCCGAGAAAGAAGAGGCGAATTGGCAGACGAGCGGCGTCTCGGTAAGGTAGCAATCGAAACCATACGAGAGGTGCGGGCGACGTATTCTTACGACGATTCGGCAAACTAAACTTTACAAGCCAAACGGCTCTCCCGCGTTTTGACAGAAACGCCACGATCGCAACGGCGCTCTCTTATCCGCCGACGGCCTGGTAATGTCCCAGGCCGCGCTTCCACATGAAGTGTGCGGCTGCCCAGGTTATCGAGAGCCAGCCTGTTTGAATCGCGAGGGCCTGCGCCATTTCCGCTCCGCGCAGGCGTTCCATGAAGATCGCGATTGGGCAAAAAAGTTCGTAATAAAATGGCAACCATTTCATGACCGCTTGTATGCCAGCCGGCATGATGTCCACGGGGAACATCTGGCCTCCGAGGAAATATTCGAACGAGTAAACAATGAAGACGATCGTCGTAATCTCGAGAATCCAGAACGCCATCATCGCCAGGCTGTAAGTAATGAAGAACTGCATCAACGCTGCCATTATGAGCGAAAGGAAAGCGCAAACGTAGGTCATCACGTTTGAGGGGAAGGCGAGGTAATCGCGGAAATAAAAGAGAATCACGATGATGGGCGGGATCGTGACCGCGGTGAAAACCAGGCGGCCGCTCAGGAAAATGCTGAAGCGGTAGGCGAGGTAGCTAACCGGCTTGGTCAGAAAGGAATTGATCTGGCCTTCGCGGATGTCGGCCGCGATCTGCCATTCGTCCTCCGTCGGTGTGACGAGGTTGGAGACGACGATCGTAAGCAAATAATAATAAATCATCGAACCGTAGGTGTAGCCGTGCATGCCGCCACCGGGTTCGCGAAAAATCGCGCGCCAGAGGAAGACAGTGCCCGCGAGTGGAATCAATCCGAAGATGGCGCGCAGAAAATAATTCCAGCGGTAAACGAACGTGTTCTGGAGCCCGAGATTGAAGACGGTGATGTACTTTTTCACTCAGCGGTCTCCTTCCGCATAATGGATTTTCCGCAGCGCGCGATCGTGAAAATAGGAAAGGAACAGGAGCGCGCAAATGGCCCCAATCAGCGCCCATGCCATATCTGCCTGCGTGTCCCAAACATCACCCTGGCTACCGCCAAAATCGTTTGCGGCGCTTCCGCTAATGATCGCCATCCACCATTCGACCAATTCGTAGAATGCGCTAATCGCCAGACAGACGGAGACGATCAAAAACGGAATCAATTTATTCGGATTCACGACGTTGAGGCGAATGAACATCTCGCGCGCGATCATCGCCGGCAAGAATCCCTGCATGAAATGGCCGAGCCGGTCGTAATGATTGCGATGCCAGTCGAAAATTGGGCGAAGCCAATCGAAAGCTGGGACGCGCGCGTAGGTGTAGTGCCCGCCTACGCAAAGGACGCAGATGTGGAGAGCGATCAGCGCGTAACACAAGGTCGTAAATTGGAACCGGCGATAAGTCGCGAGCAGGATGATGATGCCGGCGAGGCCCGGCGCGATCTCCAGCCACCATGTAAAACGATCGTGCGGCCACCAGCCTGACCAGCAGAAAACGATGGCGACCATGAACAGCAGCGCGAGATGGGACGTTTGGGCGCTTTTCACGCGGACGTCGCTAAAGTGTGTGGCGCGAGTTCAACCGCGAGGTTGATCGCGGCGATCATGCTGTCGGCGCGGGCAACGCCCTTGCCGGCAATCTCGAAGGCGGTCCCGTGATCCGGGCTGGTCCGCGCAAACGGGAGACCCAGTGTCACATTCACGCCTTCATGGAAGGCATGCAGCTTCAATGGAATCAGACCTTGATCGTGATACATGCAGAGCACTCCATCCCAATCGCCCGTTGCTGCGCGATTGAAGATAGTGTCGGGCGAAAAGGGCCCGGCGACCGTGGCCCGCTCTCCGAAAGCCCCTTGCAGTTCCGCGACTGCGGGCGCGATCATTTCGATTTCTTCGCGGCCGAGCGCGCCAGATTCGCCGGCATGCGGATTTAGACCTGCGACAGCGATCCGTGGCTTTAAGATTCGCCGGCGATGGAGAAAATCTTCGAGCAACAAGCCGACCCGCACTATCTCGCCCTGATTCAGTGCGGTAGCGACTTCACGGAGCGGCAGGTGGGTCGTGACCAGCGCCACAGTAAGCTTTCCACCCGTGAGCAACATCGCGAAATTCTTCACGCTGCAACGGTCGGCAAAAAACTCGGTCTGCCCCGGAAACCGGAAACCGATCTCGTACATTCGCGCTTTATGGATCGGCCCCGTCACTACGGCCTGAATTTCGCCGCGGAGCGCGAGAGCGGCGCTTTCTTCCAAGGCGTCGAGTGCAGCATGAGCCGTCTCCTGCGTCGATTGGCCTAACGAGCAAGCAACTGGGCTCCCGATAACTGAATATTCCGCGGTCCTAGGCAATCGGCCTGAAGCAAGCGCGGCCTGCACGATCTCGGGACCAATGCCGGCGGAATCGCCGAGTGTAATGCCAATGCGTTTCAAAGTAGCGCAGGCTTCCAGCTTGCGTTCCAAACATTCGCAAGCCGGAAGCTTGCGCTACTTTTTAGAACGTGCGGATGTAAGCCTTCTGGCGCAGGCCCGCGATCCAGAGATCTTGCTGCCGTTGCGATTCTTCCTGCATCAGCTTCTTTTCGATCTCGGGCCGGAGCTTGGCGAACGACGGCGTATCGCCGCCGCGCTTTTCGTCGACCTTGAGGATGTAATAGTTCGGTCCCAGTTCGATGACGTGGCTGACTCTTCCCGCCGGGAGATTGAAAGCAACTTTTTCGAGAGGCGCCGCCAGTGTCTTGCGCTCGATCCATCCCCAATCGCCGCCGAGATCGCGCGTGCTGTCTTCCGAGTAAATTTGGGCCATGCGATCGAACGGCGCGCCATCAGCCAGCTTGCCGAGAATTTCCTCCGCGATCGCTTTCTGCGCCGCTGCATTTCCTTCGGCCGCGTGGGTTGGGATCATGATCATGCGGAGCTTGACCTGCTCCTTGGCGGTAAATTCCGCCCGGTGTTTCGCGTAGTACTCGGTGATTCTCGCGGGCGGAATAACCGTAGCCAGTTTCACGTTCTTGCTGCGCATCGCCTGGACGATGATTCTTTCCTTCTCCTGTTTTTTGAATTCGGTCAGCGAATAACTCTGCGCCTGCAGCGTCTTGATGAACGTCTGACGATCGCCACCAAAACTTTCCCGGATGATATCGTTGACTCGCTGGTCGACGAAGTACTCCGGAAGTTCGAACTTTTCTTTTGTAAAGGACTGCACAATCAGCTGCCGATCGATCAAGTCCTTGAGCGCGGCCTCCCGGGCGGCCTTGATCTGTTTTACCAGCTCCTCTCCCTTGAATTGCGAGTGCAATAATCTTTCGCGCGGTCCCACAAGCCCGCGCACTTGCGAGTAGGTGATGATATCGCCGTTTACGATTGCCGCGATGCCGTCAATGACCTGGCTGTCCGCGGCCAGTGCACCGTGGCAGAGCGGCGAAAGCAGAAGGGCAAACACTGCCAGTGCAGCGATAAATAACGGGCGGATCATGGTTTTATATTTTTTTGATTAGTTCCAAAACTTCGACGAGTTGGCGGTCGATTCTATCAGTACTAATGCGAGGGAATTTGCCCCCCACAAGCATAAAATCGCCGCGCCGGGTGAGCATTAATTTTCCTTCGCGCACCTCGACTCGAGTGACGCCGGCCTTGGCCGCAGCGAGCTTGATTTCGGTCAGGACGAGTAAATTGTCAACCCCCCGCGAAAACTTGCCGAACCGGTCGCGCCAATCTTTGCGCAGGCGGTCCCACTGTTCGCGGGTCGTGATTTCCGCGAGATGCCGGTAGGCCTGAATGCGAAGCGCGGGGTCGGCAACATAATTTGTTGGAATAAATGCCGGCACGCGCGCCTCGGGCCCCAGCTGCGCGAACTCGGGCTCATTCGTCGCGACAAAATCAAGCCGCACCTCCACTTCCAGACGGGCCCTCGATTTTTCCCCCTTTAATTGCGCGACCGCCTGCTTGAGGAGCTGGCAATAGAGATCAAACCCTACCGCGAGGATGTGGCCGCTCTGCGCAGTGCCGAGAATGCTCCCGGCGCCGCGAATTTCCAGATCGCGCATCGCGATACGGAAGCCCGCGCCTAACGAGCTGTATTGTTTGATGGCGTTGATGCGTTTGCGCGCGGCCCCGACCGTCATCAGCTCGCGCGGAAGGAGCAGGTAGGCGTACGCCTTGTGCTCGGCCCGGCCCACGCGGCCGCGCAATTGATAGAGATCGGCGAGTCCGAACCGGTCTGCGCGGTCGATGACGATGGTATTCGCGTTCGGAATATCCAGGCCGCTCTCGATAATCGTCGTGCAGACGAGCACGTCGATTTTGCCGGCAACGAAGCGCGCCATGACGGATTCCAGGTCGTCCGCGTCCATCTGCCCATGGCCAGATTCGACACGCGCCTGCGGACAAAGCTCGACGATCCGATCGCGCATCTTCTCGATCGATTGCACCCGGTTGTGCAAGAAGTAAACCTGACCCTGCCGCTCAAGTTCGCGACTGATCGCATCGCGAATGATTCGCTCATCGTAGCCGCAAACGACGGTCTCGACTGGAAGACGATTTAGCGGCGGCGTCTCGATCGTGGACATGTCTTTCACGCCTACGAGGGAAAGATAGAGCGTGCGCGGGATGGGCGTCGCCGAGAGGGTGAGGACATCCACGAGCTGGAAGAGTTCTTTAAACTTTTCTTTGTGCAGGACGCCGAAGCGCTGCTCTTCGTCGATTACGACAAGACCGAGGTCCTTGAAAATGACGTCGCCGGAAATGAGCCGATGGGTGCCGATGACGATGTCGACGCCGCCTTCGCGCAGAAGCTGCAAGACTTTGCGCTGTTCGGCATGTGACCGGAAACGGCTGAGCATTTCGATGCGGACCGGGTAATCGAGCATTCGCTGCCGGAAGGTTTCGAAATGTTGCTGCGCGAGGACGGTGGTCGGCGCGAGGATAACCACTTGTTTGCCTTCCATGACCGATTTGAAGGCGGCGCGAATCGCCACCTCCGTTTTTCCGAAACCGACGTCGCCGCAGATCAACCGATCCATCGAACGCGGTTGCTCCATGTCGCGTTTGGTCGCAGCGATCGCGGCGAGCTGATCCGGCGTTTCGCGGAAGGGAAACGAATGTTCGAACTCGCTTTGCCACTTTGTGTCGGGGCCGAAGGCGTGGCCAAGCTGAGTTTCGCGCTCGGCCTGCACGGCCAGCATTTTTCCGGCGTAGTCGAAGATGGAAGCGACGGCATTTTTCTTCGCCCGTGCCCATTTCACATCCGCGAGCGAACTGAGTGGCGGCGATTTTTTTCCGACGCCGACATAGCGCGAAACGAGATAGGCCTGCTCGAGCGGGAGATAGAGTTTCGATTCATTTGCGAACTCCAGCGCGAGCACTTCCTGCGTTCCGCCGCTTTGCGTGGGAACGCGCGTGAGTTGCAGAAACCGCCCGACGCCGTGTTCGAGGTGCACGACGAGATCGCCTTCGTTGAGCTCGCTGAAGTCGATTTGGGCGCGGTTGCGGCTGAGCTTTTCCGCGCGTTGTAACCGCCGCCGCCCGTGCGCCGTGTAACGGCCGAAGAGTTCCGACGCGGAAAGCGCCACCAGGTTCCCGTCGGGAAAGGCGAAGCCGCGCGGGAGCGTGCCCTCGACGAGTTCGATGCCTTCCAGATCGTCCATGATCTCGCGGAACCGTTCGATCTCGCCTTCAGTCTGGAAGTAAATGACGATGCGCTGTCCGCTCGCGCGCCACTCTTTCAACCGCGCGGAGAACTGCGCACGTTTTGCCTCCGCCAGCATGAAATCTCCCACGGCGAAATTTCCGATCTCGCAGTCCTCGAACGCGCCGCGAAAATCCTCCGGCTCGTCGCCCCCCAGCCAGCCTTCCCCAATCAAGATGTCGGCATCACCCGTTTCATCAGGCTCGATCCCGATGCGAACGTGATCGAGCGCGATGTAATCCCGGACGGTTCCGGTTTGATCGTCGACGGCGCCGAGCAGAATTTCGGCCTTCTGCAAATTCCGTACCGAAGTCTGCGTGTCGACGTCGAATTCACGCAACGATTCAATGTCATCCGCGAGAAACTCCGCGCGAATCGGCCGCTGAGCTTGCCACGAAAACAGATCGAGAATCCCGCCGCGCACGGCGAACTGGCCACGCGTGGTGACTTGCGCGACGCGCTCGTAACCGGCAGCAACGAGTGCTTCGATCGTGTGCTCCATGGGCTCGCGTTTGCCGCGACGAAGCGCCAGAACCGCTGAATTTAACGCCGCCGGATCAGGCGCTGCCTGGCCAAGCGCCGCGCGGGTGGCAATGATTACGGGAGTGCCTTTTTCGCGCTGAATTCGGTTCAGAAGCGCGAGCCGTTCCGCCGCGATTTCCGGATCAGGCAGAATGTTTTCGACAGCGGCGAACTCCGCCTCCGGCAAGAAAAGCGCGTCGGGCAGCCAGTTGAGCAGACTCTCGTAAAGCAGTTCCTGCGACCGGACATTCGGACATAAGACCCACAACGTTTTGCGAACTTCTCCGGCGATCGCCGCGACCAGAAACGCCTGCGCCGGTTCGGTCACGTGCGAGAACGCGACGGGACGCGCGCCTTTTCCGACATCGCGCAATTTTTGCGAGATCGGCTCAGCTCCGGCCACTAGGGCAGGGAGAGGATTGCTCGAAGAATCTTCCACCGGCAATGTTTCGCCGGATCGAGGCGAACTTCAATGGCGCCAGAACGCGTCTGTTACATTCTCCGCCCGACGGCCTCGGCGACGGCACGCAGCCGCGGAACAAGATCCGCGAAAACGTCCGGGACGATCGCTTGTTCGCCGTCGCTCTTGGCGAACTGCGGAGAGTCGTGCACCTCGATCATGACCGCGTCAGCCCCGGCAGCGACGGCCGCCAGCGCCATTTGCGGCACGAAGTCTCGCAGACCAATTCCGTGCGTCGGATCCACCACCACCGGCAGATGCGTCTTCGATTTCAGAATGGGGACGGCGTTGAGATCCAACGTGTAACGCGTGGCGCTTTCGAAGGTGCGAATGCCCCGTTCGCACAGGAGCACGTTCATGTTTCCTTCGCTCAAAATGTATTCGGCGCTCATGATCAGTTCGTTGATCGTCGCGCTAAAGCCGCGCTTGAGCAGGACCGGGAGGTGACTGCGACCGACCTCCTTCAAGAGCGAAAAATTCTGCATGTTGCGCGTGCCGATTTGCAGGCAATCGGCGTACTTCTCCACCATTGGCAGGTCGCGAGCGTCCATAATTTCGGTGATGACGGGCAAACCGGTTTCGCGGCGCGCTTTCGCAAGGAAACGAAGGCCATCTTCCCGCAGGCCCTGAAAGCTGTAGGGCGAAGTGCGCGGTTTGAAGGCGCCGCCGCGAAGAATGTGCGCGCCCAATTTTTTTACCGTGCATGCGATCGAAGAGATCTGCTCCTGGCTTTCGACGGAACACGGGCCGCAAATCAAAACGACGTTCTCTCCGCCGCCAATCTTCACTCCTCCCACCGCCACTGGTAAGGCCGCGCCTCGAAACTTGTAGGAGGCGAGCTTATATGGTTTTTCCACGGGGATGATCGCTTCCACCCCCGGCATAGCCGCGAGCGGTTTCTCCCGAATGCGATCTTCCGCGCCAATGACGCCAATGATGACGCGGGAAGCGCCACGACTGATCTGAGCGTCGAGACCGAACTCGCGCACGCGCTCGACGACGCGCTCGATCTGTTCTTCCGTGGCGTTCGGTTGGGTGATGATGATCATGGCGCGGTCGACGGCGGGGACACGATCATCTCTCCGGGAAACGCGAAGTGCAAGCCGAGAGCCGCGTGTCCCGATAGCCTAGTGGCTGATCGTCACCGGCGTGCCGGTGGAAACGGACTTGAAGAAATTCTCTGCCATAAACTCAGGCATCCGAATGCAGCCGTGGGAAGCCGGATACCCCGGCAGATAGCCCGCATGCATGCCGACGCCGCCGACAATGCGCATGAAATAGGGCATTGGCGCGCCTTTGAAATGCGTGCCCGGGGGCTTGGGATCCTTCTCGACGTCGACATTTGGCACCACGACATTATTCCCGGAGTCGACATAATCGCCGTATTTGGTCGAGACATGCGTCACGTCCTTCTGGATGATGGAGAATGAACCGCTCGGCGTCGTTAGCCCTTCGCGGCCGGTGGAGAGTTGCGAAACGCCCACGACCTGGCCGCCTTTGTAGAAATAGGCGCGCTGTTCGCTCAACTTGATCTTGATCGAAGGCTTCCCGGAAACGCCGTCGCCATCCCAATAGGAAACAGAATCTTGCGGGGCGGATGATGAGACCGGATTGTTTCCGTAGACCCCGCCCATGTATTGCGATTGGGCGAGAGCCGGGTCGTCTCCGTCGCAACCCGCCAGCACAAGAGCCAAAGCGCCCGTAAGAAATAGTGCTAACGAACGGAAGAATAAGTGAGACATAAAAGGAAAATTGGGAACGATGCTTCTAACGGTCATCGAGTCGAAAGTCAAGATGGCCACGCTGCGTGCGGGGCGTGGAGTGGCGCAATTACGCATCACTTCCGTTGAGGGTGCTGGCTTGTATTCTGCTCTTTCTGGCGGAGAATTGCGACCATTCGCCGCCTTCGGCACGCACTCCATGCCCACTTACGAATACTCATGCGAGAAGTGCGGGAAGACCTTCGAGACTTTCCAATCGATGAGCGATGAACCGCTTCGCGAATGTATGAAGGAACTTTGCCGGCAGAAAAAATGGGGACACGGAAAAGTTAAACGGCTTCTCGGAACCGGCGCCGGGTTGATCTTCAAGGGGTCAGGATTCTATATTACGGATTACCGCAGTAACTCTTACAAGGAAGGCGCGAAAAAGGATGCGCCAGCGGCTCCGGTTGCGAACGGTGAAAAATCTTCCGGGGCGAAGGAGAGCGGCGGCAGCGCAACGGCTTCGACGCCCGCGAAGGCGCCCGACGCGAAACCGAAAAAGCAGTCGACCAAATGATCAAGCTAGTTTGTCCGGAGTGCCAGCGCCAAAACGAGCCCGAGCGCATTTATTGCCACGATTGCGGCGCGCGGCTTGATCGGTCCGCCCTGGCAAAAGTCGCGCCCAAAGGGGAAGACCCAAAGCAAACCCAACGTCGGCTTAAGCAGTTGCTCGATCCCGGCCGCCTAAAGCTGCGGCTGATGTTTTTCAAGATCAGCAAACTCATCCTCGGTGCGTGCGCGCTGGCTGTGCTCATTGAGATGCTCCTACCCCCGATTGATCTTCCGGAGCGCCTGAAGGATGTTGAGTTGCAACAGATCAACCTCGATCTCGAAAATGCGACTACAAGTCACGGCACCTTGCCACTGCAATATACCGAAACGCAAGTGAACGCCTATCTCGTCAACGTGACGAGAAGCAAACAGGCCGCCTTGAGTAAATTGCTGCAATTCGAACGCGCTCTCGTCAACTTCGATGAGGGCGTTTGCCGAATTACGGCAGAGCGATCCTTGCTGGGCTTTTCCGTTTTCCATGCCATTTCCTACAATGTCACACTGCAAAATGGGACGCTGACTGCTTCAAACAACGGGGGAAGCATCGGACGGATGCCGATTCACCCGATGATAATGAAGTTCGGCGATATCCTCTTCACCGACTTGTGGACGGCCTTGGACCGCGAGAAGAAATCGGTGTCGAAAATGGGCGCGATCGAGTTTCATCCGAAAACGGTGATCCTGACCCCGAAGCAGTAGAGTCAGCGCCGGGCGAGTCGCGACCCAGGGCCGCCCTCCCGCCAGGCGCGTAACGCCACATATCCTTCGCGTGATTTACGCGAGGCCCATCCTCGCGAGCAATCGCTGGTCGATCTGGCCATCAACCCGAAGGCCATGCGCGCGTTCATACGAACGGATGGCACTGCGGGTCCCATTGCCGACGACGCCATCGATCGCGCCGCGATAGTAACCCGCACGCGCGAGACTCCGCTGAACTTGGACGACGATCAAGCCATCCGTTGTGGCCGCTTGATAAAGCATTTCACGCGACCCCGCGTAATAGCCGTATCCGTAGGGATAGTACCCATAGTACGGATAGCCATATCCAAACGGGTAACCGAAGCCCACGTCAGAAAAGATACGAGAATGAAACAGACGATGGCGGTGATATCCCCAGTTGTAATTTCCCCAGCGAATGGCGCTGGTCCTCATCGTTGAGCTCGAAGAAGTCCGGGCCATCGGGGGCGTTCGGACACCGGTGGTTTGCGCGATGGCCGATGACGCGATGATCGCGCCGAGAGCGGCCACGATTGAGAGAAGTTTGTTCGCTTTCATATGATTTTGTCCTTTCTGATTAGACACCTCACAGTGCAGAAAGTCTCGATCTAATTACGTCAAACAAAAAGAAACTCTTCGGCTCTTTTCCGCTCGCGTTTTAAGCGTCCGTCCGCGATTCTTCCGGCGTTCGCCCCATGACTCCTGTCGCCCGCGCCCGTCTCACCGTGCTATGCGTCCTTGCTTGCGCGCCTGCAGTCGCACCCGCGCCGCCGGAGCGCAGTGTCAGCACTTCGCGGCAATTCCTGGTCTATGGCGCCGATGTCCGTTTGCGCGGTGCGATTTGCGATCTCGCCGAGACGACGAAACGTGACGTTCTGCAGCTCATCGATCAGCGAGACGAGTGGACCACGCCGATCGTGGTCAACGCGCAATATCCGCAGGCAAACTTGCCAGAAACGCCGCGAGCCGCTTTGAGTTTTGCCCAGACTGGTTTCGGCCTGAAGCTTCAACTCGATCTGACAATCGCTTCGGATGCGACCCAGCCGGAAGTCCGACGCGTAATCCTTCGCGCCATCCTCCTCGAAATGATGTATCGGGGCGAAACCAACCTGCCTGCGGGCACAGCCTATGTCCCGCCACCCGATTGGCTGCTCGATGGAATTCCGCCGCAACAATCAGAGTTTGAC
The DNA here is from genome assembly GCA_003169695.1 of Spartobacteria bacterium. Lineage (GTDB taxonomy): Bacteria > Verrucomicrobiota > Verrucomicrobiia > Chthoniobacterales > UBA10450 > AV80. The sequence goes on from PNAS01000024.1 coordinate 15,924, forward strand.
TGGGGAAGGTTGATCGACGTTTTAGGAGCGCCGGTGACCGCGCGCAAAATTCCTCCGCTCGAGGAATTCTTGCGGCAGCGACCTGATCTGCTCGACGCGCCCGGTCGTTCGCTCTACCGCGCGTATTCATTCGCGTTAGTAGAGCTTCTCCTTCATGAGCCTGAGGGGCGGCGTCGCCTGACGCGCTTCATTGCGGATCTTCCCTCCGCCTCGAATGATCCGATGGCCGATCTCGGAGCGCATTTTCCGGAGTTGATCAATGCGAACAGCGCGGAGAAGGCGTGGAACTCGCGAATCGCGCGGCTTGCAACCGGGCAGCCTTTCCAATTGCTCAGTGCGGAAGAAACGCAACAGAAGCTGGATGAAGTCTTGGGCCTAAAAATTTTCGACGCTGGCCCGCAAAGGAGGTACCAATTGGGCGAGTTCCCGAAATTCATTCGAAATGCCTCTTCAAAGTTGGCTCTCGCCCAGTCCAGCCGGGGTTTGAGTGCCCTCGCTCTCCGCGCAAATCCGATTTATCGGCCCATGATTTACGAGTATGCGAGAATTGCAACGCTGCTCGCGCGTGGAAAAATAAACGGAATCGCGGAGCGACTGGCACGTTTGAGTGCATCGCGGAAGGGCATCGCCACGACGATGCGGGAGATAGGTGATTACCTGAACTGGTTCGAGGCCACCCAGTCGCCCGGGCCGAGTGGAGCTTTCGCCGATTATATGAAAGCGGCCGAGTTAGCGGCACAGCCGGAACAGAAGAGGCGCGATCCCATCTCACTTTATCTCGACGTTCTCGAAACGCCGTTTCAGAATTAATCGTCATGCACGAATCGCTTCCTAATACGATTGACTACGTCGAGATGCCTTCCAAGGATCTCGCGGCCACGAAGGATTTCTTCACGCAGCTTTTCGGATGGTCGTTCCAGGATTACGGCCCGGCCTATTGCGCCTTCGATGACGGTCGCACGACAGGTGGTTTCTTCGCCTCGGAAAACACGGGCAGTGTGGCGGCCGGCTCTCCGCTGATTGTGTTTTATCGATCCGATCTCGAAAAAATTTGCGCCGAAGTCGCCCGCCTAGGCGGAAAAATTACGCGCGAAATTTTCGACTTCCCCGGGGGCCGTCGTTTTCATTTCGAAGCGCCGGGTGGTGGCGAGTTCGCGATCTGGTCGGAGTAGGTTGGGTAGCGCGTTTGCTTGCTGATCCCGCAAAGCCGCTATTTTCAGCGAGCAATGATAATGCCCTCCACATAGCGACAATCAGCAGTATACGAGAGCCTACTCGAAACGAAGATTTTCCGAACCGAGGCGATGGCTGTGCATGTTTTTAGAACACAAAAAGCGCGGCAGAACCCCATTTCAGCCACGGGTTATTGAGAAGCGTAAAAAAAAATTGAAAAAACAGTCTACTTTTCTGCGCAACATATGTAAAACCTCCTCTGCAGCCACGCAACGTACCGACGTCTTGAGTGAAGGATTTCATGACCTCCTTCTAAACGGGCGATAAATTGGAGGATTAGGACAATGTTGAGAAAAATGTTGAGTTATTTCACGCTCCCGCTGCTTTTGCTTTTGAGCAATAGCTCTGGAAATTCTGCACCACAATTGCCCGGGAAAAGCCCGGGAGGACAGACCGGAACTTTGGAAAAAATGATCGTGGCGAGTGGAAATGTCGCGATGGATCTCGATTTGAATCGACTTAGAGGGATCGGCTCCGGGAAGCAAGAATCGAAACTGGACACCTTTCGTTTCGAAGTGGGCCCGAATTCTTTTTTCACGATCCTTGTCTTTAACAATGTCTTGCGCGGTCCGGAGCTGGGCTCGATGGAGTTGATCTGGGGAAAGTCGGTGATTCTTCCTGAACCGTTGAATGCGTCCTCAACCCAACTCGTCATCGAAAAAATCCCTTCGAGTGAGCCGTCTGACCTGGTAGTGCGCGACGGGAAAACAGGATTTGTCTTTTTCTACATTGAAGGAAATCTCTATAATTATGATGCCGCGGCGCATTCGCTCAGCATCAAGGGCGGAAGGCTTCTGATTTCAGCAGAGTTTGCGACCAAGCTTGGGCGACCTGCGGATGCTGGTTCGCTCGTTGGGGGAATTTCGATCGCCACGACCATGTATCCGATCGAAATCACGACGGTAGTCAACGGCGCGGCCCAATCCGCGATATTGCCCCCGCGAAGCGGCCGCGCTCCAAACTCTCCGGATGCTGTGCCGGGTCCCGATATCATCGTGGGAGATCTGCCCGACTTGGAGCAGTTTGGAAGTAGCGGAACTCAAGTCGGTTTGGGGGTGGGAACGACCTCTTGCAACAACGGAAACGTCGAGGTGGATTGGTTTGAGTTGCCAGAAACCGACCATCCGGTCATTCCGCAAAATCTTTATCGGATGAGCGGCGGATCGACCAACGACGATCGCTTTGAACAAGTGGGACAATCCTGGCTGAAGCATGCGTTCTTTGCTTTGGAAGACGACGCTTGCGGCTTTGGTTGCAACACCAGTGGTTGCAATACTGGCACGCATCTATGCGTGGGGTGCTCTGATCCTTACGACGCCAGTTTAAATGCGAGTCAAGATGGTTTAGGTTCACGCGCCTGGGTAAATCCCTTTACCGGTGCCTACCCATCTAATTCGGCCGACCACAGCGGCCACGTTCACAACGGCACATCTCACCGGATTCTTGTGGAAGGCAGCGACCTGAACACGACGCTGAATGTGGGCGCGACGTACTTCGCCGAAGCGCAATACGTCACTCCGCATGAGTACGCCTGGTGCCAGGCTCACGCCGGACAATGCAACATGT
>PNAS01000031.1 GCA_003169695.1 Spartobacteria bacterium
TCTTTTCGCTCGAGGTGTTGGTCAATCTCTTTCACGGATTTATCGGTCAGTTTTTGGACGTCGCTTTCCAGATCGCGCAAACCGTCTTCCGTCAACTCGCCGGCTTTTTCCATTTTTCTCGCCTCATCCACCGCGGTGCGCCGGTTCGCGCGAACGCGGACGCGTGCTTCCTCCGCCATCTGCCGCAATGATTTCACCAGATCTTTCCGGCGCTCCTCGGAAAGCTCTGGAATGGGCAACCGGATGATCTTTCCATCCACCTGCGGCGTAATCCCGATCTTCGATTCTTTGAGCGCCTTTTCGATGTCTTTCACCGTCCCCGCATCAAACGGTTGGACGATGAGAAGCCGCGGTTCCGGAGTCGTGATAAGCGCCAGCTGTTTCAGCTTCATCGCCGATCCATACGCTTCCACGTCCACATTTTCGACGAGTGCCGGCGACGCCTTCCCGGTTCGCACACTGGAAAATTCGTGCACCATGTAATCGACGCTTTTTTCCATCGTCACTTCAGCGTCGAACAAAATTTCTTCAGCAGTCATGGTTTGGAAGGATGAATGTGCGAGCAATAGAAACCCGCTGAAGCGAGAATCGCAATCACGAAATCGCTGCGGCACGGGGCATGGCGCTTCGGTGGTGGATCGCGCGCTCCGCCGCGCGATGTCAACAAATGGCGGCGAAGCCGCGTAACATTAGACCTCGAATCGGAACGCTCGATCCACCTTCACGTTTGCAGCGCATTACTCGGTGACTATCGTTCCCACCTTTTTCCCGAGCACGATGTCGGTAAAATTGCTGGGCTTGTTCATGTCGAAAACCACGATTGGAATTCGGTTATCCATGCAAAGGCTGAACGCCGTCGAGTCCATCACCTGGAGCCGTTGCGTAAGCGCTTCGGAAAACGTGAGACGATCAAAACGCTGGGCCTTCGAGTCCGTGTTCGGGTCCCGATCGTAAATGCCGTCCACTTTCGTTGCCTTCAAGATGATATCGGCTCGAATCTCGCTCGCGCGGAGCGCCGCGGTCGTGTCGGTCGAGAAATAAGGATTGCCGGTGCCGGCGACGAAAATGACGACGCGCCCAAGCTCGAGATGGCGGATCGCGCGCCCGAGGATAAACGGCTCGGCGACGTTTTTCATCTCGATCGCTGTTTGCACCCGCGTTTCGACGCCGGCCTGAACGAGCGCGCTTTGCAGCGCGAGGCCGTTGATCACCGTCGCCAGCATGCCCATGTAATCAGCCGTCGTGCGATCCATGCCGCGATGGCTCGCGGATAAACCGCGCCAGATATTTCCGCCGCCTATCACTACGGAAGTCTGCACACCGAGATCTTTAACCTCTTTGATGCGTTGAGCGATCTCGCGCACGATTTGCGGCGAAATGTTTTCGCGCGCGCCGCGCTCGCGGAGAGCTTCACCGCTTAATTTGAGGACGATGCGCTTGTAGGCGGGCGCGGAAGATTCGCTCTGCATGGCCGGCAATGATCATCAGAACGCCGAAGCGTTGGGAAGCAAAATGCGAGGCGCCTTGCCCTAAGGAACGCGATCGCTTCCTACCCACGTGTCATCCCGAGGCGCGCAGACGCCGAGGGACCTCCCCATTGCCAATGAATCACGCTGCGGAAAGAGAAAGCGCAATCTTCGGGTGCGACGTCCTCGTCGCCCGTGCGGCTCGGGATGATACACATTCAAGCAATGCGCAGGGACATGGGGTGGCCCCGAAGAAATTCGGCAGCGCTCATTCGGCGTTTTCCTTCGAGCTGCACTTCGTTTAACGAGAGTGCGCGATCTTTGGTTGCGACCAGCATTCTTGATTTGTCGGTGCTAAGAATTTCACCCGGCGAAGCCTTCTCTGACTCTACGAGTGCCGCGCCAAAGATCTTCAGCTTCCGCTCGCGCCCCGCTTCATCGCGCAAACGCGTAAACGCGCCCGGCCACGGATTGAATGCGCGGATCTTTCGTTCGATCAACGCCGCCGATTCCGTCCAATCGATGCGACCATCTTCGCGTTCGAGCTTGGGCGCGTACGTCGCCGCTGACGAATCCTGCGGAATCCGGGCTGTGCTTCCTTGCTGAAGTTGTGCGAGCGCCTCGTGTAATGCATTCGGCGCGATTTGTGAGAGCCGGTCATGGAGTGATCCCCCCGTTTCGTCCCGCGCAATTTCAAGACGCGCTTGCAACAGGATGTCGCCGGTGTCGAGACCTTCATCCATATACATAACGGTTATTCCTGACTCGCGGTCGCCGGCCACAATCGCCGCCTGAATCGGCGCCGCGCCGCGGTGCCGCGGCAGAAGCGAGGCGTGCAAATTCAGACAGGCCACTCGTGGAATTTCGAGGACCGATCGCGGCAGGATTTGCCCATAAGCAATCACCACGATTACATCGGGCGCCAAGGCACGAATCCCCGCGACCGCCTCCTCTCGTTTGAGCCGGGCCGGTTGAAAGATCGGAAGCGCGCTGCCTGCCAGCGCCGATTTGATCGGCGGCGCTTCAATGCGTTGCTCGCGGCCTGCCGGTTTGTCTGGCTGCGTAACGACCCCGACAAGCTCGTGTTCCTCCGATTGCAATAACGAACGCAAAACAGGCACGCCGATTTCGCCCGTCCCGATGAAGACAATGCGCATCGCGCACTAGAGCTGAATCCGTCGCGCGGGAGCGCGCCGCCGGGGACGACGCGCGGCCGTCCGTTGCGTCATCAATTTCTCGCCCGCGGTGACCTCGCGCTGGCCTACCGACGAAGCGCAGCCGGTGCAAAGATAGTCGTAGATCTCCTTGTCAGGCAGGATCAGCAGAAGCCGTTCGCGCACCGGCATCGCGGTCTTGCACTTCTCGCAATACAGGCTCGATGCGGTGAAATTCTCAAACTGCTGCTGGCTCATTCGACCCATTCACCCCGTTCACGCTTTCGAGAATATGGAGCAAGACCTTCGCGGGCGGCTCCGTTGCGTCGATACAGGTGATCCGGTCTTGCCCGTAGTAACCAAGCACGGGTTTCGATTCTGTTTCGTAGGTGGCCAGCCGGCGATTGATCACTTCTTCGTTTGCGTCATCGAGGCGATTGTCCTTCAAGGCCCGCTTTTTAAGCCGTGTGAAAAGCGCGTCGCGGTTCGGGCAGGAGAGGTGGAAAACTCTTAGCACGTCGATGAGCTCGTCCATGATTCTTGCCTGGCCGACATTTCGCGGAATGCCGTCGAGCACGAGAATGTCGATGTCAGGCTTGAAGGAATGCCCGTTGACCGCCGCGTCGATTTGCGCTCTCCAAAGTTCCACCGTGATCTCATCCGGCACGAGCTGGCCCTTGCTGGAGTAGTCAAGAAAAGCGCGACCGACTTTCGTGCGCGTGTCGATCGAGCGAAAGACATCTCCGCAAGCGCAATGAAAAAACCGCGGGATNNATGTAGGTCTGGTATTTCATGGGAACTTTCAGTTATAGGACAAAAAGGCTGCCGGGCACAACCTCTCAAATGGAATCGGTTCAGCCCGCGAACGGAATTTCCCGATGTCCTAACCCGCAAACCGGCTATTTCGCGGCGACTGGTTCGACGTTCACTCGACGTCCGGACCGATCAAAGCGCACCTGCCCATCGACGAGCGCGAAGATTGTGTAATCGCGGCCCAATCCGACGTTCTTGCCGGGTAGAAACTTCGTTCCGCGCTGCCGGATGATGATATTACCTGCGACGACTACTTCACTGCCAAATTTTTTTACGCCCAGCCGTTTGCTGACGCTATCCCGTCCGTTCTTGACGCTGCCTTGTCCCTTTTTATGTGCCATTTTGGAAAGTTGATGGTTGAGGGTTGATGGTTAAGAGACCTAACGGCGACAATTATTCGGCTTGTTCCTCTGCCTTCACCTTCTTCGGCTTCGAAGGTTTTCCGCCGAGACTGATGCCGGTGATCTTGATCCGCGTCAGCTTTCGGCGATGGCCGACGGTCCGGTGATAACCTTTACGGCGACGATACTTGAACGCGATGACCTTTTTGTCCTTCCGCTGCTCGACGATTTCACCCGTGACGGTGGCGCCTTCGATAAGCGGGTTCCCCTGCGTAAGCTTCTCGCCATCGCTATGAAAAAGCACGTCGGCAAACACGCTTTCCTTTCCGGCTTCCTCGTTGAGGAAGTCCACATCAATGATGTCGCCCTCGGCGACGCGATGTTGTCTGCCGCCTGTTTTGATAATTGCGTAAGCCATGGCCGTTGGAAAAGCCGCGCAAAGTCACATGTCAGGGAGCTTTTGACAAGGGGAAAACCGCACTCGTTTTCAGAGTTTGGCTTCTACTTATCCCAGCTCGTGGCGGCTGCGTGTCATCCCGAGCCGCGCAGACGGCGAGGGACCTCGCAATTGCCCAATCGCGTCCGCGATACATGGAGCATGCACTTCGGATGCGGCGCCATAGTGTTTCGCGTGACGCGGGCGGTGTTGGTGAGGTCCCTCGCCGTCGGCGCGGCTCGGGGTGACAGCCGGACTCAATGCTGCGCGCCGCTGATAACGACAGTGATCTCTCCTTTTGCCGGATGCGCTTCGTAATGCACCAGCAGCTCGGCGGCCGTTCCGCGCCGAAACTCTTCAAACTTCTTCGTCAGCTCTCGCGCGACGCAAAGTTGCCGATCCGGCATGATCACCGCGCAGGCCGCGAGGGTTTTCAGGATCCGGTAAGGCGATTCGAAAAACACGGACGTTTCCTCGCGCGCGGCGGCTCCGCGCAGCTCGCGCTCGCGCTGGCCACTCTTCACCGGCAGGAATCCGCGGAAACAGAATTGATCCGTCGGAATCCCCGAACCCACGAGCGCTGTCAGAATCGCGGAAACACCAGGCACGATCGTATAAGGCAGGTCGCGCTCGATGCATTTTCGGATGAGGCGCGCGCCTGGATCAGACAGACCGGGCATGCCCGCATCGGTGATTAGCGCGACATTTTCCCCCGCCGCCAATCGCCCCGCGAGCTGTTCCGCGCGCATCGCCTCATTATGTTCGTGATAGCTAATGAGCGGCTTTCGAATCTCGAAATGGCGTAAGAGATTTCCGGAGTGACGCGTGTCCTCCGCCGCGATCACATCTGCCGATTTCAAAGCTTCAAGCGCGCGCAAAGTGATGTCGTCGAGATTGCCGATCGGCGTGGCGATAACGTAAAGCATCGGGTGTGCGGACGCGCGTTGCGCTCCGGCCGTCGCTAGTTGTCGTTAGAGCCAAACGGCGGCCGAAATTCCGGCGTCGTATCCGGGGCGAAGCCGTGGCGCATGATGTTTTCGGTGACGACGCGGGGAACCAGGAATTGCAGCAGGTAATCGCCGCCGCCGGCTTTGGTCCCGCCGCCAGACATTTTGAATCCGCCGAAGGGATGGCGGCCGACTACAGCACCGGTGCAGGAGCGGTTGATGTAGACATTGCCCGCGACCAATTCCGCTTTGACGCGCTCGATGTTGGCGGGACTGCGGGAGAAAAATCCCGCGGTCAGCGCGTAGTCGGTGTCGTTGGCGACCCGGATTGCTTCGTCGAGATCACGCACGCGGATGACGCTTAGGACCGGTCCGAAGATTTCTTCGCAAGAGAGGCGCATTTCGGGTTTCACGTCGGTGAAAATCGTCGGTGGGATGAAGTAGCCTTCGGTCGGCAAATTCTTTCCTTGAAACGCGAGCGTCGCTTCCTTTTTCCCCGCTTCGATCGTCTCTTGCATGCGCCGGTAAGCGGTTTCATCGATGACGGGGCCGACGGTGATGCCTGGCGTTTCGGGATTGCCGACGCGCAGGCTGGCGGCCGCTTCCACCAAACGTTTGATGACGCGATCGTAGTTCTCGTCGAGGACGATCAGGCGCGAGAGCGCGGAACATTTCTGGCCCTGATATCCGAAGGCGGAATAAATCGAATCGACGATCGCTTCGTCGAGGTCGGCGTCCGAGTCGATAATGACGGCATTTTTGCCACCCATCTCGCAAACGACGCGTTTCAGTTCGCGTTGTCCGGGGCGAGTCTGGCCGGCGCTCTCCCAAATCCTCAGTCCCACTTCGCGCGAACCGGTGAACGCGATCATGTGGACATCTTTGTGGTCGACGAGATGCTGGCCGATGACCCGGCCTTTGCCGGGCAGGAAATTGAGGACACCGGGTGGCACGCCCGCTTCCTCAAACATTTCCATCACCATCGCGCCACAAACGGCCGCTTGCTCCGCCGGCTTCATGATGACGGTATTGCCCGTGACCAGCGCGGCGGAAACCATGCCGGTCAGAATTGCCATCGGAAAATTCCATGGGGCGATTACGAGCGCGACACCGCGCGGCCAGTAATGCTGATAGCTTTCTTCGCCGGGCACGTGCTGCGTGAGTCGCGGAAGGCCCCGCAAGCGCATTTGTTGCGCGTAAAAGAGCAGGAAATCGATCGCCTCGCGGATATCGCCGTCGGCTTCGGCCCACGGTTTGCCCACCTCGAAAACTTCCAGAGCGGAAAGTTCGAAACGCCGGCGGTCCATGATGGAGGCCACGCGCTCGAGCAAATCGGCACGGTGTTCGACGCTGACACGGCACCAGTGGTCGAAGGCTTTGCGCGCGGCTGCGATTGCAGCTTCCGCCTCCGGAATTCCAGCTTCAGTTACGGCGCCGACGACTTGTCTTGGCGAGCTGGGATTGATGGAGTTAATCAGGCTGCCGGTCCAAACCTTCTGGCCATCGATGACGAGGGGATATTTTTGACCCAAACGGCCGCGCACTTGGCGGAGCGCGTCCCGCATTTTTTCCTGGCTGCTGCGGTGTACGAAGTTTACGAGTGGCGAGTTTTCGTACGTGTCCCCGGGCGGAGTGTCGAGTGTGGCTCCGTTGCGGGAATGGGCGGCGACCGAGGGGGATTCGACGGACGCCGCGGAGGGCGTCCCTCCAATCAAGGAACGAGGATCGCGGAGCAGCTGGGCGGCGGAGGCTTTGTCGGAAAACTTCGCTTTCAGGAATCCTTCGTTCGAGGTGTTCTCGAGCAATCGCCTAACGAGATACGACATGCCGGGCAGCAACTCGCCGACGGGACAATACTCCCGCACGCGATAATCCATCTCGACGAGTGCGCGTTTGATCGGACCGGCCATCCCGTAGAGCAACTGAAACTCGAAGCGGCTTTTATCGATTCCGAGTTGTTCGGCGTAGGCCTGCGCGTGCGCGATGCTGCGAACGTTATGCGAACCGAAGGCGGCTGTAACGATTGATTCGTTGTCGAGCAGGATGCGCGTGCATTTTTCGAAACACGCGTCGCTTTCCGGCTTTTGCAGGAAGACGGGACAGCGCCAGCCGTTCTGTGCCGCTTTGATCTTCTCGTAATCCCAGTAGGCGCCTTTCACCAGGCGGACCGTGAAGCGCGTTCCGCGCGCGCGGCCCCAATCGAGCAGATCGCGCAGATCGCGCTCGGCGTCCTGCAAGTACGCTTGAATGACGATCCCAGCGTGCGGCCAGTCCCGGAATTCCGGCTCGGCGAAAAGCATTCGGAAAAGTTCGAGCGTGGTATTTTTGTGCGCGTAACTTTCCATGTCGAAATTCACGAAGGCCCCGACCTCGCGTGCGCGCCGCAGGATCGGGCGCAACTTCGGTGCAAGGTGAGCGATCGCGTCCTCCGGGTCGGCCGGATTCATCTGCGAATAGAGCGCGGAGATTTTCACGGAAACGTTCACGACCGGGAACAGCTCCGCGGCATCACCGAGCGGATCAGTCCAGCCACGGGTCTGTCTTGCAAGTCCATCGAGCAGCTCGAAACAACGCGCGGCGTATTCATCCGCTTCCTGTTCGCTCACGACCGCTTCGCCGAGGAGATCGACGGTGAATCCGATCCGTTCCTTTCGCCGCTTGCGCAGCATTTTCATCACGTCGTCCGGATTTCGTCCGGCGATGAATTGCCGTGCCATGCCGGAAACGTTCCAGCGCAGAATCGGGGCGGTGAGCCAGGGAAGAATCTGGGCGGCGCGCAGACCGGTTTGCAGAAACGGCACGAAACCGTTGCGCATATCCGCAAAATATTCTTGGAGATGCTGCACGATATCGCGCGAGCTGCGCAGCGATGCGAGCACATCGACGAAACGGAACATTTGCACCTTGAAATGCTCGTCCCGCATCGAGAACGCCATCATCCGCTGGTAAAAGCCAGCCTTGGTGAAAATGGATTCGGGATTTCGATCCACCAGTTGGAAAATTCGCTCGCCCCGCTGCTGGATCTCGCCTTGCAGAGAACTCATGGCGCGATACTAACGCCGCCTCTCAGATTCGGCAAAGTCTGATCGATTGCGTCGTAATCGTGTTCGTGATCGATCTGATAATGAGAAACGACGTTACGATTGCGAGCACGAGGGGAGCGGCGTGCAGGAAAGTTTTTCGATTTTCCACACGCTCATCCGTGGGGCTTCCTGCGAAATGATTTCTGACACGAAAGGATCAAATCGACATGAAGCTCAAAGAGCGAATCAAGCAAGCGGGGGCCGCGGGATACATTTTGCTGTGGCTCCTCGGAATACCGATTCCAGTTTTGTTTTTGTTTTTTCTACTCCGCGGTTGCACATAGGGGTTGAGATCCGGGCAGAGCGATCAGCCTGGCGGAGTTCCGAGCTAATGCCCGGAATTATTGGCCGGCGATCTTTTTGCACGGCGGTCGCGGCAACGGGATCGGGTTTGCTCCGCGGCGCGAAGTCGCGTAGGAAAACTCGCGATGGACCGATACGAATTCGAGAGCGACAACACCGCGGCGATTTGCCCGGAGGCCTGGGCTGCCCTAGCCGAAGCGAACGAAGAACAGGCCGCTTCCTATGGCGATGACAAATGGACACGGCGCGTCTCCGAGCGCGTGCGCGAGATCTTCGAAACCGACTGCGAAGTGTTTTTCGTTTTTAACGGAACGGCGGCAAATTCGCTGGCACTCGCGCAACTTTGCCGGTCGTTCCACAGCGTCATTTGCCACGAGCATGCGCACATCGAAACGGATGAATGCGGCGCTCCCGAATTTTTTTCCGGCGGCTCGAAACTTCTTCCGATACCCGGCGCAAATGGGAAGCTCGACGTGACGCAGGTGGAAACGGCGATCTTGCGGCAGCAGGGAGTCCATTCGCCAAAACCACGCGTGATCAGCATTACGCAATCGACGGAGCTCGGGACGGTTTATCGAGGCGAAGAGATCGAAAGGATTGCGGAGTTCGCGCGTCAGCGGTCGCTCTTTGTGCACATGGACGGCGCGCGTTTTGCAAATGCGGTCGCGGCGCTTGATTGCGCGCCGAAGGCGATTACGTGGGAAGCCGGCGTTGAATCACTTTGCTTTGGTGGGACAAAAAACGGGACCGCTGCCGGCGAGCTGGTCGTTTTTTTCAAAAAAGAGCTGGCGCGCGAATTCGAATACCGGGCGAAGCAAGCGGGGCAGCTGGCTTCGAAAATGCGTTTTCTCGCGGCTCCGTGGGCAGGGCTGCTGAATAACGATGTCTGGCTCGAAAATGCTCGGCGAGCAAACGAACGCGCAAAGATGCTGGCGGAAAAGTTAACGGCAACGCTGGGTATGAAGCCGGCGTTTCCCTGCGAGGCGAGCGCCGTATTTCTGCGCATGCCTGAGCAACTCGTCGCGCAACTGCATGGCCGGGGCTGGCACTTTTACAAATTTATCGAACCCGACGTTTATCGGTTGATGTGTTCCTGGTCGGTGACGGAGGAGGATATCGATGATTTCATCAAAGATGTGAAAAGCAGTAGCGCGGCTCTCTCATCCTAAATCGAATCAGAAACTCTCAGTGAGAAGGATTGGTCGGCGCACTCGTCAACGCTGAAATCGATGAAGAAATTCTCTGGCAGTGACGCTGATGCCAGATAAGAGTGACCCAGTGAAAACCGTTCGACGGATTCTGCTCCTGGGAACAATGCTTCTCGGCGGCTGCCATACCGCGCACGACGTGGCGGTGACTTCATTCCGCGTGATTGACGCGCCGGCCCATTACGTCCGCCGACATCTCGACGACTCAGATACGACGACTACAAGCACCACCACCACCACGACTACCGCCGCTTCGGATTCAGTCACTCCCGGCCGAACGGTACAAGTCGCGCCGAACAGTCGGGAACCGCAACGTCGACAGGTCACCGCTCAGACCCAGCCAGGTCCCGCCGCCACTCCGCGCATTACGCGAAATACAACCACGGACAAACCGAAACCGTCGCCCAGTCCGGCGCCGCGCAGCGTTGCCGGCCCGCCTACGCAGTACCCGACGGCCAAGGTCGTACCCGGGAAACCCGGCTACGTGTTGAGTCCATACGACCCGAATGGCGGTTATGTCGACGTGAATGGCTACGCCTCCGGCAGCAAGGTGAAGGATCCGTATTCGGGCAAAATCTTTCTCGTCCCGTAGTGTTTTCGGCCATCAACCATCGCGCCAAAATCGCGCCGGCTATTTTTTACGGACCGATGCGAAAAATATCCCGTGGATTGGCAACCTGCGTATGGTTCCTGCTTTATGGAGATTATATGCGCCACTTCGGCTATTGCTGTCATGAACAGCTGTCCTCCTGCGGAAAAATGCGCTGTGCAGAGCGCACCCTGAAGTCCGCTATCTGGGCGATCACTGCTGCGATTGTCGGTCTTTCCGCTACGTCGCGCGGCTATGTCCTCGAAGGCCAGAGTTGGCCGGCCGGCACTGTCGTTATATTGCAATTGAGCTTGGGCAACCCGGGCTTCACGCTTCAGGATGGGAACACATCCTGGAACGACGCCGTCGCACCTGTGGCAAACATGTGGAATTCGAAGGTCCAGCGCGTGCAGGTCGCTCAAGTCCTGAACTCAGGCGTTCCTTGTGCGTCGGGCGATCATTTGAATTCCGTCGTTTTCGCGAGCACCATTTTCGGCCAGGCATTCGGCGCGAACACACTCGCGGTGACCTATTACAGGTCCTCGGGGTCGACCATGTCCGAAGCGGACACGCTCTTTAATCAAGCCCAAACCTTTGACTCCTATCGCGGCCCGCTCCAGTTCCCGCCTCACGGATTCGCGATCGCGGATATTCGGCGTGTTTTTCTGCATGAGCTTGGCCACGCGCTCGGTCTTGCCCATCCCGATACCGCCGGGCAGAACGTGACTGCGGTGATGAATTCGATCATCAGCGATCAGGAAGTCCTCTCCGCCGATGATATCGCGGGAGGCGAATCCTTATATGGCGCGCCGCCGGCGGGAACGCCCACGCCGACCGCCACTCCGGGTTCCTCTCCGAGTCATCTCGCAAACATTTCGACACGGATAAAAGTCGGCCTCGGCGACAATGTTCTAATCGGCGGTTTCATCATAAACGGCGCGCAATCGAAAAGGGTGATCCTCCGCGCCATCGGGCCTTCGCTCGCAGCCAGCGGCGTGGGGAACGCGTTGACCGACCCGGTACTCGAGTTGCACGACTCTGGTGGCGTGATCGGATCCAACGACGATTGGCAATCAGGTTCCCAAGCTGGCGAAATCACGGCGAGCGGATTAGCGCCCAATGATCCGCGCGAATCCGCGATCATCGCGACACTTTCGCCAGGGAATTACACGGCTGTCGTAAGCGGATCCCATAACGGACAGGGCATCGGCTTGGTGGAAGCGTATGAACTGGACGCCAACGGGACGCGGCTGGTCAATATTTCCACCCGTGGACGAGTGGGTTTGTCGGATGAAGTTATGATCGGTGGTTTCATCGTGCTGGGTGGCAACGCGAAGAGAGTTATCGTGCGTGCTCTGGGTCCCTCGCTGGCTACCGGCCCGAATCCGGTGGCGGGTGCTTTGGCCGATCCTGTTCTCGAATTGCGAGATAGCTCCGGCGTTCTGGTGGCGTTGAACGACAACTGGATTAACAGCCCTCAATATGCCGAGATTGTCGCGAGTACGGTGCCGCCGCCGAACACAATGGAATCAGCCATCATCTCGACATGCGGGCCGGGAAGCTACACCGCGATCGTCCGTGGCGTGAACAATACGTCGGGGGTTGCGTTGGTCGAAGTTTACGATCTGGATCCGTGATCTCGATGAACGAACACACTAGATTTTGCGCGAAAGTCGGGCGAACTTCCGGCGTTGCTTTAGAAAAACATGCAAACGAAATGACCGCGAAGACTGCTCGCGTGAACCATCCCCTTATGAAACTTCTTCGCTCCCTTCTTCCGATGTTGTGTGCTGGACTCGCCGTGGCCAGCGTCCGCGCCACCACCGTTATTCCGCCGACCTTCGACCAGCTCGTTAGCGAGGCTGAGTTAATCTTCGAGGGCACAGTGACTGACGGCCGTTCGCAGTGGACCGGCGAAGGCGCCGAGCGCCACATCGTGACCTATGTGACTTTCAATATCGAAGACGCAATCAAAGGCGCTCCCGGGAAGAGTTACACAATCCGGATGCTGGGAGGAACCGTCGACGGCCAAACAATGGAAGTGACCGATACGCCCAAGTTTAAGATGGGCGATCGCGACATTCTTTTCGTGGAGCACAACGGCAGCCAATTCGTGCCTCTGGTCGGGATCATGCATGGGCGGTTTCATGTTCAAACAGATGCGGGGGGACGCGACATTGTCACAAAGGACAATGGCGCTTCACTCGCGGATGTGGGCAAACTCGGCCAGGACGAAAAAGCCGCCATTGCGGGCCCAGCACTTTCAGCGGCCGATTTCAAATCAGCCATTCGTCAGAGACTATCCCAGTTGGGAAAGTAGAGTGAAGTGCAGGGTCGGCGAGCTGTGCTGACCGGCCGCCGCCGTCGCGTCCTACCGAAGTGGCCCGCCATCTCGATCTTTAACGGTTTCCGTCTTCCTCTCGTTGTTTCGCGACCTGCCGAGTCACTTTCGCTGTGGTATCGAGCGCGTGCTTGGCCCAATCATGTTCACTGACTGGGCGTGGCGTCGAAGCCTGCTTTGCGGTGGCTAGCGCGGCTTCGGTTTGGTGCTCGTGATGCCTCTGCACGAGGAAAGCGCAGCCCAGAACGGCCGCGATAAGTATTACGACAGCGGTTCGCATGCGCTAAATCAGAGCACACTGCGAGCCACGGGCACGTTGCTGTGCGGATACGCTGATGGTAGGTAACAGAATGATCGTGCGGCCTTATTTTGCGGCGACATTTCTCTTCCTGCTGGTTGTTGCCGTTGCGAAACCAATATCAGGCCAGACCTACGAAGGTCGCGAGCTGGTCAAGGCGCAGTTGATCGCGGATACGGATGCGATCGCTCCGGGCAAAGCGTTCACGGTCGGTCTTCTTCTGCGGATGGCACCGCACTGGCATACCTATTGGAAATTTTCGGGCGACGCCGGGCTCCCGAGCGAGATCAAATGGACGTTGCCGCCGGGCTGGAAGGCCGGTGAGATCCAATGGCCCATCCCCCTCAAGCTGATGGATCCAGGCGACATCCAGACTTATGGCTACGAAAACGAAGTGCTGCTCATGCAAGAGATCACGCCCCCGGCCTCGGTCGCTGATTCCTCCGCTAAGTTATCCGCGGAAGCGAGCTGGCTCGTTTGCGAGAGGCTTTGCATTCCGGGAAGCGCGAAGCTTCAAATCGAGCTCCCTGTTGCCGCCCAGACCGCCCCGGAAAATGAGGAGCTCTTCTCACGCTATCGGCGCTCGCTTCCGCAGGCCTGGCCCGAGGACAAAATCGCCAGCGCCAGTTGGACGCGCAACGGTTCTGAGATGCAGCTCGCCGTCGAAAGCGCCGCGCTGACGAATTATCCGGTCACGGAATTTTTTCCTTTGCCGGACGGGAATCTGGTGGTCGGGCATCCACAAGCAGAACGTGGCGCCGCCGGAAAAATTACCTTTCGCGTCCCGATAGAGACCCCGGATCCAAAATTGTCGTCGCTCAACGGCATCGTCGTCTTCGGTCAAGATGCAAACGGACCGGGCCGTAACGCGTGGTCGCTCAACCGTAACGGCCCCGCGTCGGCCACAATTCTTTCCGCGTCGCTTCCAGACGCTTCGGGCATGGGGAAATTCCTGCTCTTCGGATTTCTGGGCGGTTTTATTCTCAATCTGATGCCGTGCGTTTTGCCTGTCATCTCGCTCAAGATTTTTGGGTTCATTCAGCACGCCGGCGAGAGTAGGGGGCGCATCTTGCGCAGCGGGCTCGCGTTCGTCGCCGGAATTTTCGCGTGGTTCCTCGGACTTGCGCTTCTGCTAATCATGTTGAAATCAGCGGGCCGCGAAATCACCTGGGCGTTCCAATTCACGAACTCCTACTTCGTTCTCGTCATGAGCGCGGTCGTGCTCGTTTTCGCGCTAAATTTATTTGGCGTTTTCGAAATCTCATTGCCGCAGAGTACGAATCGCGGTTTGCTCGGCTGGACTACGCGCGAAGGTGACGCCGGTTCGTTTTTTCAGGGCGTTTTCGCCACCGTGCTCGCGACTCCGTGCACTGCGCCGTTTCTTGGGACGGCCCTCGGATTCGCCTTCACGCAATCGGGCTGGGTGATTCTCATCATGTTCCTCTCGATCGCTGCTGGCATGAGCTCGCCTTATCTTTTGCTTTCCGCACAACCCGCATGGCTGCGCCTGCTGCCGAAACCGGGCGCCTGGATGGAGCGCGTGAAACAACTGATGGGCTTCTTTCTCCTCGCGACGCTGCTCTTTTTACTTTGGGTCATCGGGGCGGAGCGCGGCGTCGAAGCGATCATCTGGACTGCCTGCTTTCTCCTCGCCCTGAGCCTCGCCTGCTGGATGAAGGGCGTCTTCCTCGTGCCGACTGCCTCGGCCACCGCGCGTCTCGTTTCCAGTGTGCTCGTGCTCGTGATCGTAATCGGCAGCGGCCTTTATTTCGGCGCGAAATTCTCGTCCACGAAGATCGCTTCCGGCGAGACACCACTCGCGGGCGACTGGCGACCGTTCACGCCCGAACGCCTGCAGAGTGAGCTTGCTCAGGGCCACACCGTCTTCGTCGATTTCACTGCGGCGTGGTGTCTGACTTGCAAGTTCAACGAAGCGACTGTTCTCGAGAGCAACGCCGTTCGCGAAGCATTTCAACGTCGCGGAATCATTAAGTTCAAAGCGGATTGGACGAATGCCGACCCCGCGATCACGAAAATTTTGAAACAATTTGGACGGCCTGGTGTCCCATTGTATGTGCTCTACCCGCGGGGCAAAGATCCCATTGTGTTTCCGGAGTTGCTCACGAAAAGCATTATTTTGGATAAATTGGAAACCATCACGCCTTACGTTGCTACTGAATAAAATATGAAAACAAAACTGCTCCTTAGCGCCCTTACCTGCCTTGCTTCCACCGCCCTCTTCGCGGCCGATTCACCGCCTGTCGGCAGTACGGCGCCCGATTTTTCGGTCTCGGATTCGAAGGGCAAAACCCAATCGGTCTCCCAATACAAAGGCAAGTACGTCGTGCTGGAGTGGTTTAATCCCGAATGCCCCTTCGTGAAGAAGCATTACGGCAGCGGCAATATGCAAAAGCTACAGGACGAATTTACGGGCAAGGGCGTCGTTTGGCTCACGATCGATTCCTCCGCTCCCGGAATGGAAGGCAATCTCACTCCCGACCAGGCGAGCGCGAAGATCGCGGAATGGAAGACGCGTTCGACCGCTTTCCTCCTCGATCTTGAAGGCAAGGCTGGCCGAACCTACGGTGCGAAGAACACGCCCCACATGTTTGTCATCAATCCAGGAGGCAAAATAATTTATGAAGGCGCCATCGACAGCAAAGCCTCGCCGAATCCCGCCGACATCGCGAGCTCGACCAACTACGTAAAGGTCGCGCTCGACGAAGCGCTCGCCGGCAAAACGGTCACTACGCCCAGCTCGCGTCCGTACGGTTGCTCGGTGAAATACAAATAATTTGCCGGAGCTGCCTTGACTTCTGTTCCCCTCCGAGCGCCGGATGACGGAATACCCATTTCTTCGTCTTACGGGACCATGTAGTGGATAACGGCTGAAATAGGCGAAACAAAGTTTCGTCTATTTGTCGTTAGGCCCCAGCGCACACGGTATGGCAACACTATACGAAAGTGAGTTCGAAAATCAGATGGAGCGTGAGCTCCGCCCTTGGCGTTGCGTCCGTATATTTCTGGTTCGCTGCCTAATTTTGTTGGTCGAGTTTTGCGTTCTGACGACGCTCCTTTACTGGGCAAATCGCGCGGTTGGCGTCGCTGCATGGCTACGAATCTGCACTGCAATTGCGCTTATCGTGTGGGGCGGCTTTGCATGGTCCGCTTTGAAGGCGCTAATTAATGTTTGGGTTCGGACTCGCTTTGTAAGATTCGTTGCCAAGTGCTGTATCATGCTTTCGCTTTTGTTCGCAGTCGACATTGGGCTAGGAGTTACATATCCAGCGACGTTCGCCGCGCCGCACGCATCAGAGCATTAGAATCATGCCAAATGTTGCCTCCGAGACCCAGACAGCGGAGCGCTTCGCCGTTTGCCTCGCGAAAACGACTGGACAATCGCATACGATCAGCCGGGGACCCAATCCGCCCGACTTTCTGATGGAGCCGAAAACGTGGCTGGAAGTCAGCGACATCTACCTGAGCAACGAGCAAGCGAAGTTTCTCAACTCACCCAAGCAGAAAAGCTTTAGCTTCCAAGGCTCGCCGGACGATCCTGCTCTCAGGCTATTGCAGAAGCTCGATGAAAAGCTGGGTAAGACGAGCTACCAGAAAATTCACGACGAGCGCGGCGCCGGTATTCTGTTGTTAACGTGCCAAGATTGCTTCTTCGACCAAGTGAACCTTGCGCGCGTTCATGAAACGATTGCCTCTTTTCGCCCGACAAACGATCAAGGCTTCTTCCGCATAGCGTATTTCGAGTATAGACTGCCCGCCGATGAGCGCGTCTATGAGGTCATTTACCCATCAAAGGCCTAACTATGCGATTTAGCTGATCTTGTTCTCGTTAGGCGACATGTCCCCGGCGCTCTCGTTCATCACGCTACTGCTGGCTGCTATTGTAGCTTGGGTCGGTTATCAGCAGTACATACTGGCCAGAGCGCGCTTTAAGCTCGACCTTTTTGACAAGCGATTTGCAGTTTACAAGGCCACCCAGATATTCCTGTGTATCATTTTGGGTGCCGCGCGGTTCGAGATGGGGGAGTTCTGGGAGTTTCGCCGTGACACACAGGACGCACCATTTCTGTTTCGAGACGACATCGTGCAGTTCTTGGAGGCCATCGACAAAGCCGCGCTCGATCTTCGGACTGCAGCAAAATGTTATGAGCCTCTCCCCGTCGGTAATGAGAGGATGCGCCTCGTCAACAGAGAGGCGGCTGTGCTGAAGCAGCTTACAGATGAACTTTCGCGGCTACGCACAGTTTTTGGCCCATATCTTTCATTCGACAAATGGACGTAACGCCCAACCACGCGAACGCAGACAACCGCTGGCCGGCGTACGGCTTGGCTTTGTTTTATGAAACAGATTCATGCTGGCTCTCGCCAGCGGTATCTTATTCTCGTTAGACGAATGCCAGGCGCACCGTCCATCCAATATAGAATAGCAGCGAAACGTGAGCTGGTTCAGCCGTAGCCCAACACAGCAGAAATACGCCGAGGCCGCGATCACCGTCGCGACCAATCTTTACCTGCACACAATTCCGGGAGCAGAGGATGCACCCGCCCCTTTGCAGTTCAATCTCCCAGACTCGCGGTTTCGCTACCTAATCTTTTGTTTGAGTGCCGTGGTAATGGCGGCGCTGGCATACGACGAGAAAAAGCAAATTCAACCAGAGGCACTCATTAAAGGATGCCTGCATTTCGCAACCTGGATAGCCACAGAAAATGCTCAAGAATACTTCGACGATCCAGCGAGTTCTCAAGATTCTATCAAGGGCGCGCCCGCTGATCTCCAAGAGTTCCTCAAACACTGGTCGCGATGGCCCGAACTTGAGAAAGAAGGCAAAAAGGCCGAAATTATTGAACTCATTACCTCCATGATCCACGCCAGCGAATCAAATCTTCCCGCTAAACAAAATGACATGCAGCGTCTCGGTGACTTGGCTCTGCAGATCGATTGCCGACTTCCCACTATGCGAGGTGCGCTTATCGAGCTAGCCAACCGATGAGCGATACATCTTGCTTCTGTTAGATGACGCCTGGCTTCAGCTAGAGATCAGCTTCGCTTTGCCGAAAGACGCGATGCCAGTCGCAAGATCGGCATCGGCGTCATGCGGACGAGTGTCATCCCCAATTTCATGAGGAAACCGGGGATGGCGAGTGGACGATCGCGTTCAATTGCAGCGAGAGCGGCGCGAATCGCTTCGGAAAAGCTGGTCACGTACGCACCTTGTGTTTTACGGCGCTTGCGGCATCCTTAACGGCGTGACTTTTACCGTTGAGACTGAGGAAGAGGCCGACGGACGTTGGATTGCTGAAATCCCGCAAATTCCTGGCGCCATGTCGTACGGCAACACGCGTGACGAAGCTATCGCACGGGTGCAAGCCCTGGGCTTACGCGTGCTGGCCGAGCGGATCGAGAAGGGTGAAAGCTCGCCGGAGATTCAGCAAGTGTTCACTGTCGCGGCGGCATGAGTCAGTGGGGTTCCGCGAAGGCGCGGCGAGTGCTGGCGGCACTACTGCGGATCGGGTGGAGTATTAAACGCGAAGCACGTGGCTCGCACCGTATTCTCTCACGTCCCGGTTGGCCAGATACGGTGTTTGCATTTCACGATGCCGAGGAAATCGGTCCGCACATGCTGGCGCGCATTGCAAAAAGGACCGGTCTTGTGCCGGGCGACTTGTGAGACGGCAGGCGAATCACAAGTGGTCTCCGCAGTTGTAGGGCGGCTGTGTCAGCCGCCGCGCCTGGGTCGGCGTTTCACAGAAACGTCCTACAATTGTTTCGACGATGGTCGCGCCGCCAGCCGCAAGATCGACGTCGGCGTGATGCGGACGAGCGCCATCCCGAGTTTCATGACGAAACCGGGAATGGCAAGCGCGCGGTCTGCTGCAACGGCGGCGAGTCCGACGCGAACGACTTCCTGCGCGGAGACGTGACTTATTCCCGGCACAGTCCTCGGCGCTCCTGCGACCTGCCGGTGCGCGGTTTCAGCGAACTCTGTATGGACGGGACCCGGGCAGAGTGTGGTGACGGTCACGCCGGTGCCGCGGAGTTCGGCGCGAATCGCTTCGGAAAAACTGGTGACGTACGCTTTCGTCGCCGCATAAACAGCGAATCCCGCGAGAGGCAGGAACCCAGCCGATGAGCTGACGTTAAGAATCGCGCCGCGTTTTCGCGCGATCATTCCGGGAAGCAGCAATCGCGTCAGCAGCGTTAGGGCCGTGACATTGACGGCCAACATTTCTTTCACGCGCTGAAGTTCGCTAGTCGCGAACGGTCCCAAATCGCCGAGCCCGGCGTTGTTGATGAGCAGATCGATCGAGAGATTCTCGCGTTCGAGCGAGTCGAACAGTTCGATGACGGCGCGATCATCGGACAAATCGGTTTCACGGATGTGGACGTTCAGATTTGGATTCGCTTTCGTGAGCTCGTCGCGAAGTTCTTCCTGCCGCTCCCGGCGCCGCGCCACCAGGACCAGCGAGCTCGCGCGACCGGCAAGCTGACGCGCGAATTCACGGCCAATCCCGGCGGAAGCACCGGTGATCAATACGCTGGAACCCTCGAGATGGAACTTGCTCATCCTTTACGCAGTATCGGCTCGAGCGTCCGCCAGACGAGCTCGGCCACGATTCGATGGCCGGCTGCGGTTGGGTGAATCAGATCCTGCTGATTGAGATCGCGATGACCTCCGACTCCTTCGAGCAGGAATGGAATCAGCACGGCGTTGTTCTCTCGCGCGAGTTCGGCATAAACGCGCGCGAAATCGGCCGAGTAGTCCGCGCCCAAGTTTGGCGGAATCTGCATCCCCGCGATCACGATCTTCACCGCCGGGTTCTTCGCCTTCGCCTTGTCGATGATCGCCTGCAGGTTCGCTTTCAGCGATTTTATCGGCAGACCGCGCAGGCCGTCGTTACCTCCGAGTTCGATCACAAGCACGTCAAGCGGCTGCTGAAGCAGCCAGTCAATCCGTCGAAGGGCGCCGGCGCTGGTGTCGCCGCTCAAGCCCGCGTTCTCGACTTGGAACGGCAAACCGGCTGCGCGAATTTTCTCCGCGATCAACCCTGGAAACGCCTCGGTTGGTTGCACCCCCAAACCGGCGGTCAGGCTGTCGCCAAGAAATACGACTGCTTTGGCGGGGGTCGCGGACGTCGCCGCAGTTGTCTGGCCGAAAATTGTTGGCGAAAAAAGGCAGAGGCCGAGCGCAATTCCGCAAATTGCTGGCATCGTTTTCCTCATGCGCGGCGAATCATGTTCGCGTAAGCAAACCGAACCCGCTCCCACCGTCAATGACAGCATTCCCGATCCTGAACGTTCAGCGCCTCACGAAAACCTACCCGACCGGCGCCGGTAAGTTGACCGTGCTCAAGGATATTTCATTCGTTTTGCCGCAGGGCGCGACCTGTTCGATCCTCGGGCCATCGGGCAGCGGAAAGACGACGTTGCTTGGTCTTTGTGCCGGGTTGGATCGGCCAACATCCGGCTCCGTGCTTCTGAATGGAATTACGTTAGGCGAGGCAGGAGAGGACGAACGCGCCCGCATTCGCAATGAGCATGTCGGTTTTGTTTTTCAAAATTTCCAACTCATCCCGACGCTGACCGCGCTCGAGAACGTGACCGTTCCAATGGAGCTGCGAGGCGATCGCACTGCCCGCACGCTCGGAATGGATTTGCTCAAGCGTGTCGGACTGGCGGAACGCGTCGCTCATTATCCCGCGCAACTTTCTGGCGGCGAGCAACAGCGCGTAGCTCTGGCTCGCGCTTTTATCAATCGTCCCAAGATTCTTTTCGCCGACGAGCCGACGGGAAATCTCGACGCCGAGACGAGCAGCGCGGTCATCGAGATCATGCTCGAATTGAATCGCGGCGCGGGGACCGCGCTTGTTCTCGTCACGCACGATCCCGACGTGGCCGGTCTCACCGAGCGCACGATCCGCCTTCGAAACGGGGAATCGGTCTAATGCACGTCCATCAAATGAGACACGATCTCGGGTGGATCGCGCGCTCCGTCGCGCGATGTTTTATTTGTGCGGCTGCGCCGCCGTTATTTGTCATCGAGCGGCGGAGCGCTCGATCCACCCTATGATTTCGTTCATCTGGAAGATGGCGTGGCGGGACAGCCGGTCGAGCCGCCGGCGGTTGCTCCTCTTTTCGATCTCGATCACCCTTGGCATCGCAGCCCTCGTCGGGATCGGATCGTTTCGCCACAGCCTTGCCCAGGCGATCGACGACCAGGCGCGCAGCTTGATCGGCGCCGATCTCGTGGTTGAATCGACCCGCCCCTTTCGCCCGGAAGACGAAGCGCTTCTGCACTCGTTAGGCGAACCGCAAGCGCGCGAAGTTCGCTTCTCGAGCATGGCCGTGTTTCCTCGCAGCGATTCCACCCGGCTCGTGCATGTCCGCGCGCTGGGTGGCGATTTCCCATTTTACGGCGCGATGGAAACGGTTCCCGCGCCCGCCGCGCGCGATTTCCGCGTTGGCGCCCGCGCCCTCGTCGAGGAAAGCCTCTTGTTCCAATTCCATGCCAAGGTGGGCGACCCGATCAAGATCGGTGATTTGGAATTCACCATCGCGGGCGCGCTGAGAAAGATGCCGGGCGAAGCTTCGGCCGCGGGGTCGTTTGCGCCGCGCGTCTATATACCTCTGCAAAATCTCGTCGCAACGAATCTCCTGAAACCGGGCAGCATCGCGCACTATCGCGACTACGTGAAGTTCCCCGACGGCACCGATGTAGGCCAACGGATTGAGACCCTTGCGCCACAAATCCAGCGGCTTGGGCTCGAATATGACACCGTGGCCAAGCGGAAGAAGGATCTCGGGACAGCCCTGGAAAATCTCTACCGCTTTTTGAATCTCGTTGGCTTTGTCTCGCTCCTGCTCGGCGCGGTCGGCGTGGCCAGTGCGATCCAGGCGCATCTTCAACATAAGACGAGGACGGGTGCGATTTTGCGCTGTCTCGGAATGTCGTCGCGCGGAACGGTGCTCGTTTACCTGCTTCAAACCGCGGCCATGGGCCTGGTGGGCGCGACCATCGGTGCAGCTCTCGGTGTTGCTATGCAGCGCATCTTTCCGCGCATTTTAAAAACATTCCTGCCGCTCGCGATTCCGACAACGATCGCCTGGGAGCCGATCATCCGCGGCGTCTTGATTGGCTTTGCGATCTGCATCCTGTTTGCGCTGCCGCCCCTGCTGCGGTTTCGGCGCCTCTCGCCTCTGCGTGTTTTTCGGGCCGCTGTCGACGTCGAAACGAACTCGAAGAAGCGCGATCCAATTCTATGGCTTGTTTATGCATTGATTGTGGCCGGCGTCACCGGTTTCGCCATTTCCCAAACGGAGACATTGACCCGGGGCTTGGTCTTCACCGCCGCGCTCGGAGTCGCCGTCGGGATCTTTGCGGGCGTGGCGAAGTTATTGATCGTCGGCATCCGGAAATTCTTTCCGCACAGTTGGAGCTTCGTGTTGCGGCAGGGGCTGGCTAATCTCTATCGCCCGAACAATCGCACTCTGCTGCTCACTCTGTCGTTAGGTCTGGGCACCTTCCTGCTCCTCAATCTTTATCTCAGCCGCGAGGTCCTGCTCGCGCAGTTCCAATCCGTCGGCACAAAGAATCAGGCGAACATTTTCCTCTTCGACATTCAGCCGGATCAGAAAACTGGTGTTGCGGAAATCGTGCGCTCAGTTGGAATGCCGATCATTCAGGAGGCGCCCATCGTGACGATGCGGCTCGCGGAAATTAAAGGCCGCAAAACAACGGATATCCTTGCGGACCCGCAGCGAAAAATTCCGGAGTGGGAACTTCAGCGCGAGTACCGGTGCACTTACCGGGAACAATTGTCGGACACGGAAAAAATCACCGCGGGGCGTTGGATTGGGCGCGTCGATTATCACCCCGGCGACACCGTTCCGATTTCGCTCGACGGCGAGATCGCGAAGGACTTTGGCGCGAAAATTGGCGACGAGTTGATTTTCGATGTGCAAGGCGTGCCGATCAAAACCACGATCGCCAGCTTGCGCACGGTCGATTGGAAACGATTTCAGACGAACTTTTTTGTGCTTTTCCCCGCCGGCGTGCTGGAGACCGCGCCCAGGTTTTATGTCCTCGTGAGCCGCGTCGCGACACCGGCTGATTCTGCAAGGTTACAGAACGCCGTGGTCGCGAAGTATCCCAACGTCTCCGCCATCGATCTGACCTCGGTGATCCAAACCGTCGATTCGATTCTGAGCAAGGTCGTTCTGGTTATCCGGGTGATGTCCCTCTTCACCGTTGGCGCGGGGATCATTGTTCTGGCGAGCACGATCTGGAGTGGCCGCTACCAGCGACTGCAGGAAAGCATTCTGCTTCGCACCCTCGGCGCGTCGCGCGCGCAAATCTGGGAGATCCTGTGCGCTGAGTATTTCCTGCTCGGAATTTTTGCCAGCGCGACGGGGATCATTCTTGCGGTCGGTTCAAGCTGGGCGCTGGCAAAGTTTGTTTTCAAACTGAGTTACGCACCATCGCTGTGGCCCTTGCTGGTGACGGCTGCTTCGGTCAGCCTATTCACGGTGATGATCGGTCTCATCGCGAGCCGCGGCGTGGCGAGCAGGCCACCATTGGAAATTTTGCGTGCCGAAGCGGAATGAAATTGTACCGTGCAAACTAACAAGGGCGCGAAACCGAAGCGGGTCATCCCGAGCCGCGCAGACGGCGAGGGACCTCACATCTGCAAATCCCAGCGTTCCTTTTTTCGTGTGACCGTAATTTGCATGAGAGAGGTCCCTCGGCGCGCTGCGCCAGCCTCGGGATGACATGCGGTGCGTCGTCTCCTACGTTCCGCCGTGAGCCGCTTCCGGCTGGAGCGATTTCAATTCGTTCTTGCTGAGTGGCCGCCAATGTCCTCGCGGCAAGTCGCCCAGGCGCAGATGACCGACGCGAACCCGAATGAGCTTTTTAACCTCGTATCCCAACTCGTAAAACATACGACGGATCTGCCGGTTGATTCCCTGACGCAAAACCACCCGCACGCGCGTCATCCGGATCGCTTGCACTTTTTCCATTCGCGCGCGTTGTCCGTCGAGCATTATCCCGGCCAGCAATTTCGGCGCGAGCGATGGATCCCACGGGCGATCGAGCGTCACTTCGTATTCTTTTTCGACTTTGTAGCGAGGGTGAGTCAGACGTTGCGCGAGGTCGCCGTCGTTCGTGAGGATGAGAAGTCCTTCGGTCTGCGCGTCGAGGCGGCCTATATTGAAGAGGCGAGGGAACTTCGGCGGCAAGAGATCGAAAATCGTGTCGCGCGCATTGGGATCGGCGCGCGTTGAAACGAAGCCAGCTGGTTTGTGCAGGATGACGTAGAGTTTGCGGTGGCTGTGCACCAGCTTGCCCCCGACTTTGACGTGATCGCTCTCGGCCGGTTGCGCGCTGAAGTCGGTGCAGATGCGACCGTTGATCGTAACGCGCCCGGCCGCGATTAATTCGTCGCAATGCCGCCGCGAACCGACACCGGCTGCGGCGAGGAAGCGGTTTAGGCGCACGGTGGAGAGGCTGAAGCGTTGAACTGTAGAAGCGTGAAGCGTCAGCGCTTCTACTTCTTAACGCTTCAACGCTTTAACGACGCCTACGCATCGGGTTTCGTTTTGGGAAGGCCGATGACTTTTGTCCCTTCCTTGAACTGCCCGCGCTTCTTGAGGAGATCGACGCGTTCGAAACGCTTCAGGACATTCCGTTTCGCTGTGATCGTGCTGGCTCCTTTTAGACTGCGATGTTGCGACATAAAATGCTCCTGCTTCGGTTTCCGAAATCGAGCGCCAACGTTACGACGCGACTTTGCTTTATCAACTGACCTTTTGCTTATCGGGCGTGCTCGGGGAAAAGCTGGAGAATACTTTCCTCGTTTGCCTGGCATATTCCCCGTTCGGTGATGAGTCCGGTCACGAACTGCCGCGGCGTGACATCAAATCCGAAGTTTGCCGCGGCGCTGGTCTGCGGGGTTACGCGCACTTTCACCTGTTCGCCGCCGTGCCACCCATCCGCATAGTTTACTTCTTCGGAATCACGTTCTTCGATCGGGATTTCCTTCAGCCCGTTGCGAATGTTCCAATCGAAGGAAGACGAGGGCAGGGCAACGTAGAACGGCACGGCGTTATCCTTGGCCGCGAGCGCCTTAAGGTAGGTGCCGATCTTGTTTGCGACGTCGCCGGTATATGTCGTCCGGTCCGTGCCGACAATCACCACGTCCACTTTGCCGTGCTGCATCAAGTGACCGCCGGCATTATCAGCGATGACGGTATAGGGCACGCCATGCTCGCCCAGCTCCCAAGCGGTGAGCTTGGATCCCTGGCTCCTCGGTCTCGTCTCATCCACCCAGACATGAACGGGAATCCCACCATCGTGTGCGGCGTAAATGGGAGCGGTCGCCGAGCCGTGATCTACAAAAGCGAGCCAGCCGGCATTGCAATGTGTAAGCACATTCACGGTCGCGCCGTCCTTCTGCTCGCTGATATGCCGGATCAATTCCACGCCGTGCTCCCCGATCCTCCGGCAGTATTCCGCGTCTTCGTCCGCTATTTGCCGGGCAGTGTTGAACGCCAGTCGTTGTTTCTCTTCCACGCTTTCTGCGGCGCCAATATTTTTCAATTGTCGCTCGATGGCCCACGCGAGATTTACCGCGGTCGGCCTCGTCGCTTTCAATTGGGCCGCGGCGGCCGCCAGGTCATCCTCGAACGAAGTGCCCGCTCCCAGCGTCGCCAGATACATCCCATATCCCGCCGCCGCTCCGATGAGTCCCGCTCCGCGCACGTGCATCTCTTTGATCGCACCCGCCATCTCATCGACAGTCCGCACTTCTTCGATCACGAAACGGTGTGGAAGAAAGCGCTGATCGATCAGCTGGATGACACGGCTATCAGTATCGTTAGGCCAGATCGTCCGGTAATGTTGACCGCGTACTTTCACCAGCAATTAGAATGCGATCAACATTCGTGCAAAGCTAGATCGGAAAATTAACGTTGTTCGTAAGATGGAGATTGTCAGTCCCATTCCGCCCCGGGGCTCGCGCGTGCCGAATGCGCGTCTCGGTTTGCTTATGACAGGATTGATCGTCGCCGCCCTCGCGCTGCTTGGCATGCGCAGCATTGACTGGTTTCTTTTGAAACAGTCGCTGCGCCACCGTTTTCCGAAGGTGGAATGGATCACCACGGCACAATTGGCCGATTGGCTCGCGGACAAACAACGACCGCCACCGGTCCTGCTCGACGTGCGAACAGAGGAGGAATGGAGTGTGAGCCATCTTCCCTGGGCGCGGCGGGTGGAACCGAATTCCTCGATCGAAAAAGCGACCGCAGGGTTATCAAAAGGAACTCCGATAGTAACCTATTGCGCTGTCGGCTATCGCTCGGGCGCGCTGGCGACGAAATTGCGCGCGGCGGGTTTTGCCCCCGTTCGGAATCTGGAAGGTTCGATTTTCCAATGGGCCAACGAACATCGACCACTGGAGCGCGAGGACAAGCCGGTCACGACCGTTCATCCCTACAGCAGGTTATGGGGCCGGCTCCTGACCGATGATGCGCGCGCGCCGTTAAAGAAATGATGCAGAGGGCTTGTATCCCCTGCACTTGAGTCAGAGTTGATTGCTCAAGACGACGTAGTGGCCGCACGTTGTCACCTGATGGTAAATGTGGACGCGCGCCGTGACCAATTCTTGCCAATGAGGGACGCGGTTCTCGTCGACGATGAGGTAAATGGGATCGGAGCGGTTCCATGCTTCCAGAACGAAATTCTCGTCGAGGTATTTTTGCTCCGCCGCGGCGTTTTGATCGAAGAAATCGGGTTCTTGGTCCACGAGGAAAAACTTTCGGTTTAGGTAGAAGGCCAGCGTGCTCCCGTCGTACAGGGACCCTTCGTAAAGGACCTGACCATGGTCTCCGAGGCGGGGATTCAGAAAGCGGGCGGCCCCGGCGAGTGACAAAGAGGGAGCCATTCGAGATACGCCTTCGGCCAGGCAAAGACCGATTGGGACCATCGAGGCCAAGACCAGGAGTAGCGCAATTTCCGAGCGTTGCCTGGCGGCAAAATACAGCGCAGGCAGGGCGAAGATGGCCAGTGCCACGCCCGCGATCTCGAACATCTGGCGCAACGCGAGCCAGCTGGCGAGTGAGGTGCTCGTGGGAGCGAGATCGCCAAGAATTTCGGGCGCGAAGAAAGTAATGGCGGCGATGGCGGCTCCGGAAAGAACAATGAAGCCAAGTCCAACGGCTTGCAGCGTACGCGGAGTCCGCTCCCAGGCCAAAGCCGCCCAGAGCGCAAACGGGCTCCACATACTTATCGAAGAGTACGCTGATTGGTGGCCGAGCAAAAGAAGCGGCAGAAAGCCAACGACGATCCAACAAAGCGGCAGCGCTTCGGCAAAAGTGATCTCATGCGGCCGGATAATCCTTCGCGTCGCGAAAAGCAACCTGGGCAGCACCAGGATGGAGACCGGAAACCACCATGCGAAATGCAGGACGAGAAACTGCCATCGCGGCAAGCCGGGATGGCCAGGCCAACCAAATAGCCTGGGAAAAAATCCTGGAAAGTGTTTTTGCGCCCAGATATACCAGGGGGCGACGATCACAATAAAAACGAGCAAATAAGTCCAATGCGGAAGGAGGCGAAAACGCACGCGAGCTTCTCGAAAGAAGATCGCCAGCAGAACGCAAACCCCCGAGAGATAGAGCAGACCTTCCAAACCCTTGCTCAGGCAAGCGAGGCTGGAGCAGAACCAAAACCCAGCGAACCACGCGCGCCGGAACTGTCGCCGTTGATAGCCGCAAATCGCACAAAAAATCGCACCGGCGATAAAGGCGCTGAAAACCGGCTCCGGCGTGACGGCTCGGCCAAGCAGGAATGCGCCACTGGAACAAAGATGGATCAGACCCGCGGCGAAGCCTCGCCAATAACCGGCGAGCCGTTCGCCGATCAGAAAGGTCAGGGCGATCGACGCGATCATTGCGATCGCGATCGGTAGACGCGCGGCCATCGCAGTCACACCGAAGATTTTGTAGGACAGGATAATCAGCCAGTAGACCAACGGCGGCGTTTGCAAACGCGGCACGCCGTCGTTTGTCGGCAGCAGCCATTGTTGCGTTGACAGCATTTCGCGAGCGCCGCCGGCGAATTGCCCTTCGACGCCGTTATAGAGGTCGCCCCAGCCGGCGGTAGCAAGATGAAGGACGGCCGCCAGCGCGAGGAGAAAAATCAAAAGAGCGTGACGGGTCGGCGGCGGGTCGAGCACCTGCGGCTCGAGGAAAGTGTCTTCGATCGAAAAAGTGCGAGCGCCGGCAACCATGACGACGATTCGTTAGGCCACGCGCATCACGGCCACGCCCTGGGTCATTTGTGAAAGCCTCATGTTCCGTCCGAGATTCGATACCGGTCCCACTCGTCCGGCACTCGAAGCAACTTCGCCTCGGGCATCTGGATGATCGCCAGCATCTGACGGCAATCCGCGATAAGCGTCTCATCCACGGGCCGCGTGACTCGGAACGCGCACCAAAACCGAACCCGCTCGAGCCGGTCGAGCCAGCCTTCGACAACGAGCCGATCGCCGAGTTTCGCCGCGCGGCGGTAATCGATCTCGGTCCGGACGACCACCGGATACTTCTGGTTCTCGGCCATCTGCGCGAGGCCGAGCCCGAGCTGTTCCGCGAGCAGAGTCCGCGCGACTTCGATGAAGCGCAGGTAGGCGATGTTATGAACGACGGCGGCGCAGTCCGTATCGAAGAACATCACCTGCACGTCGGTGCGGATGCGAGGCGCGCTTTCGTTCAACATGCTAAACCATCATTTCGAAAGCGCTTTTCAAAGCAATGCAATTGTCGGGCGGAAACGACCGTCACTTGTCCGAATGCGCGCGCTGACCGCTGTCGAGAGGTACTTCCCACATTTTCAGCAGCGAGGAAATCGACTCCACGACCTCGTCGACCGTCACTGCTTTCATGCAGCGAAAATCGATGGGGCATTCTCGTAGAAAGCAGGGACTGCATTCGACTTGATGACGAATCACGTGACGGGCGCTTCCGAGCGGGCCGGTGAGAGAAGGTTCCGTCGAACCAAAGACAGCGACGACGGGAACCCCGAGGATCGTAGCGAGATGCATCGTGCCGGTGTCGTTCGTGAGTAACAAGGCGCATTCGCTCAACTCGGCGATGAGTTCATCCATCGTAGTTTTGCCGATACGATTGATGCAGTTGGCGCCGACCGATGCTTCGATGGTCGCGCCGATCTCCGCGTCACCGGATGTGCCGAACAGAATCCATTGGACCGGCCGTTGAGCTGAAATCGCAACGGCAACCTCGGCGAAGCGTACCGGAAGCCACCGCTTGGCCGGCCCGTATTCGGCGCCGGGACAGAGGCCGATCTTCGCCGTCGCGCCATTTGACTTCCCCCGGGGCAAGAACATTCGGACTGCCGGAGGCGCGGAGAGGCCACCGACCTCCCGCGCGACTTGAAGATAGTAGATAACTTGATGTTCAACCGGACCAAGCCTCGAACGCTCGGGAATGATTTGGTTCAGGAGCCATCGGCGATGATGACCTCGGTAAGCGACGCGTCGCGGCACGCCCGCCAGCCAGACTTCCAGAGCGGCGCGCAATGAACTCGGAAAAAGAATTGCGACATCGAAGACCGTTTGACGCCGGATTGATCTGACGACGCTGAAAAGGGAACGGCCCGTCAGAGTGATCACTTCATCAACTTCCGGAACGAGTTTCCAAACAGGCGCGATCTTCTCTGGGGCCGCCACCGTAATGTGGGCGTCAGGTCGCCCGGCCTTGATCGCGCGCACCGCAGGCATGCTGATAATGCTGTCTCCGAGCCAGTTTGAAGCACGAATCAGAATCCGGAACGATTTCAAATCACGCGTTTCAGGTGGGACGTAAACACCGCGCTTGTAATGCGTCAGGAGAAAACTCGGCTTCGGAGTCTTCCAGCGGTTGTGCACCCAGAACCAATCTTCGGGCGCCTTGCGAATCTGCTGCTCGATCGTCTCGTTCCCCTTCAAGGTGACGGAGTTCACCGAGTCACGGGGCGAATCAATGCGCGGAGTGAAAACCATCCGCCAGCGCGCCGGCCCCTCCGTGTGTACCGCCGCCGCGATCACCCCCGCGCCGGTTCTTTTTGCGAGCAAACCTGATAGCGGCGAAGTCGACGAGAGCCTGCCGAAAAAAGGCGTCCAGACACCGTGGTCGCCCGCGTGTTGATCGCCCAGAATTCCAATGAGCCCGCCGGAACGAAGCAATTCGATTGCTTTGTGAAATCCTTCGCTCCGATCGAATAGCTCGGCGCCGGCGCGAGCCCGTTTTCGACTTACGTCTTCGTCGATGTAACGATTGCCAAGCTTTTGATAGACCGTTCCAATCCTGGCGTAATCTGCGTAGTATGGCACCAGCGGCGCAAACAATTCCCAGTTGCCGATATGGCTCAAGAGCAGGATTACGGGCCGGCCCGCGCGCAGCTCTTGATGCACCGATTCCAGATTCTCCATTTCGACATATCGCGCCAATTTTTCCGGAGGCATCGATCCCATCTTGGCACTGCAGATCAGATTGGCGCCGAGCCTTTGGAAATGACGCCGGCCAATCCGTCGCAATTCTCGCGGCGACTTTTCATTCGCGAAGGCGATCTCGAGATTACGCCGTGCAAGCCGGCGATATTGAGGCAACAGCAACCACGCGCCTAATCCCATGAAATTGCCGAGGCCAAACAAAATGCGCACAGGAAGTACGCTCGCGATCGCCGTGCCCGCGCGATAAAAAAGGTAAATGCTGAAATCGAGCATGCAGGATCAGCGAGACGAGGGTGGCGAATTCGCGCCGAAGCGTAATTTTGCCTGCGCCCTGCTTCAATCAATATAATGTCACTGTGTTGCGGTCACCTTCCCATTCTGTTCGTTCGGATTTTGCGCGGTTCGTCGCGCACAAGTTCGGACGCGGCCCGTTCCTTGTGATCGGATCCGAACGGGCGGAATTGGAGCAGCAGTTCGAAGATGCCAGCGTGAAAGCAACGGTCTGCGCTTCAGTGGCCGAGTTGATATCAGCGGTTCCGCAAAACGGCAGTAGCCCGCCAGCTGATCTGGCGATTTGGTTCTATCCGCCAGACAAGAGTCACGACGAGCGTGCTGTGGAAGATATTGCGGTGCGCGCCAGGGAGGTCCTGTTGATCTCCGGCGTGGGCGCGGAAATTGCAAACCGGCGGCCGCATCTGGTGGAGGGCTTCCGCCGCTTCGGTCTGCTGCCGGATTACCAGTGCGATCTTGAGGACTTGGAGCCCACCGCTCTTCGGCTGGTGCGCAAAACGGAAGAATCTGCGCAGGCGCTCGTGCCGGCGGTCGAGTCGGCTTTTGCGCGGCTCAATCGGCACGTGCGGGGACTGCAACGGGCGTTGCGCACCCGGGTATCGGAACTCGAGGCCGCGGACCGTCATATNNGCGCTGCGCAAGTCGCCGGAACGCAAGATCGGCCAGGTCCTGCTGGCGCCCTATCGGCTGCCCCAAAAGCTACTCCGCGAAATCCGCAAGAGATTCCCCAAGCCTGACCAGTCGTATCGCGCATCGATTCCCGCGAACGAGTATCAAGAGTGGCTAGAAACGCGTCTGGTGAAAAGCGATGAAATTGCAGCTCTGCGTACGGAATCACACGGTTTCGTCTACCAGCCGTGCATCAGCATCATCACCCCGGTCTTCAACACACCGGTCGCATGGCTGACAGAGTGCGTGGAATCGGTGCTCGCCCAAGCGTACGAAAAGTGGGAGCTGATCCTGATCGATGACGATTCAACGGATCCGGAAATGCTCAAGGTTCTACGTGAACTTGGTGCACGTGATTCGCGGATCGTCCTGGCAAAAGATGAAAAGCGAGGTGGGATT
This sequence comes from Spartobacteria bacterium, assembly GCA_003169695.1. GTDB lineage: Bacteria > Verrucomicrobiota > Verrucomicrobiia > Chthoniobacterales > UBA10450 > AV80. Next base: position 31,859 of record PNAS01000031.1, read on the forward strand.
TCCGCCGCATCAAATCGCGGACTCGCCCTCGCGGGGGGTGAATGGGTGGGCTTCCTCGATCACGATGATCTCCTCGAACCGGATGCGCTTTTTCACAACGTGAAGTGGCTGCAGGATCATCGCGACGCAGATCTAATTTACTCCGATGAAGATAAGCTCACGGAGCAAGGCTTCGATTCGCCGATCTTTAAACCGGATTGGTCGCCGGACTATTTTCTCTCCTGTAACTACATCTGCCATTTCACGCTCGTCCGGTGTGAGCTCATGCAGAAGATCGGCGGTTTCCGTTCGGAGTTTGATGGCGCCCAAGACTACGATCTCTTCCTTCGCATCATCGAACAGACAAATCGAATCGATCACGTCCCGCGCGTGCTTTATCATTGGCGGCGCAGCCTCACTTCCACCGCCGATAACATCCGGCGCAAGCCTGGGTCGCTGGAGACCGGCCGCCTCGCACTCGAGGCTTACCTCGAACGGCAACAGGAGTCGGGGCATGTCACGGTCGACTGGCGCACGCATGCGTATTGGATCAAACGCCAACTGACGGAGGCAAGAAAAATCTCGATTATCATACCGGCGCGCGACCGTGTGGATTTGCTGGCCCGTTGCCTCGAGAGCCTGACGAGTAAGACAAGCTATGCGCCTTACGAGATCGTCGTCGTCGATAACGACAGCCAGTCAGAGGAAGCGCGCGCGTATTTTTCCCACTTCAAACACAGGCTCTTGCGCTACAGCGGCCCATTCAATTTTTCCGCGATGAATAACTTTGCCGTGGAGCAAACTGACAGTCCCTGGCTGCTCTTTTTAAACAACGACACGGAGGTGATCGAGGGCGACTGGCTTACGATAATGGCAGAGCATGTGCAGCGCCCCGAGGTAGGCGCGGTCGGCCCGAGACTCCTGTATCCGGACGATACTGTGCAACACGCGGGCATCGTAGTTGGCGTCGGCGGGATCGCGGAGCATGCGTTTCGCGGCTTGCCCGCCGAGGCGCCGGGCGTTTGCCGCCAACTGCAAACGACGCGCAACTACAGTGCGGTCACCGGCGCGTGTCTGCTCACCAGGCGTGACGTATTCGATGAGGTGGGGGGATTTGATGAGGAGCGGTTGCCGGTCACATTTAGCGATGTGGATCTGTGCTTGAAAATGCGGCGCGCGGGCTATCGGGTCGTTTACACCCCCTTCGCGAAATTGTATCATCATGAATCCGGCACACGGCGTCCGGCGGTGGAACCGCTCGAGACCGAAGTAATGCGGGAACGCTGGCCCGACGTGCTCGAGCACGACCCATATTATAATCCAAATCTTTCTCGTGAGCGCGCCGATTTCTCTTTAGGCAAATAACTGCTCGAGCCTTTCTCCATGACCACTCCCGATGAACAACTTTGGCAAGGCCTCGCGGCGGGGGCACGGACGGCGCTCGTCATGCGTGATTACGGCTCGCAAACATTTTCGCAGCGGCTTGCCGGCGCGGGGATTGAGGCGGGGACGCTTGCGTCCGTCGATCGGACCAGCGCGGAGATTTGGGAGGCCTGGATTCCCGGTGTGGAAATTTTTTCGCGGACGATTTACCCGCAACGGCATCGGGGCTCATTCGGCGAATTTGTTCGTCGGGATGAAGGCGTGCTCGCGCGAATCGGATTCTGGCCAGCGCAATGGGCCAATGCGCGTATGTTTGTCCAGACCGCAAAAGGCTTTCATCTTCACCCGCCGAACATCCCTGACGGGACCGCGCCGGCAGACTGGCTGCGCCGCTGCTTTGTCGAGGAGCCGGACAATTATTCACTGCGGCGCTACGAGCACGAGCAGTGGGACGTGATATTCTTCGTGCAGGGCGTCGCCGAAATGATTCTTCGCGATGTTCGCGCGGGACTGCCTCCGCGCACGATGCGTTTCTTCGTCGACGGCGATAACCATCGCGGCGTGAACAACGTCGGTGTCGTCGTTCCGCCGGGCGTTGCGCACGCAATTCGAGTCGAGGGTTCCGAGGACGTCATTATGGTCTACGGCACGAGCACATCTTTCCGGCCGGACTTTGAAGGGCGGATCGCGAGTGACGTGGAAACCGCTACGCTGCCAGAGTCGTGGCAGGGTTTTCTAGCTCAATAGACGGCGCCGGCTGATGCAGCGGCACTTTGACCCGGCCGAGCCGGAATTGATGGACAGGCCGCAGCCAGTGACAGCTGAGCTGGTGAGCGATTTGCGCAACCTGCGCCAGCTCAATCGCCACTTTGGAAGCTATGCGCTCACCACGCGTTTTTTGCGACGCTGGGTTCAGCCGGGGGCGCAATTGCGAGCGCTCGATCTGGCAACCGGCTCCGGCGATATCCCGCGCCTCGTCATCGACTACGCCAGAAAAGTCGGCGCGATCGTCACGGTGGAAGCGATCGATCAGCAAAATTCCACGCTGGAAATCGCGCGCGGCTTGAGCGCGGACTATCCAGAGATCGATTTCAAACAAGGCGATGTTCTTTTCTTCGGAGAGGATGGGCAATACGACATCGTGCTCTCCTCGCTCGCGCTCCATCATTTCGACGAAGCGGCGGCAGTGCGACTGCTGGAGCGGTGCCGGCTCTTATCGAGAAGATTCGTTTTGGTCTCCGATCTTCGACGAGGCTTCCTTGCCACCGTGGGAGTCTATCTTCTGACCGCAATGATTTACCGCGAATCCATGACGCGCACCGATGCGCGCCTCTCCGCTGAGCGCTCCTTTTCGTTTCGCGAATTTGGCTCGCTGGCGGAACGCGCCGGCTGGAGAAACTTTGGCCGTCGCAAATTCCGCTTCGCCCGCCAGGCCATTTGGCTTGAGCCTGCAGGAATCTGAACATGGAAACTCTTCGAACGATTGCCAGGGTGCCGATCACGGTAAAGCGCAGAGTTCTCGTGCCGACCATGGGCGCTCTGCATAGAGGCCATCTCGAATTGATCCGGATTGCGCGCGAAGCTGCCGGCAAGGAAGGCGAGGTGGCGGCCAGCATTTTTGTGAATCCGCTCCAGTTCGCGCCGGGCGGTGACTATGAGAAATACCCGCGCCCCGAAACAGATGACGAGGAGTTCTGCCGGAGCGCCGGTGTGGATATTCTTTTCCGGCCTAGTTTGGACGTAATGTATGCCGCTGATTTTTCGATCGCGATCGAGGAGAATTCACTGTCGACCGCGCTGTGTGGCAAATCTCGCCCCGGGCATTTTCGCGGGGTCTGCACGGTCGTGGCAAAGCTCTTTCATGTTCTCGTGCCGGACGCGGCTGTTTTCGGTGAGAAAGATTTCCAACAACTCGCAATTATTCGTCGAATGGTGCGTGACCTGAATTTTCAGATCGAGATCATCGGCGCGCCCACGGTCCGGGAATCCGATGGACTTGCCTGCAGTTCGCGCAACCAATATCTGAGCGCAACCGAGCGCCAGCAGGCCCCGGTGTTGCGAGCCGCCCTGGCGGAGGGGGCGCGGGTCGCGGCTGGCGGTGAGCGGTCGGCCTCGGCGATCATCGCGACTGCGCGCAAGGTAATCGACATGTCGCCGCTCGCGCGGCTCGACTACCTTGAGTTGGTAAATGCGGACACGTTGCAGCCACTTGAAATAGTGCAGCCCAATTCGCTCATCGCTCTCGCGGTCTTTTTCGGGCAAACTCGGCTGATCGACAACATCCGGCTCTCATGAAGGAATACGATTTCGTTGTCATCGGCAGCGGCATTGCCGGGCTGACCTTTGCTTTGAAGGCCGCGACGCACGGTTCGGTCGCCGTGATTACGAAGCGCAAGGGCGCCGACTCAAACACAGCCTGGGCGCAGGGTGGAATCGCTTGTGTGACGAGCGACGAAGATTCGTTCGAACTTCATGTTCAGGACACCCTCGAAGCGGGCGCGGGTCTGTGCGACGAAGCGGCCGTGCGAACGATAGTGATGGAAGGTCCCGCGCGCGTTCGAGAGTTGGTGGAGCTCGGATTGCATTTCGACGACCGCGAAGTCTCCGGACATCGCGAACCCGATCTTGGCCGCGAGGGCGGCCATTCGAAAAGGCGTGTCCTGCATGTGCAGGATGTGACCGGTCTGGAGATCGAAAAGACGCTGCTGCGCGAGCTCGACCGCTCGCCCAGGGTGGAGCTGCTCGAAAATCACATGGCCGTCGATCTGATCACGGCCGGAAAAGTGGGCTTTGCCGCTGAGGATCGTTGCCTCGGCGTCTACGTGCTCGATGAGCGCATCGGCGAAGTGGAAACGATTCGCACCGATCGGCTGATTCTGGCCACGGGTGGTTGCGGAAAAGTTTATCTGTATACGACGAACCCGGACATCGCGACGGGCGACGGGGTGGCAATGGCCTGGCGCGCGGGAGCGGTCATCGCCAACATGGAGTTCATTCAATTCCATCCCACGTGTCTTTTTCATCCGAAGGCGAAGTCATTTCTCGTGTCCGAGGCGGTGCGTGGCGAAGGCGGAATTCTGCGCAACAGCCGCGGCGAGGATTTCATGAATCGATATCACCAGCAGGGTTCGCTGGCGCCGCGGGACATCGTCGCGCGCGCGATTGACGCGGAGATCAAACGCTCGGGCGCGCATTGTGTCTTTCTCGATATCACCCACCGTTCGCCCGAGTTTTTGCAGGAGCGCTTTCCGCACATTTACGAAACCTGCCTGCGGTTCGGGATCGATATGGCGAAACGACCGATCCCGGTTGTCCCCGCCGCGCACTATCAATGTGGCGGGATCAAAACGGATGTGAACGGAGCGACCTCGCTGCCCGGTCTTTACGCGATCGGCGAAGTGGCCTGCAACGGTTTGCACGGCGCGAATCGATTGGCGAGCAATTCCCTCCTCGAGGGATTGGTTGTGGCGCATCACGCCTGCGAGGCTTTGGTCCGCGAACAACCGACGTCGCACGCCGCGCGGGCGATTTCCCTCCCGGAATGGGAGTCGGGGGATGTCCAGAATGTGGATGAGCTCGTCGTGATTTATCACAATTGGGACGAGATCCGGCGCCTGATGTGGGATTACGTTGGGATCGTCCGGACGAGCAAGCGGCTGCAACGAGCCAGCGCGCGGCTCCGCAATCTGCAGCGGGAAATCCGTGAATTTTATTGGAATTTCAAGATTTCGGTCGACCTGCTAGAGCTCCGCAACCTGGCGACGGTCGCGGCGCTGATAGTCGATTCGGCCCTGAGCCGGAAGGAAAGCCGCGGTTTGCACTTCACGCTCGACTATCCCGAGCTATCGGATCGGCGCTTCAAGCGTGACACCTTGATCAGCCGGACCTGACTGGAATGGATAGTGCTAGGTAAAGGTGACCCGGACGGTGCCGGCCGATCCAGGAGGGAAACGCTTGCCTTTCCGGGTTTTATCGGATAAAACAACTCCGCTAATTGGCTCGATGAGAAGATTTTTCGCCTTTTTTTCCCTACTGGTGGTAAGTGCCGTCGGTCTGCGCGGTCAATCGCCCTATGAAAGCAGCGCGGATTTTGCGAAATATGCGATGAAGTTGAGGGAGCAGGCGCTCCTCAAAGTCGAACCGCAAGTCTTCGTTCCCACGACCTCGCGCACGAGTATGACGCGGTTCCCGTGGAAGACGACTATTGTGACCACGGTTTTCTGGATCGGTGAGGCAGCGGGGGGGAACAACCCCGTGCCGAATGTGAAAAGCTCCTGGGACGCCAATTGGACGTCTAATTACGGCGGCTTCGATACGCCGGATGCCGGGTCACGCCGCAACTACATTCCGGTTTCGTTCGTCCCGCGACAGAATCCATTTTATTGCGCGCTGCCCTACAACGACGTCACGCACGGGCAGTTCAAGCCGGAAGCGGCTCTGGTGATTCCGTGGTTCAAGCAATCCTATACCGAGCCCGGCCGTTCGGTTTGCAAAGACCGCTGGCTCGCGATCCGCAAGGGCAATCGCACCTGCTACGCGCAATGGGAAGATTGCGGGCCTTTTCGCACCGACCATTTTCAATATGTCTTCCAGAATGAGCGACCGAAGCCGAATCTAAACCGCGGTGCCGGTCTGGATGTTTCACCAGCGGTACGGGATTACCTTGGCCTGTCGCCCACGGACGTGACCGACTGGCAATTCATCGAGGTGCGCGACGTCCCGCCGGGCCCCTGGCGCAATTACGGGGACAACAACCATTTTGTGATCGCGAAGCGGCAGACCGAGCAGAAAGTCGTTCAGGAAACGACGGATAAGAAGAAGAAGTGACGCGGGCGATTACTCGCCCGGACCGAGCCGCGCTGCCAAATCCCCGAAGGTCTCTTTCAACTTTTTCGCCTTCTGCATGAGAGGTTCGTAGCGCTTGCGCTCGGCCGTGCAAAAGGCGGCCAGAGGTTCGAACGCAACCGAGATTTCTTTATAAAAAAGATCGATGGCGTGGTTCATCTGCTCCTCGATCGCGTGTATCAATTCCAGGCGTTTCGTTTCCATTTCCCTCTCGTAGGCGGCGAGAATTCTTTTTCGCTGGGTGAAAGCGACGATCGTTCCAATAATGGCGGCGGAAGCTGCGAGCACACCGGTCACATCCGCCACGGCCGCGCTGCTCATCGCCACAAGGACTGTGACAATTCCGCCGGCCGCTGCCACTCCGGCCGGCAACCGTAGCCAGGCCGCTGTTTCTCGAAACATGCGGGCCAGTTGCTCCTCCACTCCCTTACCCGCGATGCGCTCGACGAGAGTGAGCTGAATCGATTGCAGAAGATCGCGGCGCTGGCGCGCGAAATCGGGCATCGTCTTACTCATACGGTTTTGGCCGCCCGAATCGAATCTCGCCTCGAACGTGTCTTGCAATTGCGGCCAGAGGCCGCGCAGATCGGTCTCCAGCAACTGAACTGCATTCTCCACCTGTGGCTGGACGGTCTGGCGTAGCTTTGCTTCCACTTCCGTTTGGAATTCCTGCTGCCATTGCGCACGGCTCCAGACGAGCCGCCATGTCCGCCAGAAGGAAAGCTTTTCCCCGAGCATGCGCGTTCCTTGCTTTGTGCACTCGCGGCAGGCCTGCTCGACACCGCGAAGAAATCCTGCCACCTGCCGCAACGTTTGGTCTTTACGCGCTTGAAGAAATTCTTCCACGCGGGAGAGCTGTTTTTCGTCACGCAAGATTGTGTCAAAACAACCGCGAATCTCCTCCGCCACTTCATTGAGGATTACGCCGGCCGTCCTCGCGGTCGATTGCAATTTCAAGATGTGCAGGCCGGACTCCGTGACCATGTGATTAATTTGATCTTCCAGTGGACCGAAGTGGCTCTCTTTCCAGAGCCTTTCCTTATCCAGACCCGTTGTGCGCGCCAGCAGCGCTTTCCGAGCGGAAACGGGAAATATCGGCGGCGTGAATGCCAGTTTTTGCATGGCCGTGTCCTGAAGGTGCCGATGGATGATTTCGATCTCCGACGCCTCACGCAAATCGGCTTGCTGGAGCACGAAGACGATGTTCTTAAGCCATTTTTTTTGGACGAAATTCAGCAGATCCCACGCGGATTGAGACCACGGGTTCACGACCGAGAAAACGAAAAGGACAAGATCCGCGCGAGGGATAAAACTCTCGGTGATGGTTTGGTGCTCGGCCACCATCGTGTTGGTGCCCGGTGTGTCCACCACATTGAAGTCGCGCAAAAATGAAATCGGCAGGTAGCGCTCAGTGAGCTGAGGAGAAACCTCGACCGATTTTTCCTCCGCTCCGTAGCGAAAAATGTAGACGCGATCTGTAGCCGGGCGAACATCCACCCTCGCAAATTCCTGGCCGAAAAGTGCGTTGAGCAAAGACGATTTGCCGGCTTTGACTTCGCCGACGACGACAAAGAGCAACGGCTCCCGGATGTCAGTCAATAAGCCGTGGAGCGTATCCAGCGTGGCTGAGTCACGACGCATGTCGGAGCTCAGTTTGAGCAATCCCGCGAGTGCAGTTTCGAGCTCAGTTCGAAGCTGCAGATAATTATCGGCGATCATGCCCGGCCTTCTAGCCGCCCGGAGTGCTGGTCGTGACAGGCGGAGTGTAAACGGCACCGGGCGATGCGACGGGAAGGGCGCTGGCGCGCGGGATGGGTGTAGGCTTCGGTGGCACCTGTGTCGCCATCGCGAGCAACTCCGACACGGTCACCGACTTAAAGCCCTTCCGATCCAATTGATCGAACGTCGCCGGCATTGCCTCGATGGTGGGGGGATGAATATCGTGCGCGAGCACGATCGAACCGGGCCGCGTTTCTTTCAGGATTCGATTGGTCACGACGCTCGGTCCCGGCCTCTTCCAATCGAGCGGGTCTACGTCCCAGGTGATGATTCGATAGCCGAAATCGTCACGGATCCAGCGCTTCTGGCGGGCCGTGATGGACCCGTACGGTGGCCGCAGCAACGTCGGGTGCTTCCCAATCGCAGCAAAGATCGCGTCATCCGTTTTTTGCAGTTCACGCCGCACAGCCTCGTCGGACATTCTACCCAGGTTCGGATGCGACCAGGAATGATTCCCGATCTCATGACCTTCGCGGACCGCGCGCCGCAAGATATCGGGATGGTCCGCCGCGTTTTGGCCCACCACAAAAAACGTCGCTCTCATATGATGCGCCGCGAGCAGATCGAGCAGCTTCGGCGTGAGAGTCGCGTGCGGGCCGTCGTCGAACGTCAGGGCGATATACGGTCCGTCGACGTGAACCGAATTGAAGCTGATCTGCAGTTGAGCTGGCGAGGCTGCGGGGGCCGGCGTGGACGCGGAATTGCTTCTTTCAACGGGCTGCGCCGGCCGGGCGCTTTGCCCGGAAACGGACTGAAGAATCAGGAGACTGACCGAGGAAAACGCGAGCAGTTGTCGGACGAACATGGGATGGCAAATGCGAGAGCGGAAAAACTTTCCGGTGTATCTAGCAGAGGGGACCTGCAACGCAAGCCACCAGGCCCGCCGCCCTGTTCTTCTCACCGGGTAAAGCTATCTAGGACGAATGAGGGAGCGGCAGCCGCGGCATTTCGTGCGACAAATCGAATTTGTGGCAGTCATCCTGCTCCAGAAGAAGCGGATTATACATCCACTCGAGTGGGGTGGCGCGTATTGGCGGGGTGGGAGCCCGGCGCTCGCGCAATATTTGGCTTCTCCTTTAATGAAAATTTTGCTCGTAGAAGATCACGCGGGAAGCCGCAAGAACCTGCAGCGGCTCATCGAGCGGCGCGGACACGAAGTGGCCAGCGTCGGAAGTGCAGAGGAAGCCGAAGCGGCGCTCGCCACGGAGGCCTTCCCGTTTCTGATCCTTGACTGGATGCTGCCCGGAAAAAGTGGGGTCGAGCTCTGCCGGCAGTTGCGCGCGCAACCAAACGGAGACGAAATGTTCATTCTGCTAGTGACAGCGCGCGCGGACACGGCGGACTTGGAACAGGCGCTGGAAGCCGGTGCAAACGACTACCTGACGAAGCCGCTCGACCTCGAGCTGTTGAACGTGCGAATTTCCGTCGCCGAGCGCCAGATTCGAGAGCTTGGGGAACGTAATCAGGCGCGGGCGGCTTTGCAGGAATCTGCCCGCACGATGATCAACATTCTCGAGAACACGACGGATGGATTCTTTGCGGTCGATTCTGAATGGAAAATTACGCACTTAAACGCCGAGGCCGAAACGCTGCTCGGTCGCACCCGGGATGAATTACTCGGCCACGAACTTTGGCAAAAGTTTCCGGAGCAGGTGGGGTCCGTCTTTGAAGCCAATTACCAGAAGGTCATGGCGGAGCAAATTCCGGTGGAGTTCGAGGCGAGCGGTTCCAGCGGGAAGGTTTGGTACGAAGTGCACGCTTACCCGAGCAACGGCGGTGTTTCAGTCTTTTTCCGTGACATCAGCGAACGAAGGAAAACCGAATCAGAGCGCCTGACGACGAGCAAACTCGAATCGCTCGGCACTCTCGCCGGCGGCATCGCGCATGATCTGAACAACATCCTGACCGTGATTTCCGGAAACATCGGCCTCGCTCAAATCGAAGCTCCGGCGGACTCAGGGAGTCTCCTTGGGTTCCTCTCGAAAGCGGGCCAGGCTGCCCAACACGCGGCGCATCTCTCCAGCCAGCTCCTCACCTTTTCGAAGGGTGGCACTCCGCTAAAGAAAGTCGTTTCGGTTGGAGAGCTGCTTGAACATTCGGCCGAGTTCTCGCTGTATGGCTCGAACCTGCGCGCGGACTTCGACATCGCGGTCGATCTCTGGAAAGCGGAAGTGGACGCCGGCCAGATCGAGCAAGTGGTGAATGCGTTGATGCTGAACGCGCGCGAGGCGATGCCGCACGGCGGGACGGTTCGCGTCCGTGCGCGCAATGTCGTCCTCGATGACAAGCCAGGCGCCATTCTTCCAGCGGGCCACTACATCAAGATCACCATCACAGATTGCGGCTCCGGGATACGGGATGAACTGCGGACGAAAATTTTTGATCCGTATTTTACGACCAAGCCCACCGGAACAGGACTTGGACTGGCGATCAGTTACTCGATTGTGAAAAAGCACGGCGGTCTGCTCCATCTGGAAAACTCGTCGCCAGAAGGCTCCGCTTTCGCGTTTTATCTCCGCGCCAGTGACCGCAAGCTCTCTCTTCCCGAGGCGCGAGCCACGGAACGCGCCTTCCATTTCAATCACCAACGCGTGCTCGTCATGGATGACGAAGCGGCGATTCGCGAATTGACGTCACAACTGCTCGGCACGCTTGGTTACGAAGTGACGGCGGTTCCGGATGGGCTTGAAGCGGTGAGACTTTACGAGCGTGCCCTCCGCCGCGGCGAACAATTCCAGGTGGTGATTCTCGACGCCACCGTGCGCGGGGGGATGGGCGGCGTGGCGACGATCGAGCGTTTGCGCAACATGGATCCGAAAGTCAACGCGATCATTTGCAGCGGCTACTCGGACGAAGCGGCCTTGTCGGAGTTCCTTGCTTATGGGTTTCGCGGCGCGCTGCCGAAACCATTCACACGCTCGGAGCTTGCGGATGCGTTGCAGCGTACATTCGAAGCGGCGACCGCAAATTGATCATGTTGCCGCGGCCGCGGTTGAAAGCGGCCAACCAGCTTGGTCTAGCCTTTGCGCAGCTTTTCAAGCACCGCGATGAAAGCATCCGGGCCGCCTTGCATATAGCCGAGCTCGCCGACCATTTGTCCGTCGTGGTTTAGAACGATAATCGTCGGAAAAGCCTGAATTTGATACTTTATGGCGAGCCGCTCATTCTGTGCTCTGGTCGCGGCGGAGACGTATTTCATTTTGGGAAAGTCCACTTCTACGAGCACCAAATTCTTGCTCGCGTATTCTTTGAACTGCGGCTTCGAAAAAACTTCCTTGTCGAGCAATTTGCACCATCCGCACCAATCCGAGCCCGTGAAATCGAGCAGCACGAGCTTATGACCGGCTTTGGCCTCCTGCTGCCCTTGTTCGTAACTTGTAATCCAGCCAGGCTTGGATGGCGTGGTTTGAGTCGATGGGGCGGTCTGAGTCGATGGAGTGGCTTGGGTCAACGATGAGTCCGCCGACTCCGAGCGCCGCCCGCATCCAGAAAGCGCGAGCAGGGCGCCGCCGATCACCGCGAGATGGAGGGGAAACCGGCAGACTTTCACGTGCCCAACTTCCGGTAGATTTTCTTGCTTCGCAAGCAGTCGCCTCCGCGTAACCGGCCTAAGGTCGGTCGTGTGGCACGATCACGGTACAAAGCTAGCCCGGCGGGGAACGCCGGGCTAAAAAACCAAGAAGAGATTTATTTCTTGATGTGCCCCGAGACGAGCTTGGTCATCTCGAACATGCTAACCTGGCTCTTGCCGTTGAAGACGGGCTTGAGCGAATCGTCCGCATTGATCATGGTCCGTTTTTTCTTATCCTGGCAACCGTTCTTCTTAATGTAGTCCCAGAGCTTCTTAGTGAGCTCGGAACGGGGGAGCGGTTTGGAGCCAACGATCGCGGAAAGTTTTTCGTCGGGCTGCACCGGTCTCATGAAGGCGGCGTTGGGTTTACGTTTTGAAGGAGTCTTTTTGGGTTTCGGCATAGAGGCTGATTAATCGTTCGCTCGTGGGAGGGCAATACTAATTTTAGCGAATCGAAAAGATTTTGTCGGTCAATTTGAGCGCCGCACGGCCACCGCGGCCACGTCGTCTGGAGCCGGCTTGCCCCCATCGTTCATCGTTGCCTGCTCCACCACGCGGGTCAGCAACGCTTGCGCGCTCGCCGCCATCGGCTGCAACATTTCGCCGAGCCGCCCCGATGAAAGCCTTGGATTCTCGTCATGTCCCGAGCCGTAAAGCCCGTCGGTATAAAGAAAAAATGCGTCGCCCGGTTCGAGATCGATGTTGGTTTCGAGAAACTCGGATCGCTCGAGCAGCCCGAGCGGTGGCGCTGATGAAAGGATCGCTTCAGTTCGCCCACCATTTCGGGCTACGAGTAAGGGCGGATGTCCCGCGCCCACCACACTTGCGCGACCCGTCATTGGGTCGAGCGCGACACACATTGCCGTCATGAACGAACGAGCCCCGAAAATACTTCGGAAATCGTTGTTCACCGCCTCCATGATTTCCACCGGCTCGTTGTGTTCCACACTGCCGTGGTGAAACAGAAGCTTTGCCAGGGTCGTGAGCAGCGCGGCGGAAGCCCCATGTCCGGTGGCGTCCGCGATCCAGAATAATGTTCTGCCGTCGGCCATGCGCAGCCAGCCGTAGATATCCCCGCCGACCTGAATAACAGGTAGATAGCAAGCGGCGATCTCCCACCCGGGCAACACGGGCGGCTTTTGCGGAATGAGAGATTGCTGCGTCAGTCGGGCCGCTGCGAGGTCGCGCTCCAGATTCCGGCGCCACGCCTCCAGTTCGTCGTTTTGTTGCTGCAATTGGCTCCGCATCGACCGAAGTCGCAGCTGCGTTTCGATGCGCGCCCGCAATACGGCTTGATTGATCGGCTTGGTGACAAAATCGTCCGCTCCTGCTTCCAGGCATAGAACCTCACTCTCCTCGCCGCCGTGTCCCGTCAGCATGATTGTGGGGATTTGGGCGATCGACGCATCGCCATCCTTGCGCAACTGTTTCAAGACCTCAGCTCCGTCCATTCCCGGCATGTCGAAGTCCAGAAGCAAAAGCGACGGTGTTGCGACGCGCAATGACTTCAACGCTTCGATTCCGTCCGAGGCCTGCATGCACGCAAAACCCGCGCTGGAAAGTATGCGCACCAGCAGCTTGCGGCTCGTTGTGTCGTCATCAGCTACCAAAATTAGCTCGGTCGGTCTCTTGCACATCTTTCTTCTGTGATTCGGAAACAATGGGCTACGAAACTGTATTTTTTCGCCTTGGGAAAAAAACGGCCCGGTCAACAAGATTGATATATCCTGTCCCAACCTTGATGTGATCCGGGTAATTAGCGATTGTCAGCCAGCGAACAATGAATTACAACGGACAGACTCTCGTCGAACCCAACTTATGAAACTTTCGCTCTCGCTTGCCCTAGTCGGTGCCATGGCCTTTCTCTCAGCCTGCGAGGACGAACCACCGGTTCGCCCGACGCGCCGTCAGCCCTCAAGGTATCCGACGGCGCCGCCGCAGAGTGAATATCCGCCGCAGCCGCAGCCGTATCAGAACGGACCGACCCCGCCGCCGAATGAGACTGTCGAGGCGCCCTCGCAGCCTGCGGCCACCGCCCCGATGAAACAAACCAAAGGCGACATCCCCTACGGCATCCCCGTTCCGAACAAGCCTGGCTTTGTCACCAGCCCCTACGCGCCCAACCAAGGCTACGTGGACGTCCGCGGGTTTCCTCCTGGAACCGAAGTCAAAGACCCGTACACGAACAAAATCTTTCTCGTCCCCTGACGGACGTCGGTCCTAACTCGCGCTGGGAATGCCGCCCTATACTTGTGGGCGAACGGTCTGGGGCGGCACTGGACAAGCCCGCCGAATGTCCCGATGCTGACCGTCGCGCGTGGCCGTCCTGGCGGGCAGCGCGATGACCTGAGCCGAACCGAACAATAGAGCCGTATGGAATTTCGCGTTAAACGGGCACCCCGCATCGAGGCGGAAATGACGGTGCCGGGCGACAAGAGCATTTCTCACCGGGCTGCCATTATTGCCGCGCTTTCGAATGGTGTTTGCGTCCTGCGCGGATTCCTCCCGAGCGACGATTGCATGAAGACGGTGCAGGCACTCCGCGTTCTCGGAATCAAGATCGAACACCCGGAGCCGGATATGCTCGTCGTGCACGGAAAGAAACGGTTGCTCACCGCGCCGTCCGCGGAGATCGATTGCGGAAACTCCGCGACCACCATGCGTTTGCTCGCCGGATTACTCGCCGGCCAGAGTTTCGACAGCCGCTTGGTGGGAGGCGCTACCCTCTCCGCCCGTCCGATGGGTCGTGTCATCGTCCCGCTTCGCAAGATGGGCGCGAACATTGTCGCCGAGGGGCCGAACGAAACGGCGCCGGTGAAAATCCACGGCGTAAAGCTCAAGGGAGGCCGGCACGATTTGCCCATAGCGAGTGCGCAGGTAAAAAGCGCGCTACTCCTGGCTGGCCTTTTTGCAAAAGGGAAAACGACGGTGCACGAGCCGGCGGTGAGCCGAAATCACACCGAACTGATGCTGAATTATTTCCTGGTCCGCACCGTCCGCGAAGAGGATGACAGCACGAGCATTTTCGGCGATCAAGTGCCCGAATCGCGCGACTTCCTCATCCCTGGCGATATTTCTTCGGCCGCGTTTTGGCTTGTCGCGGCGGGAGCGCAACCGGGTGGCCATCTGCTTGTGCGCCGCACTGGATTGAACGACACACGCACCGCGTTGCTCGGCGTCCTCATTCGCATGGGAGCTCAAGTGCGCGAAGCGATCGAGGACGTCGATCAAATCGAGCCGCGTGGAACGGTGGAAGTAACAGGTGCTCCGCTGAAAGGCACCGTCATTCAAGGCAAGGAGATCCCTCAGCTCATTGATGAATTACCCATTCTCGCCGTCGCGGGAGCGCTCGCCAGCGGCACGACCATCATTCGTCATGCGCAGGAATTGCGAGTGAAAGAGACGGATCGCATCGCTGCCATCGCGCACAATTTACGCGCGATGGGCGCGCAAGTCGTTGAGCTGGATGATGGGCTCGAAATTCATGGGCGGGCGGAACTTCGAGGGGCGCGCGTTGCCAGCTTCGGCGATCATCGCATCGCGATGGCTTTCGCCGTCGCCGGAATGTTCGCGGACGGCGAGACAATCGTCCAGGACGTTGAGTGCGTTCGTGAATCGTATCCCGGATTTGAAAAGGCGCTCGATGAATTCGTTTCTTCAAAACGAGCGCGCCTGACGACTCCTGTCATCAGCTCACTCACACCCTCCAAGGCAGCCGAAGAATGAAAGCGTGCAAGCCCACCGCTTGCGTCGCGAAGATGGAAGGACTCCCGGCAATTTTGCGGAAGCAGCGGCACATATTTTCGCCGTGAATGTCCCGGCCGCTCACCGTGTCGTTGCCATCGATGGTCCTGCCGCGTCCGGTAAAAGCAGCGTCGCGCGCGAGCTCGCGAAACAGATCGGTTTCGATTACGTAAATTCCGGCGCGATGTACCGCGCCGTGACCTGGCATGTATTGCAGCACGCAATCTCTCCTGGTGACGGTGTTTCCGTTGCGCGCCTGCTCGAGGCTTCCCGCATCGATTGCGATCTCGATGAGGACGGGTCCAGGATCTTGATTGATGGTGTCGATCCCGCCGAACATCTCCGTGAGGATCGCGTGAACGACGAAGTTTCCCTCGTCAGCAGCATCCCGCGTGTCCGCGAAATTCTCGTCGCAAAAATGCACGCCTACGCAAGCGATCGCAACGTCGTGATGGAAGGGCGCGACATCGGCTCCGTCGTTTTTCCCGAGACACCCTACAAGTTTTACATCGACGCTTCGCCGGAAATCCGCTTGCGCCGGCGGATCGCGCAAGGTCAGCGCGATCGGATAGCGGTCCGCGACCGCGCGGATTCCTCACGCCGCGCTTCCCCGCTGGTCGTCGCGGAAGACGCACACGTCATCGATAGTTCGAACCTCACCGTTGAAGGCGTTGTCGGCGAAATCATCGGTCGATTGAAGCTGAAAGGGATGGTCATTTAGTGGCCGGGTGAATCACTCAATCACCTGCTGGTTCGATGAATCCCTATTATTGGTTTTGTTACCATCTCATTCGGCTGGTGGGTCGTTTTTTTTTCCGGCTTCGCGTCGTCCATCGCGGACGCATGATCAATCATGGTCCGGTCATTCTGGCGTCGAACCACGAGAGTTATCTCGACCCACCGCTCGTTGGCAGCGTCGCCGATCGCGCGATCTTTTTTCTCGCGCGCAAAACGCTTTTGGCTGGGCCTTTCTTCGGCTGGCTTTTGCCGAAACTAAATGTCATACCCGTCGATCAAGAGGGGAACGATCGCAGTGCTTTGAAAGCGCTGATTCGGATCCTGAAAGCTGGAGAGGGGACCCTGGTTTTTCCTGAGGGCGAGCGTACACTTGACGGCCGCTTGCGCTCCCCGTTGCCCGGGCTGGGGTTCGTTATCGCAAAGACGCTCGCGCCCGTCGTGCCGATGCGGATTTTCGGCGCTCGCGAAGCGTTGCCGCGCGGGAGTGGACGAGTGCATTTTTGTCCCATCACCGTCGTAGTAGGCGAACCAATCTATTTTACCGCCGCCGATCTTCAGCCGCCCGGAAGGGAACTTTACACGCGACTAAGTCAGCGCGTCATGGACGCGATCGCGGCGCTTTCACTCGATTGATTGCCTTGCGCGAAATTCCGGAGCAGCAGACGGTGCCCGAAGTGGAATCTTCAAACGGGCCAGAAAATGCCGCGGATCTATCACGCGCTCCGCGCACCGGCCTGAGATTGATGGTCGTCATTCTGATCGGGCTGGCGTTGGTCGCGATTTACGCGAACGTCCAAAAGGTCCGACGCGATAAGATTGAACGCGTGACAATCACACCGGTCCCAACTGCCACGTCGGCGGCTGCGTCTCCGGGGCGTTGATTAATTCGACGGTCGCGAAGCCGGCCCGCGACGCCGTTTCCTTCGAATAACGAAGAGCCTTTCGGGTTTAACTTCACAATGAAAAAGTCTTGCATTTTGCCGTTTGTCGCGGCTCTCGCGTTTTTTGTTTCCTGCCAAAAACAACAATCTCGCACAACAGCAGGCAGATCTCGAAACCCGTGAAAAAGCGCTGGCGGACAAAGACGCTGCCGCCGCCACAGCGAATGTTCCGGCGGAGACGTCGGTTGAGGCGCCGCAAACTGTTCAAGAAACTCGCGATACTTCCGAAAGGCGTTCAACGGCTTCCTAGGCACTTTTTACCAGAAGCTGGAACCGTACGGCGCCTGGCGCGAAACCTCCGATTACGGTTACGTCTGGCAGCCGCTGGAGGCTGAGGAATCACACAACTGGAGACCATATACCGACGGTCGATTGGTCTATACGGACGCCGGTTGGACATGGGTCTCCGAAGAGCCGTTTGGATGGGCGACTTATCACTATGGGCGATGGGTCCGCCTGCGCCGTATCGGCTGGGTTTGGGTGCCCGGTGAAGAATGGGCGCCTGCCTGGGTTTCGTGGAGAACGAGCAAGAACTACGTCGGTTGGGCTCCACTGCCGCCGGAAGCGCGCTTTGATCGGAAGAGCGGCATCCGTAATTGGGCGGACAATTATTATGATATCGGTCCCGACCAGTACGCATTTGTTCCGGGCGATGAATTCGGTTCGCGACGCATCCAGCGCTCGGTGGTTCCGGTCGAGCGCAATGTCACAATCGTAATCGAGACGACCAACGTCACCAACATTACCTACGCTAACGCCACAATTCATTGACCAGGGGCCGAACTACGAGGAAATGCGCTCGCACAGCCAGCAACCTATCGAGCGGTACCGCCTCGAACGGCAGGTGAACTCGGAAACAACCGTGCTACCGATGGTGCGCGGCGAGGTTCTTGTGATGTCGGCGCCTGCGATAACCACTGTTCAGGGAGTAGATCGGCCGCAAACAGTAAAGGAGACTTATTACTCAAGCCATGGTCGAGAAAAGCTGGGCTGTGGACACCGACCGCTCGGCGGCCGACCGGGCGCGCGCGAAGATGAAGGCAGAAGTGACGCCGCCGCCCGACGCGCCTTCGAAGACGTTCGTAAAGCCCGCGCCCTCGAGCACCTCCAGCGCGCCGGCGAGAGCGATCCCAGCCCCGGCCAGCGCGAGCCCTATCACGGCTCCGACAACTACGGTCGCCGCTACGCAGCCGTCAGCTGTGTCTGCTTCGCCTCGCCCGCGCCAGGCGATACCTCCAAAAAGACCCTTACCTTCGTCCACAGTCTCGCCTTCGAAATCCGTAGAAGCCATCGCCACACCCCGATTGACTACGCCAGTCCCGGCCACGTCCTCAACGCCCGATCGCGCGCCGCGGCACGTTTGTGCCGGCTCCGATGAACACGCCGGCAGCTCGCCCAAGTTCAACCCAACCGACAGAAGCCGTCACGAAACCCATACCGCGATATAGTCCGGTACCAAGATCGGTCGCTCCTCCTCGCGTCATTCAGCCATCGCCGGTTGTAAATCCAGCCGCAAGTGCGGCGGCGACCGACTCCTCGTCCCCGCCGCCTAACGAAACCAAACCGGTCCTCCGGCACATCCCACCTGGCGTTCGGACGAAGCCGCCGGCCGCTGTTACCGCAACCCCTTCGTCGAGCGCACTGTCTTCGCCCATCCCGGAAGACCAAAAGGCGAAAAACAAGAGACCAAAGCGTCCTGGACAGGCGGAGGGCCAGAAGCCGGTTCCGACTCCGACGGGCTCGACTTCGCCTGAATAAGGCCCATCACAGTTTATCGGCGTAGATCGGCCATGGAATCGTTTCGGGTTGCCAACGTGTGCGCATAGGCCAGCGTGTCGATCGCGTCTACGCTCTTGTCGCGCCGAATGGCTTTGATGCGTGGAAAGCGCAGAGCTAGACCACTCGAATGTCGAGTGCTCGGTTGGATCGAATCAAACGCGATTTCCAGAACGACGTCCGGCTTCACTTCGCTATATCGCCCGCGATTCACAATCGTCTGCTTCTTAAAATGCTCGGTCAGCTCGGCGATCTCCGCGTCGGTCAAACCGCTGTAGGCTTTTCCGATTGTAGACAGTTGGCCGGTTGCCTCGTCGCGCACCGCGAACGTGTAGTCGCTCAAGACATGATTGCGCTTCCCGTGGCCGAGCTCTACCGCGACCACCACGACATCGAGGGTCGCCAGTTCTTTCTTTAGTTTGAACCAGAACATCCCGCGCCGGCCCGGCGAATAGAAGCTCTCGGGATTCTTCACCATGAGTCCTTCATGCCGGCGGCGGCGCGAGAGATGAAACGCCCCCTCGATCTCCTCTGCCGATTGGGCAGGATATATCTCTGCCATCTGAAAGTGCGGCGGGAGTTTCAGGCCACGCAATAATTCGCGCCGTTCACGCAGAGGTCTTCTCAAGAAAGACTGCCCATTCTTCCAGAGCAAATCGAACGCGACAAAAGCGACTGGCACATCCGCCGAGGCGGTTGCAAACAAATCCGCTCCTTCACTTTTCCGGCCCAGCCGTTTTTGGAGATCAAAAAATGTTAGTTTCTTGCCGTGTTCGAACGCCATGATCTCGCCATCGAGGATTAATTCGTCGTCGAACTTTCGTGCCTGCTCGGCCAGATCGTTGAACTGATTCGTCACGCGGCGCAGATCTCGCGAAAATATTTCCACTCGCCCTGCGCCTCGGTGAAGTTGCGCGCGAATGCCGTCGAACTTGTCTTCCACGTAAACTGTCGTAGCCGGAGCCATTGTTGCACCGCCACTAGATTCAGCTGCGAAGCGCGCCCAGATGGCCTCCGCCGTCGGCTCTGGGCTCGCGAGCATACATTTGATCGGACGGAACAAGGAAAGCTCGGCGCGTTGCAACTCGCCTTTCAATGCGAGCAGCGCCGTTTCTCCGATGTCTCCGAGAAGCATGTTCGCTTCTTTCACGTCATCCAGCGGAAGATCGAAAGCTGACGCGATGGCTTCTTCCACGAGACCCTCGCGCAAACCAATCCGGAGATCGCCCGTCAAGATCTTGATCATATACTGCCCTTCACGCGCCGAGATTTTTGCGAGGCGGGATTGGAGAAGTTCAGCCTTGGTCAACGGACCTCGAGATTTATGCAAGGATTCGAAGAAGTCTCGTGATTGATCGAGCGTGAATGGCTCGGGAACAGTCCGGCCTTCGAGAGCTTCCAACGCGGTCTTGCCGGCGTCCCCGTGGGAGCTGGCGATGAGCCGGAATTCCACCTCGCTCAGCTTGCTGGCGCCGGTCAAGGCACGCTGAATTACTGACCAGCCGACCTGCAGAGTGCGCAGATCACTTTGGGGAAACGGTTTGCCGGTGAAGTAGATTGACGCGATACCTAATTGGACCGGTTCCAAAGTTCGGAAGTATTCCGCGAGCAGACGAATTTTTTCGAGCTTGGCGGGCGTTGCAGCGATCGCCTCACCCGCTTTCGCAAAATCACAGAACTCCGAAGCGACTTCCAACGATGATTCCTTCGATACGGCAGGGGCGGACGCGCGGAAAGTGTTGAGCGCCAATTCGAGTTGATTCTGTTCGCTCAACGCCCAGGCATCGACGCCGCGGTCTCGCAAGTCCCGCGCGAACTCGGCGGCGAATCCATGCAGCGTCAGCACGCGCTGCGGTTGGACGAGTTCGACATAGCGCAGGAGGTCCGTGTAATCGGCATGATCGGAGAGGGGAAAGGCAGCGTCGACTTGATAGCGATAGACTGCATTCGGATCGACTGCCCAACCACTGATCATGGCGACGCGTTTGTCCCGAATTCTTTGCAGCATGCGCGAACGGTTTGCGCTCGGCGGACAGATCAGCACCTTGCCGGCGACTTCATCCGCCTTGTATCGTTCGTATTCGCAAAACGATTGCCCAAATTGTTCGTAGATCCGCGTCATCTGATGGACAGAACCATGCAGCATCGGCTTGAGTCCGGCGCCGGTGAGCGAGCAAAGAATTTCCTGCGCTTTGCCTAACGAGTACCCAAGCAGAACTGGAACAGCCCCGGCCTCGAGCGCGTCCCGGCAAAAGGCCACGATCTGCCCGATGACTTCGTCGGTGGGCGGCAACCGATAGCGCGGCAAACCGTAGGTCGTTTCCATAATCAGCGTCTCGGCGTGCCGCCACTCCGTCGGCTCGGCGGAGCGCCCGGGCCGCAATTTGAAATCTCCGGTGTAAAGGAGCGATCCGTTGTTAGTTTCAAGGAAGAACTGCGCCGAGCCGAAGATGTGACCCGCGGGCAATAGCATCAGGTCCAGACCGTGCACTATCCTTCGTTCGCCGAAAGCGACCACATGTTCGTTGCGCTTTCCGGGTAAACGCGCCTGCATCAACCGCGCTGTTCGTTCGGAGACTATAATTTCGTCATGCCGCGCGATGTGATCACTATGTGCATGAGAGACAAACGCGAACGGCTTTCGGTCCCAGGGATCGAGCCAAAGGTTTTCGTGCGGCAGATAAACGCCTTGGTAGTAACGAACTTCGATCACAAAAACTTTTACGCGTGAAACTGCGTCGGCGAAACCGAGATTCGAGTCCACCCATCCCGGGGTTGCATTAACAGTGCGTTACGGTTCTCTTTCCATGACTCCGATGAAGTTTGCGACGATTTTTCTTTTGGCCGCAGTCTCGGCCGGCAATGCCCTCGCTGCGGGCACACCAAAGCTGTTATCGAAGGTGGACCCACTACCACTCGCCTTGAGTGACGAATTTCAGTTCCGGAAAACAAAGCTCTTCTATCTGAGCGAAATCCCGCCTAAAGCACGGAAATCAATTTCATCCTCTGCGCAAAGCACTACGCAAGATCCGGGCATTGCTGCAGCATCGGTGAATTTCGAGCGCACTTATCGAATGTACGGCGCCATTACATTCACCGATACGCGCCAGAGGTTTGGCAATTATTTCGATTTCTTCTGGCGCGCAAAACGGCCGGCGAATGTGACTGTGCGACTGGAGTATCGGCAGGACAAGCTTCGCTCCTTTATCCAAGCCCGCGAAATTTCCTATCCAAACGCGAAGGGCAATCTCAAAACCGAGTTTGCTGTGATCGGCGATGATTATCTCAATGATGGCCGCGTGATCTCGTGGCGTTGTTTGTTGATCGAGAATGGCCGCATCGTGGCGGAAAACCGTTCCTACTTGTGGGAATGAGGCGGCCTGGCCGAGGTCGTGGGCCAGACATCGTTGATTCGAGAGCCCTAAGTTTAATTGGCCCAAATATTTCCGCACCTCCTAGGAAACTGAGTGCAGGGAAGCAGTTGGTTTGACACCAGGGGGTGCGATCTTATATTTTTCTCACGCAGTGCAGTCGTCAATTCAAGTCGGAGTAAACGGCGATGCCGTTTGGGTGAAAGTTGAGGGCAAGGGCAGCTTCCTCAATAGCGGCAACCTAAAAGAATTCACCCGCGAGATGGTAAATCGCGGTTATCGCGAATTCGTCGTCGATCTGGAAAAATGCACCATGATGGATTCCACCTTTATGGGGACAATGGCGGGCGTGGCTCTGCGCTTGAAAGAGCTGGGACACGGACATCTCCACGTTATCCATTGCGGCGAGCGCAGTCGCAACCTCCTTTGCGGTCTCGGTCTCGACCAGATCTTTAGCATCCATGCGAACGGAACGGCGGCGCCGCAATGTGAATTGCTTCAACGCGAATCGACCGCTGAATCGCCCGAAGAAAAGAAGCAGGAGAACGCCAGGCAGATGCTGGACGCGCATCAGGCGTTGTGCGATGCCGCGCCGCAAAATCTCTCCCGGTTCAAGGACGTTCTCGATTATCTAAAACAAGATCTCCACCACGGGACGGCGTCGAATTAATCCACCCGCGGCGCATGTGGCCAATTATTCTTCTTGGGCTATTGATCGCGTGTCTCGCGGGATGGCTTTTCACGTGGCAACAGCTGCGCAACCGGATTCGCCAGCTCGAGCGTTCTAAAGAAGAGATTCAGATCGAGGAAACGCTGGTTTTCGACTTCTTGCACGGCTTGGGAGAGGCATTTACCGAGACAATCCGCGCCGCGGATTTGCACCGCCTGATTGTTGAAGGAGCAGCCCGAATTCTCGACGCACATGGTGGCGCGCTCTATATGATGGAGCGCGCCGGAGGGAAATTAGCGCCCGCCTACATCTCGAAAGGTTGTCCGCCCTTCATCGAAGTGCCGGCGGACGTTCTGCAGAAGACCGCGACGACTCCCTCGGCGCTGGAGAGCTATTTGCGTCTGCACACCATCCCTCCGGGCGAGGGCATCGTCGGCCGGGTCTGGCAGACACGTGAGCCCGTCTGCCTGACCGATCTCGCGAATGCCCCCGAGTTGGCAGCACTGCGCAGCACGTCTCTTGGCGCCACATCAGTCATGGTCACGCCCCTGCTTTACGGAAAACAAAACATGGGCGTGTTGGCGCTAGGCAACGGGCCGATGAGCGCGCCTTTTACGCAGAGCGATTTCGTTGTTTTTAAATCGATCGCCGAGCAATCGGCCTTCGCGCTTTACAACGCCATCATTTATTCGGAAGCGAATGAAAAAAAGCGTCTCGATCATGACCTCGAGATCGCGCGTGACATTCAGCGCATCCTGCTGCCAAGCGAAGCGCCGGTCATCGAGGGATTCGAGATTAGCGGCATCAACATTCCCGCGCGCCATGTCAGCGGCGACTATTTCGATTACATCAAAGTGGATGATGAGAGGCTCGGTGTCGCGATTGCCGACGTCTCGGGAAAGGGCGTGCCCGCGTCGATCATCATGGCCATCTGCCGTAGTGTGTTGCGTAGTCAGGCGACGGGCAATCCTTCGCCGGCCGATGTTCTGCAAAAAGTAAACCGGCAAATTTATCCCGATATCAAGGAAGACATGTTCATCAGCATGGCCTACGTGATTCTCGATCACGCGCGCAACACGATGGTGCTCTCGCGCGCCGGACATGACGCCCCCCTTCTTTACCAGCGTGCGTCGGAAACCGTGACTCCCGTGAAGCCTCCGGGAATGGTCGTCGGAATTGACAGTGGAAGCGTGTTCGATAGGATAACGGGCGACTTCGCTCTCTCGTTGGAACGGGACGATTGCCTGCTTCTCTATACGGACGGAGTGACCGAGGCGCTCGACGCAAACGGAGACGAATTTGGCTTTGACCGCATGGTCCAATGCGTTCGCGCCAGCGCGCCGAGTGGCGCGCCGGCCATGATCACGCGTTTGATCGACGAGCTGCGGAATTTCGTTGGAGCGCAGCCGCAAAATGACGACATCACTTTGATCGCTATTCGCAAGACATGAGAAAAATTCCCGTAACTGAATCGCCCGCGAAGGGCGCCGAACCGAAATCGGGGCCGTCTGGCACCGATCCCCGGACCACATCGCCTGATCAAGACGAAGACGAAAGTTTGCAGGCGGATCTCGACCGTTTTCGCGACCTTGCGCTGCGCAGCCAGGCTGATTTCGAGAATTACAAAAAGCGCGCTGCCCGCGAGAAAGAGGAAGCGATCAAATACGCGAACAGCGCGCTCCTGGAGCGGCTCATCGCCATCGTGGACAATTTCGAGCTTGGCCTCGAAGCCGCGCGTGGCGATGGCGAAAACTCCGGGGTATTTTCCGGCATGAGCATGGTCTTGAAGCAATTGATGGATTTTTTGACCGAGCACGGACTTCAGCCAATCGACGCAACTGGTCAGAAGTTTAATCCCAACCTCCACGAAGCCATCGCGCACGAGCCCAGCGAGGAGTTCCCGGAAGGCGTCGTTATCCGTCAGACGCGGCGCGGCTACCGGATGAAGGATCGGCTCCTTCGACCCTCCAGCGTTGTGGTCTCAAGTGGTCCTGCTGTTTAACGCTCCTCTTTGTCATTCCGAGCGAAGTCGAGGAATCTCTGATCATAGTCTCTAAGGGCGAGCCGTTTTTCCGATGACCAAAAAGCGTGATTACTACGAAGTCCTTGCTGTAGCGCGAGGTGCGTCTGAGGAAGAGGTGAAGCGTGCTTATCGCAAGCTCGCGGTAAAATTTCACCCGGACAAGAATCCGAACGACCCGCACGCCGAAGAAAAATTCAAAGAGCTCGGCGAAGCCTATGATGTCCTGATGGATGCCGACAAGCGGGCCGCTTACGATCGCTTCGGACATGCCGCTTTCACACAGGGCACTCCTGGACAGGGCGGCGGTTTTCATGATCCGTTCGATATTTTCCGGGAAGTATTCGGCGGTAGCGGAACTGGCGGAATTTTCGAAACGTTTTTTGGCGGCGGTGCGACCACCGATCGCGAAGGGCGCCAGCGCGGATCCGATCTGCGTTACGACATGCAGATCACCCTCGAAGAAGCTGCCTTCGGCGTGGAGAAAGAGATAGAAGTCCGCAAGCTCGACACATGCAGCAAATGCAACGGCAAGGGTGCAGATCCCGGCTCGCGCACCGTCAATTGTCCCACCTGCGGCGGCCGCGGCCAGGTCATAAGTTCGCGCGGATTCTTTCAGGTTTCCCAAACCTGTCCGCGCTGTCGGGGCGTGGGCCAGATCATCGAGAAGCCGTGTCGCGTTTGTGATGGAGAAGGACGTATTGAGAACACCAGCCGTATCAAACTAAAGGTGCCGGCGGGCATTTCAGATGGCTCGCGTCTCCGTTCCTCAAGCAACGGGGAGGCCGGCATCCGCGGTGGACCGTCCGGCGACCTTTACGTCGTCATCCACATAAAGGAGCACGCAATCTTCCAGCGCGAAGAAGACAATCTCTACTGCGAAGTGCCGATTGCTTTCACGCTGGCCGCGCTTGGCGGCGAAATTGCGGTTCCGACGCTCGAAGGCAAAGCGAATCTTAAAGTGCCCGCGGGAACTCAGAGCGGTCAGGTGTTCAAGCTGCGCGGCAAAGGCATTATTAACGTCAACGCGCGCGATCGCGGTGATCTGCTCGCACGTCTTTTAGTCGAGGTGCCGAGCCGTTTGAACAGCGAGCAACGCCAGAAGCTCGAAGAATTTTCCGCTCTCTGCGGCGACGAAAACACTCCGCTCCGCAAAAGCTTCTTCGATCGTGCGAAAGAATTTTTTCGGTAGTCCTTTTTTTTTGAGAGAAGTCGAGGAATCTCTTGCTGCCCGCATGCATCGCTTTTATGTCGCGCCGGCAAATTGGCATCCCGACGCACTCGTCCTGACAGGCGCCGAAGCGCATCATTGCCGCAACGTCCTGCGCCTCGAACCAGCGGACAGGGTTGTTGTCTTTGACGGGCGCGGGCGCGAGATTACCGCCGAAATTATTTCCAGCGACACGGCGGAAATCCATCTCCGCAAATTGCATGACGCGCAAACGTCACCACTTCGTTGCCGCATCACGCTTGGCCAGGCAATTCCCAAGGGAAAAAACATGGATTTGATTGTGCAGAAAGCCGTTGAGATCGGCGCGGCGGAAATCGCTCCGATTCTTTCCGATCGCACGGTTGTCCGTTTGGATGAAGAGAGCGCAGCGTCAAAGCAGGCCAAATGGCAGACCGTCGCGATCGAAGCCGCAAAGCAATGCGGCCAGAACTGGCTGCCGCAAGTGCAAGTACCCCAAACGCTCGCGCAATTTCTTCAGGATCATCGGCGCTTCGATCTGCAATTGATCGGCTCGCTCCAATCCGATGCCGTGCATCTCAAGAAAATCCTCGCGCAATTTTCAACCGAACATGGGGATCGACCCAGCAACGTGTTGATGCTCGTTGGTCCGGAAGGTGATTTCACGCCCGCGGAACTTTCGCTCGCTCGGAGCCAAGGTTGCCGACCGATCACTTTAGGTCCGATCGTTCTTCGGGTTGAAACCGCGTCGATCTACTGCTTGAGCATTCTCTCCTACGAATTGCTCGTTTAACGTTCGAACACCTGTCATCCCGATGCCCGCAGACGCGGAGGGACCTCGCATTCGAAGTTAGGACGTCATCCGTCCCAGCGTGATCAAACCACCCTGCGGGAGGTCCCTCGCTGTCCGCGGGCTCGAGATGACAGTTGTTCAGCTTGACTTTCCGGTGAAGCTCACTCGCCAGATGGTTTTGTTTCCGTCTTCGCTGAAGAGAAGGCTGCCGTCTTTCGCGACGGTAATGCCAACGGGGCGGCCCCACACATTGTCCTCGGGCGTGACGAAACCGGTCACGAAATCTTCGTAATCGCCTCGCGCTTTACCGGTCGATTTGTCGAAGGGGACTCGGACGATTTTGTAACCCGTACGCCGCTCGCGATTCCAGGAACCGTGGAAAGCCGCGAAGATGTCGCCCTTATACTTTACCGGGAACTGGACGCCATCGTAGAAACAGAGGTTGAGCGTGGCCGAGTGGCTTTGGACGAGCACGTCCGGAACCAGACCTTTGCCGGCAAACTCGGGATGCTTGCCCTTGTGCCGCGGATCTTGATGATTTCCGAGATAAAACCATGGCCAGCCATAGAACCCGCCCGGTTGCACGCGGCTGATATAATCCGGCACAAGGTCCTCACCAAGTTCATCCCGTTCGTTCGTGCTCATCCAGAGCTCGTTCGTGCCGGGCCGAAAGGCGATCCCGACCGCGTTGCGGATTCCCCAGGCGAAAACATTTCGTCCGGTGCCATCTGGATTGAACTCAAAGACGCGCGCGCGATCTGCTTCCATCGCAGTATCGGAAACGTTCGAATACGAGCCGACGGAGATGTACATCTTTTTGCCGTCGGGAGAAAAGACGATGTCGCGCGTCCAATGTCCGCCACTGCGCACTAACCCGCCGCCGGAAACCTCGGCACTAAGTTTTTCCGCAGGGCCGCGCGCCTTTAGGTCGCCATTGCGATAAGGGAATCGGATGACACCGTTCGTGTTCGCGACGTAAAGAAACTGTGGCTCCGGTCCGGGCGGATAGAAAGCGATCCCGAATGGATCGTTCATGTCGCGATCGGCAAAAATCTCAGTCGCGTCCGGCTTCCCGTCGCCGTCAATGTCCCGTAGGACCTTGATGCTGTTCGAGCGGCTTTCGGTGACGAAGATGTCGCCATTCGGCGCCGTGAGGAGGAAGCGCGGATAGACAAAGCCGCTGGCGTATTCTTCGATCTTGAAGCCGGCAGGCACACGAAGTTGTCCACTCGGGGGCCGGCGAACAACGCGTGGTCCATTTTGGGCTGACTTCGTCGCGTAGGGCGCCGGCAAATCATCGAGAGTGATTTTGTGACGGACGCCCGGCGCATCCTGAGTCCAATCGCCCGTGACCGCAGTTTTTCCGGTGAACGATTGCTTGGAGCGATCGGATTCTGCCGAGGTTTGCGCGTGCGCGAACGGAAGGCTCCATAATACCGCGAACGCCGGCACCGAACGGCTGATGAAGCGAAGACGCTGATTTGAGAGTGCCATGCTAGTAGATATAGGGCTCGGGGAGCGCGAACGCGTTGCGTAGCAACTCGAAACGCGGCAGAGCGTCTTCCACGATGATAACTTCGACGACGTCGAAACGAAAAAGAATGTCCGGATCATCAAGGAGCCGGAGCCAGGCAAGACCGCCGCGCGCAATTCGTTTTTGCTTGTTGCGATCGACGGCGTCGAACGGACGCCCGAAATCTTCGCGCGTCCGCGTTTTTACTTCGACGAAGACGAGCGTATCTTTGTCGCGGCAGACGATGTCGATCTCGCCGCCGCTCCGGCCGCGAAAATTACGATAGAGGACTTTGTAACCGCTCCTCCGCAGAAACCGGCACGCCAGTTTCTCCCCCCGGGTCCCAAGCCGAAGATGTTCGGGACGCAAAGGCGAAAACCGGCTGCGCCACCGGTTCGAAAGATCGGCGATGAATCGGACAAGGCCCGTGCTCATGCAATTTTATCAGATGCAATTCCGTGCCGTAGCCTTTGTGCTGGCTGAAGCAATATTCCGGAAAACGGGTGCAGAAGTCGCGCATAATCGTGTCGCGGGTGACTTTGGCGATCACACTTGCCGCGGCGATGCTGAGGCTGAAGCAATCGCCATCGATAATTGCGGTCTGCGGGAACGGAAAAGGGAAAACGGGAAGGCCATCGATGAGCACATGGTCGGGCCGGAGGCCCAGGGCTTCGATGGCGATGCGCATCCCTTTGTGCGTCGCGCGCAGGATATTGATCGCATCAATCTCAATCGAATCGACAATTCCAACGGCCCACGAGATCGCCTTGTCGTCGACCAGTTGGTGGTAAATTTCTTCGCGGCGCTCGGGGAGAAGCTGCTTTGAGTCGTTTAAACGGCGATGCCGAAATTTTTCGGGGAGCACAACCGCTGCCGCTACGACGGGCCCGGCGAGCGCGCCGCGGCCCGCTTCATCGACGCCTGCGATGGTCGAGACACCAAAGGCGCGCAATCTGCGTTCATGCCGGAAACCACAACGACGATACATTTAGCGACCTGGTAATTTAATGAATTAGCGATGTCTCTTTGGCAATCGCTAATTCGCCAGGTCGTTAGATCGCTAACTAACTCTGCTCTCTAACCGCCGTCGCTTCCTTGCCTTTGCGGTCGCGCAGGTAGTTCAGCTTGGCGCGGCGCGCGCGTCCGTGCTTTTCAACCTCCACCTTCGCGATACGCGGCGAATGAAGCGGGAACACCCGCTCGACCCCTTCGCCGTAAGAAATGCGGCGGACGGTGAATGTCTCGTTTAACCCGCGGCCTTTGCGGCCAATGACGATACCGGCAAAGATTTGAATCCTCTCCTTGTCGCCTTCCACTACCCGGGTGTGCACGCGGACGCCATCGCCGACCTTGAAGTTCGTCACGTCGGTCTTCAGTTGTTCCTTTTCGATTGCGTCGATGATGCTGCTCATGATGATTTCCTCCGGCCCGCTGGCGGGGCGGTCATCTTCAGTCGCTTGGGGGGAAAAATCAAAGGAAAGATGAGTGGCCCCTCGTGGGGCGGTTGTGCTTTAGCGGTCGCCCACTATAATCGGAACGCACTGCGCCCGTAGCTCAACTGGATAGAGTGACAGCCTCCGAAGCTGTAGGTTGCGCGTTCGAGCCGCGCCGGGCGCAATTCAGCGGGCGATTGAGTGATTTAGTGATTCAGCGACCGGCCAATCACTAATCCCCCGATTCCTCAATGTATTCACGCCAGCGCGTCAAGGCGGCCGAGGAGATCCTTCCGTGTCGTCATTCCGACGACTTGATCGCGCAGTTGCCCGTTCTTGAAGAAGAGCAACGCGGGAATTGCGCGCACGTTGTACTTCACGGAGAGGCTCTGGTTCTCGTCCACGTTCACTTTCGCGACCTTTACTGAGCCCGCCTTTTCCGTCGCGATCTCGTCCAGGAGCGGCGCGATCATTTTGCACGGGCCACACCACGGAGCCCAAAAGTCGACCAGCACGGTTTGATCGCTTTGCGTGACCTCCTTTTCAAAATTCGAGTCGTCCAGAGTTACGGTCGGAGAGGTGGCGGAGTTTTCCATGAGTTTAAGATAACGCGTAATTCCAGATTTGGATGAGAAAAGTAAGAGCGGAAATGCCCAACAATCCCCAGCAGAACGATCTCGGAATGGAATCGAACGAGTCGGTTGCATTGGATGGGGCGACGCTGACTGGCGCAGGTTTCGACAGAATGGTGATACGACCTGTTTCTTTCTTCGGACCTGGCTGGACCGAAACGCCGGCGAAATTCTCGGATGCCGCTGGCGCATCCGCGGGCGAGAGCAAATTCGCTGTGGTTCCAACTTCGGACGAAACCGGGGTGGCACCCGCGGGCTTCGACGGAGGATGCAGGACCGGTGAGGCCGTGACCTTCGATGGCAATACCGGCGGCCGGTGCGATGAGACGACGGGAATACCAGCGCTGACAGGGGACGGTTGGATGATCGACGGGGGAGATCGACGTGTCGGAATGACTGGTGTTCGGGATGGCAGAGGGATTCGGGCCAAATCATGCTTTGCGCCCTCGTTTTGGAGGCCAGGCGTTATCTCGGACCCCTGGGGGAGCGCGCTGCGAACAGTTTCCTTCTTCGGTTCAGCCATGACGGATCATGTTGCGCCCATAAAAATCGCTGAAAACTCTTTTGTTGTCACTCGCTAACTTTCCGCGAGTGCGATTTTTCCCGCCCTGTAGGGGCGTCCGCCGCGGCGGACGCCAACCTTCACGCCAGTAAATCGTAACCTCGACTGCCCGTGATACGGCGTCGGATGAACTCGCCTACCATGGCGGGCTGGGAAAGAATCACGCGTGTATCGACCTCCGGCGCGTCCGCCTCCGTGCGGGCAACCAACGGTTGATCCACGAGCAAGCGCAGTTCGCGCCCGACCTTTTCGACCGCCATCTCACGCGCGATTTGCTGCTGCACCGCCATGGCGCGACGGTAGCGCTGGTTCTTGATTCTCATCGGGATCTGCTCCGGCATCTTCGCCGCGCGCGATCCGTCCTCCTGCGAGTATTTAAAAACGCCGAGCCGCTCAAAGCGCATTCGCTCGATGAACTGCAACAACGATTCGAAAGCCTCTTCTGTTTCACCGGGAAACCCGACGATGAACGTTGTGCGCAGAGCGACGCCCGGAATCCCCGCGCGAAGAGTGCCGATCAAATCTTCGATGTGTGCGCGGCTCGTTTCACGACGCATGCGGTCGAGCATCGCCTCGTCGATGTGCTGCAATGGCATGTCGATATAACGCGCAACCTTGTCGCATTGCGCGATCGTCTCGATCAGCTCAGCGCTCCAATGCGCCGGGTGCGTGTAGAGCAACCGCACCCAAAAATCGCCGTCGATCTTTTGGATTTCGCGCAGCAGCGCGGCCAGCGTCGGCCCTCGCGAAGAATCGACCGGCTGACGCGGACCCGCCTTCGCCGCCCATAAATCCATTCCGTAATAAGTCGTGTCCTGGCTGATCAAACTGATCTCCTTCACGCCTTCCGCGACGAGCGCGCGAATCTCGGAGAGCACCGAGGCCGGCTGCCGGCTGCGGTGCCGGCCGCGCATTTGCGGGATAACGCAAAAGCTGCACGGGTGATTACACCCTTCCGCAATCTTCAGGTAAACGCTATGTGCCGGGGTCAATCGAAACCGGGGGGTATCGTAATTCGGAATGTAGGTTGGGCGGTCGGTAACAAAATTAGAACCGGGAAGGGTGCCCGCGCTGAGAACGCGACGCACGATCGCACCCATTTCACCCACTTGATCCAAGCCGACGAAAGCATCCACCTCCGGAAGCGACTCTCGAAGCTCGCGCGAAAAACGCTGCGACATGCACCCGCTCACGATTAACTTTTGACCTGGCTTCTTACCCAGCCCGCGCTGCTGGTGCGCATCCAGGATCGCGTCAATCGATTCCTCCTTGGCCGAATCGATGAATGCGCAAGTGTTAACGACGAGCACGTCCGCTTCCTCGGCGACGGAGGTGATTTCCATGCCGTGTTGCAGAACGCTCCCGAGCATGATCTCGGCATCGACCAGATTTTTCGCGCAGCCGAGACTGATCATGCCGACCTTCGGTTTGTCCGTTTTCTGTCGCGGCGGTCTATGACCGGCGTCGGGGCCGGGGTTATCTGCAAACGCAGGAAATCGGCGCTCATAGAGCGCCCTTGCAGAAGACGGCCCTGCCGACTGAGCGTCCACGTTATTAGATCGCGACATCGAGTACAGGGCTATCTGGGAGTCGGTCGCGGAGTTGGACTCAGCCGCGGACCTGGAGTCGGGCTGCGCAATTGCCTCCGGACACTCGGCGAAGTACTGGGCTTCGTCTTCAGCAAGTCCTGCGGATACACCGGTTCTGCTCGGCGCACTTCTGGTTCTGACGCGGCCGGCTCCGAAATCGGCGAGGGACTTGCGACGGTGGGCTGCGTCGTTGGCGTGATCGCGATCGCCGGTGTCGGACTGGCTGCGTTCTCCATCGGCAAAGCGTGGGGCGCGATGATTTTCTCCGGAGCGGCCGCCGCCGTCGGCGAAGCCCCCACGACCGGGCGAGGGCTTGGCTTAAGACGTTGGACCTCGAGAATCCATTTCATGCCCACGAACCCGACTACCAAAACGATGACACCGATGACAAAAGGCACGAATGACCCGTGACCGCCGCCGCTGTGCTTTCGGACCACAACCGGACGACTCGGCTTCGGCGCCGGATTGTCCTGGAGATACGAATAACCGTCGACCGTCACAGACTCGGACGTTTCAAAAGCCTCGAGATACGGGCTCACGTCCACGTCGAGAAACTTTCCGTAGATAAGCAGAAATCCCTTTGCGTAAGCGAGACTGGCGAATTCGGAGAAATCCTCGTTCTCGATTTCTTGAAGGCGCCCCGGACGGATCTTGGTCATACGTCCGGCCTCATCGAGCGTGAGATTTCGCCCGAGGCGTGCTTCCTGCAATTTCTTACCGAGGCCTTCCATGGAAATTCGTGGCGCCCGGTTACACCGTGGCGTCGAGGTCGACGAGAATCTCGCGCGGCTTCGCGCCTTCGCCGGGACCCAATATGCCGCGCTGCTCCAGAATATCAACGATGCGCGCCGCACGCGTGTAGCCAAGGCGCAGCCGGCGTTGCAGGAGCGAAGTCGAAGCGCGCTTTTCCTGTCGGATGATTTCGAGACATTTCTCGACCAGCTCCTCGTCTTCTTCGGTCACTTCTTCCGCGGGCGGGCTCGACAATTGGAGCTTGTCCTGCATCGCGAGATCGAATGCCGGCGGACTTTGCGCGGAAACGAACTCGACGAGCCGATGAATCTCTTCATCGGTCACGAGCACGCCTTGCGCGCGGATGAGCCGCGATGTGCTCGGCGGCAAGTAAAGCATGTCGCCCTGGCCGAGAAGACGGTCGGCTCCGTTCTCATCCAGGATGACGCGGCTGTCGATTTTCGACGCGACTTGAAATGCGATCCGGCTCGGGATGTTCGCCTTGATCACACCGGTGATGACATCGGCGCGTGGCGTTTGCGTTGCCACGATGAGATGAATTCCCGCCGCGCGCGCCATCTGCGTGATGCGTGCGATCGCACTTTCCACATCGGCTGGAGCGGTCTGCATCAAGTCAGCGAGTTCGTCGATGATAATGACGATGTAAGGCATTCGAATCGGAATCACGAGTTCGTCTTCGCGCGGTACCTTGAGGTGGAGCGAGCTTCCAGCTTGCTCTTTTTCCTCCGACGCAAGCAGGATGCTTGCGCTACCTTCGTCCAATTCCTTCTGCGTCTTTTTCGCAGGGCGCCCGTTGAAGCTGGTGATGTTGCGCACGCCCGCCTGCGCGAAAATCTTGTAACGCTTCTCCATTTCATCGATCACCCAGCGCAAGGCGAGCAGCACCTTTTTCGGATCGGTCACGACTGGAAACGCCAGATGCGGCAACGAATTAAACATCTGCATCTCGACCACCTTGGGATCGATCATGATGAAACGCAGTTCCTCCGGCGTGAACCGGAAGACCATGCTCGCGACCAATGCATTGATGCAAACGCTCTTGCCGCTCCCGGTCGTTCCGGCCACGAGCAGGTGCGGCATTTGCGCGAGATCGGCAATGATCGTTTTCCCGTAAACATCCTTGCCGAGCGCTAGTGGAAGTTTGGATTTTGTTTTCGCGTCTTCCCAATCCTGCGATTGGAGCAATTCGCGCAGCGTCACCTTCACTTTCCGCGTGTTCGCCAGCTCGATGCCGACCGTGTCCTTGCCGGGAATCGGTGCGAGAATATTGATCCGCTCCGCGCTCGTGGCGCGCGCCAGGTCGCGCTCGAGCGCGACGATCTTGTCCACGCGCACACCTTTGGCTGGGTAGACTTCGTAGCGCGTAATCGTGGGCCCTTTCGTGATGTCACCCGCCGCGACCGCAATTCCGAATTGCGCCAGCGTTTCGATCAAGATCTGCTGAATCTGCTCCAGCTCCGCTGGATCGGCCGCGGTGCGGCCTTCGGTGTCGTGCGCGTCGAGCAAATCGAAACCCGGCAGCGTATAATTCTCGGCATCCCAAGCTTGACTCGTTAGGCCGGTAAGCGATCTCGCCTTCTTCTCCGTGCCGCGAAGTTCCGCTAGGGACGGCTTCTTTCGCGTCGGTTCATCCGGCAGCGCCGTGGTATCGACCACTTTCGGCTTCGGCCGATTCGCCAATTCCTCCGGCGAAACAAATACGCCGGCTGTTTCCGGCACCGGCGCGCCCTTTTTCCTCAACTGCTTTTCAATCACCCGTTGCTGTTTCGCGAGCTCACGCTGACTGATTTCCAGCTGACCTCTCAAATCCGATTTCCGAAGGCGTCGCTTCAATTCCCATTCGCGCAGCGCTGTCATGCCGTTGCGCATGCCTGCGACAGTTTGCCTGACGATGTGAATCGGGCGCAGGCCGGTCATCAGAATGAGACTGCTCACGTAGACGCCGGTGAGAAGAATTACGGAGCCGACTCCGCCCATCCAGGTCTGCAGTAGTTTTTTCCCGAGGGAATAGCCGACCCAGCCACCCGGCCCCTGAATATAAAAAGCGGAACGCCAGCCCTGCAGATGGCGCGTTTGCAATTGGAGCAAGCAAGCGCCCGAGACAATGAAGAGCGCGATCCAAACCAGACGCGGCGTCACGCGCAATTTTGAGTGAAACAGCTTCGCGCCGCCGAATCCCAGAAGGACCACGGCCAGCAAGTAGGAGGCGGCGCCGATCATGAAGTATGAAAAGCCCGCGATAATTGCTCCAAGCGGGCCGATGAAATTCTGCGCCGGACGGTTTGGAGGAGAGACGTGGCTGAACGGAACCCAGGAAGGCAGATCCTTCGGAGCGTACGAAATCAGCGCCAGAAAAAGCAACGTGCCCGCGCCGAGGAGAACGAGAGCGAAGACTTCATTCCACGCGGTATTTCTGATAGTTCGAGCCACTGCGGCTCACAGTAATGCGACGGAGAGTCCTTTCAATTTCATTCCGAGGAACGCTCGGGGGGAGACGCATTTTTCGTGGCTGAAGATATCCGCGCCAACATGCGTGAGAAGAGGAGAAAAGAAACGTCCGACGTCGAACTCCAGAAGACTGAGGAATGACCATTGCCAACCCGCATGTTTTGGCTTTCTCCGCTCTTCATTGAACGCTGGATGTTAGACGTTGAGCGTTTGACGTTTCTTTCCCCCCCGCTTTCCTCCTTGCGCCGCCCAAGCCTCGACGCTTAGTCTGCCGACGCGTTATGCGATTTCTTCTTCGCAGGACCGGCCTCGCGCTGGCGACCGGGTTGTTAATCTTCTGCTGCTCCTGTGAGCGGCATCGCCTCGGAGAGTTACCGACCGAGCACGAAACGAAGAGCGGCGAGGCCGACGCTGCAAAACCCAATGCTGCTGCAACTCCGGCCGCTCGATCGACTCCGGCGAATTTTTTCCCGGAGAAACCCAAACCCTAGCCAGACAGGAACGCCGCATGGCCAAATACGAGTACGCGACGTCGCCCCCAAACCTCAGCGGCATGCCGCCGGGCGTCCCGTACATCATCGGCAACGAGGGTGCGGAGCGTTTCAGCTTCTACGGGATGCGGACGATCCTCATTGGGTTCATGACTCAATTCCTCGTGAACAAATCGGGCGTCCTGCAAGGAATGCCGGAGAACGAGGCGCAGGGTTGGTTCCACCAATTCGTCTCGTCCGTTTACTGGATGCCGTTCTTCGGCGCGATCCTCTCGGACGGCTGGTTGGGGAAATATTGGACCATCTTTTATCTCTCCATCGTTTACTGCCTCGGCCATTTCACCCTGGCGTTCATGGACACCGCGTTCGCTATCGGTTTCGGCCAAAAGTGGGTGCTGGCGATCGGATTAATTTTGATCGCGATCGGCGCCGGCGGCATTAAACCGTGCGTGTCGGCCAACGTCGGCGATCAGTTCGGCGAATCGAACAAGCACCTGCTCTCGCGGGTTTTTGGCTGGTTCTATTTCTCCATCAATCTCGGCTCGTCGTTCTCGATCTGGCTATGCCCGGTTCTGCTGCACAGTCCGAACTGGGGACCGAAATACGCCTTCGGATTGCCCGGCGTCCTGATGTTCTGCGCGACGGTGGTCTTTTGGCTCGGCCGCAAAAAGATGGTCCACGTTCCGCCGGGCGGCCTCGGGTTTTTGCGTGACCTGACGAGCAAGGAAGGGCTTAGCATTCTGGGACGCGTTTGGATGATTTTCATCTTCACGATGATCTTCTGGGCGCTTTGGGACCAGAGCAGCGGCGGCGAATGGACGATCCAGTGCCAGAAGATGGACCTCCATTTCCTCGGCATCACCTATTTGCCGGAACAGGTAAACGTGGTGAACGGCATCTTCATTCTCGCGATGATTCCGATGTTCAATTACTGGCTCTACCCGGCGATGAGCAAGGTTTTCCCGCTTACGCCTCTCCGGAAGATTGGGATCGGACTTTTCCTCACGGCGCTCTCGTTTGTCGTCATCTGGGCCATTCAACTCGATATCGATCACGGCGGACGTCCGAACGTCGGCTGGCAATTTCTCGCCTACGTGATTCTGTCCGCCGGCGAAGTGATGGTCTCAATCACGGGTTTGGAATTCTCCTACACCCAAGCGCCGAACCGCATGAAGAGTTTGCTCATGGCGATGTGGCTGCTCTCCATTGCACTCGGAAACCAGATCCCGTCGATTCTTAGTTTTCTCATTCCGAAGCTCAAGTCGATGGGCATGAACCTTGAAGGCGCGAATTACTTCCGGTTCTTTACCCTGCTCATGCTCGTCACGTCCGTGATCTACGTCTTCGTCTCGCGCCATTACCGCGAGCGCACCTACCTCCAGTCGCAGCAACCTGAAGATCCATTGCTGGCGGGTGGCACGCCGACCTAACTAATTATGAAACTCGTTACCTATTTTCTCGCAGGTGTGTTGTCGTTATCGGCCCGCTCTATGTTCGCTACTCCGGAGGACGACCAATTTCAGAAACTGGCGAAGGATTACATCGAAGGAATGCTCCAGTCGCACCCGGAATACGCGACCGAGCTGGGCGATCACCGGTTCGACGATCGGCTGACGGATTATTCCGACGAGGCGGTGGCGAAAGAGCTGGCGCGTTCGAAGGAGGCCCGGCAACAACTCGAGCAGTTCAACGATCTCACCAAACTCACGGGCCCGAACAAAGTCGATGTCCGCCTTCTGAAGGACAACATCGATAACGAGATCTTCGGCATAGAGGAGTTGAAGGAGCGTGAATGGAATCCGCTCCTCTACAACCAGAGCCTCGCAAATAGCCTCTATCTTCTGGTCGCCCGTGAATTCGCGCCGGCGGAGCAGCGTGCTGCCGGTATCCGCGCTCGCCTCGAAAAGATTCCGGGTGTCGTTGCGCAGGCGAAAGCGAATCTGAAGAATCCCCCGAAGGTTTATACCGAGACCGCGATCGATCAGACCCAGGGCGCGATTTCTCTAATCAAGGAAGGGCTCAACGAGACGCTGGACAAAGCACCGAAAGCCAAGGCTGATCTCGCGCCGGTTCAGGAGAAAGCGATCGCCGCCTTGACCGATTACAAAACGTGGCTGCAGAACGATCTGCTTCCGCGATCGACCGGGGATTTCCGTATTGGCGCCGACAAGTTCAGGAAAAAGCTGCGCTTCGCGCTCGCTTCCGACATGTCGATGGAAGATCTCATGAAAGCCGCGCGGACCGATCTCGAGCAGACGCAGAAGGCAATCTACGAGACCGCGCTGCCGCTTTATAAGAAACAATTCCCAAACGCCGATGCCGCGACGCTAAGCGATCGCAAGAAAGTCACGTCCGCCGTGCTCGACAAACTGGCGGAGCAGCGCCCGAACGACGCCAGCATCGTCGATTACTCGAAGAATGTTCTCAAAGAGGCGACCGACTTTGTGAAATCGAAAAATCTCGTGAGAGTTCCGACGACTCCCGTCGACATCATCGTCATGCCGGAGTTCAAGCGCGGGCAGGCGATCGCCTATTGCGATTCACCGGGCCCGCTGGAAAAGAACGGAAAGACCTTCTTCGCCGTCGCGCCCACACCTAACGACTGGAACCAGCAGCGAAAAGATTCCTTCTTCCGGGAGTACAACAACTACATGGTGCGGGACCTGACGGTTCACGAGGCAATGCCCGGCCACTATCTGCAATTGGCGCATTCGAATGAATTTAAGGCACCGACTCTGGTGCGCGCGATTTTCCAGAGCGGCACGTTTATCGAGGGCTGGGCTGTTTACGGTGAGCAGGTCATGGCGGAAGCCGGTTACGGCGGTCCGGAAGTAAGAATGGAGCAGCTAAAAATGCGGCTCCGTGTGATTTGCAATGCAATCATCGATCAATCGATTCATGCCGGGAATATGAGCGAGCAGGAAGCGCTCGACGTGATGATGAAAGAGGGATTCCAGCAGGAAGGCGAAGCCGTCGCGAAATGGAAGCGCGCGCGGCTTAGCTCGACGCAACTTTCGACCTATTTCATCGGAGTGACCGAACATCTCGAGATGCGCGAGCGCGCCAAAGCAAAAGCCGGCCCCTCATTCGACCTGAAGAAATACAACGACAGCGTGCTCTCCTTCGGCAGCCCTCCCGTGAAATACGTTCGCGAACTGCTCGGATTGTAGGTGGATCGAGCGCTCCACGCTCGATGCCAAGTGGCGGCGACGACGCGACTAACAAACACCGCGCGACGGAGCGCGCGATCCACCAAGCTGCGCTTCCTTTACATCCGCGGTGAAGGGTCGCAAAGTCCGCCATGCTCAACGTGGCGACCTGGATCCGATCCAAGGACGAGAAGTGGTTTCGTCGCGCTTTTGCGAAGCATCCCAAGGTGCGTCTCTGTAACGCATTGAGCGAGAACGTGCCGATCGAGAAAATGGACGGCCTACTCCTGAGCGGCGGGCCGGATATCGCGCAGGAATTTCTCCAGCAGCCAGTACCCGATCCCTCCGTCCTCGACAAGGATGCAGACCCGAAACGCGATCGTTGGGAATTTGACGCAACGAAACAGGCGCTCGCGCGTCGCCTTCCGATTTTCGCGATCTGCAAGGGCATGCAACTGTTTAATGTGGCGCTCGGCGGGACGCTGCACCTCGACATTCCCGGCCACAACGCTCCGGAAATGCGTGACCACAATATCCAGCCGTTGCGTACCGAGCGCACCGCCACGCACCGGCTCGAGAAAGTGAATAGCTCGCACCATCAGGCTATCGACCGCCTGGGCGACGATCTCGAAGTGGAAGCATGGTGCGCCACGGACGACATCATCGAGCAAATGCGGCTGCGCGATTATCCATTCGCGCTCGCAGTGCAATATCATCCCGAACGCGGTGAAAGTTACGCGCCGCTCTTTGCCGATTTCGTTTCGCGCCTCAGCGCGTCCACTGCGAAACAACGGCGCTCCGCCGCTGCGACTGATACTGTACGAGCGCCGAAATATTAATCCTGTAGCGGCGGTCTATGGCCGCCAACGCTTTCACGCTGCTCGTTCGGCGGTCATAGACCCCGTTACAAAAGAGCCGACCTATTCGCCTCGATAAACGCAGCGCGCAGTGGGTGTCTCGTGCACTACGATTTCGCAAAGGCCGGGACAAAGCGGCTGAAGTTTCTGCCAGAACCACGCTGCCATGTTTTCGATCGTCGGGTTGTCGAGCCCTGCGATTTCATTGAGATAGGCGTGATCGACTTGCTGTACGAGCGGTTTCATCGCCGCGCCAATCTCGGCGTGATCGTAAAACCAGCCGGTCGCCGGATCGACGTCGCCTTCCACGGAAATCTCGACTTTGAAACTGTGTCCGTGCATCCGCCGGCACTTGTGACCCTCGGGCGCATTGGGCAGCGTCTGCGCAGCCTCGAAACTAAAATCCTTGGTCAGACGTACGCGCATCGCGCACGCAGAATCGCACCGCTTCTTCCGCCTGTCATCCCGGGACGCGAAGGGGAGCGCGGGCGTCCCTGCCCACAAAAGCTGGCTTCCAGCCAGCGCAAGGTTGGCATTTCGGCAGGATGCCCGCGCTCCCCGGCGCCGATCACGATCCCCCCGGGCAATCACACTCCGCGCTTTGTCGGAGTCCAGATGAACTTGTGCATCTGCAATTGAAAGCGCACCGGCAGCTTATCAATGAGAATCCACTCGACAATTTCGCGCGGATCGATCCGGCCGAAGATCGGCGAAAACAACACGGCGCGACATCGCTGCGTTAATGCGTAGCGCTCGACCTGTTCCCGGGACCAGTCATAGTCTTCGCGCGAACCGATCACGAACTTCACTTCATCGCATTGCGTGAGGTGTTCGATGTTCGAGAAAAGATTACGCGCGCTTTCACCGCTCCCGGGTGTTTTCAAATCCATGATCCGATGGACGCGTGGATCGACGGACGAAATATCGTGCGCGCCGCTCGTCTCGAGCAGAACCGTGTGGCCTGCGTCCGCGAGCATCGTCATGAGCGGCAACACATTTTTCTGCAAGAGTGGCTCGCCCCCGGTAATTTCTACGAGCGGGCATTGAAACGCCGCGACAGCGTCCACGATTTTCTTGAGCGTCTCTTTCCTGCCTTCGTAAAAAGCATATTCCGTATCGCAATAGGTGCAGCGCAAGTCGCAAAACGTGAGGCGCACAAAAACGCACGGCTCTCCCCCCCAGGTGCTCTCTCCCTGGATCGAGTGATAAATCTCGTTAATCGTCAGCGTTTTCTCGCGCTCGGTCATTCTGGTTCACTACGAACGTAAGCCCTCCGTCTGCGAAATTGAATTAACGAATTCTCCCAGGCAACTATCGTCAGCTCAGGGTGAAGAGTAATTTGCCCGCAAAGAAGAGCATAAGCAGCGAAGTGATCGCCTGAGTCGCGGTTTGCCAGGCGGGTCGCGCGAAGATTCTTCCGCCTTGCCTGAGGGCGACCGAGAAAACGAGCGTCCAGACGACAGCGCCCAGGACAACGGATCCGGCGAACGCGAGTGAGTTTCCGATGCTCGGATTGTGCGCCACGCTTTGCTGACCACCGATAACCGCGAGCCAGAAGCCCAGGTTCCAGGGGCTGGTCAAGGCGAGCGTTAAGCCGAGCAGATAACCACGCCGCCCCGTCATCCGGCTTCCGTTACTTGACGCGTCGCCCCCGGCGGGCGCCTTTTCTCGCAACGAGCGTGCGGAGCGCCATGCGCCGAGGGCAAACATGCCGGCAAGAAAAAGAAGCAGCAGAAAACTGACGATCGCGAGAACCTGCCGAACGCGAGGCGTATTTAGAAGCGCACCGGCGCCAGTCATGACCGCCAAAGCCCAGAGGAAATCTCCTGTGCACGCTCCCAGACCAAGCTGCCACGCGGCCCAGAATCCCCCGCCTTGTGAACGCGGGATGACGCTGCGCCGCAGCATCTCGGCATTAACCGGCCCCGGTGGCCACGCGACCGACCATCCGAGGACGAATCCGTTGATGAGCGTTGCGCTTTCGATGGCGGAAGTCATCTCCGGGCAATGCTGGCGGGTCTGCTGCCGTTACATTCCGCATTTGGCCTTGGCCTCTTCGTAGGTCGAGCGCGCGCTCAGCAAGCCCGCGAGATATTTGTCCACTGCCGGCGCGTTCAGGGCGCGCGATAAATTCCCCGGCGCATCGAGCCGTGAAAAAATTGCATGGACGATTTTGGCCCGGGGCACACTCTTTTCGCCGTAGCCCGTTGGGATGTTGCTCGACCAGAAGCGAACGTAATCGAGGCCAAGCTTTTTCTCCATACCCAGATAGATAACCGAGTGTCCGTGTTCGGCGCGGCCCACCTCGGGCGACCAGAAAATTTTCATGAAATCGCCGGGCTGTGCTTCTGCGAAATCATCAAAATTTTGGCCCAGGTCCATTTCATTGAAAAGGCGCGCGGTGCCAGGGCCATTGGCGTTCCATCGGCCCCAGATGCCCTCACCGTCGCGCTGACCGCGAATCATCAGGCTTTCGAGCGTGGCGTAATCGAGATGGAGCGCACCCCGGGCGCGCAAAGTCTCGATTGTTTTCATGAAAACGAGGTAGGTCGCGCCCGAGCAATAACTTGGTGACGCTGCGTCCGGAAGAACGAAGAATTTTCCGGATTCGAAATGCGCCGCCGATTGCAACCGGATCGTGGCAACGCGCGAAGCGGAATACCGCCCGCCTTGTGGCATCTGCCGGATCTGTTCGAGGATCACGTCGTTGAATCTGCCGGGCGCGATTTGGGCGAAACTGAGCTGCCGCGCGCCGAAGAAAAGCGCCAGGCCCAGGATGATTTTCGCGGGATTATTTTTCAAAACTACGCGACACAGATAGAACTCAAATCTTCGTGCAGCAACCCCCCTCTGACAGACTTCCATGCCACCGCGTTCATTTGGCTTTGCGAGGAGAATGTGGTACAAA
This sequence comes from Spartobacteria bacterium, assembly GCA_003169695.1. GTDB lineage: Bacteria > Verrucomicrobiota > Verrucomicrobiia > Chthoniobacterales > UBA10450 > AV80. The sequence goes on from PNAS01000031.1 coordinate 74,993, forward strand.
CTGCCCATGCTGCGTTTCACGAAGATGAATGGCGCGGGGAACGATTTCGTCATGATCGACAATCGCGCCGGCGATTTGCAGTTGGCGGCCGAGCAAATCTCGAAGATTTGCGATCGGCATCGCGGCGTCGGCGCCGATGGAGTGTTGGTGCTCGAGCGCCCGACGAACGGCGCGAACTTTCGCATGCGTTATTATAATGCGGACGGCGGCGAAGCGGAGATGTGTGGCAATGGAGCGCGTTGTTTTGCCCGCTACGCGAGTCACGTGGCGGGCCCGGTCGGAAAGCTTTCGTTTGAGACGCCAGCGGGTGTAATTGGTGCAGATCTCCAGGGCGAACTCGTGTGTCTGCAAATGAGCGACCCGAAAGACCTGCGGCTGGGAATCAGGATTCCGTTGGGCGATCGCACTCTTGACGCACATTTTCTGAACAGCGGAGTGCCGCACGTGGTAGTCCCGGTGGAAGATTTGGAGACCGTGGATGTTCGGGGAACCGGATCTGCGGTGCGGCAGCACGAAATTTTCGCACCTAAAGGCGCGAACGTAAATTTTCTCAAGCGAAGGGGTGACCGGCAAGTTTCGATCCGGACTTACGAGCGCGGCGTTGAAAGCGAAACCCTCGCTTGCGGAACTGGAGTTGTTGCGAGCGCGCTCGTTTTTTCCGCGACCGAGCGGGTCGATGGCCCGATCGAAGTGCTCGTGCGCGGCGGGAACGAATTGAAAGTGGGTTTCGACAAAGTAGGCGACCGATTCCAAAACGTCACCCTGACCGGCCCGGCGGATTTTGTCTTCGAAGGAACGATCGAGCTTTGAGGTAGCGGAAGCTTCCTTGCGAATCAAGCGACGCAAGCTGGAAGCTTGCGCTACATTCTAAGATGTTTCGAGGAACATACACTGCGCTCGTCACGCCGTTCCAGGACGGTGAGCTCGATCTGCCGGCTCTCGAGAAGTTGATCGAGGAGCAAATCGCCGCCGGAATTACGGGCGTGGTCGCGGTGGGCACCACCGGGGAATCGCCGACGCTTTCGCACGAAGAGAAGGAGCAGGTGATTCGCACCACCGTTGAAATCGCGAAAGGCCGTTGCCAGGTGCTGGCAGGCACTGGATCTAATTCCACGCAGGTGGCGGTTGGGGCGACTGAGGCGGCGGAAAAAATGGGCGTTGATGGCATGCTGGTTGTGGCGCCTTACTACAACAAGCCGAGTCAGGAAGGTTTGTTCCGGCATTTCCGGGCGATCGCACAGGCGACCTCGTCGCCGCTGATGCTCTATAATATTCCCGGGCGTTGTGCGGTGGACATTGGACCAGAGACAGTGGAGCGGCTGGCGGTTGGCTGCCGAAACATTGTCTCGATCAAAGAAGCGAGCGGCAGTGTCGATCGTGTCAGCGACTTGCGGGCGCGGCTGCCGGAGGCGTTTACCATCTTGAGCGGCGACGATTCTTTGACCCTGCCGTTCCTGTCAGTCGGCGCCGTGGGTGTAGTCAGCGTCGCTTCGAACGTTTTTCCCGCGGAAGTTTGTGGGCTGGTGCAGGCGTTCCGATCAGGCGATGTGAAGACGGCGCGTGAAATGCACTTGAGGCTGCTGCCTGTGTTCAAGGATTTGTTCATCGAGCCGAATCCGGTTCCGACAAAAACCGCGCTGGCGTGGCGTGGGGCGATGTCGGCGGAATGCCGGCTGCCCCTTTGCGAAATGACGGAGGCAAACGCGGCGCGCTTGCGAACGACCCTGGATGCCTTTGAGGGAAGTGCCTGAATATGAAGGTGGTTCGTGTTCTTCTGGTCGGAGCGAAAGGCCGCATGGGACAGGCGATCGCCGCTGCAGCTGAAGCAGCGGACGCGGTCATAGTTGCGGGGCTCGATCAAGGCGATGATCTCGCGAAAGAAATCGGCGCTTGCGATACGGTCGTCGATTTTAGCCACCCCAGCGCCACAGATGAGATTTGCCGCATATGTCTCGGAGCTGGCAAGCCATTGGTGACCGGCACGACCGGCCATTCCACCGAGGAGCGCGCCTTGCTCGAGAAAGCAACGAAATCACTGCCGGTTGTTTTCTCGCCGAATTTCAGCGTTGGCGTAAACGCGCTCTTCTGGCTGACGCGAAAGGCTGCGGAGATGCTGGGCAAGGATTTCGATCTCGAAATTGTAGAAACGCACCATCGTCTAAAAAAGGATGCACCCAGCGGCACGGCGAAGAAACTGGCGGAGATGCTGTGTGAGGTGCGGAATCTCGATTACGCAAAGAATGTTGCGCACGGTCGCGAGGGTTTGATCGGTGAGCGTTCGGCGGTGGAGATTGGCGTTCATTCGATTCGCGGCGGCGATGTCGTCGGCGATCATACGGTGATGTTTGCCGGCCGGGGCGAACGGCTCGAGCTCACGCATAAAGCGTCCAGCCGGGAAACCTTTGCCGTGGGCGCGTTGCGCGCCGCGCGATGGATCGTTGGGCATCCGCCGGGCCTTTACACGATGGAAGACGTCCTTGGCTTGACCGCGGCCAAATGAGAGCCGGCGTGGCGCTCGGCTCCAATCTCGGAGACAGGCTGGCGAACTTGCGCAACGCGCGGAAGGATATCGCGGCGCTCAGCGGCGTTCATCCTCCGATGCGGGCGTCGGCCATTTACGAAACTGAGCCGGTTGGATGCGAAACGGGTGCAGCGAAATTTCTGAATGCCGCGATGGAATTTGAATATGCGGGCGAGGCGCAGGACTTATTGGGCGAGTTGGCGGCAATCGAAAAGCTGCTCGGCCGACCTGCCACACATGCGCGAAATGTTTCCCGCACGATCGATCTCGACTTGCTTTATTTCGGCGAATTGGAGATCGAGACCGCAGAGTTGCAGCTACCTCATCCGCGCACCACAGAGCGCGAATTTGTGCTCCGGCCGCTCGCGGACATCAGGCCGGATTTAGTTCTTGCGAAACAGACCGAGCCGGTGCGCGCATTGCTTCTCCGACTCAGTGACGCGGGAGCAGTGGTGCGGGTCGCTGGGGAGTGGTAAGGTCGAGGCCAATGCAGGAGTTTCGCGACAAGAAACTGCGAGGCGAGCGGATCACGGCGTTGACCGCCTATGATTATCCCACCGCTCGTTTGCTCGATGAAAGCGGGATCGACATCATTCTGGTCGGCGACTCGTTAGGCATGGTGGTGCTCGGCTACGAAGACACCACTCAGGTTACGCTCGCGGAAATGGTTCACCACACTCGGGCCGTGGCGCGCGGGGTGAAACGCGCCTTGTTGGTCGGCGATCTTCCGATTCATACCTACGATGAACCGGCCGAAGCCGTGTCGACGGCGCGGGCGCTGATCGAGGCCGGCGCGCACGCAGTTAAACTGGAAGGCGGGGTAAGTCACATCCCTCAAATCGAAGCGATCGTCGCCGAAGGGATCGCCGTAATGGGACACATCGGAATGCTCCCGCAAAGTGTCCGCGAGGAAGGGGGCTACAAAGTAAAAGGCCGCACGCAGTCGGAAGCCGAAGCGCTCGTGCGCGATGGACAGGCGTTGGAGAAGGCGGGCGTGTTCGCGGTGGTGCTGGAAATCGTGAACCCCGAGGCGGCACGTCAGATCACGAGCGCATTGCACATTCCTACAATCGGGATCGGTTCAGGCGAAGATTGCGACGGACAGATCCTGGTGACGCATGACCTGATCGGTTTATTCCCGTGGTTTACACCGAAGTTTGTTTCGCCCGAAGCTCGGGTTGCGGACGAAATCCGAAAGGCCGTCCAGATTTTTATTGAGCGGACGAGATCCGGAGAGAGTTGAATGCTGGTGGATCGTCGAGAGCAGCGCGTGGACAATCTGGGATTTGGTTGATGCAGTCTGAAGAATTATCCTGGCTACGGGAGGCCATTAATGAGCTTCATTCGGGCGAGTCTCGGTATATCGGGACGGTTCCTGTAAAAGAGAGTTTCGCAGGTCAAATTGATTGGGAAGGACCATGCCGTTGGCGGCGAACGTTTGACAACCGGCTTGCGCTGCCGGTTTGTTTCCTGAGGTAAAATGAGAACATCCGACTTTGGAGACTTCGACGAGGCTCTCCTGGAAAGCAGCAAGAACCGCAACTGGCTGCTGGTTGGCTTGATGATTTCGTTGGCGCTGCACGGCGCGCTCTGCGGTTATTTTTACCGGACGAGCTTTATGCCTGCTACGAGTCTCCTGGAGGAGCGCGTCCAGACTCCCATGTTCAAGGTCAAGAATGTGGATATGCAGCCGCTCGACAAAGCGAGCCAGGATCAATCGAATCCCGCGGCAAAGCCCGATCCCGACAAAACCGATGTGCAGCTTCCGGACGAGAAGAAATCGTTCGACCAGCTTTTGCAGGACGTGCAGGCGAGCACCGCGCTGCCGGACGACACGCGCGACGTTCTCCCGGATAAGCCGCAGGTGGATCAAAACGCCAGTTCGGTCATGACGGAAATCGAGGCCACCACCGCGCAAACTCTTTCGAAAAGCCCGAACGCGACGCGCGAGCAAAATCTCCTGACCGATTCGGCGACTTCCGGCCGGCCGCAGCCGGCGTTGACCGGGACCGAGCTGGCCACGAGCACAACGATCAAGAAGCCGAACACCTTCACGAGCAAACTTCCCGGCGACAGCGCGGGACCGAATCGCAGCCGCGCGCCTGGCTTCAGCGACTTGGATTCCTTGCTTTCGCAAAAGGGTCCGCTGGGCTCCGGCACGCAATTGCGAATGCCGGACGATCAGCTTTTTAATTACGACAGTGCCGATTTACAGGCGAGCGCGATCAGCCAGTTGCAGAAACTTGGCACGCTGATTAAACGCAATCCGAAGGCGACTTTCTCGGTCGAAGGCTATACCGATTCACTCGGTTCCTTCGACTACAACCTGGAGTTGAGCCAACGCCGCGCGGACAGCGTGAAGCAGTATCTGGTTGAAGTGGTGGGGATCAATCCCGCGCAAATCATCACGCACGGGTATGGCGCGACCAGATTTCTCGTGGCTCCCCGTTCAGTCGCAGTCGCGAGCAACACCCCCGAAGAGCAGATGGAGATCGAGCGGCAACGTCCGAATCGCCGCGTCGTCATCGTCGTGCACACCGACGCGCACTGAGCGAGCGACGTTCGGCCTGTAGCGACGGTGTATGAGCGCCGAACGCCCGCCAGAACACGCTCGATCGGCGGACATCCTCCTTCGTCGAACTATGGCGTGGAGAGCCGCTACAGGAAACCTCTGTCATCCCGAGCGCAGTCGATGAATCTGGCTATCCGCGTGGCGCAGTTCACCAATTCTTAATCCATTGGTCCTGCGGAGTCGGCGCTGGGGTAGCTGTTGATCCGGTCCCGGTTCCCGCCGTGCTCCACAGATCAAAGGTAGGATTGTAGCCTTTGGACGGGCTGGCCTGATAGGCCGTCGAATAGCCGTAGCTATAGCCGAATGGATCCGCGATGGCGACAACGGGTTGCGCTTGGTCTTTCGGCAAGAGCATGTTGGGTTTGAAAGAGAAATACGATTTTCCTGTTGGAACGCGATTTCCAGTCGGATCGCCACTTAGTTCCTTGTACAAGAAAACGCTGGCCGCCGCGTATTGGGCCGCGGTCGGGTCAAACATTACCCGGGCATCCAGAGTGTTCGTAGTGCCGTTCGCAGTATCAATTGGATAGATCCCATTATCCGCTTTGTAGTTTTCCAAAGCCGTGGAGAGCGCGGCGATTTCGGCTTCGGCTCGTGAGCGTTTGCCCTTGGTTTGGACGTACCCAGACGTGGCGAGGATCAACCCCGCCAGGACGAGAATAATCGCGATTACAATCAGCAGTTCTACGACGGTAAAGGCGGAGTGCGTCCGATGCTTCGCCATCCCATTTAGCTTTGCTGCTGCAATCCGCTGATGATGCTGACGAGCGGCATGAAAAGGGCAATGACGATCGTGCCGACAATCAACGCGAGCAAAACAATCATGATCGGCTCAAGTAATGACGTGAGGGCGGCTACGGAATTGTCGACTTCGTCGTCATAAACTTCGGCAATTTTCAAGAGCATCTCGGGCAACTGTCCGGTCTCTTCACCCACATCGATCATGCTGATCACCATCGGCGGAAACGCTCTGCTCGCTTCCAATGGCTGCACGATCGATTCACCCTCTTTCACGCTGTCGTGCACTTGCGAAATGGCCCGCGCGATGACCGTGTTGCCCGCCGTCTCGCGCGTGATGTTGAGCGCCTGCAAGATCGGCACGCCGCTCGTCACCAGCGTTCCGAGCGTGCGCGAAAATCGCGAGATTGAGGTTTTCCGAATCAAGTCGCCGAAAAGCGGCGTGCGCAGCTTGGCTCGATCAATGACCGCTCGTCCCGCACGGGTCCGCGCCGCGACTTTGCAGACGGCAAAGACAACGACAATCACCCCGAGCAGCACGCCCCAGTGCTCCTGCATGAAATCGCTTATGCCAATGACGAAAAGCGTGATCGTGGGCAATGGTTTGTCGCCCAGCATGTCGTGGAAAATTGTTTCGAATTTCGGGACGATGAAGATGAGGAGAAAGGTCATGATCCCCATGGCGAGAAGAAGCACGATGATCGGATAGACCATCGCCGCGACGACCTTGTTCTTCACCTTCAGCGCCTTCTCTTGGAATTCCGCGAGGCGGGTCAGCACCAGCTCGAGCACACCCCCGAGCTCGCCCGCTCTGACCATGTTAACGTAGAGATTGTTGAACAGGCGCGGGTGTTGCGCGAGACCTTCGGAAAACGTGCTGCCGCCTTGCACGGAATCGGCCAGTTTGTTGATGGTGCTTTTCAAAACGGAATCGCGCTCCTGTTTGGCGAGGACGTTGAGACCGCGCAGAAGCGGAAGTCCGGCGTCGATCAAAGTCGCGAGCTGCCGCGTGAAGATCATAAGTGTTTTCGGCTTAACCGATTTCCGCTGGAACAGGACGATGTTTTTGCTGCGAGAAGCCCGCTCGGCGCGTGGAGTTTTGGCAGCGCGCCCAATAGCTTTCGCGTCTGCGCCGACCGCCGTTCGTTCTTCGTAGACGTTCGTGGGAAAATAGCCCGCCTGCCGGAGCTGCCCAATCGCTTCGTTTGTCGAAGCAGCATCGACCAAGCCGGTGGATTCCTGACCCCGAGAGTCGAGGGCTACGTAGGTATAATGCGGCATGATTTCGATTTGGCGAACTCAGCAAACTGATTCAAATCGGTAATTCGCTCAGTCATTAATTCGCTAATTGTCTCTAAGTGTATTTCAAAACTTCTTCGATGGTCGTGTCGCCGGCGAAAATGCTGCGCAATCCGTCCTGCCGCAGCGTGACCATGCCGAGTTCGATCGCCTTTTCTTTAAGTGCCACAGTCGGCGCACGCTCGTTGATCAATTCGCGCAGCGGATCGGTAATCTTCATCAATTCGTAGAGGCCCTTGCGCCCCTTGTAGCCGGTCTGATTGCACGCGTCGCATCCTTTGCCGTAATGAAAACTCTTTTGGCCGATGTCGCGACGTGAGAGCCCAAGTTGGGCGAGTAGCGTTTCGCTGGGCTGATAAGCTGTACGGCATTGCGGACAAATGCTGCGCAGCAAACGCTGCCCGAGCACGGCTTCAAGGGTGGAAGAGATGAGGAATGGTTCCACGCCCATGTCGACCAAGCGCGTGATCGCTCCCGGCGCGTCGTTCGTGTGCAAAGTGGTGAAGACGAGGTGTCCAGTCAGCGACGCCTGAATGGAAATCTGCGCGGTCTCCAGATCGCGCGTCTCACCGACCATGATGCGGTCCGGGTCCTGCCGCAGAAACGCGCGGAGCGCCCGCGCGAAAGTCAAGCCAATCGCTTCATTCACCGGCACCTGCACGATCCCTTCGAGATCGTATTCGACCGGTTCTTCCGCCGTGAGCAGCTTCGAATCAATCGTATTAATCTTTCTCAGGCACGAATAGAGCGTCGTCGTTTTCCCAGAACCGGTAGGCCCGGTGACGATGAAGATGCCGTTCGGGCGATGGATGATTTCGATGATGTAATCGTGGATGTAATCGGGTAAGCCGAGAGCTTCGAGGTCAAGGTTGACCGTCGAGCGATCCAGCACCCGCAGCACGACGCTCTCGCCAAATTGCGTCGGCAACGTCGAGACGCGTAGATCGACGGTCCGGCTCGCGATATTTTTCTGGATACGGCCGTCCTGCGGAAGGCGACGCTCCGCGATGTTCATGTTCGCCATCACCTTTACGCGTGAGATGACAGGCAGCGCGAGATGGCGCGGCGGCGGCGCCATTTCGTAAAGCGCGCCATCCACGCGGTAGCGGATTTTGAATTCGTTTTCGAACGGTTCGAAGTGGATGTCGCTCGCGCGGTCCTGGATTGCCTGGAACAAAATCAAATCGACAAAGCGAATGATGGGCGTTGCATTCGCTTCAGCCTCGACTGTCGACGCGCTGTCGTTGGCGTCGCGAAGGGCCAGCAGCTCGCCAGTTTCGCCCAGTTGCTTAAGGATATCCTCCATGCTCGAGCTGTCGGCACCGTAGTAGAGCTTAATCCGATCTTCGACTTGCCCGCTTGGTGCGACGACCACATGCACGTCCTTTCCAAGCGCGAACCGAAGGTCTTCTGCGGCGCGTAAATCCAGCGGATCAAGCAACGCGACACTCAGTGTGTTGTCGTGCGCAGCGATCGGCAGTGCTTGATGAAGCCGCGCGAGGCCCGCCGGAATCAGCCGCAAGATTTCCGGCGCGATTTCGCTTCCGGCCAGATCGACGAAATCGGTACCGAGCGCGTCGGCGATAACTTGATAAAATCCGCGCGCATCGACAAACCCGCTGTCGACCAGGGCCTGTTCGATATTTTTGCCGTTCAAGTTCGCCTCCAGCAAGACGTCGTTCATTTGCGTCGGTCGGAGCACCCGTTGTTCGACGAAGAGATCCGCGATCTGCTGGTTGTTCATTCCATTTATTTAGCGAGTTGGTGATTTAGCGATTGAGGAAGTCATCTATCGTTAATTCCCTAATTAGTTTGCGTCTCCGAGCGTGGTCGAAATCACCTCTTTGGCTGAAGTGAGGCCGGCGAGCACCTTGCGCGCTCCGTCCTCTCGCAAAGTGCGCATGCCGAGCTCCCGCGCACGTTGGCGGAGCAATAGAGTAGAACAGCGATTGTTGATCATGTGGCGCACGTCGTCGTTGATGGTGAAAATTTCGAATATTCCCATTCGCCCTTTGTAGCCGGTGCTTCGGCAGCGCTCGCAGCCGATGGAGCTCATGACCTGCGCTTCGCTCAATTGTGACGAGTCCAAGTTTAACGCGCGAAGCTCCGTCTCGTTCAATCCCGCAGGCTGCTTGCAGTTCCTGCAAAGACGCCTAACGAGTCGCTGGGCCATGATCGCATGCACCGAGGACGCCACCAAAAATGGCTGCACTCCGATATCCACAAGGCGCGCCACGGCCGAGGGTGCATCGTTTGTGTGCAGCGTGCTGAAAACAAGGTGGCCTGTAAGGCTCGCGTTCGTCGCGATCGTCGCAGTCTCGAGATCGCGAATCTCGCCGATCATGATGATGTTCGGCGCCTGGCGCAAAATGGAACGCAACGCGACCGGGAAAGTCATCCCCACATCGGTGTTCACCTGCACCTGATTGATACCGTTCATCTGGTATTCGATCGGCTCCTCGATCGTGATAATTTTGCGATCGGATTTGTTAATGAAATTGAGGCATGAGTAAAGCGTGCTCGTTTTGCCGGAACCGGTCGGGCCAGTCACGAGCAGGATGCCATCCGGCAAACGAAGCAATCGCTCGAATTTCTCCTGGTCGTCACTGAAAAACCCAAGCTCGGGGAGGCCGAGCATAAGGCTCGATTTGTCCAAGACGCGCATGACGACGCTTTCGCCATGGTTCGTGGGAATAGTGGAGACGCGGAGGTCGATCGGTTTCTGTGCAATTCTCACCTGGATGCGTCCGTCCTGAGGCAAGCGCTTTTCCGCGATGCTCATCGAGCCGGTCATGATCTTCAGCCGGCTTACGATGGCTGATTGCAATCGTTTCGGTGGCGCCTGCATTTCCTGAAGGACGCCGTCGATTCGAAACCGAACGCGAAACTTCTTATCGAGCGGCTCGAGGTGAATATCGCTGGCGCCAAGCCGATGCGCTTCGATCAGAAGCATTGAGACCATGCGAATGATCGGGGCATCCGCCTGGTCGCTCCCGCTAATATCACCGCGTTCCATGATCTCCAGACTGAGGTCCACGTCGTGTCCGATCTGTTGCACCAGGACGTCGGACGCTTCGTCGGCAGTGCCGTAGTATTTGATCAACGCCTGCCGGATTTTCTCTGGGCTGGCGCAGACTAGTTCGATCTCGCGCTGCAACAAAAAGCTCAGGCTATCGATCGTATCGATATCGAGGGGATCGCTTACGGCGACGATCAGTCCGGTCTCGCCAAAGCCGACTGGGATGACCTTGAACCGCCGCGCGTCCCCAGCGCGAATTTGATTTATCACCTCGGGCGGAATGATCTTTTTCGAAAGATCGACCCAATCCATTTCTGCCTGAGCGGCGAGACTGCGCGATACGTCGGCCTCCGAAACGACCCCCTCGCTGATGAGCAGGTCGACGGCGTTGGTCGTGCCGTTAAATCTTGATTTGGCCGCTTCGATTTGAGAACGGGTTACAAGCCCCGTGTCTTCGAGGACCTTGAGAACGTAATCTTCTTTCGCTTGCACTGGGGGGCGCGATTGCGTCCCGCTGAGGGGGACGAGCGCTGCAAGGCTATTGATTACCCTGAGGTGTGTCAACGGCCGAGGACAGGCGGCCGGTGCCCGCAGCTTTACCCGACTACTCGACCGTGACGCTCTTCGCGAGGTTGCGCGGTTTGTCTACGTCGCGCCCCAGCTCGACGCCGAGGTGATAGGCGAGCAGTTGTAGCGGGATGACGGTCAGGATGGGGCTGACGTAATCGGGAACGGCTGGAAGCGTGACAATGTCGTCGGCGATCTTCGCGAGGCGGTCGGCGCCAGTGCCGGAGGTGATGGCGATGACGGGGCCTTTGCGCGCACGGACCTGCTCGATGTTGTTCAAGTTTTTCGAAAAGACTGCGTCATCCGGCACGATAAAGACTGATGGAAGATCAGGCCTGACGAGCGCAATGATGCCGTGCTTGAGCTCGGCGCTCGGATGGCCTTCGGCGAAAAGATAAGTGATCTCTTTCAGTTTGAGCGCCGCCTCGAGCGCAACAGGAAAGTTGAATTGGCGGCCGAAGAAGAGCATGCCGGGGACAGAGGCGTATTTCCTGGCAATCGCCTTGATCTGATCGCTGAGTTTGAGCACTTCCTCGATCTGGGCCGGCAAAGCTGCGAGGGCCTCGATGATCCGGGTTCCTTCGGAAGTCGAGAGATGGCGCATGCGTCCGAGGAGCAGCCCGATCGCGGTCAGGATGGCAACCTGTGAGGTGAACGATTTTGTGGCCGCGACGCCGATTTCAGGGCCGGCGTGCATGTAGACGCCGCCATCGCTTTCCCGCGCAATTGTGCTGGCGACGTTGTTGCAAATTCCGAGCGTGCGATAACCTTTGCGCCGGCTTTCACGCAACGCACCGAGCGTGTCCGCCGTCTCGCCGCTTTGGCTGATGGCGAAGACGAGGGTGTCGCGCGTCATCGGCGTATTGCGGTGGCGAAATTCGCTGGCGTATTCCACTTCCGTCGGAATCTGCGCGAGCGCCTCGATCAAATATTCGCCGATCATCGCGGCGTGCAGCGCAGTCCCGCAGCCGGTGAGAACCACTCGGCCCACATCGCGCAACTGCGCTGGCGTCATGTTCAACCCGCCCAGCTTGGCCGTGCATTCTTCCGGGCTGAGGCGCCCGCGCATCGAGTCCCGCACGGAACCCGGTTGCTCAAAGATTTCCTTGAGCATGTAGTGTGGGTAATCGCCTTTTTTGATATCCGCTTCACTGAATTCGACTTTGCTCAGTTGGTAATTGCCCGCTTCGCCCGCGACTGAGCTGATCTCGAATTTGTCGCGCTCGACTGCGACGACGTCGAAGTCGTTCAAGTAAACGGCATCGCGCGTGTGGGCGACGATGGCGCTGACGTCGCTGGCGAGGAAGTTTTCCTCCTTGCCTACGCCGAGGACGAGCGGACTGCCGCGCCGGGCGCCCACGAGGAAATCCGGAATGTCTTGATGGACGAGCGCGATTCCATACGTGCCGATGACTTGTCGCAAAGCCGCGCGAACGGCATCGACAAGAAGTCCTTTCTTGTTCAATGGCGGAGGCGTGGCCTTGCCGTTGGAACTGCGATCTCCAGCTTGGGCAACAGAGGCCTCGTAAAGTTTGCCGATGAGGTGCGCGAGAACTTCAGTGTCGGTTTCGGACGAAAAATTTCGATCACCGTCCCGAATCAGTTGATCTTTGAGCGCCTGGTAATTTTCGATTACTCCATTGTGCACGAGTGCCAATTTCCCAGTCGCGTCGAAGTGCGGGTGGGCATTTTGATCCGTGGGTTTCCCGTGAGTGGCCCAGCGTGTGTGGCTGATGCCAAAAGTTCCGGTCGGCGGATTCTCGGCCATGAGCTTTGCCAGCTCAGCGATTCGTCCGGCACACTTGCGCGTTTCGACGTGCTCGCCGTTAACGATCGCAACCCCCGCGGAATCGTAGCCGCGATATTCAAGACGGCGCAAACCATCGAGCAGGATGGGAGCTGCTTCCGAACGTCCGACGTAACCGACAATGCCACACATGTAGACGAGGAGCGTGACATTAACGTGTGACCGGCGCAACCAGCCGCAAGCGCGTAAAAAGGTTGATGGGAGCGGGGGCAATCTGCGTTAATTTGATTCCGTGGGAACGAAAAGCCGCGCGACACGCCAACCATTCTTAGCGGATCCAGCCGCCCCGATGTCCACCCCCGCACTTCCTCCCGGGACGACGCAGCGGACGCTGGCAGTCATCATGGGCGGTGGCGCCGGGACGCGCCTGTTTCCATTAACAAAAGATCGGTCGAAACCGGCGGTACCGCTCGGCGGAAAGTATCGGCTCGTCGATATACCGATCAGCAACTGCCTGAACTCCGGGCTGCGGTCGATCTATGTGCTGACGCAGTTCAACAGTATGTCGCTGCATCGCCATATCCAGGCGAGCTACAAGTTCGATAATTTTTCGCGCAGCTTCGTGGACATCCTCGCCGCACAGCAAACGCCGGAAGGGTCGCAGTGGTATCAAGGAACGGCAGACGCGGTGCGCCAAAACATGCGCTACTTCCTGGAGCGGCCATTCGATTACTACATCATTCTCAGCGGCGACCAGCTTTACCGAATGGATTTCCGCGCCCTGCTCCACCAGCATATTCGCTCCGGCGCTGAAATCACGCTGGCGACCAAGCCCGTGATGCGTGAACAGGTTGCCGAGTTCGGGATCATGCAGAGCGATGCGGACCGTCGGATCACGCGCTTTGTGGAGAAGCCGAAGGACGACAGCGTCCTGAATGAATTCAAGATGAGCCGGGAACTGCTCACGTCGATTGCGGCGGCTCCCGATGAAGAATTGTTTCAAGCCTCAATGGGCATTTACGTTTTCAATCGCGACGTGCTGGTGGAGTGTCTCGAGAACGATCTCGCGGATTTCGGGAAACACATTATTCCCCAGTCGATCCAAGAGCGTCACGTGAGCGCATACATTTTCAACGGCTACTGGGAGGACATCGGAACCATCCGGGCATTTTACGAAGCCAATCTGGATCTCACGGACCTTCTGCCTCAGTACAGTTTCTTCGAGGCCTCGGCTCCGATTTATACGCACCCGCGTTTTTTGCCGGGCAGCAAAATAAACGGCGCGACCTTGCGCCAGGCGATCATCGCCGACGGCTGCATCATCTCGGACGCACATTTGGAACGGTCTGTCATCGGCGTGCGCAGCATCATCCAAACTGGCGCTACCATTCGGAACAGTATTGTGATGGGAGCCGACTATTACGAGACGGACCCCGCGAACTCGGAGCACGGATTACCGCCGATTGGGATCGGGCGCAATTGCGTGATCGACCGCGCGATTATCGATAAGAACGCGCGGATTGCGGACGGCGTCGTGATTACGCCGGAAGGAAAGCCGGCGGACTTGGACGCGGGTAATTATTTTATCCGCGACGGCATCGTCGTGGTGCCGAAAAACGCGGTGATTCCGCCTGGGTTCTGGATTTAGCCCGCCCGAATTACCGGCGTCCTTCTGTATTCAGCCCAGCTGCGGAACCGTCTCTTTCCCATTTCTCCTGTTCGTTCCAGGGGAGGGAGGTTTCGCGGGCGGCGCTGGGATCTGCAATCAGTGGCGGTGACTCTTTGGTCGCGCAGGAAGCGAGCCCGTTCACCACACAAAAAAGCACCGCGATTCTGATGAGTTTCAAACAAGTAGGGTCAGGAATTCGGGCCAGCATAAATTACCGTATCTCCGGGTTGCACCTGGACACCGCGGGCCAAGCTGCTGGTAATAATATCGCCGATGGCGGTCGCAGGTTCAACTGACGAAATCCGGATTTTCCCGATGAAGGAACCACCGCGCAACACCAGCATCTCGGTGTTCGGCTCAACTCCCTGCCGACCGCCAAGGTTTAGGACCACAAAATTGTAGGCTTGGTTGACTGCCAGCACCCTGCCGCGAATTCCAGGATCCCCTCCGGCTGGGAGCCGTCTTTTCTTTTCTGTTTCCAGTTGGGTTGATCGCTCCTGGGAGGCCCTGATCTTGTCGGAGAGCAAAGTTTTTTCGCCTTCCGAGGCATCCAGCTGCTTCTTCGCGTCTTCCAGTTGGGCTTGCAGGTCCGCTGTTGAAGCGGTTGAGGGATTGGCACTGATTGCCGGCTTCGCCTCGGCGTCATCGATGCGCTTCAGGAGTCGCGCGATCTCGGTTTCGCTTTCGCTCAGCTTCGCCTGGAGATCGTTTTTTTCCTTTTGCGCTTTGATCAACTCTGCTTCGGTGCTCGCAACTTTCGTTCGCGTCTCGCCGAACTTGGCATTGGCAGCAGCTACGGCAGCTTCGCGCCCCTTCAGCTCCCGTTCCCGCGCGATCCGAAGCTGTTCCGCTGCGTTTCGTGCAACTTCGGCCCGAGTCGCTTGAGCGCGCAAGCCGAGCGTCTTTTGAGTATTGAGGACGCCCAACACTGCCGAAAGGACGAGTAAGAAAACGGAAGCGCTGATGATTGTCTTGGGGGGGATCACTGAAAAGGTAGGAAGGAATCAAATCGCTCGCACAGGCTCTTCTATTCAATCAGGGCATTCATAGCAATCCGATTCGCGGACCGAAGCCGGTTTTTTGGTAGGCTGCGGCTTTATTTCGCGTTGCGCCGATACTCCTTCCGTCCTATAGAACGCCTCATGGGTCAGCAACATCGGGTGAGAGTCAAACGTCGGCGTCGCATCGCTTATCTGGATCGAAAGAAAGTGGCGGCGAAGGCCGCGCCGGTCCGGCGCGAAGCACCGAAAGCCAAAGCCAAACCGAAGAAGCAGGTTGCGTCCACGCCGGAAACATAGACCCGCGGGGCACTCCGGAGTGCGGCCGGAGCAGAGTGACTTTGCGGAAAATCCTTTGCAACGCAGAGTGCGCGCGCAATACCTCCTGGTTGACGGTCACAGCGTGATCTTTGCCTGGCCGGAGTTGCGTCGTCTACATGGACGCCGCACTTCCCTCGCACGGGACGCGCTCGTGAGAAAATTGCGAGATTACCAGGATTGGACGGACGTGCGGGTGGCGGTGGTTTTTGACGGTAAAGGATCTGCGGTCAGCGTGAACTCAGATCCGGGGGAGATACAAATTTTCTACTCGCGCGAGGGTCAAACGGCGGATTCCATCATCGAGCGGCTCGCCAGCAAGTATGCTGCGCGGTTCAAGCTACTGGTGGCGACCAGCGATGTCCTGGAGCAGGAAACCGCGAGTGCGTGCGGAGCGGAATGTATCTCTCCAGAAGCGCTCCGCTGGCTTCTTGAGGAGGCATCTTCAGCGTAATTTCGCTGGATTGCTGTGCGTTTTAGGCGGCCCCGGCTAACACGGGATGCGGATGCGCAAGCGCTTCGCGGCGGGCGCGTTGCTGACAAGTGGCGAGGACGCGAGACAGAACGCAGTAAAGTTGTTCGATCGGCAAATTCTTGCTGACGTAGCCGTTGGCTCCGGCACGCAAGGCAGCGTGCATTCGCTCTTCGTCGTATCCAACGCCGGTGAAAACGATAATCGGCAGGTTCTGACTCATCTCCCGGATGAAAGCGATCAGTGAGATGCCATCCACTTTCGGCATATTGAGATCGACCACCACGACATCACATTGGTGATGCTCAAGCCACGCGGCTGTTTGGAAGCCTTCCGTGAGGTATTCGCATGTGTGGCCTTTTTGCTTGAGATAGGTCACGAGAAATTTCGTGATTGCTGGGTCATCATCGATGAGCAGAAATTCGACGGCATCCCGGGTCAGTATTTTCATTGGCGGCAGGTCTTCTATAATTACCATAACGAGTATAAGCACTAACCTTGCCAAGTTGCCCGCAGCCTTATTTTCTCCGCGAAAAACACCCAAAAAGCCCTAGACCTGCAGGCGGGGTAAGGCATCCGCGGAATCCGGCAGTCGGGAAGCAATCCGTCGATCGCAACGGGCCGGTCCCAAGCACTGACTATTTCTTCAGGCTCGCACGAACTGCGTCGAGTTGTCCGGCCGAGCCCAGTTTCCCGTTCTTGTGAGCGATGAACTTCGAATACTCCTCGACGAAGATTTTGCCCGGCGGACGAAAATCAAACTCGGCCGGGTGATCGCGAAAATATTCCCTGTGCACACGAGTCCAGACCAGGCGGCCATCGGTGTCGATATTCACCTTGGTCACACCCAGTTTCGCGGCCGGAAGATATTCCTCTTCGTTCACACCACGGGCCGAGGGATCGAGCTCGCCGCCCGCCGCATTAATGCGCTGTACCTCTTCCACCGGAACACTTGAACTTCCGTGCATCACAATTGGCATGCCCGGAATCAATTTCTTGATTTCTTCGATCACCTCGAAGTGAAGACTTTGCTGTCCTTTGAATTTATAAGCCCCGTGACTCGTGCCGATCGCGGCCGCGAGCGAATCGCAACCAGTGCGCTTCACAAACTCGACCGCTTCCTTGGGATTTGTCAGCGAGGCGTGGCCTTCATCCACCTTGATGTCCTCTTCAACACCTCCGAGTTGCCCGAGCTCGGCTTCGACGCTGAGGCCTTTCGCGTGCGCGCGCTCCACCACGCGCCTTGTGATCGCGATGTTTTCCTCGAACGACTCGTGGCTCGCGTCGATCATGACGGAACTGTAAAACCCCGAGGCGATGCAATCGTAGCAGGTTTCCTCGTCTCCATGGTCAAGATGCACGGCAAAAATCACATTGGGAAACATTTCCTTCGCCGTGCGAATCATCGCTTCGAGCATCCTTTTATCGGCGTATTTTCGCGCGCCTTTCGAGAGCTGAATGATAAACGGCGCGTGGCTTTGCTCGCAGCCGCGGAACAGCCCGAGGAGCTGCTCCATGTTATTAATGTTATAAGCGCCGACGGCGAACTTGCCATAGGCGACTTTGTAAAGTTGAGCGGTGGTAACGATCATAACGATATTTCAGATTGAAGGTTTGCGGTTTGGCGCGGCTGATACGCCGTTCGGGAAGGACTGCACCTTAAATCTGAAATCTGAAATCTGAAATCTGAAATTCTCTCAGTATCCGTTCGGACTGACCGGCAGCATTACGCTCACGGAGGTGCCGTGTGGGTTCGAATCAATATCGACCCGACCGTTGTGATCGAAGATGGTTCGTTTCACAATCGGAAGACCCAATCCCATGCCGCGCGCTTTGGTCGTGCAAAATGGAGAAAACACTTTCTCTTTCAGGTCTGCGGAGATTCCCTTGCCGTTGTCCCTGACCGTTACGACAACTCCGCTTGCATGGTCGCCTTCGCGGATTTGCGTGGCGGCCAATGTGATCCGCGGCTTGGTCCGGCCTGAGGTGGCTTCCGCGGCGTTGGCGACGAGATGGGCGAAGGCCTCGGTGAGCGCCGTTTCGTCGCCCCACACCTTCGGGAGGTCGTTCGGCAGTGTCGTGTCGATCGCAACGCCGTTTTTCTTAACGCGCTCGCGCGCGAGCTCGATCGCT
>PNAS01000081.1 GCA_003169695.1 Spartobacteria bacterium
CCTACACCTACACCTACACCGACCGCGACACCGGCGCCGACCCCGACACCTACTCCAAGTCCGACACCAGCGGCACAGGCCACCAACCTTTCGACTCGTATGCGAGTTCAGACCGGTGATAATGTCGGCATCGGCGGCTTCATCATCACTGGAACCGCTCCGAAACATGTGCTCCTCCGGGCCATTGGACCTTCGCTGGCACAATTCGGTGTCCCCGATGTGCTGGCTGACCCGGTGCTGGAGCTGCACGGCCCCGGCGCATTTGTCACCATCACGGACGACAATTGGAGAGACGACCCCATGCAGGAGACTCTGATCATAGCCGACGGCATCCCGCCGACCAATAATCTCGAATCAGCGATTGATGCCACGTTAACTCCCGGAGCGTATACCGCGATCGTGAGAGGTAAGAATAACACCTCGGGTGTCGCCTTGGTTGAGGTTTACGATCTCAGTCAAGCAGTTCCCGCAAAGCTGGCCGATATTAGCACGCGAGCCTTTGTCAGCACGGGTGACAACATCGTGATCGCGGGCTTCACGCTGGGCAGCAACAGCGGCGATGACAGGATTGTGGCGCGTGGTATCGGTCCCAGCCTCACTGCGGCGGGAGTACCTAATGCGCTGGCAGATCCAACGCTGGAGCTGCGCGACAGTAATGGAGCTCTCCTGTTCGCGAATAACAATTGGCAGGATGATCCGGCGCAAGCCGCGGCACTCACCGCGGCGGGTCTCGCGCCGAGAAACAATCTCGAGTCTGGTATAGCCGCGACGCTACCGCCGGGCCTTTACACCGCGCTGCTTGCGGGACTGAGCAACGGCACCGGCGTCGGCGTGGTTGAAGTCTACGATCTCGGGGCGCCGTAGCTAGGCTTCCAGCGGCGCGTGAATCTTGGGACCTGCCGCGTAAGCTGCCAGACAAAGCAGACGCGCTCAGTCGACGACCGTCACGAATCGATCCCTAGAGTGGCGCGGAGGATGCGGGTGCAACCGCCTCTTCGCGAGCTCGCAGCAGCAGGATGCCCGCGACAATAAACCAGATTGATTGCGTAAAGGTGACAACGCCGAACCCATGCACGTCGAGCGCGAGCTTTCCGCTGAAGAGTGCCGCTACGATCGCGAGGCCCAGGACGATTCCATAAATCCCCAAACCCGCAGCCAGCTGTCGACCTTTCAGGATCGCGGTTGACCAAAGCATGATCGCCGCACACGAGGCGACGACATACACAGACGCGAACGCCTGATTGATGTTGAATGTGTACTCGAGAAACAACCGGCGCGCATCCGTCAAAGGATCGCCCGCCACGAGCTGGCGTATAACGGCCGGAGCGACAAACCCGCTCATTGATGCCGCAATCATGATGGCGACGGCCGCAAAGCCGTAAATCACCAGCGCGGCAATGGGAACTCGGCTCGGACACGCCAAGCGCCGCGTCAGCACCATCGCGCCGAGAAACAACAGCGGCAGGCTGGCGATGCCCAGTCCATGCACCGCTCTCGTCATCAACGCGAGCATTTCCATCTCGTGCTGTGAAAGAATGCCGTGATGCCCCGAGGGGTGCAAACTCATCGTGATCACTCCAGCAATCGCGCCCGCTACTAGCGCAATTCCGCCCAGTCTGTTATCTCTCATGCAACTAGTGTCGAAGCTTGCAATCCACTCTGTCCAGCGTTAGCGCAGCGTGATACAGCACAGTCCATAGGCATATGTCCGAAAACTCACTTTCAGCGGCGCGAAAGCTCGACCGGCGCGTCGCGCGGACTCGCGATCGGTTAGGCGATGCCCTGGTGGAGTTGCTGCTCGCGAAGCCCTTCGACGATATCACCGTGCAGGAGGTGCTCGATCGCGCGCAGGTCAGCCGGTCGACGTTCTACGCACACTATCGGGATAAGAACGATCTGTTTCTGAGTGACGTGGACCAGTTCTTCGAAGGAATGGCCACCTTGCTCGCGAGACACGCCGATCGATCCGAACGCGTCGCGCCTGTCGGCGAGTTTTTCACACATGTCGCTGAAGCCCGCGACTTCTACGCCGTGCTAGTGGAATCCGGAAGAATTCACGATGTAAAGGAGCTGGGCGAAGCGCACTTTGCCCGAGGAATCGAGCAGCGCCTCGAGCAACGACCGCGTTCCCTCAGCAAAGAGAGGCGCGCAGCCCTCGCCCATGCATTCGCCGGAGCATTGTTCTCCCTCCTATCCTGGTGGGTGCGACAGGGGATGCGCACATCCCCGCGCGAAATGGACGACCTCTTTCACGGAATGGTTTTGCAAGGCGTAACCTCCCGACCCCCTGCTGAAGTTCTCAATGCGCCACGCCGAACAGGAGCGTCTCTCGCCAAGCCTTTCTTTGAGTTGAAGGGCAGGTTTTCGCACTAACCGGCGGATCGCCAGCGGTTGGCTGCATAGCATGGCTAGACCATTGCGTCATCACAACTCTAGTGCCTAAACCAAAATGTCACCGGCTGATCGACCTCACGCTTCGCCCCGAACTTCGCGCGCCAGCGAACGAACGCTTTCAGTGCCTCAGCATCCAACTGCTTGTTTCCGGTGCTCTCCAAAACACCGATGGCGGTGACCTTGCCCTGCTGGTCGATATAAAGGCGAAACACGCCGCTCCCCGTCACACGGCGCTGGCGCAGCTCCATCGGGTAGTATGGGGGAGTTCGTGAAACGAACATCGCCTTGAGTTCCGCGTCGGTGTAGCGCTTCGCGACTGCTGACGTGAGCAATGCAGTGGTTAAGAGGCCGCAGAGTGCTAGACATCGCTTCATGGCCTAACGAGACAGAGATAAGCCACGGGCGGGGTCGGTGGCAAGGTTGATCGCGTTCACTCGATCAGGGTCGTTGGCTTCATCGAATGGTTAGGTCTCACGCTTTCCCGCCAACAGCTGCTTGATGACTCCGGCGCTCGTAACTGTCACACATACGCGCGCGCGGGGGGACCAGCCGCGTTGGCGAACAATATAGGTCACATCATCAAGTCGCCGCCGTTGATGTCGAGGGACGCGCCGGTGATGTAGCCGGCGGCCTCGGAGGCGGCGAAGCAAATCAAATCGGCGACTTCGACCGCGGTGCCGACGCGCGGCACGGGATAGCTCGCGGCGAGACGTTCGAGCAACTCGTCCGAGGCATGTTCGCGCGTCAGCTCGGTATCGATCATACCGGGGCAGATGGCGTTCACGGTGATGCCGAACTTGCCGAGCTCCTTCGCGGCCGCGCGCGTCAGTCCGAGGAGTCCGGCCTTCGATGCCGTGTAGTGCGCACCACCAAGCGTACTCACCATCCGGCCGGCCGAGGACGAGATATTAATGATGCGGCCGTAGTGCTGGGCGCGCATTGCCGGAAGAACGGTTTTCGTCATCAAGAACGGCGCGGTGAGGTTGACCTCGATCACTCTGCGCCATTCCTCGGCGGTGAGATCGGGGAAGCGTGTCGACAGCGGAAGCGCGGCGTTGTTGACGAGGATGTCGATCCGTCCGAAGCGTTCGAGCGTGCGGCGCGCTATCTCGTCGGGGACGCCGTCCGCCGCGACGTCGCCCGGCACGGCGAAGGCGCGCTCACCGATTTCCTTCGCCAACGCCTCGGCGCGCTCGCGGTTGCGGACGTTCACCGCGACCGAGGCGCCGCGCTCGTGCAGGCGCGCTGCGGCAGCCCGTCCGAGGCCGCGCCACGCACCGGTGACGACGGCGACGCGCCCCACAAAATCAGCGTTTTCCATCCGGAGAATTATCTCACCGTGCCTGAGCTCTGCGCACGTTCACGAACGCCGCGATAAAGGCACCGAAGATAATGCTGCGGGACAAAGCCTTCGATTTCGCCCCGAGGTAAAGAACGCCCGAATTTAACTGCGCTGGAGTAATTTTACTATTCATGGGATAAATTTCTTCGCCTAACGAGAATAAGATCAGCGACCGCTACCGGGAGCGAACGCCGATTGAAGTGGAAGTGTTTTTTATCAATGGAAACGTGATTTCGCAGCGGGTAGCCGTTCGATGTATCGTTCGGTTAGGCCTTGCTTCACCATACAACCCAATATCTAGGCTCGAACCCGGTAACAAGATCGCTGCAGAACTTGCACTCGCCGCGACGATCCAACTCCAGCGCCGCCTTATAGTCGTGATAAGGCGATCCCGGGCAGCACTCCACGAACTTCGGTCCATCTGGTGCCGTGCGGAAAGTGATGTCGAATGGCAGCCATGTGCAGCCGAAAAACGCAAACCAAAGAATGATCGGCACGAGTAAACGCGACCTAAGACAGCGCCATGCGATGCTGACGAGGAAAGCAAAGAACAGACAAATCGCGAGCCAACGAAGCGTAAGAAGCAACCAAAACGCCGACACCAAAACCAGCAGCACGGTGAGGCAAATCTTTTCCCAGCGGGGCATGCTCATGAGGTCTAACGAGACCCAAGATCAGCGACGGCAAGCGGGAGCGTGCGTGGCTGCGAGGGAGAGGTTGTAGCTATCATAAGCTAGACATCGGAGCGGCCAGCCGTTCGCTGCATCTTTTGGTTAGACCTCATGCGTGCAGAAACATCATTCGGATAAATGCGAGGCTAACGAGAACCGCAGCGAGGACTAGGAACCAAGAAGTGCTCTTCAGTAGCGCGTGAGCTTGCATAAACTTCTTTTCTCGGATTCGCATGTGGTGGGAAATCTCTGCTTCCGCCGTCCCGTCTTCCAAGGAAGAAAGCTTGATAACGTGGAGATGATGAAACATCGCGCCAGCAGCTTCGAACCGCTGCAGTAAAGCCAAGCCGACAGACAGCGCGAACGCCACGACCGAAGCACAAAATAAAATCCTGACGGCAGCATCGTCTAAAATGTGTTCCAAGCGCTCCTTCGGAAAGTTGGCTAGAAGAAAACCGATCACCGCGATGCCACCCAAGGCAAGTTTCAGAAGTTCGCTCGAGAAGGTTTGCGATCTGTCATAGAGCTCAAGATCAGCTTTATAACGGGCTTCAGGAAGATCGAGTTTAGCGAGTGGTCTGTCCCAACGGTGATGCTCAGGTGCGGTGCTCATGGTGAGAGGTCTAACGAGACACAAGATCAGCGACCGCGCGAACTACAAGCGACTTTCGCATACTGTCAAACCTAGCATAAGGACGGTCCGCGGTTTGCTGCAGCGCCTGGTTAGGTGGCGTTCCGTCTCTCGCCGCGATCTCCTTGCACCTCGTAACGAAGCTCCACCATGCCGTTCTTGTAGGCTTTGACCTCCGCGAGATGGAGCGCGATGTCTCTGTCGAGCTTCTCGAAGAATGGGATCCCATCACCAATCAAGATCGGCAGGATCGAATAACGAACTTCGTCGGCCAGCCCGAGACGAAGGCATTCACCGGAAACTACACCGCCTCCAACAAACCAGATGGTACGGAACGTGGGCCGTAGGCGCCCGTTCACGAACTGCGCAAGATCGCCTGAGTAGAACTCGACGGTATCGCGGGTCCGCGGCAGCTCGCGACTAGTGAGGACGAAGGTGGGTTTGTCGCCGTACGACCACCACCCCAACCCTTTGACTTCAAAACTCAACGCTGTCTCATAGGTTCGCGACCCCATGACGTAGCAGTCGATCGTCTTGAGGAAGGCCTCAACGAATCCTGGGTCTAGGGTGTCCCCGCCTGCGAATTCGTCTGAGGTTTCGAGCCAGTCGACGCGTCCGTCCTTTCGAGCGATGAAGCCATCGAGGCTCGCCGCCATATGAATCGTTACACGAGAGTCAGTGTTTGCCATCATGTCGCCCTGTCGTCGAGTACCATGGCTCGCAGAACTGCTCCGCGCCGGGCCGCTCGAGTCCACCTAACTACAATTCGACGAAACTTTGTTTCATCTATTTCGGGGAACACTGAGGGGAAGGCGGGGAGAAAACACGAAAAATGATTACCACGGCCTGCCGGAAACACGCAAGCCTGCATACGTCGGATCATATCGGCAGGAAGCAATTGATCCCTGCGGCAGACTTCGGCGGTCACAGACCGCCGCTACTGGAAACTTCAGCGCTTGATCTCGACCCACTCGTTCCGGGCCCGCGAATCCGCCACAGCCTGGACGACGCGCATGTAGCGAACGCCATCCTCGAAATCGGGATGCGGGCGAACGCGGCCTTTTGATTTTACGCCGGCGATGAAGTCGTCCTCGACGTGCCAGCCACCCTCCAACTCCGGAGTTATTTCCATCGCATGCAAGGCGCGATCGCCGTCACGGCCCGCCTCTACCGTGTCGGACCCGAAGTCATAGGTCATCGTCCCCGCTTCGCCGTAGACTTCGAGACGATCACTAGGAGGCAAGGCGTTGATGCCGCTGAACTCGAGGACGCCTTCGGCGCCGTTCTCGAATGTGCAAAGGATCGTGAGCAAATCCGGAACGATGACGTCGTACCCTTGTCGGCTTCCATGCAGGATTTTTCCCCGCGCATAAACACCGGTGATGTCGCCGAGCCAACGCTGGAGGACCTCTACGTAGATGCCCACGGCGAGAACGTTCAGGCCGCTGATCTCGATGCGCTGCCGCCAATGCGCGGGCGTGTCGGGATTCAGATAGGCGCCGGTGAAACATTGCAGGCGAATATGGTGCGGCCGGCCGAGGTAATTCTCGGCGAGCAATTTTTTTACGAGGAGATCTCCGCGCAACCCGAACGGCGGCGGACAAAGCATCGTGACCAGCTCGGGATATCGTTTCGAGGCGGCGAGCATTTCCTCGGCCTCGGCGAGGTCCATCGACATGCGGGCCTGGCAGAAAACGTGTTTGCCCGCTTCCAGGGCGGAGACGGTGATCGCCGAATGCATATAGGGCGGCGTGCCGATCCAGACGATATCGATATCCGGGAGCGAGAGCAGGTCCGCCCAGTTTTGCATCGGCGTGGCGTGCGGCGCATTTTCCTGGCAGAACTTCTCCGAACTCTTGTAGGTGGAATTCGAGACCGCCACGATTTCGACTTCGTGATGCTTTTTCAATCCGGGCAGATG
The DNA here is from genome assembly GCA_003169695.1 of Spartobacteria bacterium. GTDB lineage: Bacteria > Verrucomicrobiota > Verrucomicrobiia > Chthoniobacterales > UBA10450 > AV80. The sequence goes on from PNAS01000081.1 coordinate 6,960, forward strand.
TCGCCGGCGAACAATGTCCCCCGCCCCAACAAACCCGATTCGCAGTTTCTGATGATTCGTCCGGGCCATTTGAGTCAATTAGCGATTTAACGGTTAGTGAATTAGCGAGCAAGTTTTTCCGAATCGCCCGGTCGTTATTTCGCTAATTCGCCAGGTTCTCTGAACTTATCTTTGACTCCGGCGCCCGACGCGCGTTCAAGATTCCCTTGACCCACTGGGGCGAGCGCGCCAGCTTACGCACTCTTCGGGGTAGTTATGTCAAAAGTTTGCAGCATCACAGGATCCAAAGTCACGCGCGGGAGCATCATTCATCGCCGCGGTATGGCCAAGAAAAAGGGCGGCGTAGGCCGTCACGTGACGAAAAATGTGCCTCGCACCTTCAGCCCGAACTTGCACCAACGCCGCATCTGGGTGCCGGAATTGAAAAAGTTTGTGCGCATCCGTGTGACCGCGCGTGGGATGAAGACGCTTAATAAGAACGGGGCCTACGCCACGTTGAAAAAGGCCGGCCTGGTTCCGCCTTAGTTCGCGGTTAGCGGTTAGCGTTGCTTTAACGCGTGTCATCCCGAGGCAGCGAAGACGCCGAGGGACCTCCCGCAGGCTCAAGCGCTACCGCGTTACTGACGACGTGCCCTTCTGGTCACGCGCAATGTTTCTCCCACAACTGGACTGCGGGTGTGAGGTCCCTCAGCGTCTAATGCGCCTCGGGATGACAGCGTGTCGAGCTCAACGGCCCGTCAGACGCTGGACGAGTCCGCGCCGGTCGCGACTGCTTCGGGCGATTCTTCTGGAGCGGGCGTTTCCGTTTGCCCCAGCTCCGTCGCGACTTCAGTTTTGCTTTCTTCGATCGGCTGGGCCTCCGAAGTTGGTTCGGTGGGCTTGACCTCGATCGCAACAGCCGGCTTTTCTTCAGCCGCAGGCGCGACCGGCGGTTTTGTTCGCGGCAAATCGAGCGAACCATCGTTGAACTCGATGACGTAACCCTCGCTCACCAGCCAGTGCAGGTCGGACGCCAGCGTTAGTTTTGCGCGTTCAAGATCGGCAGGCTCGGCCCCAGCGGGCGCCAACTGGTCGGCCAATTGTTTGCGGCCGATACCCGGTGTTGACGCCACTTTCTCAAGAATCGCGTTGATGGAAGCGGAGACACCCGCGCTTTCGTGACTGAAAGCCCGCGCTCGAATGGGCGAGACGAAAAGCATACCGCGGCGATGCCGGAAAATATTCAGACCGCCCTGGCGCAATCCCGCCGATAATTCCTGCATCATCTTCGAGGGCGAGCGCGTTTCGCTCGACCACGCGTCCTCGATCGCGCGTCCCAGCGCGCGATCCGGGAGCCGCCTGCTCATGACCCCGCCGATCGCCAATTCGCTGGCGCTGCGCAATAAGCCGGGAAGATGATTTTGGCGAAAATGACGCTCTACCTCGGCCGCGTTGGTGAATGTGAGCGGAGGCTCGCCGGTTTTGGCCGTGTAAGTCGTGACGTTGCGCGCCTGTTCTTTCCATTCTTCCACGACCGCCGGATCGCTCGCGATCTCGATTTGCTTCTGATAATCGACGAAGCTCATGCGCCGGCTGAAGCGTGTTTCGTAGAGGTTGCGCAACTGTGGCTGATAGTTGTGATGATTGGTCGGGCCGAGCAAGGTGCCGCTGAGCCGGCAGCGCGCGACGTTCGTGAAATTACCCTTGAGCGGTTCGCTCTGGGTGACTTCGACTGTGTAAAAATCATCGCGCGCGCTTGTGAAGGCGCCGGCTTCCAGAATTATGCGATCGGACGCGACCGCGCCGTTTTCGCCCAGTTGAAAGAGCGGGCGATCCTCGGGCGTAGTCAGTTGAACATCGTAACGCTCCGGCTTTTCGAGAAAAAGGCGGGCCAGCGCGAAAACAGAATAGGCGACCGAGCCGGACTTGATCTGCGCGATAACGCTGTTGAAGGCTGGTAGATAGGGAATGAAGCGCACCGTGACAGCAATCGGCTGGACCGTCGGGCGCTCGCGGCGGTCGTCACGTCCACGGTGGTTTTCATCCGGACGCGCCGTACCAGGCCGGTCCGGCCTCGGGCGGCGAGGTCGTTGCTCGCGCGATTGCGGGCCGCGTGTTTCGCGCGATTGCGGGGCGCGCCGATCGCGATCGCGGCTCCGTTGGGGTGGACGCCGACCGCCGCGCTCATCGGAACCAGAATCCTCGCCCTCAAAATTGGCGTAATCATTCGGACGCGCCGGCTCGTTCACCCACGCGGGTAACATTTTCAGGTCGAGCAAGTCCTCAGTTGGAGTCGGGGACGACATCCCTTCTCTCTTACGCCAAGCAAGCGCGAAGTAAACTGCGGCAAGGGCTTGCGCGGAGCGGTTCAACCTGAAATTGATTGACAAGATCGCTAATTCATTTACTTGCCATCCTTGCCGGGCTTGCTTTAAGACCTGCCCCCTGAACCAACGCGAACGGAGAAACTTTTATGACGGACAAACCAATTGAAGAGAAGGTGAAGGACATCATCGTCGAGCAGCTCGGCGTCAATCCGGAACAGGTCACGCCCACGGCGTCGTTCATTGAGGATTTGGGCGCGGACTCGCTCGACATCGTCGAGCTGGTGATGGCATTTGAGGAGGAATTTTCTGTCGAGGTACCGGATGAGGACGCCGAGAAACTTCAGACCGTTGGCGACGTGGTGAAGTACATCGAAGAAAAGGCTTCGAAACAATAAATGGCCCCGCGCCGCCGCCGGCGCGATGACTTTCGAAAGAACACGGCTTCAGCCGTGTTTTTTTGTGTTGTAGCGTAAGGTTCCAGCTTGCGTTTTCCTGTTCGCAAGCCGGAAGCTTGCGCTACTTTGAACTGATGGACCTTGCCCTGCTCGAGAAGCCGCTCTTTTACGTGGCGGGGCATTACGTGTCGTTTCTGGGGCTGCTGGCATTCGCGACCCTTTTCGCCATCGGCCTCATCACCGCGAAGACCCTGCAAAGCGACACGGTCCGGCGTTTCATCGCGCGCTTCAAACTGGATACAAATTTCATCGCGATCGTCACCACGATCTTGAGCGTTTCCGCGCTCGCTTTCTTCACCGTCACCGCAATCAACGCCGCCGGCGTTCCGCTCCTCTGGACTACGCCAGTGCCGGGAGTCACGCTCAGTCTGGTTCAGATCTTCCTGCTGATCGCGCTGCTTATCGCGGTCTTCTGGTTTTCTTCACGGACGAAGCGATTTCTTTTCAACCGCTTCCTCGTCAACAGCGGGCTGGATCGGTCGTTGCAGTACGCCATCGCGCAGATCGTGAGCAATCTCGTCCTGGTCGTCGGCATCTTCATCGTGCTCGAGAATACGGGCATTCATCTCGGTGCGCTCACGGTTTTCGCCGGCGCGGTCGGCGTGGGTGTCGGATTTGGGCTGCAAAATATCGCGAGTAATTTCATCAGCGGCCTGGTCATTCTGGCGGAAAGACCGATCACGATCGGCGATCGCGTTGAGGTCGCCGGCCTGGCGGGCCAGGTGGAATTGATTCGCGCGCGCAGCACGGTCATTCGCACGAACGACAACATCGCGATGATCGTGCCGAACACGAAATTCATCGACTCGCCTGTAACGAACTGGACCTATGGCGATCCACGGGTGCGGTTTCGCATTCCGGTGGGTGTCGCATACGGGAGCGACGTAAAGAAAGTGCGCGAAGCGTTGATCGCGGCTGGCAAAAGCCATCCGCACGTCTTGCATGACCCAGCCCCAAGCGTCTTCCTGACGCATTTTGGCGAAAACGCCATCGGCTTCGAACTGGTCGTGTGGAGCAGTGAAATGAGTCATCGGCCCAGCCGTTTCAAAAGCGATCTGAACTTCGCGATCGAGGAAAAATTCCGAGAAGCCGGCATCCAAATTCCGTTCCCGCAGCGCGATCTTCACATCCGCAGCGGAGTCCTCAAGGCGGAGAGCGCGAACAAATAGCTGCAGTCACTTCCAGAGTTGAACGTTGGACGTAGGACATTCAGCGTTAAACGTTTCTTTTGCCTTTGCTCCAAATGACCACCGGCCCGACCATTCCGTTCCCACTCGGCGTCGCACGCGTTCTCTCACGCGCTGAGCTCGACCATTGCGATGCCTGGAAAGGAGCTTTCGTGGGGAAATGCAAGGACCACCGCTTTTACGAGATCGTGGAGGAAACGCTCGATGCGAAATTCGAGCACAGCTATCTCCTGCTGGAAGATAAAGCGGGCAAGGTTCGTGCGATCCAGCCGCTCTTTTTCGTCGAGCAAAATTTGGTCGACGGAATTCCGGCCCTGCGCGCTCCAGTAGAGGCCATCCGCCGGCGTTTCCCGCGTTTCCTCACCATGCGTGTGCTCATGGTCGGCAACGCCGCCGGCGAAGGCCATTTGTCTACGTGCGCGCCGGAAGATGAGGATTGGGTGGCGAACGCGCTCGACGCCACTCTCAAAACCTACGCGCAGCTATCCAAAGCCTCCCTAGTGGTTTTCAAAGATTTCCCAGCGAGATACCGGCACGCGCTCCGCAATTTCTCCGCGAATGGCTATACGCGCGTGCCCAGTATGCCGATGACGGAGCTGCAACTCCGTTACACCGATTTCGACCACTACCTGAGCACGCTTGGCGCTTCCACGCGCAAGGATCTGCGGCGGAAATTCCGCAAAACGGCAGCCGCACCGCCAATCAGCGTGGAAGTAGTAACGGATCTCACGCCGTCCGTCGACGAGGTTTATCCGCTTTACCTGCAAGTGCATGAGCGTTCGCCTCTGAAGTTCGAGCGCTTGACGAAAGAGTATCTATGCAGCCTGGGTCAGCGAATGCCGGAACGGACGCGGTTTTTTATCTGGCGACAGAACGGAAAGGCCATTGCCTTCAGCGTGGCACTGGTGCACGACGGCACCATCTATGACGATTACCTTGGCCTCGACTACCGTGTCGCGCTCGATCTCCATCTTTATTTCTACACGCTCCGCGACATTATCAGTTGGTCGATCGCGCAGGGCCTCGAGCGGTATCGAAGCAGCCCTCTCAATTACCATCCGAAGCTGCATCTTGGCTGCGATTTGTTTCCGCTCGATCTTTACGTGATGCACACCGCAGCCTGGCTCAACCCGATCTTCCGGCAAGCGTTGAAATTTCTGGAACCGACCCGGCACGATCCGGTGCTGCGGCGTTTTCCAAACGCGCACGACCTGTATGCCGATGCAAAATAGACCATCTGGCTTCGCCAACCCCTGGTTTCAGCTGGCTCTGAGCGTTGCGTTTGTCACCGTCTCGGAGCTGTTGCTGAAACGGGGCGCGTCAGACACCGCAAATCTCGCGACCAACTGGTCATGGACTGGAATCAACAGCCTGGCGTCGCCCCTCGTGTGGTGGGGAATACTTTGTGTCATCGCCAGCTTCCTGAGCTGGCTTTACGTTCTTAAATACATTCCGCTGACGATCGCGTTTCCGCTCTCGAGAGTGGTCGATGTCCTGGTGCCGCTGAGCTGCTGGATTTTCCTGGGCGAAACAATTTCGGCTCGGCGCTGGTGCGGCATTGCGCTTGTTGTCATAGGTCTTGCCGTGGTGGCGAAACCCGTCGCGCGCCTGGAGGAGCGATTATGACCTTCCTGCCGTTCGTCTTCATTCTTACGTCGCTCATCACTTTCGTGGCGGGTCAGCTTTTCTTGAAGAGAGCGATGGAGTCCACCACAGCGGGTGGCAATGGTCACCCGCGGTTTGGCTCGCTCCTTGGAGCCGGCATCTTCTTGATGACGATTTCGTTTTTCCTCACGCTGGGATTGCTGCAGCGCTTCGATCTCAGCTACCTCTATCCGTTCCAAGGTCTCAGCGTCATTATTATTGCTTTCGCCGCGGCCATTGTCCTCCGGGAAAAACTCACGCTCCAGCTGACGATCGGCGCGGCGTTGATCAGTGCCGGGATCGTCCTCGTCTCAATCAGCTAGGTGGATCGTGGCCGCAGACGCGCAAGTCCTCATCGCGCGCGGAGCGCGCGATCCATCTAACCAGCTAGAATCGGCCAGAGCGCTTCGAACGCGCCGAGATTGATCTTCGTGGCCGTTTCTAAATCTTGCGCCGGCAATTTCGGGTGATCCATTTCCGCAGCGAAACGCTGTTTGAGTCGCGCATACACCGGCGGTGAAAACGCACCGCAGATATCGCCGCCCACGATCCGCGCGCTCGCGCGCAGTTGCGTCAGCGCCCACGCAACATCTTCCACCGTGAACCGGCCGTTCTCCCAGTTCGTGACGGCCTCCTCGGCGCGCAAGCAATCGAGATCGATCGTGACGTAAAGATTCGATCCCTGCAACGCGCGGACGAACTCCGCGAAACGTTCGCGCCAATTCCCGCGAAGAATCACCCTACGGCGACTCCGAACCGACGGCGGGCGGCCGTCGGCCCAAGGATGGACTTCGAGCCTTCCCTCGCGTTCAGCGCGACGGTTGCCGAAGAGTTGACCGGGCCACCAGCACTCGAAGTTTCCACAACCCCACACGCTAATTTTTTTTACGTGCGGAAGTTCAAGCGCCCGGTTCACCCAGCCGCCACACCCCCAGCGCGGCGGCCGCACATCCCAGTCCGGGTGATTATCGAACGAAACAAGCACAAACGGTTCGGCAACCTGACGCAACCAGAGCGCGGTGAGATGATGGAAGTCGCCTGAACCGTAGAGAACGAAAGGCTCCTTCTGCGCTTCGCGATAGAATTCTTCGATCAACCGCGCGGGCGCGGAGAAGCGGAGCTGCGGTCCCCAGGAGTTAACATCCAGCGTCCCAAACGGGAACGCGCCCGCGGGCCAGGCATTATCCAGGTTGAGATGAATCGCCTTGCCCAAGACTCAAACGTTGCTGCGGAAAGGACGAAAGCAACGGCGCACTTCTTTCGATGCGCGCAGACCCGACTCCAAGCGCGAAGCTATGATGCATGGCAAAGAAACGGGTCAACGGGGGGAAGAACGAATGCGACGAGCGAGATTCTTTCTGTCGCATTCGAGATGCATTCGGGATCGTTGCGCGAAGGACGTCAACGGTTCTCGGAAGCGCCTGGGCTTTCGTCTGCGCCATTCTCATCATCGTCGTCTGGGCGATGACCGGTCCGACATTTCATTACTCGGACACGTGGCAGCTCATCATCAATACCGGGACCACTATCGTCACCTTCCTGATGGTCTTCCTGCTTCAGAATACTCAGAATCGCGACGCGAAGGCCGTTCACCTCAAGCTCGATGAATTGATCCGCGCCCTCGGGCCCGCGCGAAACAAACTGGTCGACTTGGAAAAACTTTCCGATGACGACCTGAAGAAGCTCGAGCAGGAATTCGAGAAGCTCCGAAAACAAGCGGAAGGCGCAAAAGAAGAGGTCGAGGAACTCAAGAGTGCCGCTGCTTCGCGGTGACTATCTCCGTTGTTTCCGCCGGACGCGCTTCTCCGCTGCGAAGAAAAATTTTCCCGCTCGGGCAGAGTCGAAAGATTTCGCAGCGATGGCAATCGGGGCGCCGCGCGAAACAGCGCCGCCGGCCGTGCCAGATCAGCCAGTGACTCCAGTTCGTCCAGGACTTGCGCGGCACCAGTTTCATCAGGTCTTGTTCGATTTTTTCCGGATCGGTTTGGCGGGTGAGCCGCAGACGATGGGAAAGCCGCGCTACATGGGTGTCGACAACAATGCCCTCATCCTTTCCGAATGCGTTGCCGAGAACAACGTTCGCCGTTTTCCGACCGACGCCCGGCAGCCCGTGTAATTCTTCCATCGTCTCGGGAACACGGCCCGCGTGTTCGGCCAGGATGGCGGCAGCCGCAGCGCGGATACTTTTGGTCTTATTCCTAAAGAAGCCGGTTGAACGAATCAGTCCCTCGAGAGCTGCTGGTGACGCGTTCGCATAGTCCCGGGCGGTGCGATATTTCGCAAAGAGCGCAGGGGTCACAAGGTTGACTCGCTTGTCCGTGCATTGGGCCGACAAAATTGTCGCGACCAAAAGTTCCAGCGGAGTGCGGAAATCGAGCTCGCAATGCGCGTCGGGATAAACTTCCGGCAGCACTTTCACCAGCTGGTCGACACGTTCGCGGTTCGTCATCGCGACGCGTTCACCATCATGCGTGCTTTGCCGGATTCACGGCCGCGAGCCTTCGCGATCATAACCCGGGCGCGTCGAACCGCGCGCCGAGCCCACGCGAATTCGGTCGCCAAAATGCCAAGCCCGATAGGAATCACAATGAAAGCGGGGCCCGGCAGAACGACCATCGCTACGCCAATCAAAAGGATGGTGACGCCGATCACGGCCACAATGAGCTTGCGAAGCGGTCTGGTGAGATCATTCAACCCAACCGCGGTTTTGATCCGTGCGACCCATTTCATAAGGTTACCTCGCCACGCTCGCGCCACGCGTCAACGACTTCCAATGTAGCGACGAGCGCCGCTACACCGCGCTATATCGCAAACCGGCCGAGCTTCTGCTCAAGTTGCGTGGGAACGTGGGCCACGATCAGCGCAAACTCATCTTCATAATGCAACTCGATCACGTAACCGATTCGATGAATCTCCGCGATCAATCCCGCTTCCGCCAGCGGCACGCGAAAGCGGGAGCGTAACCGCCATGATCCAAGCTCGTCCTCCAGAGCTTGCACCAGGGTTGCCACTCTGGCGCCCGTTCGCGCAGAGATGGCGACACTGCCGGGAAATCTTTTTTTATAGATTTCGACCAGTTCGTCATTCCGAAGTGCGTCGATCTTGTTGAACACGACCAGCGTTTGTTTGCCGAACGCGCCGAGTTCTTTCGTCACGTTGTTCACCGATTCGATGTGCTCGTCCACGCGCGGATGACTGAGGTCGACGACGTGAATCAGCAGATCGGCCTGGCTCACTTCTTCGAGTGTCGCCTTGAACGATTCGATCAGCGTGTGCGGAAGTTTGCGCAGAAAACCGACCGTGTCGGTGAGGAGGAGCCGCTGTTTATTCGGCAAGGTCAGGTTTCTCGTCGTCGGATCGAGCGTCGCGAAAAGTTTGTCTTCCGCGATGAGGTCGGCGCCGGTCAGCAAATTTAGCAGGGTCGATTTCCCAGCGTTTGTGTAACCGACGACAGCCGCCACCGGCCATTGATGCCGCTTCCGGCCCTGCCGTTGCACCGACCGAACTTTCCGCACGCCTTCAAGTTCGCGCTCGAGCCGCGCGATTCGCTCCTGCACCCGCCGCCGATCCACTTCGAGCTGCGTTTCGCCCGGACCGCGCGTGCCGATGCCGCCGGTCTGCCGCGACAGGTGGTTCCACATCCGCGTCAGGCGCGGCAGCAGATATTGCAATTGCGCGAGCTCGATCTGCAAACGTCCTTCGCGACTGCGCGCGCGCTGGGCGAAAATATCGAGGATCAGTTGCGTGCGATCGAGCACCTTGCGCGAGAGCAAGTTTTCCAGATTCCGGCCCTGCGCCGGCGAAAGCTCATCATCGAAGATCACCGAGGTGATCTGCTGGTCCTTGAACGATTCCTTGATCAACTGCGCTTTGCCGCGCCCGATGTAGTAGGGCGCGGTCGGCTTCTGCAATTTTTGCGTTACGGTGCTGACCACTTCTGCGCCGGCAGAGTTCGCGAGCTCGCGCAATTCCTCCATCGAGTCGCGCAAATCCCATTTCGAGACGCCGTCTTTCTCGAGACCGATCAGGACCGCGCGCTCCTGCGTTTTTCTCGGGCGAACTTCAAACATCCCTTTGCGCAAACGCGAGACGTGCGTTTTGCGCGATCAATTCGATGGCTTCGGGGCCGCCGTGCGATGATAGGTTCAGCGGCTCGAAATTATCTTGGCCTTGAAACCAGGTCAACTGTCTTTTGGCATAACGTCGCGTGGCCTGCTGGATCGTTGCGATGCATTCCGTCTCTGAACTTTCCCCCGCGAGCAAAGCGTGAATCTCCCGCAAACCCAGCGCTTTTTCCGCAGTCGAGCCGAGATCGCGCAGCGCCCGCACTTCTTCCACTACGCCCTCGGCAAACATTTTTTCGACGCGGCGATCGATGCGCTGGTAAAGTTCCGCGCGTTCTCGAAAAACGAAAACTCCATCCGGAGTAGAACGCGTGTTCCCCCACTTTGTTCGCTGCGCGGAAAATGGCCTGCCGCTCAGTAAACAAACCTCCACTGCGCGGACCAGGCGCTGTTTGTTCTTGCGATCTATCCGCTCCGCGCTATCGGGATCCAACTCACGCAGGCGGGCAAATAATTCTTCGGCCGTCGCTTGAACCAATTCCCCGCGCAGCTCGCGGCTCGCGCCCGGTAGCTGCGAGAGGCCGTGCGTGAGCGCCTTGAGATAAAGACCGCTTCCACCGGCGACGATCGCATGCTTTCCGCGCGCATGAATGTCCCGAATCGCCTCCACCGCCGCGGCGCGGAATTTTTCGACATTCATTTCTTCGCTCAGCGACACCGCGCTGAGCAAATGGTGCGGCGCCTTCGCCAGCGTCGTCTTCTCAGGTTTCGCCGTGAGCCGATCAAGCCCGCGGTAGATCTGGAATGCGTCCGCGCTGATGATCTCCGCGCCTAGCCGGCGCGCGATCTCCGCTGCAATCTCGGATTTTCCCGTCGCGGTGGGTCCGACGATGAAGAAGACGCGCTGCACAGATTCAATTGTAGGGCGTTTCTGCGAAACGCCATCGCGCGATCCCATCGAGCCGAGTGGCGTCTGACACAGACGCCCTACAAAGACAAAAAAACCGGGAGACTGGCGGCCAACGCCACCTCGTCTCCCGGCTTTGCTAAGCTACAAATCGTCAGGTCGCCGAATGATGCTCGCTCGATTTCGCGCCGCTCACGACCAGCTTCCGGCCGAGGAATTCCTTGTCATGCAATTCCTGCACGGCGCGTTTCGCCTCGTCGACCGTGAGCATTTGGACGAAGGCGAAGCCTTTCGAACGCTGGTTGTGTTTGTACGTTACCACCTCGGCGTTTTGCACCGCACCGACGCCGTTGAAGAGATCGAAGAGATCGCTCTCCGTCGCATCGAACGACAGATTCCCGACATAAAGCCGGGGCGTACTGACTTCGACCGATTCAGGTTTGCGCGGCGAACGCGAAGGCTCGAAACCGTTGTTGCGCGTTGTCTGCGACATTGGTCTGGCCGCTGGTCCCGGTTTTCCACCGGTGAAGAACGCCGTGATTTTCTGCCAGAACGATTTCTTCGCCGGCGCCCTCGATGGCGCGCTCTGGTGGCGCGGGCGATTGTCGCCCCTTCTGCGGGAGCCGCCGCGCGAGCGCCGGCCATTTCTCCCCGATGATTGAGATGTCATATTGATCCTCAGGTTTCACCCCATTGTAATTTGGGCGGAGCGCATCGGAGGATGCACAGTCCTTGGCGCGCGAACCCAAAAGGGTCCTTACAAGTAGCTGGTAAGCAGTCTGCGTCGCCGCTGGGAACTCCGCCTCGTGGCATCGGGAATCAATTCGAGCGAAAAGGCAGTCCGCACCAGTCAGCCAACGAAACAGCAACGATGCGAAGTAGCGCATCCGAATCTGAAAAAAACTGAGTCGTCGTGAAAAGCGAACGGCCGGATTATCGAAGAACATTCCCGACATCTGCGCACAACTATGGGTGCGACGACGGCGAATGCAAGTGAGGGAGGAGGCGCGATGAAAGCACGCAAGCCTGAAGTGGATCGTGCGCTCCGCACGCGATGACAAATGGCGGCGACGCCGCATGAATCAAAGCATCGAGCGCGGAGTGCTCGAGCCACCAATATTTTCCAAAAACCAGTCAACGAACTTTGGCAGGCCAACGCCTAACGGTGTTGTCGGTTTGTAACCGAGAAACTTCCTCGCCTTCGAGATATCGGCGCAGGTTATCGGCATGTCCCCGGGTTGCTCGGGCAATTGGTTGATTTTCGCCTCTCGGCCCAGCGCCTTCTCGATGCCCGCGATCAAATCCTTTAGCTGAACGGTGTCGCTCTCGCCAAGATTGAAGAGGTCGAAAAGCGGTCCCTCATACTCCAGAGCTGCCATCACGCCCTGGATGGTGTCGTCGATATATGTGTAATCCCGCCTCGTCGTGCCATCGCCGTACTGATCGATCGGCTCGTCCGCGTGAATGCGTTTGGTGAACTGATGGATCGCGAGGTCGGGCCGCTGCCGTGCGCCGTAAACGGTGAAGAAGCGCAGCGCGACCACCCGCATCCCGTAAAGATGCGAATAGGTCGAGCAGAGAAATTCGCCGGCAATCTTCGTGGCCGCGTACGGGCTGATCGTTTGGGTGAGATGCAAACTCTCCGAGAACGGCACCGTTTTTGAAATGCCGTAGACCGACGAACTCGACGCGAAGATAAACCGCTCAATCCCGGTGAGACGAGCGGCTTCGAGAAGGTGCAGAGTTCCACCGACGTTCGTGTCGTAATAAAGCTGCGGTTGGCGAATCGACGGCCGCACGCCCGCGCGCGCCGCGAGGTGCGCGATCGCCTCGAATTTTTCTCGATGAAAAAGCGAGTTCACCGCCGCGCGGTCGCGCAAATCCACGTGATGAATTCCGACATCGGTCGCCACGGCTTGGATATTCGCGCGTTTGATTTGCGGGTCGTAAAAGTCGTTAAAATCGTCGAGAATCGAGACTTCGTGGCCGGTCGCGAGCAACTTCTCGACGAGGTGCGAGCCGATAAATCCCGCACCGCCCGTGACCAAAATTCGCATCGCGCGAGCGTAAAGATGAAGGCAACTGCGAGCAAGGGAAGAACGTCGCCGGGCTGGACGATGACGTTCGCCGGCCTCTTCCTGCTCGCGCTGTGCGCAGGCCTGTTCTTGCGACTTTGGCCCGAACTGCATCGGCCCGCCAAGATCGACCCCGCGTTTCAGATCGTGCCGGCGCTTTTCCTGGCGTCGTTACCCACTGTGGCGCGGTTCGATTTCCCGATCGGAAGCGAGAATGGCGCGCTCGCCTATAACGCGCAACCGTTTACCCAGAACGGCCACCTCGGCGACGATCTAAACGGCATCGGCGGTGAGAACAGCGACTTGGGCGATCCAGTCTATGCGATCGCCGATGGCCGCGTCCTGCTTGCGCGCGAAGGCGGGCCGGGATGGGGCAACGTAATCATTCTGCTCCATGCCTACGAAGAAAACGGCGTGCGGAAATACGTGCAGTCGTACTACGCGCATGTCGACGAAATCCTGGTGGAACCGAAACAAAAGGTGCGACGCGGTGAGCAGATCGCCACGGTGGGAACAGCGCATGGAAGATATTGGGCGCATCTGCATTTCGAGATGCGCGAGTTCACGACGCCGTTTATCGGCCCCGGCTACCGTGACGATACGCGCGGCTGGATCGATCCATCCGCCTTCATTGCCAGCCATCGCGGCGCGCCCGACGACGATATCAGGTCCGCGCCGTAATAATCTTGTCGGGCCGCCCGAGCCGAATACTTGGTAGAAGCGAAAAGCAGATCGGACATGCCCTTGGCGCTTCGGAGCATCGCCGTCAGCAGTATGTCGATGAGTTCCTTGTTCACGAAATGGTTCCGGTTCTGAACTGCTACGAAGCAGCTGAATCGTGCCGTTGCTGGACCGGTGCCAGCGCTGATGGAGCTAAGAATTTCGCGATCGCCGGGATGATCATCGCATTACCTCACATCAGGTCGACCACCGCAGCGAAGAACGCCTCGAGCGTACGCCGGGTGGGTATCGGCTCTAATTCCGACGGGATCCGTAGCATCGCTAGCGCGAATGGGACAAGATCCCGCACATGAGATGGAAGGCGCAGTGCGCCGATATTGCCGCCGCTGATCTTTTCGAATGGCCACGCCTCGAATAGCCACTGCGCTCCAAATGGCGCGCCGTAGTCGAAGGGAGTTCCGGCGGCGCGCATTCTTTCACCCAACGAGCCAAGGTCGATGTCGTGAACTACGACCCACCCACCCGGCCTAACGAATCGGGAAACGCGAATCAAGTCCAAGGTAGGTCGCGGATGCTGGTGGTCTGCATCAATGAAGACTAGCTGGAGTTCTCCGGCACGCGCAATCTGTTCGACATAGCGAGCGTCTTGGCCGGCATGCACGCGGATCCGGCTCGACAGGTGGGTGACAAGCTGCGGAATCTCGAAGCCAACGGGTTTCTTTTGATCGGTAAGGCAGCGTTGGCTCAGATCGATCGTGTCCACGACCACCGACTCAGATTCTGGCCGCTGGTGTTGGGCAACGGCGTCAGCAATCACGGCCGCAGAGAAGCCGCTCAGCGTGCCGATCTCCACCACCCGGTCCGGCGCGAGAACGTTGACGAAAGCATGAAGAAACAATAAGTCGCCCATTCCTATTGTCCCAGAGCTGTTGCGCTGGTACGCGAGCAAATCTTCCAAGCCTCGACGCTCAGCTGGGATCACAGGCGTCGGTCGAGATAGGTAGGCGGCGAGCTCTGTCAGGCCATCCTCATATCTGTCGGGAGTGGCGATTTCGCACCTGACTGCCTCGACGGCGGGCGGCAGAGACGCGAATGATGCGAGGACAAGCCGAGGCACGGCCGAGTGCGGGGCACGCCGCAAGATCCCGAGCCGTTCACGCCACGAGCTATGCTGTGCTATCAGTTCAGCCGCTCGCCCACAGCCGCGCTTTAACTCGTTGCCCGCAGCGGTGTGTTCCGGATGCACAAGAGCGCGAGGGTGGTGAATAGCGGTGGGCCGAGGAGCGGATGCGCCGTGGAACTGAGATCACGGCACATCCGAAGCATCCGCAAGTGATGTCGATGGTCGATGCCTTGCCGTGATGCCAGCAGCAATGAATGTCGAAAGACAGAAGGGCTCAATCTGTGATTCTCGCTGTTAGCTGTAGCTGGTCAAGCATCACTCCGTTCCATCGCAACCAAGAGATCGAGATTCGCTAAAAGCGATCGTGGTGCGTAAGGAGATAAATCCAATTAAGCGCTAGCAGACTGATCACCACGATTCGCCCTGCGTTTTTTTGCGCTATGGTCCAATCCACGATTCGCAGCCGGGGCGTCCGGCCGACGACCACGATCGCGGCGTAGAGATCGAAAGCGATCAGCGCGCAGAACGCGACGAACGCGAGCGGATTCCAGCTCAAAGCCGAAAGAAAATCTCCACGCAAGAACGCGATGGTGCAGCGAGTCGCTCCGCAAGTCACGCAGGGCAAACCGGTGACCGCGAGAAATGCGCATCTTGGCCAGGGGAGCGCGAATGCTAACCACACAGCGCCGCCCGCAATCGATGAGGCCGAAACCGCGAGCCAGATCAACTCGTGGTCAGGTTCATTGGCGGATCGACCACGCCACAGAAGACGCATTGGGACTTGCTTCAGTGCCTCGGGAATAGACTGAGCGCACTGAACCCGCCCAGAATGGCCAGGAGCATTGCGCCGCCACAACAGACGATGACCGGAAGCAGAACTGCCAGGACGGCCTTGCCGGTATCGGTTTCATGGGCGCGCGCCAGGCCGATGCATTCCAGCACGATATTCCACACACCGGCGATCATCCCGCCGCAAAAGGGAATCATGGCCAAGAGATAGGTCGATCCAGATGAAAAGCAGACAACGCGAAAAGTGGTTTCGAACGGTTTCTTCGCTCCGCCGACGATCATCAAGCAAAGGTGCAAAATCCCACTGCCGAGGAACATTCCGACGATAATCAGTACTGGCACCAGAACGATGAGCAAGAAGATGCCAATTCCCATTCCGAACATGTCAGCAATCGCATTCCGACCGCTTCCCATGACGCCGATCGATTGCAGGGCAATTTGGAGTAGGAAGCAAACGATCAGGCCGGCGCTTCCTCCGATCAGCGCGAACAGCATCGGGCCAGTCATGTCACCCTCGGTCTTCATCATGGCAAACGCTTCGCCCGGCTTCGTCAAAACCATGCTCACCGTGTCGCAATACGCTTTGAACATCCCAAGCTGCTCCCGATGTTCCCAAGGCAAACCGCCGCCAGAGGCGGCCGCACCAGAGCTTGACGCAAAGGGAGCGACCGGGAGCGCGTTTGTCCCCGTCACTCCGGACGCAGGCGTCGCGGCGGCAGGTCTCTCGGCCATCACTTGCGAGAGCGGACGCCAATCCGGCATTCCCGCCTCCCACGCCATGTCGGAGGGTAAGAATCGGCCTATGCGCAGACCTTCTCGAACTTCCTCAATTGAGAATGTGCCGATATTTGTCCCATCCCGAGCCACATGAATCGTTGCCATAAGGCCCTCGTTTTATTGAACCGGCTTTGCCAAGTCAATCTTCCGGGAGAGAACAGTTAATCGAATCGATTCGATGCTTCCGGTGCATCGAGCGCGCGCCAGAAGTACCACGCGGCGACCGAGCGATATGGCCGCCATTTCTCTCCAATTCTTAGAAACTGTTTTTGCGTCGGGAGTTTTCTGCGACCAAAGGTTTTCGCGAAACCTTTCTGCACACCGTAGTCCGCCACGGGCCAGACATCCAGCCGGCCAAGTTCGAAGAGCAGCAACATTTCCACGGTCCACCGTCCTATTCCGCGCACCGTCGTAAGGCGCTCGATGATTTCTTCGTCGCTCATGCGAGCAAGAACGCGGCCGGACGGCACCGTTCCATCGAGCGTCTTTGCGGCCAGATCTTTCAACGCGGCCGTCTTGCTGCGCGAGAGCCCGCAGGCGCGCAATGTTTCATCCGCGGTGGCGAGAATCAGTTTGGGATCAAGCCACTTTCGCTTCGGATAAAGCGCCCGCACACGACCGAAAATTGTGGCGGCTGCTTTCCCGCTCAGTTGTTGGTAAGCGATCGATTCCGCCAGTGAGTCGAACGGCCTAACGAGCGGTTGCGCCACCAGGGCAAAAGGTCTCGCCCGTGCGATGAGCGCGGCGAAGCGCGGATCAGTGCCCGCGAGATGGTCTATGGCAAGTTTCATAGGTCTCTTCGGCGACTATTTTCATCGCGATGAAAAGTGGCGCAAGCTAGACAATTTCATTCCCTAAGAGAATCCGGTTGTCGCCGCATTCGATTCAGTTACGCTCCCCGCGGATGAAAAGCTTCGGGCGCTCGCTCCTCCTTCTCGCGGGTTTCATTTTCTGCTCGCAGACGTGGGCTGCCTCGATCGAAGACCAAGTCGAATCGGTCGCGGAGGAGAAACCCGAAGCCGTTTCGCGCGATCTCATCGAGGTGGAGTCGAGTTATGTCTTTGAAAGCGACCTGCACCGCGGTGGAAGTTTCGGCGATCAATACGAAGTTCTAAATTCATTTTCGTATGGCCATCGTTTTCTCGTGAGCGGACATCTTTATCTCCATCTCGGGATTTCCTACGACCGCTTTGATTTCGGAAACACGGCAGCGCCTGTTCCCGAACATCTGCAAAGCGTGGCCGGCACCATCGGCATAGATTACATGCACAACAACGATGTCGGCGCATTCATCCAGGTAAAGCCCGGCTTTTATACCGAGGACGCCTTCGACAGCGCATCCTTTGACGCCCCGATTACCCTGGGACGAATTTTTGTTTTGCAGCCGGACAAACTCTACGTGTTCGTCGGAGCAAATGCGTCCTTTCTCCGTGGGCAATATCCCGTGATACCGCTCGCCGGTGTAATTTGGATGCCGAACGATCAATGGAAGTTGCTGGCCATCCTTCCTGAACCGCGACTTGTTTATTCCCCCTGCAATAAGTTGGATTTTTGGGTCGGCGGACAATTGACCGGCGGTTCATACCGCACGGACCGGGATGACACCATCGTGCCGCACAAACTGAGCGGCGCGCAGGTTGATTACTCCGACTACCGGGTGGGAGGCGGTTTCATCTATTCGCCTTGCGACGCGATCACAATCGATCTCGGCGGCGGGTATTCATTGCAGCGAAGATTCGACTTCCATCGCGCCGACATGACCTACAAAACAGATCCGGCGCCGTACCTGCGCATCGAGTTCAAAGCGAAGTTCTAGGTGAGATCGAGCGCTTTGTCGCGCGCTGTTTAGAATTGGCGGCGAACTCGCGTTGAATTGTCATCGCGCGACGGAGCGCGCGATCCACCTACTGCTCGATCCGTTTCAGCAGAATTACCGCGCCCAAGAAAGTGATCAGGACGCCGACCGTAAGCATGACGAGATCCTCGGCATAATATTGCGGCGCGGCGCGGTACAAATTCACAAGGCGGAACGCGCGGCAGAAGTGTGTCAGCGGGAACAGTTCCGAAATGTAACGAATTGCTTTAGGCAACTGCGCCAGAGGCGCGAACGCGCCGGAAAGCACAAACACGGGCAGCAGAAAGAAAACGGAGAATTGAATCGCCTGGGTCTGTGTCCGTGAAACGGCCGAGATGAGCAATCCCATCCCGAGCGAACAAAGTAGAAACAAGAGGCAGATAACGGAGAGTGCAGCGGGATCATGGAACCGCACCTGGAAATGCCAGCTCGTGAGAAGAATGATTCCGACGATTAGGACGACGGAAATCGCGAGGTAAGGCAGAATTTTGCCGAGCACGATTTCACGGCGCCGCAGCGAAGTCACCATCAATTGATAGAGCGTGCCGGCCTCGCGTTCGCGGGCGAGCGTGCAAGCCATCAGCGTCACCGTGATGAGCTGGAGAATGAGCCCAATCACACCCGGCAAAACGTAATCGATGAAACGCGTTTTCGGGTTGTAGAGAATCTTCCCTTCCGTCTTCCAGGGCTCCATCATCGAGACAAATTGCTTTCGCACCTGCACCGGCAATTTCTTCGCCATGTCGAAGACATTTTCCGGGAGGGCATCGATCGTCACCTGGCGCTCGTTCAGCTGAAAATCGCCCAGCGTTTTCTGCACGCTTCCTTCGAGCAGGTCCGCGGTGTTCGTGTCGCTGCCGTCGAGATAAAGGCGCAGTGGAATGGGGTCGCCATTCGTCAGGCGGTCGCTCCAGCCCTGCGGAATGACAAGCGCCGCCTGCACGCCGTGACCGAGCAAATCCTCTTCGCCGGTGAACGTTGACGGCTGAGTGCGCCAACTGAAGGTCTTTCTCTTCAGGATCAAATCGACGAAACGCTCGGCACGAGGCGTGCCGTCGCGATTAATAAGCATCGCCGGCACGTTGGTCATCTCGCCGGCTTCAAAGGCGTGGCCGAAAACGAGTGTAAAAACGGGCGGCAAAATCAGGAGCAGAATCAGGACACGCCGGTCCCGATAGATATGCAGGAACTCTTTGTAAGCCACGCTCGCGATGGCGCTGAAGGAACCTCGATTCATGATTGCGCCAGTTTCAAAACTGCATCGTATCCCTGCGAGTAGGCGGTGAAGACATCTTCCATATCCGGTTCCGCCCAACGGTGGCCGACCCAGCGAAGTTCCGGAAAAGGCCATTGTTTCTTCCATTCGGTCACGAGCTTTTCCGGATCGGCGGCATAAAGCCGCAGGCTTCCGCTGCGCAAAGAGACGCCGAGAATTCCAGGAACCCCGCGCAGGCGGACGAGCGCTTCCATGACCGGCTCGACCTCGATCTCGAGAAGCTTTGCTTGGAAGCTGGCTTTCAAGGCGCGAGGAGGCGCTTTTGCGAGTAACCGGCCTTTCTCGATGAAGCCGACTTCCGTACAACGTTCCGCTTCATCCATGTAATGGGTCGTGACGAAAATGGTGATGCCGCGGTGGCTCAAATCGTAGAGGAGATTCCACATTTGCTGGCGATGGACGGGATCGAGGCCGGAGGTCGGTTCGTCCAGGAAAAGCAAGGGCGGCTCATGCACGAGTGCGCAGGCCAGCGCGAGCAATTGCCGCATGCCACCGGAAAGACTGCCGGCAGCGACATCGCGTTTCGCTTTCAGATCGGTCAACTCAAGCAGCCGGTCCGTGCGCGCCGGCAACTCGCCGCGCGGCACGCGGCAGGCACCGCCGAAGAAGCGAATATTTTCCTCTACGGTGAGATCGCGATAGAGGCTGAAACGCTGCGCGACATAACCGAACTTCGAACGCACGATGTGCCGCTGGCGCCAGACGTCCGCGCCGGTAATCTTCGCCATTCCGCTGGTCGGCCGAACCAGGCCGCACAGCATGCGAATGGTCGTCGTCTTTCCCGCGCCGTTCGCGCCGAGAAATCCGAAGATCGTTCCAGGCGCAATCGCGAGGGAGAGATTCTCGACAGCGTGGATATCGCCGTACGATTTACTGAGGCGGTCGAGGAAGATGGCCGGTTCTGTCATGGAGATCGCGCAATGTAGAGGCGCTCGCCGCGACGAGCGCCCCTACAGTTTGCAACCGCTGCACTATGGGAATAGATGTGCCTTCTTCAAAATGGAAAAGAAAACGCCTCAAGCAATCCAGCCAAGTCCCGTCTCACAATTCGTGAGAATATTTTCTTTCCTCTGCCTTCTGGCTCTCTGGATTCCAAACGCGCTCGCCGATCCTGTATCGGAGCTCGCGAGCTTTTCCGTCTTCGACAAGGTCGATCTCGCCGCGCTGGCGAAGGGCGATCCAAACGTCGCTCATGGGACCCCGATGGGTGGCCGCTACATCTCGGCGCAAAGTTGCTTCGTCGTAGCGGCCCCGCCCATGCGCGTCGCCGAAGCGATGCGTCAATGGAATCCGGCGCGCCATTCCGACCTGAAGGTCCTGCTTCACTCCGACCTCTCGTCATCGCCCGGTCCGGCAAATTTTTCCCGATTGTCGAGTGCTCCGGACAATGGGGCGGTCCGATCCCTCGTGAGCGCGACGCAAAAACTTTCGACTGATCTGCAAATTAGCAAAGAAGAAGCGAAGAAGCTACCGGCGGCGAACATGGGCAACGGCGCCATGCCCGCACCCATCACCGCTTTTTGGGCCGACGTGCTCAGTAGTCGTGCGCGTGCCTTTTCCTCGGGCGGCAGCGCGGCCCAGCTGCCCTACGACCACACGGAACAAGCGGTTAGGCCGTCCGAGGAGTTCAACGGGTTGCTCCGGCAGCAGGATAAGATTCGCCGGCAATTCTCCGGACTGATCGACAGCTCGGGAATCGGACGGGGATCCGGTTCGCTCAGGCCTGAACTTTTTTGGGAGCTGCTCACGGCAGATGAACAAGGCGTGCTTACTCTCGGCGCTTCCTACCGTCATTCGGGGCCTAACGGAACGTATCAAGCTGCCGATGCCCTCTACTACGCGAGTGGTGGTTATTACGTGGGTCTGACGTTGTATCAGATGTGGCCGGTCGACATCGGCGGCCGTCCATCCACGCTGGTCTGGCGGGGCGATTTTATCTCCTCCGCCACCATCGCATCGCTCCATGGGATCGAGCGTGTTGCCTCGGAATCGGCCATGATGAGGGATATTTCGAAGGCGATCACGGCGTTTAGACGTGACATGGGTGGGGGTCGCTAGGCAGTCTAGGCGACACCCTGATCCAGGACGCCATGAAAACACCCATCCGAATTGTCGCGCTTTGCCTTGCTCTCGCTGCGGTCAAAGCGTTCGCCGTCGAGGTCGAAACCAACTCGACTCCGCCCAAAAACGTGGCGCTCGTCGAGTCGGAATCTTCCTTTTCGTTCGAGTTTGACGCGGAAGAAACCTACGTCGGCCAGGGCGACGTGCAGCGCGGCAGTCTCAGCGTGCGGGATTTCGACGAGAGCGATACGAAGCTCTATTTCATTCTGACGCCGCGCGTGGCGATCGGAATTCTCCGCCTGGGTGTGCAGACGGAACGCTATTCTTTTGGCTATTCGCATAACGCGGCCATTCCCGACGTGCTTCAATCAACCAACCTCGTCCTGGGCCTCGACACAGAATTTTCCGATTCCTTCTTGATTCGGCTCGAAGCACAGCCCGGATTTTACGGAACCGATTTTGATGATTTCGGACGAGCTACCTTCAACGTGCCCGTGGTGATCGGCGGCACCTACATCTTCAATTCAGGTTTTCAGGTAATCTTCGGGGTCGGGATCGATGCGTTGCGAAAATATCCGGTGCTGCCCGGAGGCGGCATTCGGTGGAAGTTTGCGCCACAATGGACACTGAACGCGGTCGCGCCGACGCCGCGCCTGGAATATGAACTGAACAGCAATTTCACGCTTTACGGCGGCGCGGACATCCGGGCGACCAGCTATCGGGTGGACGACCAATTCGGCACCGTTCGTGGGAATACGGCCCTCAATCACGCCGCACTGACTTACGAAGAAGTGCGAACCGGTGGTGGCTTCGACTGGAAATTGACGTCAGCAATCAAACTTTCTGTGGAGGGTGGGTTCATTCCATTTCGAAATTTCGACTTCCATCGCACTGACGTTCGCTATCATCAGGACGGCGGCGCACCGTACGGGATGCTCGCATTGCACGCGGCATTTTAGGAAAGGTAGTGCGAGCTTCCAGCTTGCATTTCCCGCTACGACGCAAGCTGGAAGCTCGCGCTACCTTGGGTGCTCACGACGCACGTCCTCCGTAAAGGTCCGGCCGGCGTTGCGCGAAGACCGCCATCTTACTTCGGACAGAACGAATCGCCTCTTCCGACACCTCAGCCTGGACAAGTTCTTCTCGATCGGTTGAGGCAGATGCGACGGTCACGCCATAGGGATCGATGATCAGCGAGGATCCGCAGAACGTTACTCCGTCATCAGTGCCGACGCGGTTGGAAACGATCACGTAGCTCTGGTTCTCGATGGCGCGTGCGGCAGCGAGAATCCGAAAATGCTCCACGCGTGGAAACGGCCAGGCTGAGGAAAGGATGAAAACGTTTACCTCCTCTTCGATCGCGAGCGTTCGGTAAACCTCAGGAAACCGAAGATCGTAGCAAATGCTCAACCCAAGACGGAGCCCGCCGAACGGGAAACTCGTCAACTGATTGCCGGACGCGAAGCATTTGTCCTCTCCGATCGGAGCGGCGGTGAAAAGATGAGTCTTTCGATAGGTCCCAACAACTTTGCCATCCGCATCGATGAAAACTTGCGAATTATAGATTGAGGCACCAGCGCGTTCCGAGACACCGCTGATGATCGCAAGGGAAAGGCCCTTCGCGATCCCCTGGAGTTCGGGGACGGCTCCCTCGCTCCATGGTCGCGCGCAAGCCTGAATGACCGGCATCGCGTAGCCGGTGTCAGCCATCTCAGGAAAGATGATCAGTTCAGCGCCGCCTTCTTTGGCACGCGCGGAAAAGTCGCGAATTTTGTGAATGTTTGCGTCGAGATCACCGAGCGAACATGCAATCTGGGCCGCGGCAATTTTCATTTCAGTCAGTCATGCTTCACTCCTTATTTGTAGGGCGTTTCTGTGAAACGCCAAATCCGAATGGCGTCTGACACAGACGCCCTACAAATTCACCGCAAATTCCTAATTCCTATCGAGCGCGCCGATCTTGCGCGTCTCCGGCCAGATCCCCGAGACACCCAGCACGACCAGAATCGTTCCGACGCCACCGGCGACCACGGAAATGACTGGACCAAACAGCGCCGCGGTTAAGCCTGACTCCAGAGCGCCGAGCTCGTTCGACGTCCCGATGAAGATGTTGTTCACCGCGGAAATGCGGCCGCGCATCGTATCGGGCGTGAGCAACTGCAACATCGTGTGTCGCACCACCACGCTCACACTATCGAACACGCCGGTCATGAAAAGCATGGCGAGAGAAAGCCAAAGATAGTGGGATAAGCCAAAGATGATCGTCACAAGTCCAAAACCCGTCACACACCAGAGAAGTGTTTTTCCTGCGTGCTTCATCGGCGGAAGGTAGGCAATCAGCAAAGCCATGATGAAGGCGCCGATTCCCGGCGCCGCGCGCATCCAGCCGAGCCCGATCGGACCGCAGTGTAAAATCTGATCGGCAAAGATCGGCAACAACGCCGTCGCGCCGCCCAGCAAGACAGCAAACATATCGAGCGTGATCGTTGCGAGAATCACCTTCTTGCTGACCACGAACCGAATGCCCTCCTTCAGGCTCCGCCAGGCGTTCCGCTCAGAGCTGCTTCCGCGATCGCTGCTGCGGATCGGCAGCACGAGCAGGAAAAACGACATCGCACAGATCGCATCGACCAAATAAATGAAAGGAAATCCGGCTCGAACAATGAGTAATCCGCCGATGGCCGGCCCAACGACCGAACCGATCTGAAAGACGCTGCTATTCCAGGTCACCGCATTCGCGAATGCGTCGCGCGGCACCAGTTGGGGGAAATAGGAGCTGCGCGCGGCCCAGCCAAAAGTTCGTCCGGTCGCGGAGATGAGCAGGATCAAATAAATCAACGGAATCGAGAGATCGTCGAAGTGAAAATAGGTTGTGTGCCGCTCGAAGATCGAAGCGATTCCATACAGAAAGTGATTCCCCTTTTGCAAAAACGGCCAGTTTGGAATCGCGAGGTGCCGCCACGAAACGAAGGCCAGGGCCAGCGAGCAGATCGCGCTCAGCGCCTGGGTCACGAGCACGATGCGTTTTCGTGGGAAACGATCCGCGATGTGGCCGGCGGGCAATGAAAGAAGCACCACCGGGAGCGCGATCATCAGCCCGACAAGTCCCAGCGCCGTAGCCGAATGCGTGCGCCCATAAATTTCCCATTCCACCGCGACCATGAACATCAGCCGCCCGATGACGGAAATCAGATTTCCCGACGTGTAAAAACCGAAGGCCGGAAAACGAAAGGCCGCGTAGGGGTCATGTTTTCCGCTGGGCCGCTCGAGTGTGCCTTCAGCGGTGGTCGGGCGCTCGGCCCGCGCGGCCTCGTATGGAGGTTGCGTCTCGTGTGATTTGCGGTCAGGCATGCGTGAACGCGTCTGCGTTCACATCCGCGTACGAAATTGTAGAGGCGTTAGTTCGCGCCGCAACCGGCATGCATCGCTCTCGCCGTGGCGCGCCCCAAGCAAGGACGAACATCGCGTTCCAATCGGTCGCATCTTCGGCGGGGTGTGCGTTGTGGGCAGCATCATTCCTTTAGTCGCTCGGAGCAGGGTGTGACCTCAGGCGCGCGTCTGGCCGTCACCGCGGACGACGTACTTGAAAATGGTGAGCTGCTCGACGCCGACGGGGCCGCGTGCATGCAGCTTGCCGGTGCCAATGCCGATCTCGGCGCCCATGCCAAACTCACCGCCATCGGCGAATTGCGTCGAGGCATTGTGCAGAACGATAGCGGAATCGAGCGCGAAGAGAAACCGCTCCGCGGCGGCCTTGTCCTCTGTAACGATGCATTCGGTGTGCTGCGAACCGTAGGTCGCGATGTGCCGGATCGCCTCTTCCACCCCGTCCACCACGCGCACCGCGATGATGGCGTCGAGATATTCTGTGCGCCAATCCTCTTCCGTGGCTGGCTTGGCAGACGGGTAGGCGTTGCAAACCTCCTTGTCGCCGCGGATTTCGCAGCCCGCTAAGGCGAGGTCATCGAGGATCGGCACGAGATGCGAGGAGAGAATGCTGCGGTCGATCAGCAAGGTCTCGGTCGCTCCGCAAATGCCAGTGCGGCGCATCTTGGCGTTCAACACCAGCGCGCGCGCTTTGGCGAGATCGGCCCGCGCGTGCACATAGGTGTGGCAGATGCCTTCGAGATGCGCGAGCACCGGCACGCGCGCTTCCGCCTGCACGCGCGCAACCAGACTTCTACCGCCACGCGGCACGATCAAATCGACGGCGCCGGAGAGCCCGGCGAAAATCATGCCCACCGCGGCGCGATCGATCGTCGGGACTATCTGAATGGCTGCTTCCGGCAGACTCGCTTTACGCAAACCTTCAATCAACGCCGCATGAATGGCGGCCGACGAGTGCGCCGATTCCGAGCCGCCCCGCAGAATCGCTGCGTTGCCCGATTTCAGGCAGAGAGCGCCGGCGTCCGCCGTCACATTGGGCCGGCTTTCATAAATAATGGCGAGCACGCCGATGGGCGTCGCCACCCGCGCGATGTCCAAACCGTTGGGCCGCATCCAACGCGCCAGCTCACGCCCGACCGGGTCAGGGAGCGCAGCGACCGCCGCCGCGCTCTGCGCCATCGCTTCGATGCGTTCGCCGTCCAGTCGCAAGCGGTCGAGTAGCGCCGGTGACAAGCCACGCGCTTCCCCGGCGCGCATGTCGTTGGCGTTGGCGGCAAGAATCTTGTCCTTGTCTGCTCGGATGGCTTTCGAAGCGGCCAGCAAAGCATTGTTCTTCGACTCGGTCGAAGCTTCGCGCAGCACCGCCGCCGCCACCCGCGCCCGTTCGCCCATGGCATGCATCTCGGCCTTGAGCGTTCGAGCGCCTGTGATGGAAAGCGTCCGCTTCATTGGTCGTCTCCAGCGCTGCCGGTCAACGCCAAATTATCGCGATGGATCATCTCGTCACGGCCGCGATAGCCGAGAATCGTTTCGATCTCGACCGTGCGGCGCCCGACTAAGAGGCGCGCTTCCTCAAGATTGTAAGCGACGAGGCCTCGCGCAAGTTCGCGCCCGCTGGCATTTTTGACGATCACCACATCGCCGCGCTCGAAACGGCCCTCGAGGGCCGTGACGCCCGCGGGCAGGAGGCTCTTGCCCGAAAGGAGCGCGCGTTCCGCCCCCGCATCGATGACGACCGTCGCTTGTGCCGAAAGGCCACCCGCAATCCAGCGCTTGCGGGCCGCGGCAGGGGAGACGCGCGGCACGAAAAACGTGCGTTTGCCGGGCGAGTCAATGGCGCGCAAAGGGTGCAGCAGACGGCCGCTGGCGATGAGAACAGAGGCGCCGGCGGCGGTAGCGATTTTCGCCGCCGCGATTTTCGATTCCATCCCACCGCGGCTGATTCCGGAGACGGGGCCTCTGGCCATAGCTTCGATCTCGGGCGTGATCGTCCGCACCTCCGGGATGTGCTGCGCGGATAGGACGCGTTGCGGATTCGCGGTGTAAAGCCCGTCGATATCGGAGAGCAGAATTAGACAGTCCGCTTCCACCATACCGGCGACGCGCGCGGCCAGCCTGTCGTTGTCGCCGAAACGGATTTCGGCGGTGGCCACTGTGTCGTTCTCGTTGATTACGGGAACGGCGCCAAGCGCCAGAAGCGTCCGCAAGGTTTCGCGCGCGTTCAGGTAGCGCCGCCGTTCTTCCGAATCTTCCAGGGTGAGAAGGATCTGCGCCGCCGTTAATCCGTGCGCATGGAACGCCTCGACATAGGCTTGCGCGAGCCGCACCTGGCCGACGGCGGCGGCGGCCTGGCTTTCCTCGAGCCGCAAACCGGCATGCTTGAGACCGAGCGCGCGCCGTCCAAGAGCTATCGCCCCGGACGAAACCAGAAGGACCTCCTTGCCCTCTCCTTTGAGCGCCGCCAGGTCGGCAACGAGGCTAGTGAGCCATTCGCTGTTAAGCGCGCCCGTATCGGAGTTGACAAGCAACCTGGAACCTACTTTGACGATGATGCGCCGCGCGCGCGAGAGATGATCGCTCATGAGAGGCAAGACTCTGCCCGTTAGGTTCTCTCCAGCAGAACGCAAGTTATTCCTGAAATCTCCGTGTCTCGGGTTCCGAAAAGAACCTCCCGGCTGTAAGCGTTCGGTTTTACCTTGGAGCTCGATGATGCTTCTCTCGCTGCGAGTAATTGTTGAGCCGTCCGCGGGAGCGCGAAGGCAAAAAGAGGGCAGCTTGCGATTGACATTGTTCTTCTGATTGGACGACGCGATAGGCCAATTGGCAGCAACAAGGGCAAGTCAGGCATCATTTCCTGACAGAGCGAACCCCTTTTGCAGAGAACGATTTAAGCAACATGCCCTTTTCATTATCGATACATCTGGGGGAGGTAACTGAGCAGAAGCGGCGAGTCTTAGGTATTGCACCAACCAAGGCAGTGCTAACACGGCCCACAGGGCCGCGGCACAGCGCAGTTGCGCAGCGATCCGGTTTAGGGATTCTGGAGGTTGTAGACCTCGAAGAGGCCAACACCACTCTGGCCGTTTCGTTCGCGGATAACCGCGGTGTATGGGCCTGACGGCAATGTCGTGACGATGGCGGATTCCAGATCGTTGGTTGGCGCGAGCATCGTCTCTTCGATCTCCGTTTGCGGACCATCTTTCCAATTGTCGTTTGCAACGATGAGCGTGCCGTTGCTGTCGCGCAACTCCAGGGTCGGGTCGGGCATTGCGTTGGTTATCCCCAGCGAGGCGAGCGATGGGCCGATCGCGCGGACCAACACCCTCGTGTTTCCGCCGTTCCCGAAGATGATGAATCCACCAATCATGACTTCGCTTTCAGCGCTGACCGCGCCGCGCGTACTGATATTGGCCAGGGTCGAATTGGACGTGGAGTTTAAGTCATACACTTCGACTACCGCCGTGCCGGTGGCACCATCTTTCCCGGCCGCAACCGCGGTGTAAGCACCCGGGGCCAGTGTTCGGACGATCGCTGATTCCAACTCGTTCACCGGCGGAATGCCAGTCGCTTCGATCTCGGCCCGTTGCGAATCGCCCCAGTTATCATTCGACGCGACGAGTGCGCCCGTATGGTCATGCAACTCCAGGGTGGGATCGGCCAGCACGGGGCCAACTCCAAACTGAGCGAGCGAGGGTCCGATCGCGCGGATGATGACTTCCTTCTGCTGGTCTCCCGTAATGATGAAGCCGCCGATGAGTTGGTTGTCCCCCGTTCCCGCGTTCACACGTGTCGAGATGTTCGCGAGCTTCTCAGCAGCGGGGACGAAAGGAGGGGGTCCGATATCCGGGTCGACGCCACCTGGGTCACGCGGAAACTTTGCGTAAGGCAGGCGCGCGCCGAGATACGCAAATTGGTCCGCGCGAATGCTGAAGGGTGCAAGGAAATCATGCGTCCCAGCCGCGCCCACAATATCGTCCTGGTCGACACCATCGCCGCTGATCCCGATCGCGCCGATCAGCTGGCCATTGCGATAGAGCGGAAAACCGCCCGGAAAAATTGTGATGCCGTTTGGAAATCGCGGGTCCGGCGCAAAGGCGGTATTCACAACGAACTGCGGAAGCGCACTGCGCAAGAGGCCGGAGAATTGCTCCTGCAGTCCGTAGTAGGGACCCGGGTCTTGCACATCGAGACCCGGTGGATACTTCGATTGCGCGAGAAAACCAACGGAGCGGGTCGAGAGGGCGAGCGAATTGGTGGAAAAGCCAACGGCGGTGCGCCCTTTCTGCACCGCAACGTCCCAACTGAAAAGGGTAGCCTCACCCGTGCGGAAGGCGCCGAGCACCGTCGGAGCGACGCTGGGGTTGTTCGGAAAATTCTCGACGGTAATGAAGACCTGCATCTGTGTGCCGATGGGCAATCGGATGCCTGCTCGCGTGATCCGGGCGCGATCGGCGGCGAAGTTGATAATGCTTATGACCTCGGTCGCCGTGAGGCGCGGCTGGCCGTTAATCGTTCCTGGAATGGGGTCGCTGATAATCGGCTGGCGAATTTCGCCCTGCACACCGCCGAAGGTCGCAATCGGATATTGAAACGGCGGCGGGGTATCCAGAATCTCGTAGCCGGTCGCAACGTTTCCCTGCACCGTAATCGGACTCGCCCCAGGCCCCGGGTTCACCACATAGGCAAGGGCGATGCCATTAATATAAACATTGTTCGCCTGAATGGAGCTTGCCGGGCGAAATCCAATTTGCCCAGCGAGCGCGACGTCCTCGTCTTTGTCGTAGTCCGGAATGAACTGAAAGGGGTTCTGCGAGCGCAGCCCCGGGATCGGACCAGGCACGCCGTCGCCCGTGACACCGACGCCGCCAACGAGCACGCCGTTCTTGTAAAGCGGAACGCCGCCTGGCGAGCCATCCAGCGACGTGCCGACCACGGGGAGAATGGTAAGACCGGGCGTACTGCTGAAGGTGATGACACTGCCCGATTTCCGAAACTTGTTGATGTCGGAAAAAAATAAATTCGAGAGGCCTACGCCCACCAGAGGCCCGGGCGGAGTGTTGCGCACGCCAGGAGGGAAGTGTTGCTGAATAATGAATCCGGCGGTGCGCGACGTGAAGGCATTTTGATTGCTGCTTAAATAGGACGCCGTTCCAGCCTTTGAGACGCAGCTCGCGATTTCGTCAGGGGTTGGCTGACCGCCACGCACATTCCAGACACCGAGCACGTCGCCTTCGCGATCAGTCACCGCGATGACGCTGTTCGGCGAAATCTGAAGGGCACGCGTGACTGCCTGGTTGATGACGGTCTGAACGTCGGCGGCGGTGAGCTGCGCTTTGGCGAACACAGGCCAGAGCAGCAAGGCGGCGGTAATGGAGGACAATAAGGCACGAACTTCCACGGGGAAGCTTTGATACTAAAAGAGCGTGGCTTCGGCTATCAAAATCCGAGCCCGCAATTCTAGTCTCCCTCCTGCTCCTGCTCGTGCTGGGGGCCTGAAGTGGAAGAGGCGATCATGAGCACGAGCAGGAGGGGAAAAGATGGGCTGCAGTGTCCCCGACCTCACCGCTGTAGAAAGAGCCACTTTTCCCGCTGCAGCCTTAGGCTTGCCAAGGGGAAACGGTTTCCGGCATCCTTTGCACCCCTATGACCTCGTCTCGCCCAGCGGCTAGCGCGCGAACCCGACGCATGCTTATCGCGTTCGCTGGATTGGTCATCGCTTGCGGCACGGCCGAGATAGCCGGCGACGATAACCCGCCACGAGAAGAGGGAGCGCGCGTTGAGCTCAACGGGAGTCGCCGCAAGGACGCGCGGGTGGAGATCATGAGCGATCGCGGCAAAGCGGAGCGGATTGAAATCGTCAGCGACAACAAGGATGCCCTCGTTGAGATCAATAACGATCGCAGCAAAGCGAACCGGGTTGAAATTGTGAGTGACAGCAAGGGCGTTCTCGTTGAGATCGATGGCGGGCGCCGCAAGGGAGCGGAGGTTCAGGTCAACGGTCGCCGCGGCCACGCTCATTGGCGCTTCGGAGGCCGTTATCTCTTCGGGCAAGAGCAAGCGCAAGCGGAGGATCCTCCCCTGCCGCCTTCCCAGTTCAATCCTGATCCGGGCGGCGGAAATCTTCTCGAACCGGAGCCTCCTCCGGATTTATTCCCGCCCATCCTCCCGCAACCACCTGAGTACGGGGAAGAATCAGTCCCGCGCTCGCTCGGATTGCCGCGTCGAGGTGTGCGCGAAATTGCGCCGGAACGGCGAAAGCTCGACTACGAAGCGTACCCAGATTCGGAAACCGGCGCCGGCCTTCTCCCGGGCTCGGAGCCAGTTCCGAATCGCTGGTTCATCGGATTCGGGCGTTGGAAACGATATGCCGATCCATCAACGGAGACGCCATATCAAGCCGGCGCTCTGCGCTTCTGGCATCCTTACCTGCAAAGCCAGCTCAAAGGCGACGCGCCCATTATCGGGCAGGACATTTTCCTCAACCTCACACTCAACGATTTTTCCCAATTCGAGGGACGGCGGCTCCCCACGCCGAGTGGCGTGAGTGCGGCGCAGCCGAATAGTTCGGAGTTTTTCGGGCGGAGCGAGCAGCTCTTCTTTTCGAACGATTTCTCGATCGGCATCGATCTTTTTAAAGGCGAAACCGCGTTCAAGCCGGTCGTTTGGGCGCTGCGGTTCCTCCTGGTCGCGAACTATAACTATATCACCGTAAAGGAGAATAATGCCCTCGATCCGGATCCGCGCGGACCGGGGTTCACCCCGCCTCCCGGTCCACTGGTCTCCCCGACCCCGGGTGATCCTTTTTCGGGGCTCGGCCCCGGGTTGACCCGCCTGCCGCACGACCTCGCGTACACGCGCTACACCACGCGCGAAAAAGAGTGGTACGCACTCCAGGAAGCATTCGCGGAAATTCATATCCGCGACCTGACGAACAATTACGATTTCATTTCCTCCCGGTTCGGCATTCAGCCGTTCGTGAGCGATTTTCGCGGCTTCATTTTCAACGACTCGAATCTCGGCGTCCGCGTTTTCGGGAACTACGACAATAATCTCTGGCAATACAACGTGATCGCCTTCGACATGCTCGAAAAGGACACGTATTCCGATCTGAATAAGTTCGACCGGCGCGATCAGCAGGTCTTCGTCGCGAATGTTTTCCGCCAGGATTTTTTCGCCAAGGGCTACACGGCAGAGTTGAGTTTCCACGCCAACTTCGATGGCGGCGAGCGGCACTTCGACCAGAATGATTTCATCACCCGGCCGGCGCCGATCGGCGCCGTGCGGGATCATTACGTCCAGGCCTACTACCTTGGTTGGACCGGTGATGGGCATATCGGCTGGCTGAATCTCACGCACGCGCTTTACGAGGCGTTTGGCGAAGATGGTTTCAACGGCATCGCGCAACGGCGCGTCGATATCAACGCGCAGATGGCTGCGCTAGAGCTCTCGATCGATAAGGATTGGCTCCGCTTCAAGCTCTCCGGGTTCTACGCGAGCGGTGATTCGGATCCGAGGAACTCACATGCGACCGGGTTCGACACAATTTTCGACCGGCCGTTTTTTATCGGCGGCCCCTTCAGCTTTTACGCGCACCAGGGATTCAACCTCGGCGGCACCTCGGTGAACTTTAAGCAGCCCGACAGTCTTGTGATCGACCTGCGCACGAGCAAGAGCGAAGGCCAATCGAATTTTGTGAATCCGGGCGCGATCATTGTCGGCTATGGGAACGACGCGGATATTACGCCGAAACTAAAAGCGTTCCTGAATGTGAATTACATCTGGATGGCCGAGACGGAATCGATCCAGCAGGTGCTCTTCACGAATCACACGAGCAACGAGATCGGACTGGATTGCAGCCTCGGATTTCAATACCGCCCGCTCCTGACAAATAACATTATCCTTACGGCCGGCGCGGGATTTCTAGTGCCGGGACAAGGATACAAAGACATTTACCGTGCGAATACGGATCCGGTTTTTGGCTATCCGGGGCCGTCTCCAGGGAAGGTGGATAGTTTTCTCTACAGCGCAATTTTTACCATCACGCTGACTTACTGAGTGATGAACAAGGGAACGTCGAATGTGTTGCGTTTAAGGAGACGAACGTCGAACGCCAAACGTCGAATGTCGAAGATCGAACGGAGAGGAGCCGCCCGGAGCGTCAACGAAACGCCCGGCCGCGCATACGGCGGGCAAAAGTATGATCTTGAAGAGCGTTTACTTACTTTCGCCGCGAACACCGTCAGGCTCACCTATTGGTGGCCTAACACCAAAGCGGGTATCCACATCGCCAGCCACCTGCTTCGGTGCGGCACCTCGCCTCTCGCCAACCATGGTGAAGTCGAAGCCGCCGAGTCGCGGAATGACTTTTTGCATACGCTTGGGATTTGTCTGAAAGGCCTGCGCGAAACGAATCGATGGCTACGCTTGATTGATCGCCTCGGGCTAGCTGAATCAAAAGCGGCTGCTGTCACCATTGGCGAGGTAGATCAGCCAATCCGAATCTTCGGAGCGAGCATTCGGACAACACGTGGGCAAGCGAGATGACATCGCATCAAGCTCAATTCGTCGTTCGATGTTTGGCGTTCGACGTTCGGCGTTCGTCCTCGTTTGGACGTTTCTTTTTCTTCCTCTCCATCGCACTCACCCTCCTCGCACCGCGTCCACTCATCGCCCAAAACACGGAGACAACTTCCGGCTACGGCCCCGCCACCGCCATCCCACCGGAAGCGTCGATCACGAAGCCCGCCGCTCGCCCGAGCCAAAACTGGATCGATCAGTCGCAAGCACAGGCCGACGCCAAGAGCGCCGGCTGCAATCAGTGCCACAACGGCATCGAGCCGATGCACCAAGCCTCCCACGTCGTCCTTGGTTGCACCGATTGTCACGGCGGAAACGCGTCACGCGGCCTAACGAAAGAGCAGGCGCACGTCTTGCCGCGTAACAAGGAGTTTTGGAAGACATCGGCGAATCCGCCGAACTCTAACGTCTGGCTCAATCACGAATCGGACGAGTTCGTCCGTTTCATGAATCCCGGCGACCTCCGGGTGGCAAAACAGGCCTGCGGCCTTTGCCACGGCGAGATCATTCGCAATGTCGAGCATAGTATGATGAATACCGGCCCGATGTTGTGGGGCGCCGCGCTTTACAATAACAGCGGCTTCTATCTGAAGAATTATCGTTTCGGACAGGCCTATGGCGCTGATGGCGTGCAGCTCCGCGTGACCAATTACACGCCTGTCACGCCTAACGACACCAAATTTCACGGCATTCTTCCGTTCCTCGATCCTCTTCCGCGCTTCAATTTGAGCAATCCCGGAAACATCCTGCGCATTTTCGAGAAGGGCGGCGAAAAACAATTGCAGCTCGGCGTGCCGACCTCCGAAGAACCAAACGGCAAACCGCTCCGCCGCTTATCCGAACGCGGTCTCGGCACACTCAACCGGACCGATCCGGTTTTTCTGGGCCTGCAAAAAACGCGCCTGCACGATCCTCTTCTCGGGTTCCTCGGCTCGAACGATCATCCCGGCGATTACCGTTCCAGCGGTTGCTCAGCCTGCCACGTTATCTACGCCAACGATCGTTCGCCGACCAACTCCGGCTGGTGGAGCAAGTACGGACATCAAGGACTCAGCTTCACCGCGGACAAAACCATTCCGAAGAACGAGCGCGGCCACCCGATCACTCATCAGTTCACGCGTTCGATTCCATCGAGCCAATGCATGAACTGCCACATGCATCAGGGCAACCTCTTCGTGAATCCGTATCTCGGCTACACCTGGTGGGACCAGGAGACCGACGGTGAGTTCATGTATCCAAAAGAGCAACGAAACCCGACGGACGATGAGCTGGTGATCGAAACGCAAAGCAATCCCGAAGCCGCGGCTGCGAAAGGTCTTTGGGGCGACAAGGATTTTCTCGATCGGGTTTCGGAATTGAATCCGAAGCTCAAGCACACTCAGTTTGCCGATTACCACGGTCACGGCTGGGTTTTCCGAGCGATCTTTAAGCACGATCGCAAAGGCAACCTGCTGGATTTGCGTGACAACAAAATCCCGCACGACGATCCGGACAAATTCGCGAAAGCGGTCCACCTGAAGGATGTGCATCTGGCGCATGGAATGCAGTGCGCGGACTGCCATTTCGAAAAGGATGTGCACGGCAACGGGCAGCTGTATGGCGAGCCGCGCAACGCGACGACGATCAATTGCATCGATTGCCACGGAACCGTGGATCAACGGCCGACACTAATTACTTCCGGCAACGCGGGCCAGGTCGACTTGGCGAACAACAGCAACACGCCGTGGGGGCCGCGGTTCGTTTGGGAAGGTACGAAGCTTTACCAGCAATCGGTCATGTCGCCGGACACGCGTTGGGAGGTGCCGCAAACCATCGATACGATTGATCCCCTCTCCTCGCATTACAATCCGAAGTCGGCTTACGCGAAAACGCTGATGCGCGACGGCAAAACGTGGGGCGGTGGCATCCCGGCCGAACCAACCGAGCGCCGGGTGAAACTCGCGCACGACAACAGCGCGATGGATTGCCAGATCTGTCACACATCGTGGGCCACTAGCTGCTTCGGCTGCCATCTGCCCATGAAAGCGAACCAGCGTGTCGCGCAGAATAAATTCGAAGGCGTCACCGATCGGAACTACACGACCTACAATCCACAAGTGGTACGCGATGACGTTTTCATGCTCGGGATCGACGGAACGGTAAAGAAAAACCGAATGGCTGTGCTGCGCTCCTCGAGTGCGGTTATCGTCAGTTCACAAAACGCGAATCGCGAATGGGTTTACTCGCAGCAGCAAACGTTCTCAGCGGAAGGTTATAGCGGCCAGGCCTTCAATCCGCATTTCCCGCACACCACGAGCAGCGTCGGCACGACGAAGAATTGCACCGACTGCCATCTTTCCAAGAGCAACGACAACAACGCGTGGATGACGCAGCTGCTCGGATTCGGCACGGGCACGGTGAATTTCTTCGGTCGTTATGCATACGTGGGCGAAGGCCGCGAAGGATTGCACGCCGTGATTTGGACCGAAGCGGACGAGCCGCAAGCCGTGATCGGCAGCCACCTCCACAAGATCGCTTATCCGGACAATTACCGGAAACACCTCGAAGCGGGCGCGATTCTAAAAGAAGGTTATGAGCATAGCGGTCACGACATTCAGGACATCGTTCTGCGCGGCGAATATCTCTACACCGCAAACGGGCCCGGCGGTTTCGAAGTCTTCGACGTCGCCAACATCGACCAGAAAGGATTTTCGGAACGGATCGTGAGCGCGCCGGTTTCTCCCTTCGGGCAACGCACGCGCGTGAATACGAAATACGCCACGTCCGTGGCGCTGCCGAGCACGCTCGCGCTTGATCCAGCGCGGGTGAGGCTCCCGGAAAACGAAGAGCAGCCCATCGATATGTTCTACGCCTTCGTTTATGTCTCCGATCGCGAAGAAGGCCTCGTCGGCTCGAACGTCGCGACCCTCGTCGACGGGAATCCGGACAATAATTTCCTGCAGCGCGATGTTACGTTCAATCCTGACGGTGTCCTGACGGGCGCAAGCTTCGTTACGGCCGCCGGCCATCGGCTTTATATGACGACGCCGCGCGGATTGTTCGTGATCGATTGCACCGATCCGATGAATCCGCGGCTCGCGGGTCAGTTCACGGGAAATTTCCTGCGCAACCCACACTGCGTCGCGATTCAATTTCGTTATGCCTTCGTCACGGACGATGACGGTCTGAAAGTTTTCAATATTACCGATCCGGATCGGCCGGTGCCGGTTTCGGGCGGGCTAGTTCGGTTGCGAAATCCCGGGCGGCTCTATGTCGCGCGCACCTATGCCTACGTGGCGAACGGACCCGAAGGACTCGCGATTGTCGACGTGGAAAATCCCGAACGGCCGCGCCTTGACCAGATGTTCAATGCCGGTGGCTTGCTCAACGACACACGCGCGGTGCAAATCGGCAGTGTGAGCGCATCGCAATTCGCGCTCGTCGCGGATGGCAAGAACGGTTTGCGCGTCGTGCAGCTCATCTCACCCGATACCGTTGCGGGCGCGCAAGGATTCAGTCCGCGACCGAACCCGAAATTGATCGCGACCTACCCGACCAAAGGCGAAGCACGCGCAGTCTCACGCGGACTCGAACGCGACCGGGTCGTGGATGAAACCGGTGGACAGACCGTTGTCTTCGGCCGGCGCGGTTCGCGGCCGTTTCACCTGAACGAGATGGAACGGTTCTATCTTCATTCCGAATTTGGTGATGCGAAGGACGGTTTGGCGCGCAGAGGAAATCTGTATCGCGTCGAAGACGTTCTCTCCCGCGATGGAAAGTTAATGACGAAGAGCGGTCTGTTTTTGTCCCCGGTTGCGACGCCTGCACCGGCGGCGACGGCAACGCCCGGAGCTCCGGATTTCTTGCCCGAGATCGAACCGGGTCCACTTCCGAGCACATCGCCGGCCAAATAAACATCGCGCGATCCCGCAGCCGCAGGGCGCAATCCACCGAGAAAGACATTGCCCTCCCCGACTGTTTTCAGTAGAAGTTTTTCCATGGCCGATAAAGCAAGCAGACAACCCGAAAACGTTCCCGGTCCCTGGTATGTGGACATGACCTGCACACCCTGCCGTGTGTGTTTGGACGAAGCTCCGAATCTTTTGAAATACAACGACGACGAGACCTACGTCTACTTTTACAAGCAACCCGAGAACGAGGAAGAAACGGCCGCAGCGCAACGCGCCCTGGACGTTTGTCCGACGCTCGCCATCGGCAACGACGGCGAATAACGCTTTCCAGTAGCCTCGGTCTAATGACCGCCGATCGCTCCAGCAAATAACCTGCAATCTTCGTCGGCCCTAGACCGCCGCTGCAAAAATATGCCTCCTGAAACGACCGCAGCCTCACCTTACACGCGCACCAATCCATTTCCTGCCAAGCTCGTCGTCAACCGCAGCCTCTGTAGCGAGGACTCCGGCAAAGACACGCGTCATTTTGAAATCGATCTGACCGGTTGGGGCTTGAACTACGAGGTCGGCGACTCGATGACGGTTTGGCCGACAAACGATCCGGCGTTGGTTGACGAAATCATTAAGACGCTCGGCGCGAAAGGCGACGAGGCGGTGAAAAGTCCGAACCGTGAAACCACTTTGCGCGAAGCGTTGCTGCGCGATTGCCGCATCACCCAGACAACCCCGAAGTTTTTGAAGGCGGTGGCGGAACGCGCCACTGCCGCGCCGTTACTCAACGACCTGCTCAAGCCCGAACGGAAACAAGACCTCGACGCTTACCTCTGGGGCATGGAGGTGATCGATTTTCTGATCGAGCATCCGTCGATAAAATGGACGCCGCAGGAATTCATCGACGTGCTGGCGAAATTGCAGCCGCGACTTTATTCGATCTCCTCGAGCCTGAAGGCGCGGCCCAATCAAGTGCACTTCACGATTGACGTTGTTCACTATGAAAGTCGTGGCCGGCAACGCAAAGGCGTTTGCTCGACGTTTCTGGCCGAACGCGCGGAGAATGTTCCCGTTTCGGTGTTTCCAAATACCTCGAAGTTCCGGCTGCCCGAGGACGGCAACACGCCGATCATCATGGTGGGACCCGGAACAGGGATCGCACCTTTCCGCGCCTTTTTGCAGGAGCGCAAAGCAGTCGGAGCAAAGGGAAAGAATTGGCTCTTCTTCGGATCGCAGCACGAGCACTGCAATTATTTTTACCGCGAGGAATTGGAAGAGTATCAGCGAGATGGATTTCTCACCCGTTGCGATTGTGCCTGGTCGCGCGATCAAGCAGGCAAATCGTACGTCCAACACAAAATGCTGGAAAATGCCGCGGAGATTTGGAAATGGATGGATTCGGAAGGCGCGCACTTCTGCGTTTGCGGTGATGCGCGGCGCATGGCCAAGGATGTCGATGCCGCACTGCGGAAAATTATTCAGGAACATGGCGGTAAGAGCGACGAGCAAACGAACGTATACGTCGAGAAACTGAAGAGCGATAAACGCTACAAGCGCGACGTGTATTGACCGCGGCCCATCTGGCTCAACCGCTCCTGCGCTGATGAATATTTGCGCCGGGCAGAGATCGCCGCTACCAAACTGACATGCCGGAAGTTATTACTCGACCCAATCCCGCCACGACCACTGCGCGTTACACGCGGAGCAATCCGTTTCCCGGTAAACTGGTGGTCAATCGTCGTTTGAGTGGACCCGAATCCGAAAAGGAGACGCGCCATTTAGAGGTCGACCTCACGGGCTGGGGCTTAACCTTTGAAGTAGGCGACTCGATGGCCGTCTATCCGACCAACGATCCCAATTTGGTTGAGGCAATCATTTACCTCATAGGTGCGAACGGCGATGAACCGGTTCCCGTCGCAAAAACTCAAAAAGGTTTACGCGAAGCGCTTCTGCGAAACTATTCCATCACGCAACCTACGCCGAAGTTTTTGAAAGCGATCGCTCACCGCGCTTCCGCTGCCCCTCTGCTCGGGGGCCTGCTCGATCCAGAACGCAAACAAGATCTCGATACTTACCTTTGGGGCATGGAGGTGATTGATTTTTTGCACGAGCATCCGTCCGTAAAATTCAGCCCCGAGGAATTCGTTGGGCTGCTCACGAAATTGCAGCCACGGCTCTATTCAGTGGCGTCAAGCCTGCGCGCCTATCCCGAGCAGGTGCATTTCATCGTCGATGTGGTCCGCTATGAAAGTCACGGCCACGAGCGCAAAGGCGTTTGCTCATCCTTTCTGGCTGAACGCGCGGACAGCGTTCCCGTGCCGGTTTATCCCAGCTCGGCGAAGCATTTTCATCTCCCGGAAGATCCCGGCACCCCAATCATCATGGTCGGACCCGGCACCGGCGTCGCGCCATTTCGCGCATTTCTCCAGGAGCGGCAAGCACTCGGTGCGAAAGGAAAAAACTGGCTCTTCTTCGGGGCACAAAAAGAGAAATGCGACTATTCCTACAAAGAGGACTTCGATCAATTCAAGCGCGATGGCATTCTGAGCCGGCTCGATTGTGCCTGGTCGCGCGATCAGACCCACAAGGTTTATGTCCAGAATAAGATGCTGGAGAATGCGGCGGAAATCTGGCGGTGGCTCGATGCAGATGGGGCACAGTTTTTTGTTTGCGGTGATGCGCGGCGCATGGCCAAAGATGTCGACGCAGCGCTACGTAGGATCGTGCAGGAACACGGCGGCAAATCCGTTGGAGAGGCCAACGAGTACGTCGAAAAGCTGAAGAGCGACAAGCGTTACAAGCGCGACGTTTACTAACCGGCCTGTGGGGGACGAATCGCCAAAGCGCGGACGGCCGCGAGCAGGATGAAAACAAGGCAGCCGAGCGAGATCGCGCCACCGTAGATCAACCACCAAGGCCGGTAAAAGAGCGATAACCGGCCGCTCATTCCGGCCGGTATTTCGATTACCGGCATCAGGCCGCGGTATGAATCCACGTTCAACAGGGCATCGCCAATCTTCGCGCGATAGCCGCTGAAGAACGGCCGCGAGATCGTGAGTAAGGCGGATGCGCCATTCGGTGGCACCGTCACATCCGCCAGGAGCCGGTTGCGCCCGTTAACGATGCGAGAAATGCTGGCAATCACGAAGTGTTCGTTAGGCCGGGAATCGATTGCCGTCACGGAACGCACCCGCGACAGCGCTCCACTGCGTCGGTGAAAGACGCGTCCTTCTTCAGTGGCAACCGCCAGCTCCCATTCAGTCTCAGGTTGAGGATTCCAACCGATCTCGTTGGCAACGATGATCCCGTCCACGCCGAGCCGCGCCAATTTGCCGTCAGGTCCGCCTTCGTTTTCCAGGAGCCACTGGCCCAACTCGGGAGGAATTTCGCCGTGCATTGCGAAATAGAATTCCCGCGCCACGCCGGAAGGCCTGATCGGACTGTAGCCGTTGAGCAGGTGAACGCCGCCCCAAATCGACGTGCTGCCGATGCGCAAAGTCGTGCCGAAAGGTTCAGATTTCTTTTCCAGACGGTAGGCAAACTCGGGCGCGGAATAAACGCTCAGATACAGACGTCCCGCATCGAGCGGGGCAGACTCAGTGAGTTTTTGATCGAGGTTGTAATTCGGAACGCCGCAGTTCGGAGAAATGCAAAGGTAGGTGGCGAGCAGCGATGCGAACGTAATGATGGCCGCCAGCCACTTCCGCAATCCCGTCCTTTCCAGAGTCGCCCAAGCCGCGGCTATCCCGAGGCTGATCCAAACAAATGGGAAGGCATGCTCCCCGGATGTGCGGAAAAACAATGACGCAACGATAGCTAAACTGACCGACGCAATTCCAAACAACCCCGGAGTAATAACCGCAGAGGACACAGCGATCTTCCTTCCCTCTGCGTTCTCAGCGGCTACGTCATCCTTCCGAGAATCGAGTAAGCTCAATGCTTCGGCGGCACAGAGCGCAAGAATCACATGGAAAAACGGCAGCCAGCGAAAGCTCCACCGAAACACGTTGGCACTCGGCAGCATCGAAATAATCAGGACCAGGACGAGCAAGCCAAGTTCCCACTTGATTTGCCTGACGAGAACTCGTCCGCATGTGGCGAGCCCGGCAAGCAGGGCGATCGGCGGAACCAATCCGCACGCCATCTCAGTCGCCGTGTGCGGCATCAAACGCGTGAAGAAGTCCGCCCACTTCACCGTCCAGTTGGGCAGGATGAAAGCCGGCAAGGAGGACGCCGGCACCAGCCATTGAAAATGGCCCGCACTATCCTGCGCCTCGCGCGCTGAACCGTGCACATAATCAAAGAGCGCCAACCACGCGGGAGAAGATAGACCGAATCCGAGGACTAGGCCGATAATAAGCGGCCAGATCGAAGAAAGTCTTCTGGTTTGGCCTAACGACTTCAAAGAGAGCCACGTCGCCAGCACCGCCAGCATCAAAACCGTGTAGGGAAAACCGCCGGTTACGAGCAGATAAACAAACGGCGCCGGCCAGAGACAACGCCAGGGACCGCGACGCGAATCCAGGGCCCGCTCCAGGCTCCACCACGCCCACGGGAACCAGGCGAAGGCGCCGAGCGCCCCGAACCAGTCCGTCGCGCCCCAACAAATGATCCAGCCGTTGAGCGCAGTCACAAGTGCGACCATCATCGAAAGCGGAGAAGGAAAATTTCGCCCTCGCGCGAGTAAGTATCCGCCCATGCCGAGAACGAAAAGATGAGTCATGGAAAGCGCGGCGGCCTGCTGCGGAAATGAGAGCGGGAATTTCCAGATCAAAACCACGGCGGCATTCACGAAGACTGAGAAGGTTCCGTACTGGAATTCACCGGCGAGGTTGCCGCAGACCCACGAGTACGGACTCAACAGCGGCAAATGCCCTTCGGACCAGCTTCGTGCCACGTCGGCGAACACGGGCAGAATCGAAACCTCGTAGTCGTCGTTCCAAAAGAGAAGTGGATCGTGCCAGAGCAGCACAAAACAAAACACGACAACAATTGCTCCCGCTCCGAGCGCACCGAGGAAATGTAGCCACGGATTAACACGGATTTTCACGGATCCAGAAAGAATGATCTGCTCATCTGTGTTTCGTCCGTGTTCATCCGGGCTGAAAAATTTCCGTCATAGAACCGCCGGCGTGCCTTCGGTCATCACGAGAACCCTATCTTCGACACCACGGGCGCGGGCGGCGGTAAGCAAGCGCGCCGGCGGCTCGTCGAGCGGTTCGTATCCCAAGCGAAAACTGCCGTAATGCATCGGTACGAGAGTTTTC
Source organism: Spartobacteria bacterium (assembly GCA_003169695.1). Taxonomy (GTDB): domain Bacteria; phylum Verrucomicrobiota; class Verrucomicrobiia; order Chthoniobacterales; family UBA10450; genus AV80. The sequence continues at coordinate 49,272 of PNAS01000081.1, forward strand.
CCGCCCAGTTCTTCGAAGGCCTGGATCGCTTGTTCCGGATTCATGTGAACCTCGCGACCGGTTGGCGCGTCGTACCCGCCGATGGGAAGGAGCGCGATATCAATCTGATAGCGCTTACCGATTTCCTTGAACCCCGGAAAATAGGCACTGTCGCCGCAATGGAAAATGGTGCGACCATCGACAGCGATGACGAATCCGCCGAACGCGCGATGCAAGTCCGCGAGGAATCGCGCGCCCCAATGGGCGCAGGGCGTCAACGAAACATCCAGTGGACCAAGCTTCACGGCCTGCCAGTAATCGAGCTCATGCACGATGTTGAAGCCGAGGTCGTGCACCAGATTGCCGACACCGATCGGCACGACAATGGGCTGGTCGGCTGCGACGCGCGCCAAAGTGCGCCGGTCGAGATGATCGAAATGCGCATGGGTCACGAGGACGAAATCGATCGAGGGCAAATGATGGATTTCGAAGCCCGGTTGTTTGAGTCGCTTAATCACCTTCAGCCACTTTGACCAGATCGGATCGATCAACACATTGACCTCGTGGGTTTGAATCAAGAAAGACGCGTGGCCAATCCAAGTGATGCAAATCTCGCCCTTGCGGATCTTCGGGAAATGCGGCTGCACGTGATCGCCGGCACGCTTGGTAAAAAGCGAGGGAATCAGAACCGTCGTGAGAAAGTTGCGTTTGTGCCAGTCGGAGCGCGGACGCAACTTGATGCGGGTCGAGCGTTTATTTTCAGCGCCGTTCTCCGAGGACTGGCGAACGACGTTCCTCCGGCTTTTTTTCGAAAAAGGAATCGGCACTGTTGCGTAAGCATATAAGCTTGGATCGGTGAATCAAAACCTTTCACGGCGATGAAGGCCGAAGCAGAGATCGCCTCAGGGAAATCCGCGCTGGGGGCGAAGATACTCCACCAACGTCCCCACACTGGCCTTTTTGCATTCGGGACACCGGCTCGGCTGCAGCGGAGGCTTTTACGATCGGCTCTTGTCGGGACGCACCGCACAAGCATTCAAACTCGGCATCTGCTTCGACTTTCAACTCGTGGAGACGACGATCCCCATCGAGCTACACGACGCAATCATGGACGCAGTCATTAGCGATTAGTCTTCACTCACCCCGGAACGATGCAGCTGCTGAATGCGCTACCGCGCCAGCCTTTCATAGGACTGGCTCTGGCGTCGAGCACCGGCATTCTTGTTGCCGATTTCGCGCCGAATCATTCGTTCGTGCCAGCCATCGCACTTGCGACCCTGGCGCTGACGGCGCTGCTTTCGCGCGATTCGTTTGCGGTTTACACGCTCGTAGCAACTGGCTTCTTTATCCTCCACAGCCTGAGCACGAGGGATTCGCCGGCGCTGCGCCTTGCACGCGAACTCGGAGAGAAACCGCGTCCCGTCAGCGTTCTTGGATCCGTCGTGAGCGAACCGAAGATTTCGCCGACCGGTTCGGCTTCATTCCTCTTGCAGGCGGAATCTATTGAGATCGACGCCGAGGTGCGCCCGTGTAACGCGATGTTTTTCGCGCGCTGGCGACACGCGGTTCAGTTCGGCGACGAGGTTAAGCTTTTCGGCACGGCTGAGCGCGTGGCAGAGCCGCGCAATCCAGGCGAATTTGATATGCGATCGTATCTCGCGCGGCAGAATATTCAGCGCGAGCTGATCGTGCGCTACCCTGAGAACGGGGCGGTCCTCAGCCATGCTGGCGGTAGTCTGATTCTTCGGACGGCGCAGAAGGCACGCGGATGGATGCGTGCCGTTCTCTCGTGCGACCTCGAAAACTCGCACGATGTTACGGGGTCGATCAGTGGAATGGTTCTTGGTTTGCGGCATCAGACGCCGGAAGATATCGAGGAACCGTTTCAGCAAACCGGCACGCTGCATCTCTTTGCGGTAGCGGGGTTACACGTCGGGATAGTGGCGCGTCTGCTCTGGATCCTGGCGACCGTCATCCGTCTGCCGCGAAAATGGGCCACGGCGCTCATCATTCCCGCACTGTTCTTTTATGCAGCTGTGACAGGTTTACATACCTCGAGCGTGCGGGCCGTCGCGATGAGCGCGGTGTTACTTGCCGGCTTTTTCGTGGAGCAAAAAGTGTTCACGCTTAACAGCCTCGCGGCTGCGGCCACGCTGATCCTTTGCTGGAACACGAACGAACTCTTTTCCGCAGGCTTCCAGCTCTCGTTTTCAGTCGTGGCGGCAATCTTGCTCCTCGCCGAACCGATCTACCGATTCCTTCGGCGCCGTTTCGAACCGGATTCCTTTCTTCCGCAGAGTTTATTTGGCGCGCGACGCCGCATCATAGGCCGCTCCGTTTCGTGGCTCGCGCGCGCGAGCTCCGTTTCGTTCGCGGCCTGGATCGGTTCGTTGCCGTTAATGCTTTGGTATTATTGCTTGGTTACGCCGATCTCTTTGCTGGCGAACCTCGTCGTGGTTCCGATCGCTTTTTTCGTTCTCGCGGGCGGTTTGATGTCGATGGTCGCAGCACCGCTTTCAACGTGGCTATCGATTATCTTCAACAATACGAACTGGTTTCTGACGAAAATCATTCTTGGAGCTGTCCATCTCTTCACACAGATCCCGGGAGGACATCTTTACGTCGAGCACCCGCACTGGCCAAGGGGAGCGCGGATGGAAATTAATGCACTCGATTTGAAATCCGGCGGCGCCGTGCACGTCCGCACTACGAACAGCGATTGGCTTTTCGACACTGGATCGCTCCGTGATTATGACCGCGTCGTGCGGCAATATCTTCGTTCCAGAGGCGTAAATCGGCTCGATGGCCTCATCCTGACTCATGGAGATGCCGGTCACATAGGCGGCGCGAGCAGCATGCTGCTTGATTTTCATCCGCGTCAATTAATCGATACGCCCACGCCGGATCGGTCGTCGATTCACCGCAAGTTCATCGCCGAGCTCGCGCGGAGTGGGGATCCGCGCAGGCTTTGTGCCGCGGGGGACGAGTTTGATCTCTCGCGAGACGTCAGGGCCAGGGTTCTTTTCCCACCACGAGGGTTCGAAGGTGACAAGGCCGACGACCAGGCCCTCGTTATTCAACTCGCCGTTTTCGGCAAGTCACGAGTGCTGATCATGTCGGATAGCGGCGTTGCGACCGAAGAATTTCTTTCAAAAAACTATCCCGAGCTGCGCAGCGATATTGTCGTGAAGGGTCAGCATCACTCGGGCATTTCCGGATCGGAAGCGTTTCTCGACTCCGTGCAGCCACAGGCGATTGTGGCAACCTCACGCGATTTTCCGGAGAACGAACGAATTAAGAACGAATGGGTGGAGCGCGTTGGCGCGCGCGGCATCAAGCTCTTTCGTCTGGACGAAACCGGTGCAGTGCGAATCAGCGTTTTCCGCGATCGATGGGAAGCGAGAACCTATGTTACGTCCGAAACTTTTCGGAGCACGAGCCGGTAGATCCCAGATTGGCTGAATCGCTTTTCGAACGTGCTTGGCGCACGACGCGGTTCCGGATCGGAGCTGATCACAAATTGCGTCGATTGACCGGCGAGGCGTTCGATTTCCCGGAAGTAATCGATTTGATCCGTCGCGATGCGCAGCAGGCCGCGCGGAGCAAGTGCACGATGAACTGCGGCGAGAAAATCCTCCGTTACGACCCGACGGCGCCAATGCCGCCGTTTGGGCCAGGGATCGGGAAACATCAAATGGAAAAGTGCGACAGAATCCGCTGGCAGCACTTGCCGAACAGCATAGGAAGTTTCCACCCGCAAGACGCGCGCGTTCGTGAGTTCGCGTTGCGTAATTTTCCGGCGCGTGCTCCGCACTCTCCCGAAAAGACGTTCAATTCCAAGAAAATCCCGGGCCGGATTGGCCGCGGCGATTTCCACGAGAAAGGACCCGTCTCCGCATCCAAGATCGACCTCGATCGGAGCGCTTCGACCATAGATGGCCTCCAAATCGAGCGGCGCAAAATAACTCGCCGGAACGATTTCCACGTCAGGAACCAAAGCAGGAAGTTCTCGGGATTGAAGCATCTAAATTAGCCGATGAAGCGGATCGCCGTTACTATTGGCAACGCTAACGCTGGCGCCATGCGGAATTACACGAACCAGCGCAACTCACAACTAACATAATGAAACAATTCGCCACTTTAATTGTCGCTCTCGCGACGTTCACGGGCGCAAACATCTGCGAAGCCGCTGATCCGACGCCACCTGCGACCACAAAGACCGCTATTTTCGCCGGCGGATGTTTTTGGTGCATGCAACCGCCATACGATCAAGCAAAAGGCGTCGTCAAAACGGTAGTCGGTTATACCGGCGGCAGCGAAGCCGATGCGAACTATGAGAAAGTCTCGGGGCATCGAACGAAGCACCGCGAGGCTATCCAAGTGACGTACGATCCGACGCAAATCTCCTATGGACAGTTACTCGAGATCTTTTGGCGGCAGATCAATCCCACGCAGGCGGATGGACAATTTCACGACATTGGCTTGAGTTATCAGGCCGCGATTTTCTACAGCAACGAAGAGGAGAAAAAGACCGCGGAAGCGTCAAGGGAGAAACTGGGCGAATCGGGCAAGTTTCAGCAACCGATCGTCACGGAAATCCTGCCGGTGATGAATTTTTATCCGGCGGAAGAGTATCACCAAAAATACTACCTCAAGAATCCGGGGGATTTTGAAGCGTATCACGTCGGCTCGGGACGAGTCAGCTTTCTCGAGAAAATCTGGGGCGGCTCGTCTAGGAAATAAAGTTTACCACGACCGCGCGCGCACGTGTTTTGCCCAATGCGCCAGCTCTGGGAGCGTGCATGAATGAACCAGAACGGCACTTCCTCAATCCAAAAGGTAACGTCACCTGCCGTTGGATTTCGCCGCGCTCAGAACGCATTTTTTTGCCGGTCGCGCTGCGAGGCCCTAGGGCTTCGCGAGAGGCGCGACTTGGGCAACGAGCGCCATCGACGAAGAGTGCGCTTTCTGCTCGAGCGAACTAAAAGTATATAACTCCGCTTCATTTGAATTAATGAACTCCGCCTGACTCACGGCCAGCGGTTCGTGCAAGAATTTCGAAAGTTCCTGCGCGAGGACGATAGCGATCGAGCGCGGATCGCGTGTGTATACCGGAATCGGAAACCCACCCGAGTTACGATCGTAACCATAGATGTTGCCTTCGGTTTCCCAAACGCAATAGGCGTGCCCCGCCGGATGACGGTCGAACCGAACAAGAAGGATTTTGGCCCAGAAATTCCGATCGAGCGTATTTTGTGCTTTCACGACTGCGAGATAGTTGCATGCAGAAACCACGCATCCGTTGAGCACGACGAGGTCATCTTCTCCAGGAGTAAGAACGACTCGTTGCTGACATCCCGTAGAAGCGCAGACCAACAAAGCCGCGCAGGAAACAGAACTTATTTTGCGGAATAAATGATTTTTCATGGATACCGAGGCGTCCGCGAGGCAAGGAAACTGCGAATGATTATGGTTATTAGTGTTTTTATAGCACCAATCTTCCTTTCTAGGAAAGCTTTATCTTGAGAATTCCAAGATTTGGCCGCTCGTGCAACCAAATAGCAAACGAAATGTAGCGGGACGCCCAATGGCTGACGCGCCGCGCGTCTTGCCGATGTCTGTGAATCTTTTTCGCTAGCGAATTCGAAGGTATTTGCGCTTGCTGCCGTCAGCCGCTTCGATGATGAAAAACCCCCTCTGAACGCTTAGAAGATTGTCCCGGTCAGTCGCGCCGGCAGGTATTCTGTCGAGCGCATCGCTGATATAGGTGTAAAACAGGGTGTCGCCATCAACCGACCAGCGGCCGGTAAACTTCGATATAAGTTTCGCGTGGTAAACCACTTCGCCCTTGAAGGTGCCATCTTGGTTGAAAACATAATGGCAGGCTTGGATTTTGTCAGCGTAACGCCACTCTCCCACGAGGCTTCTCGGAGAGCTCGACCGCAAGCCGGCACACGACGCCATCAGACATAAAGTGAGCGCAAGAACGGCTTTCATTCGCTAGGAGAAGGTGAACACGATCAACTGCCGGCTCCGCAAGCGCAATCGCGAGACCGCCGCCATCGCCGTCTCCAAGCCGCAACAGCGTTGAGTGGGTCGGTATTGCGGCCCATCCGAAAGCTATGGCGCATATTGCCGGAAGAGCAGACCGCAATGATACCATCGACACCCTTCGCGGCTTCGATGCAAGGCCCACAAGAGCACGAGAGCGGTCTCTACACGAGAAACCGCTCTCGAAATAGAGAATAGCTGCGTAACCAGCTAGTTTTGAGCGAAGAGCGTTGAGGCGGCGCGGAATTTCTTCCGTCCCGCGTAGGCGTAGAGAGGTTGATAATTTCTCTTTCCCGCCTGGACCGCTGTGCACGCGGTCCAGTTGAATGTCGGGTCGAGAACATAACTGCCATCCTGCGCGTCCCAAGCCAACCAGGCGTGCGTCTGCCGGCTGCTGGAGGTGCGTTTGCCGATAACGAGCCGAACGTTTGTCGCACCATTTGCCTGCATTTTCTCGTAGAGAGCGACCGCTTTGGCTTTGCAATCTGCGGGTGCACCCGACTGGGCTTCGGCGGGAGTTTTCCACACCGCTGTGAAACCGTAGGGGATCGAGCGAAGCTCACCCATCCACTGATTCACAATATTCAACGAGACGCGGTTCGAAAAAGTGCGACTTGGGGCTGTTAACACCGGCCGGATACGAGCCATCTGATTGTCGTAAGGGGTCGCGTCGACGGTGAACAGAAGGGCATCGGCGAACGAGGATGACGCGGCGATTGAGAGGAGAGCGGCGGTGAGGAGAAGAGTCCTTTTCATGGCGGCGAGAATATACGGACTATATTACCTATAATTATTATTAGCAGTAGCCGTGCCACTCTCTCTTGCGCGAGCAAAAGACCTCGAGTGACGGGAGAACCCGTTTCGAACGCGCCGAATCCGCCTTCGGCGATGCGCGGTTCGACTCTCGCTCCGGGTGGACGAACTCGGCGCTTTTTCTCCCAGAGGAGTGGCAGATGACCAATGAGAGCGTTGCCTGCTTGGATCGCGATCTACTCTTCTTCGTCGCCTTGGCCACGCCCTCTAGATGAGGCCAGTTTCGAACATCTGAGTTGGGGTGGAGGCGAGGGAGTTGAAGGCCCGTCCAGGCTTGTTCACAGACATCCGATGAGATCAAGGCTGTGTTACGCGTCGCGGATCCGGAGCTGCGCTCAATGGTGATGATTGGCCTCTATACAGGACAGCGTCTTGGCGACATCGCGATGCTCACCTGGCAAAACATCGATCTAGAGCAGAGCTAAATTCGATTGGTCGCCCGCAAGACTCGGAAGACACTAATCCTGCCGACTGCGGGCGCGGCAGCAGTGCTGGCGGCCTAAGCTTCCATTGTCTCAGGCACACAGCAGTGACTCTGATGAAAGAGGCCGGAATAGCTGCCGTTGTGATGGAGCTAGTTGGCCACGATTCAGAGGCGATGAATCGACGCTACACGCATATCGGTGCTGAGGCCCTCCGCCAAGCGGCTGACTCACTACCTGACGTCACTCCTATTTGAACGACGACGAATTAAGCTCTTCGCCTCGTTCGCCAGCTCACTCACCCCGATTTTCCAGTTTGAAGTTTTACGAGGCGGACAGCTTCCGAAATCGCTAACGAGCATCGCTCGTTTCCACCGGCTTAGCCGGGCCGCTCTCCGCCCCAGAAACGAGGTCGACGCGGATGATTGGGTCGTTAGGTTCCGCTACCGGGCCTTCCCAACGCAGAAACTCGGCCGGTGGTTTGGTCAGCCAGATTAACGTGTCGGGCAAGTGAACAAATAATCCGACGATCGCCGGGATTTTGGTATGAATGACGAAGCGATCGCCTTCCAGCAGCCGGTCCGACATCTTCATCTGATCGACGCCGCCGTGCGATATTTGCACTGTAACGATCTTCGGCTTCGGTGCGAAACCAACTGCCTGAAGTTCGATCTGTTCTCCGCGGAGAAGCCGTGGACGGAGATTCTGTAGCGCCAGCATGAAACCATAACCAGCAAACGTGCGGCCAGCCTGCACGTCGATTTTCTCCGACCAATTCTTCAAATCGTCCTTCTCACGTTTTTGCGCCGTGGCCGTTTGTGTTTTGAAGTCCACCGCGAAATGGCGCACGAGCTGCTCGCCCTTAAGCTCGCGCCACGACCATTCTTCCTGAATGAGCTCGGGCTTTTGCCGAAAGACTGCTTTCTCCTCGGTGCGATCTCCGCGCTCAAATTTGTAGGTGATCGTGATGTGCAGGTGCCCGTCATCGATCCATTGCGCGAAGTCGCCGTCAGCCAGCTTTTTTCCATTCGAATCCAGCAATGCTGGAAAGCCGTGTGCGGTCGCTTCAAATTCGGTCACTTCTACGGCCGGCGCAGACAATGGCGAAAGGAACGCCATAACGAACAATACTGGAACGCTTTTTCTCTTTATCTTCATTGTTTGATACAGTCGGCTCTCTCCCCCAGACAGCTTGGCGGGAAAATGGCCGAGGCGATGATCCGCCCCCACGGACTTTAGCAAGCGCACTATCGCGGAAACTCGATTCCCGATTTGCCCGATCCATTGGCCTACCGCACCCGCGAGATCGGCTTTATTTTTCAGGCCTTGCATCTGCCGCCGATGTTCACCGCGGTGGTAAGGTTCCCAAGCTGGGCTGGTCGAGTGCGCCGAGCATCTGGAGCAACGTAGTCTTTCGACAACCGCTCGGGCCGATGACGGCCACGAATTTTCCTTTGGCGATCTGAAAGTCCACGCCATGCGGGGTCTGCACCTGACCACCATCGAATTCTTTTTTCAGTCCGACCGCCTCGAACACACAATCCTTTGATGCGGCGGGATCGGAGTCGGGCAAAACTGGCTTCATGGCTGGAGGGGAGACAGGCGTCCTCTATGTTCGAACTGGGTTTGCGGTGCGCCACTGGGCACCCACACGGGGATCGGCAAGGCTGCGGAGCATGTCCAACAATGCATGACGATAGCTCCGGTAGGGGAGCCGTTCTTCGGGAGCCGTGGGCAGGAGTTCCGAAGCGAGCTGGGGCAGTTCCGCATGCGGTAGCCCGGCGTGCTTGTGATGCACGCCATGATAAGGCTCATGGAGCAAGGTGAACGCCAGGAGTCGGCCGAGCCAGCCCTGCGCCACAATGCTCCGGGTGGAGCTGTTCACCGTGCTGCCAGCCAGCCCGACGTGCTCGATGTATTTACGCCAGCTTTGCAGGTTCGCGGCCAAAATCGCAGGCACCAGATACATCCACAAAAAATATCGCCACGCGTGCCAATATGTGACTGCGGATACGATCCCGATCCACACGACGACCATCAGCGCCAGTTCAGCCCAAATTCGCCTACGCACCTTCTTGTTGCGAATCGGCGAACCGGCACGCAGGAAAGTACGCAGGAATAAAAACGGCGTGAACAGTAAGCCGGCGGTGAGTTCGAGAAAGGCGGCGAGAACCCTGCCCCATCGTGGCATCCCAGGATGGACGAACGGCCAGAGTTCTTCGTCACGCTCGGTGGCCAGATTTGCGTGATGCGATTGATGCGCGGCGCGGTAGAGGCTGAAGCTCGTAAAGCTCATGACCCCAAGGATGATGCCATGCACTTCATTCAAGCGGCGGCTCCGCCTGAGGAGGCCGTGGGATGCCTCGTGAAAACCGACCAAAGCCCCGTGCATAAGATGGCTGGCAAGCAATACGAGCGGCACTGCCAGCCAGACCGATGATTCGCTATGCAAGACAGCAGCCAGCGCTATTTCGGTGAAAAAAAAGAGGACGATAACGACTTGGAAGGCCGAACGGCTCACCCAATGGGGCTGGTGCGGCTCGATCGATTTCTCTATTGCTTTCACAGGATTGATCACAAACTGGTTATAAGCGCGTCGGTCCGGCTTTCGGGTGATCGGCAAACGCCTGCCAGCACGGCTTGATATATGTGGCTCAGGTTCTGAATGTCATCAAGGGGGAACAGATTCCGCCGGAACAGCCATGCCACCTCCAGTCCATCACCTTCCTCGTTGATTTCGCAACCGAGGTCGAAACGCGCGGTGCCGGTGGAGCGTATCCTGAGCTGAAGCGACAGACCCGGTACAGCAGCATCCGGAGCGGGATGGTTTTGCAGGGCGAAACGCACCTCAAAAATGGGATTACGCCCAGGCGACGCCGGATCGCCCAGAGCCCGCACGAGTTCGGCGAAGGGCATGGCGTGTGCGAAGGAATCGACGGTTGCCTGATGCACTGCCCGAAGACCGTCGGAGAACGTCCGCTCCCGGTCAATCTGGCCGCGCAGCGGCACAATGCTGGAAAAGTAGCCCATTGTCTCGCGCACAGCCTGTGTGCTTCGATTCGCAACCGGCGTGCCCACCAAAATGTCATCAGCGCCCGTCCACTTGGACAGGGCGATCTGGAACGCGGCCAAGAGCGCGCTGAAAAGGGTGGCACCATTGCGTCGGGCCAGTTCCCGCACCGCGCGACCAAGGTCGGCGGGGACGAGCGACACCCATCGTTCCCGCTCCCCCGATGCCGCCTCTGGCCCGGTTGGCGCGCTCCAGAGCCGCCGTGTTTCAGCCAGACAAGATTTCCAGAAGGTGGCTCGCTGCTCCAATTCCGCGGGCCGCCAGAAAACACGCTCAGCTGCACCCCACTCCGTGTAGGAAAGCGGCACGGGAGGGTGACCGGCGTGTATTCCTCTTATCCCATCCATGTAAGCCGCGACCAGGTCTTGAAAGAACACGCCCAACGTCCAGCCATCGGCAATTGCATGATGAATCGCAAACACCAGCGCGTGGTCATCAGCGGCGCGACGGAACACCTCGGCGCGATAGAGCGGGCCCTGCATCAGATCGAAGGGCTTGCTGAAAACTTCCTTCGCCAGTTCTTTGATCGCTTCTGGCTGTCGTTGCGACGCCGGGAGTTCGTGGAACCTCAGCATCGGCTTGCCAGCATTCCGAATCATCTGCATGGGCTGGCCCTTGCCAGGAAGGAACGACAGGCGAAACACCTCCTGCCGGTCCACCACCTTTTGCAGGGCCGCCTCGGAGCCCTTTGGCGTCAGCAAGCCCCGCGCTTGAATGATGGCGCAGATGTGGTTGGACACGTCCGCCACTGGCACAGGCGAGGTCTCCCATAATTCCCGCTGGGGAAATGTCAGCGGCTCAAGTCGCGCTTCGCCGCTCTCCAGCCATTGCTTGAAACGGGCGCGTTTGTCTCCCGACATGGCGCGTTTCAGGCGCGAACTTCCGGCGCGGCTTTGTCGGCACCAACGTCACCATCGAGCAGTCGGTCGATGTCTTCGTCGGAAAGCGCTTCCAAATCCACGGCCTCCGCAGGCGTCTCCGCCGGTGCCACCGGTGAGGGTGAAGTGGTGGACACTTTGCCGCCCATGTGCTCGGCGATCAGTGTCGCGATCTGGCCGATCGTGCGCGCCCGCATCAGGCTCGCTGGTGGCAAGGCCACGCCGATGGCGCTTTCGATCGAGTTTTCGATCTCGACGGCCATCAGTGAATCAAGCCCCAGGTCCGTGAGCGGTTGGTCGGCCCGCAGACCCTCCGGCTTGACGCGCAGCACCGATCCCACGACATCTCGCACCGCTTGTCCGATGACGTCGGTTCGATCTTCCGGCGCAGACGACTCGATCTTGAGCCGCCAGTCACTTTTTGCGCCACTGGTCTCCGCTCCTTCGACGCCCGCCGCAATGATATGTTCCAGCAAAGGACTCTCCTGGGTGCCTCGGAACGACTGCCGCCATTTGGACCAATCCACTCGAAAAGCCATCGCCTGAGTGACGCCAGCGGAGAGGAACGATTCCAGCAGAACGACCACTTCTCCCGGTGACAGGGGCGTTAGGCCCAGGCGTGTGAGGTATTCGGCCACACGCTCATTGCGGGCCACGTAGCCTTCGCCGCCGAGAGCACCCCAGTTGATTGCGAGTGCAGGCAGACCGATGGCCTGGCGATGATGAGCCAGTGAATCGAGAAAGGCATTGGCAGCCGCATAGTTGCCTTGTGCCGAGTTTCCGAAGATGCTCGCAACGGATGAGAACATCACAAAGCAATCCAGTTCCGTGCTGAGTGTTCCTTCGTGCAGTAGCCATGCGCCGTGTGCCTTCGGTGCCAGTACGGTACGCATCCGTTCGCGAGTGAGCGATGCGAGCGGCGCGTCGTCAATCACCATCGCCAGGTGAAACACGCCCTTGAGAGGATTCCCTGCCGATGAAATCTGCGTCAGCAGCCGCTTCACGTCTTCCGGCGATCCGGCATCCGCCAGCACCACCTGCACGTCCACGCCGCGTGCGCGCAGTTTAGCCAAAAACTCTTCCGCTTCGGGTGTGGCAGGTCCGTTTCGGCTGGTGAGCACCAGATGTCGGGCCCCACAATCAGTAAGCCATTCGGCTAGCACCTGGCCGAAGCCACCAAACGCGCCCGTGATCAAGTAACATCCATCCGGCTTCACCTCGAAGGCTGGAGCCAATGGCTCGCCGCGCCTGGCGACAAAAGGCTCTGGAAACGACACGATCACTTTGCCGGTGTGTTTGCCCTGAGCCATCCAACGGAAGGCCACGTCAATGCGGCATGCCGGGAACGAGCGGAACGGCAGCGGATGCAGCGCGTTCTGCACTATCAGGACGGTAATTTTCTCCAAGAGCTGCCGTGTCTGTTCTTCATCGGCACTGAAGATCGCGTCCATTGCGACCACATGGAACGACGCGTTCTTCCGCATCGGCCACAGGGGAATGCGGGAGTTCTGGTAGATGTCCCGCTTTCCGATCTCGATAAACCGGCCAAACTGCGCGAGGCACGATAGGCCCATGGGGATGGCTTCGGCGGCGAGTGAGTTTAGCACCACATCCACGCCCTTGCCTCCAGTGAGTTCCATGACCGCTTCCGCAAAGTCTGCACGACGCGAGTCAATGACATGCTTGACTCCGAGGACATTAAGCAGCGCGCGCTTGGCCGGACTGCCGGCACTGGCGATCACGTCCGCGCCAAGGTGGTGCGCGATCTGGATCGCCGCCATGCCCACACCGCCCGCGCCTGCATGAACGAGGATGCGCTCGCCAGCCCTCAGGTGAGCCACCGTTTTTAGCGCGTGCCAGGATGTCATGAACACCACCGGCAGGGTCGCTGCTTCTTCAAAAGACAATCCGTCCGGGATGATGCGTACATCGCCGGCACGCGCCATCGCATAGGTCGCAAGGCCAAACACCGCGAGGCCAAACACCCGGTCTCCCGGTGCCACATGGGTGACTCCACTTCCAACGGCCTTCACCACGCCGGCCATTTCGTCGCCGAAGATCCGGGCGTCCGCCGTTTCTGCAGGATAAAGGGCAAGCGCCTTGAGCACATCACGAAAATTCATGCCAGCGGCTTTCACTTCGATCATTACCTCACCCGCACCGCAGGGGTGCAGGGCGAAGGGCACCAAGCGCAGCGACCCGAGAAGTCCGCGCTCGCGTGATTCAAGTCGAACCGGCACCGTACGATCAAGCACCTGCTCTCGTGGCGGCAGACCGCGACCGATGCGCCGGACATAGCGTGCCTCTCCCCGGAAGGCGATCTCGCGGTCGGAGTCTTTCTGAAACAGCTCGTCCCAAAGCATGACTTTGTCCGCCGCCGATGCGGCAGGCGGGAGGTCAATGGCGCGGCAGGTGAGGTTCGGATGCTCGTTGGCTACCACGCGCATCAAGCCGATGGCAGGTCCTTGCCACACCGCCACCACGTTCTGTCTTCCGACAGGCTGCGCTCCACGCGTCACCAGATCAATGCGCACCTTTGCCCCTGGACGCAAGGCTTCGAGCGCCTGGGCCAGATGGAACAAAGCATCGGTGCCTAGCAAGGCTGCGTCTTTGCTGGAGCCAGGCTCGGACTCGTCCAAACTCCACAAGAAGACGAAACGCTCTGGAGCTTCGTCAATGCATCTCTCAAGCAGCTGCTTCCAATCCTCGGGCACCTCAGCACGAAGTGTGAACGCGTCAGTTGCTTCAGTCGTAAATGAATTCCCACGATGAGCCATGCGACAACGAACGCCGCTAGCGTGGAGCTGCACAGCGAGCTGGTCACCGAGCCCGGACGCATCCGCAAACACGAGCCATGACTTTTCCGCAGGCGTCTCCACTGCAGCCGACGCCATCGCTTCCGGCTCGATCCATGCCTTGCGCGCCATGAGGCCAATGAGGCTTTCGCCCCCTTTCGAGCGGACCAGCCCGGAAAGCGACGCCGTCTCGCTGAAGCCCGAATCGCGCAGCACTTTTTCCCATTGCGACCGCTGGAGCAGCGGATGGTTGGGACGCAGATCGCGATCGGTGAAACGCCACCAGCCGCTGGTCAGACCGAAGACCGCGTTCAACCACAAATGCGGTGTGGCCACATCAACGAACAACAAACTCCCACCTTGTACCAGAAGGTCATGAATGTTGCTCAGCGCGACACGCACATCGCTCACCGCATGCACCACATTGGTGCCTAGAATGATGTCGAATGTGCCTGCTTCGAAGTCCTGCTCAATGCCTGGCTTTTCAAGATCGAAGACTTTGCATTCGACTTCGGGATAGGCCGCCAGTTTCTGTCTCGCTGCAGGAAAGAACGCTGCGGACACATCACTGAACACGTAGGAGTGCAGTCCACGCTCGATCAGCGGCAACACTTGCGATGCCAGTCCACCCGTGCCCGCACCAATCTCCAGGATGCGCAGTCCTCGCCCCTCGGGAAGATGTCGGGCGACTTCCTCCACTGCACAGGCGATGGCCGCAAGCCACGGACTGGTGACGAGCCCGTCTCCGTAAAACTGATCCAGAAGTTCCGGCCCGCCGCTGGTGAACAGGACCTGCACAGCATCCTTCTCGCCACGCAGGATGGGACCGAGTTCCGCGCAGGTGGCCGCGCAAAGCAACGCCTCTGGTAGATGGCCCGGATACGTTGAAATGCCCGAGCGAAACAACTCTGGCGTGGAGTCCGCAGCAATCATAAACGCCGGGGTTGGCCGATAGCCATCACCTTCGTTGATCAGCAGGTTGTCTTGCACAAGGCTGTTCGCCAACTGCGCGAACACCGGTTGCATTGGTTCTGCCACGCCGAGCGAGTCCGCCGTGAAAATTCCGTCCGAGCTAGTCCCTGCGCCCATCTCCCGCAAGCCGCGGGCGACCTGCGCCGCTGTCAGTTCATCTCCGGCTGCGCTGGCGGCTTGTAGATCGCCCCGCCCCCGCATGTCGAGGACTTCATCTAGGGCATGCTGCGCCACGTCGTGCAGGCGGTCCAAAGGCACCGGTGAGTGATGCGCGGGCTTGGCCGCTGCCGCTGTTTTTTCCCACGCGACGTGATAGATCAGGTCACGACCTTTTCCTGTCCTGCCAGAGCGGCGTGCGCCCTCCACACTGATCGCACGGAAGCCATCAATGCGGACACAGGGCCTGCCCGCCTCATCATATAAATCGATGCCGCCTTCGACGAATTCGTCGTTCATTTGCCGCACATCGGCCCGCACGAAGCTGGAGGCTCCGGGAGAGCGAAGAAACAAAATTCTGGCGAAGCGCACGGGGAGCCTCAGCCCAGCGGTTCGTCCTTCAATCGTCGCAGCTCCGGCGGAAAAGATTTGCAGCGCGCCATCAAAGAGAACCGGGTGCAGCGGATACTCTCCCGCACGATGCGCAATCGCATCGGACAACGAAACTCTGCCCGCCGACCTGCCAGCACCAGCCGACAATTCGCGGATGGGCCGGAACTCCTCACCGTAGCAGAGTCCCATATCGCTCATGTGGCCGTAGAAGGTGCCGAGTCCCACGGCTTCCAAACCAGGCGCCTGAGCGGTCTCCCACACCGATTCCGCAAAGGCCGATCCGGTCCGTTCACCGCGCATCGATCCCACGACATGCACCGACCACGAGGCTCCATTTTCAAACCGGCTCTGGATAGCAAACGTGCGCTCATTAGGATCGTAGGTCAGCTCCAGAAGCAGCCCGGAGGGCGGGTCCGGCAAGATGAGAGGCTTGCGGATTTCGAAATCCTCCACGACGAACGATTTTCCCTCAAACAATTGCGTTCCTGCTTCGAGCACCATCTCAACGAAGCCCGCGGCAGGAAACACGATGAGATTCTCAACGCGGTGGTCCTTCAGGAAAGCGATGTGGCGGCCATCAAGCCGAGTGATCCACGTCGGGGCGGCCCGCGACAGCCGAACATCGAGCAGTCCGCGACCACCCGGTGCCAGACGACCTTCGCGCATGTCGCTGGACTCATGCCACCACCGGCTCTTGTCCCATGCGTAGGCTGGCAGATCGAGAAGCTGCCGCGAAGGCGTGACTGCCGCAAAGTCGAGTACCACACCTGCCAGGTGCAGTTCCATCGCCGTTTCCAGCAACGACTCGTGTTCGCGCTCCCGTCGTGTCGAGGCCAGGACGGCCGCCTTGGTGCCATGCTCCGCAAGACATTCCTGAATCGAACGCACCAAGGCCGGATGCGCACCGATTTCCACCCAGGCATCCACACCGAACTCAGACAGCGCGGCGATCGCTGAAGCAAATTCCACCGGCTGCCGCACCCCGCGCGCCCAGTAACCGGCATCGCAAGATTCCCCCGCGAGCCGCTGACCGGTGACGGTGCTGAAAAACGGCATGGTTTCGGCCTGCGGCGACAAATCGGCCAGCGCCGCCTTGAGTGCGTCTGCGGCGGGTTGCATCATCGCATGATGGAAGGGAAGACTCGCTTGCAGGAACCGGGCAAAAATGTCTTGCGACTCCAGCTCGGCAGCGATGACCTCCAGTGAAGTCTTCAACCCCGACAGCGTCATAGAACGAGGGCCGTTGAACGCGGCGATGCTCACCGTGCGATCATGCCGGGCGATAACCGCCCGCGCTTCGTCTGCGCTCATGCCGACTGCGAGCATGGCTCCGCCCGACGGTGCGTACTCATCCATGCAACGCCCGCGATGCACAATGATCTTTGCTGCTTGCTCCAGGCTGAGGATGCCAGCCAAGCACGCCGCAGCATCCTCGCCAACACTGTGGCCCACGACGGCTGCAGGCTGCACGCCCCACGATTTCCAAAGCTCCGCGAGCGCCATCTGCATGGCGAAGATTGCAGGCTGCGAGATCTCCGCCCGCTGCATTTGCGAGCCGGCTTCCGGGCGCGCGAGTTCATCCATCAGCGAAAACCGCGCCCACGGACGCATGGCCTTGTCACAAGCCTCAATCATCCGACGGAACACCGGTTCATGCTGCATGAGCTCGCGTCCCATGCCCCACCACTGCGGGCCCTGCCCGCTCATGACGAAGGCGACGCGTGCCGCCTTCTCATACCGCGGCGTGAAGGCCGTGCGCAGCTTCGGTCCCGGCTGTCCCGTTGAGAAAGCGCTGAGTTCAGCCGCTAACTCGGACACCGAGCGCGCGGTCATGGTGAGTCGATGCGAATGGTGATTGCGCCGCGCTCCGAGCATGTAAGTGAGGTCCGGCAGCAGAGGCGAACTGCCATTCAACTTCGAATGATCCTCCAGCCACGCGCTCAACTGCGAGGCTGCGGCTCGCAGCGCTTCCTCGGAGCGGGCGGAGAGCATCAACGGCCATGCGCGTTCCGCCTCATGGGCGAAAGGCGCCGGCTGCGGACGTGACGGCGCTTCCGTCAGGATCACGTGCGCATTGGCACCGCCAAACCCAAAAGAATTGACGCCCGCCATGCGAACACTACCCGTGTCGGGAAACGGTTCGCCTACCACAGGCACCCGGAGTTTCAACGAAGCGAAGTCGATGTTTGGATTGGGCGTGTCAAAATGAAGGCTGGCGGGAATGAGCCCGTGCTTCAACACCAGTGCCGCCTTCACCAGTCCGGCCACACCTGCCGCGGTTTCCAAGTGGCCAAGATTCGTCTTGGCTGATCCAATGACCAGTGCGGTTTCATCTGTTCGCCCTGCGCAGAGTGCTTCAGCCAGTGCATGAGCTTCAATTGGGTCGCCCACTGCCGTTCCCGCGCCATGGGCCTCGACATAGCCGATTTGCGATGGGATGATCCCTGCGTCCGCGCACGCCTCGCGCACGAGCCGCGCCTGGGCCTCCAGACTGGGAAGAGAGATGCCATTGGTGCGGCCATCCTGATTCACGGCCGATCCAACGATCACCGCATAGATCGGATCGCCGTCCGCAAGGGCGTCGGAAAGCCGCTTCATCAGCACCATGCCCGCACCTTCGCCGCGCACAAAGCCGTTGGCCGAGGCGTCGAACGCCTTGCATTTGCCTTCGGGCGACAGCATCCCGGCCTGGGAAAATCCAATGAACCCATCGGGCATAATCAGCACCGTCGCGCCACCTGCGATCGCCGCTTTGCAACGCCCCGCCAAAATGTGCTCGCAAGCTAAATGCACCGCCGTCAGCGCGGACGAACATGCTGTGTCCAGCGCGATGCTTGGGCCGCGCAGATTCAGGCAGTACGAAATGCGGTTGGCGGCGATGCTGTGCGCGGTGCCTGTGGATGTGTGCGCGCTGATGCCGGCACGGTCCGTAGCGGTGTGCTGAATCCCCTGGTAGTCACTATGGGAGATCCCGACGAACACACCCATGTCCGTGCCCTTCTCCAGATCCAAAACCAGGCCTGCATCCTCAATCGCCTCCCAAGTTGTCTCCAGCAGCAGCCGGTGCAGTGGATCCACGTAAGGCGCCTCCCGCAGCGAGATGCCGAAAAATTGCGGATCAAACTGGTCAAGCCCATCCACAAATCCTCCGCGCCTGGCGATGGTCTTTCCCACCAGTCCGGGCTCAGCGTCGTAAAACCGCTCCACGTTCCAGCGATCGGGAGGCACGTCAGAAACCGCCTCACGGCCTTCCACGAGCAGTTTCCAAAATGATTCCGTGTCGTTCGCGCCACCGGGGAAGCGGCAGCCGATCCCGATGATGGCAATTCCTTCTTTATTCATGATTGGCAATGAGACAGAGCAACGGAACGGAGTATTCGAGGGTGTAATGATTTTATCGGAAAGTGCGTTCGCGGTTCCGTGCATGAGGAGGTCTCCGCTGCTGATTTGGAGCGGTTGCTTCCACCGAGCGGCAGCGGCCTTTCTAGCAATCCGCCGCCGAGCACTAGCACTTAGTTTCTTAGCCCTCGCCTTCCCGCCTTTCAAACCGCCGAGCCTACCCAATGTTACTGCGGCAGGATTCTTCTCTCGCGTGGTCTGTTCGACAATTGAAGCGGCGATCTGATTTACGTCGGGCTTGCTTGAGCGCTTTGCCATGTCGCAATGCTTCGCTCAGAGTTGCTCCCTTGCAACTTTTTGTTCGCCGATCGGCGCTCAAACTGTACCACTACCAACCCTACCATGCGTGTCTTGTGCATTTCCAAAATCTTGGAAGCGGGGATTGAAAATACACGACTAGCGGAACGTCTCCTGAAGCGATCCTCCCTGGACGGAACCACGTCTGTGGTAGTGTCCTAATTTGGTCTTTTGACCAGGACAATCGATGTGCTGGAGAAGAGAGCGAGATTCACAGACTGATACCGTTTTCTTTTTCGAAGCCGACGGGAGTTGAGCGACATAGATCACATAACCCGAGGGGCGAGGTGAAGTGAACGAATCAATTCTTCAGATCGCCTTCAGCCAAGCTTCCTTCTCCGCACTTCGCAAATAACAATGATCCGATAACCGAAAGCTTCGCTTTCTCTTCTCATCGGAAAAGGCTTTGGTTAGGCTCTCGCCTCTAATCCGCCAGCGAGGCCATCAACTGCTCGGACCCGAAACTGAGAAGAAAGTCAGCGTAATAGCTGCTGAAAACCCTTTAGATAGTCGCCGACATCCACTTCTTTGTCGGCTTGTTTCAGCTCGTATTTCCGGTTCTTTGTGATGCTAAAGAGGAAGATGGTATGGAAGTAAACGGAACTGATATATTTCTTTTCGGCGAGCTCCTTGCTCTCAACGCTAAGGCTGCCTTGTTTGCTGAGATGGTTCCGCAGCACTCGGCTATCCTTGTTGATGTAGATGCGCTCTAAGTTGCCCTCGCCGTTAAGGAATGGATGCATCACAACCTCAAAACTCGTGTCGACGGCGCTCTCTCCAACCTTGTCCCAAGTCATGGCGCCCGGAGTTTCTGAAGGCGCTTCTTTGTAAACCAGCGTGTAGTCGGGCAATCCAGGCGGTTCTTCTTTCGGCTCCTCTTTTTTGACTTCCTTCGCCTTAGGTTGAGGAGCAACGACCTTTAACCAAAACCGACACTCCAAATCTTCGGGGCCACCAAGCGTAGCTCGGATCTCTACCTCGTCTCCGGCATTGAGCTTTTCAGTCGCGCCAAATCCAATTTTTATTGTCCCTTCTTTTGGACTCGATTTACGGATGTCGATAAGCTTATCCGGCTCGTCGGCCGGGCCAGGGGCAGTACCGCCCCCTGCTGATTCTGACGAAATTGTAGGACGGAGACTTTTAATTCATCGGGATCTTCGGATCGGTCAAAATAATTATCCTCGACATCCGTCGCGAACTGAACCGTCTTTTCCTCGCCTTCGGGAAGACTGATTAGGGATTCGCCCTTGCCCGTCTTGATATTGAAAAACGATGGATAACGTTTCGGATTGAACGGCTCCTTAGTCTTGACAGGTTTAGGTCTTTCCGGTCTTGGATGCGCTTTTTTCGTACTCTCTCGCTCTTCGCAGCGGCAGAACGCAATTTCCGTGGAGGGAGGAGACGCTAAGGATTTGCTGAAAGCCTTTTCCAAGGATCTGCCTTTCAACCACGATTTGATGTGCCTTCTTAGTCAAACTTTCAAGATTGCTTGTAGATATCAGCGAGTTCACTCCTTTGCAGGGCGGTAGCCACCCGCCGACGAAGTTCTGCGGTATCGTCGCCCGACTTCAAAGGATCACGAGAAGCCATAAAGAGTTCGCTCCGGAAGTTATAGGTCAGCCCGGTGCAATCCCACATGGATCAGCCGATGATTCTTCAGCAGCGACCAGGGGCGGAAGATTTTCGCCAGTCGTTACAAGTTACACTTGCCCACGGAAGCCGAGTTGAAGGCGGAACTCCGCCGGGAGCTCAAGGAACTGGAATCTCCATGAATCGACAAGTCAACGCCATTGCGACTCCGTCGTTTTGGCTACGACAGCGGCCACGTTGAGCTGCTTCACCGCGCTCAAGTCGCTGGCCTTAAACATTCCCCGTTGCTCGAAAAGCCGCTAAGAAAACGATTGCCTGGCGGGTAAGGTCTGAACTAAAGGATTGCCAAATGTGTGGTATTGCGGGTGTGCTGGATCTGGCCGGGCTGCGAATGGTGCCGGAGGGCATCGTCCAACGGATGGCCCAGGCGTTGGTGCATCGCGGCCCGGACGAAGAGGGTTACCTCCAGCGTCCTGGGCTGGCGCTGGCCTCCCGGCGGCTCAGCATTGTCGGCTTGGCGGATGGCCAGCAGCCGGTCGCCAATGAAGACCGGAGCGTGTTTGTGGTCTTCAACGGCGAGTTGTTCGATTACCTCGAGAAGCATGCGGAGCTTACATCGCGAGGACATCGCTTGGTCACCCACTGCGACACGGAAATCATTCCACACATGTGGGAGGAGAATCAGGAAGGCATGTTCGAGCGCCTGCGCGGCCAGTTCGCCGTGGCCTTATGGGACGTGCGTCGGCATCAATTGACTCTTGGACGGGACCGCTTCGGCATCTGTCCGCTTTACTGGACGCGACAAGGGGACTGGCTTCTGTTCGCATCCGAAATCAAGGGCCTTCTGGCCTCGGGCATGGTGCCGGCCAAACCCGACCTGCGCGGCATTGATCACATGTTTACCTTTACCGCCATGCCGGGGCCGATTACGTGTTTTGAAGGTGTGCAGCTCCTGCCTGCCGGCCATTATTTGCAGATAACTCCGGGCAACGAAGGCGGCGCGGCACCCGTCATCAACGAGCGCACCTACTGGGAGATGGACTTCCCGGATGAGGGCGATGAAGATCCGGGAGCAGATCAGCGCAAGCTGGTGGATGAGTTCGAGCAGGTGTTGCTGAAGGCGGTGGAGATGCGGCTGCGGGCCGATGTGCCGGTGGGCGCTTATCTCTCGGGCGGTCTGGATTCGAGCATGATTGTGGCCATGGCCTGTCGCCTCAAAGGTCCGGCGGTTAACACCTACACCATTCGCGTTGACGATCCCGCTCTCGACGAACTCAGCGCGGCCAGCCTCTCAGCGCGGCACATCGGCGCCAAGCCGCCCATCGTGCAGGAGTTCCGCGCCAGCGACGCGCTGGAGACTTATCCGCGGCTGATCCAAGCCGCCGAGTCACCTGTGATCGATACGTCGTGCGCGGCTTTGCTGCAATTGGCCCAACGCGTTCATGCCTGCGGGCAGAAGGTGGTCCTCACTGGGGAAGGGGCTGACGAGTGGCTGGCTGGCTATCCTTGGTATAAGATCGCCAAGGTGCTAGGTGTTCTGGATCTTGTGCCTGGGATGCGGCTGAGCGACGCGGTGCGACGCGCGTATTTCCGGCTCAATCATGTGCCCCAATACCCACCTGAGATGAGACGCGGCGTGGAGGAATCCATCGGTGGCCCGAACGCTTGGATCGATGCCTACGGACTGCTCGCGCTCTCGAAGCTTCGCTTCTATGCCGCGCCGATGCGGGAAGTGCTGGAGAAGACTCATCCCTGGGCAGAACTGGGACTCAATCTGGAGCGTGCCAGGCGCTGGCATCCACTCAACCGTGGCATCTGGGTCGCAGCCCGCGTTACTCTGGCCGGGCACCTTCTCCAGGCCAAGGGGGACCGTGTCTCGATGCACTCCTCGGTGGAGGTGCGGTATCCGTTCCTCGATGAGGACGTCTTTGCCTTCACCGCCAGGCTGCACCCCCGCTGGAAGCTGCGCGGATTCCGCGACAAACATCTGCTGCGCCTTGTGGCGGAGCGCTGGCTACCTCCAGAGATTGCCCGGCGCCACAAGGTCATCTTTCGCGCTCCGCTGGACAGTTTCCACATGGACCCGGAGCCGCCGTTCGTCGGTCAGCTCCTGAGCGAAGAATCGCTCCGGCGCACGGGCTATTTCGATGTCGCGGCGGTGCACCACTGGCGGAAAGCCTTTCGCCAGATGCGGGCCGGTTCACTGCCGCGTCTCTCGGTGGAAATGGGACTCGTGGCTGTCGTGGCGACGCAACTCTGGCATCACCTGTTCATCGACGGCGCGTTGTCGGACTTGCCCACGGGGACGGGCCTCGCCGCGACAGCGAAGGCAGCACCGCAGGCTTGACTGGGCTTAGCGAAGTTTCGCCAGTGTTTCGCGTCCGAGACGCTTTGTTTCGGGGTCGTCTTTCTCCGTCTCCTTCATCGCCAGTCCTTTGGTGATAACACGCCGGGCATCGGCCGTTCGGCCCATTTGAGAATAAACCCGCCCCAGCTCGATGTAGTGAATGAGTCGGTCGGGCTTCAGTTCGATCGCTTTCTCAAAACACTTGGCTGCGTCCTCGTAAGTCGGCGCCGGCAGCTTACCGTAAACCAGTTCCGCAAACGCCCGCTTCACGCCCGTGATCTCGGCATACCCCATGTTCCAGCGTCCCAGCACATGCCAGGCTAGATCGCTGCGCGGGTCGAGTTTGATCGTCTTATCCGCCTCACTCTTGATGATGCGCGCGGTCTCCACCTTCTCCTTGGTGCTCGCCAGCGGCTGCAGCTTGCCGTAACTGATCGCCACGGCCAGTTGGGCTTCCGGATCATTTGACCCCAAGGCGGCGGCGCGCTTCGCATAGTCAACGGCGATCCCGCCGAGGCGAAGCTTCTCCTCCGTCTTCGAGGCGTCGCTCATCAGGTGCCGATACTCGCGCGAGATCCGCACGAGGAGGCGCACGTTCTTCGGCTCCAGTTTTTCCGCCGCCAGATAATCCTTGAGCGCCTCGTCGGCCTGGAATTTTAGAGCGAAGACATCACCCTTTTCAATGAGGTCGTCCGCGGACTGAGCCCAGCTCGCCGCGCAGGTCAGCAGCAGTGCCGTGGCGACGGAAAATGCTTTGATGGAAAAAGAAGGGCACATGGTTTTGCAAATCGGTAGGCCGACACCTGCCACTCGGTGCACCGATGGTAGCTCCACAGCCGTTGCGCTCGATCAGGTCGTCAGTGCTTGGATTCGATCAGGCGGCCCGCGTTCAAAAGTTCCGCCTCGCTCAACCGCCGTCCGACAAGCTGCAGGCTGGTGACGGGAACGGTCTTCCCTTTCGCTGGCATCGGTATCGGCATCGCCAGCGCGGGATTCCCCGCAAAGTTTACTGCCGTGGTGTTTTGCGTGTTGAACACCTGCAATTCAAACACGACGGTCCGGCCGAAGAATGGAAATTTGGGCGGCAGCTTCTGCAGCGTTGGCAGCGCGATAAAATCAACCTTCTTAAAGACCTGGCGGAGGTCGTGCTGCCACGCAGCCTGCCTTTTCAGCGCATCCTTGTAATTGTTCGTGGAATCCAGTTTGCCCAGATTGATGATTGTCTTGGTCGTGCCTCTTACTCCTTTTTTGTCCGTATATTTTTGATCGTTGAACCAGACGTCGGCAAATGCCACCGTTTTTCCGTCCTTCTGAGCCTGCTCCCATTTCGCCTTGAAGGCTTGATCGAGTTTTATGACCTTAAATCGCTTTGCGGCGAGAGCATCGTCGAGGGCTTTGTCAATTGCCGGGTCGGTGCCGTCAAGGTAGAGCCGCCCAATTCTGATGTCTTTGGCCGAAGGTTTGGCTGCGACGGCACTTTCGTATCGGGCCGCAAACCCCCTCTGCAATAAGTCCATGCCTTGCACAAGGTGGGTCATGTCTTTGGCCATAGGCCCAACGGTATCCAAATGCTTTGGTGAAATAGGAAACACTCCCTTGATGGGAACGAGGCCGAAGGTCGTTTTCAAGCCCAAGATGCCGCAACAAGCCGCGGGAAGGCGAATGGACCCGGCCGTATCGGTTCCAAAGGCAACGTCCGCCATTCCGGTTTCGACAGCCACCGCCGAACCGCTCGACGAACCTCCTGGAATAAATTTGTGTTTGCCGTCCGGGCGATTTCTCGGAGTTCCAAAGTAGCTGTTCTTGCCAGAAACCGTCACCGCAAATTCAGTGAGATTCGTTTTCCCCACAATCTGCACGTTCCGCTCCCGTGCCAGCTCCAGGCACTGCGCATCCTGCGAAGCCGGTGGACTGGTCTTGGCAACATATTCGGAGCCGGCGGTGGTAACCACACCCTTCATGTCAATGAGATCTTTGACTGCCAGGCGCAATTGTTTACTGTTTTCAGGGGGCGGCCAGTAAACAATAAACGCGTGATCCGGAGTGCCCGTGGGCGAGTGCCCCTGCAGAGCCGAGCAGCCATTGAGACAACTGATCGAACAAAGCCCGAGAATCAGTCGGGCGACGAGACAGTTATGGTTTATCATTAGGTTTGACGAGCCCCTACAGAGACAAGGGAGGTCCTATACGTGCCGCCAACGAATTACCATTCATAAATAGCTACAAATCAATGACCTGGAGGCGAGGGGAGTTGAACCCCTGTCCTCGAAGCTTTCTACGCAAGCTTCTACATGCTTATCCGATGTTAAGTTTTAAGGGGCCGAACGTTGCACCGGCACACTGCCGGCCCCCGAGTGTCCGCGAAATTCCTTTACCACTCGGCGCGGTCACTCCGCCGAACGATTAGCCTGCTATCCATGTTTCCGGCCGTAGCAGGCGTCCAACCGGAAACATCGCGGTCAATTAAGCCGCGAGAGCGAGATCTTGGTGATCTGCGTTTATTTTTTTTGGTCCGGATTTTAACGAGGCCAACGAACCATCCTCGACATGCCGCCTGCGCTTCGAACTACGAGTCGAAGCCAGTACGCCCCCGAACCGTTAATAATACCCCGGCGACGCAAAGCGTGCAACCACCATGGACATATCTCTCCGCCCGCCTTGCGAGAATTCGGTGGAAAAACGGGTAAGCGAAATTGATCCGCGAAAAATTCTTGCGGGGGCATCTTCATTGGAGCACGACTTGCTCTATGCCGGAGCTGAAAGATTTCGCCAGCTCTGTCGCGATCATCGTCTCAAGTTGCGACGCGTTCTTCGACGCGTGGCGGCCGTTCGTTTTCTTCTTCCGTAAGCATTGGAGCGATTGTCCGTTCCCGATTTTTCTGATCGTCAACCGTCTGCGAGTCCGCTCGAACTTCCTCCAACCAATCACAGTTGGACCGGATCGGGACTGGGCGTCCAACATGCAGGTCGCTCTCGCTCAGATCGCGCAGCCGTATATTCTCTATCTGCAGGAGGATTATTTTCTGAACGACTCCGTTAAACGCGGGCAATTGGCCTCCGATTTTGCTTACGCCTTCGAGCGCGATGCCGCTTCGTTTTGCTTTTACGGCCGGTCAAAGCTGGAGCACGATTTTGTACCGCTAAACGATCGATTCGGGATTGTTCCCCGCGATTCGGACGGGCGGACTCGCCTTCAGGTCACTTTGTGGAAGAAAGACGTTCTGCAATCAACGCTGCGACCAGGGGAATCGGCGTGGAATATGGAAGCGCGCGCCAGTGAACGAACGCGCGACCTCCTCGTGCTTTCGTATATGGGACGGGAGAATATCCCAATCCCATACCTGATGTCCGCGATCTCCCGGCGTCTCTGGACGCCCCAGGCGATTTCCCTTTGCCGGAGCGAGCACGTGCGCATCGATCCGCGCTTTCGACTCGAGCACAGCGATGTCGCCTGGCGCCGGCGTTTGCGGCGCGCTCTTGGTCGTGCGCGCCTCGCCCTTGCGCTCGCGAGGCAACGCAACCACGAGATCGATCTCGACAGCGCTTGCGATTGACTGTGCGCATTGGACGAATCCCAAAAGCGCAGGGCCGGAAGCCATCGTTGAGATGCACAGCGGCACGATTCGCGCCGAGAGCGACGGCTTGGGCAAGGGCGCGAAATTCTTGATCTAGCTTCCGGCGACCGCGCCGGCCGAATAGGTCCGCGGCGATTTCCCCCTGCGGTAACCGGGCCCGGAAATCACCATTCGTTTCCCGGGGTCAAAAAAAACTAAAAAAGGCTTGTCATCCATATTGCTCTAATAGACATTCATTATGTCTACTGAATAAGTATAGATGAATTCAACCCGGTGTATCATGAAAACAACACAATTAATCGCACTTGTTTGTTCCATCGTTTCCTGTGCTTCGCTCCGCGCCGAAGCAACGGGGGCGGACTTCTCATCAGAAGCAGTCGCGCAGGGCGGGAGGGTGAAGTCTAGCACCGACGTCGGCAGCCACCTTGTCGAATCGGTGCAGGGCGCCGGTTCGCAAAAAGAGGGAGCTAACAAAGGGGAAACGTTGATTGCGTTTAGCCTCTTGGCGAGCGCCGCCGGTGTGGTTGTGCTGCTAAACGCGCTCCTTCGGGCCCCCGAAGGCTACGAAGACGGCAACAAATTTCACTTTTGCAGACAAAGGGAACGGACGAGCCCCGTTCGCCACATCCGGCGCTCGTGGGCCTCCACATGAGCCCGGTACTGCACGCGGGTTGTCTCGCACTAGCACATCGGCACGATTCGCGCCGAGAGCGAGGGCTGGGGCAAGGTTGCGAAATTCTTGACCGAGCTTCCGGCGATCGCGCCGATCGAATAGGTCCGCAGCGGCGATTTCGTGCTGCCGTAACAAAGCGCCCGGAAATCTTTCGGCGACCCATTGGATTTCGCCGTAAAAACTTTCACTCCGCGAAAATCCGCGGCGATTATTTCACGAGCCGCGATGACAAGGGGACGAATGTTTCGCAGGCAGGGAATCTGATTGTCGGCGGCGACGGCTCACTTTCGTCATTCGTCCTACCATCTGCCGACGAGCGTGAAGGCTATGGTGTCGATACTTCGCTCCACCTCGGGCCGTTCGATGTTGTAGGCGAGTATTTGGACGAGCGAATCCGGCCGCGCACTGTCGCGGGCTCCGGCGTTCACGGGTTTCGATGCTCACGGTTACTACATCGCTGGCGGTTACTTCGTCGTGCCCAAGAAACTCCAGCTTGTGGCTAAGTGGGAGAGTGGGAGAGCTTCGACCCCGGCCAGGCCGTAAATGAGGACCTTCATTCCATTACCGCCGGCGTGAACTATTATATCCACGGAGACGACCTGAAGCTGATGGTCGACTACATCCACACCTGGTCCGATTTCCGTAGCAATCACCCGCAGTTTGGCGCTGACCAGTTCGACGAGGTTTTCCTGCGCCTGCAACTCATCTTTTAAAACCGAGGACCGATACTCTCAGATGGCGCCAACGACAACATTAAGGATGTAGCCTCCCCGTTATGAAAACAAGGCCGCACGTTACCGCTCGCCGAGAAGTGCGTATTACCAACGAGCTCGGCCTGCACGCACGGCCAGCCGCGGAATTCGTTCGTCGGGCAAGTGGCTTCCGCTCCGA
Source organism: Spartobacteria bacterium (assembly GCA_003169695.1). Taxonomy (GTDB): domain Bacteria; phylum Verrucomicrobiota; class Verrucomicrobiia; order Chthoniobacterales; family UBA10450; genus AV80. The sequence continues at coordinate 77,573 of PNAS01000081.1, forward strand.
AATCTGGCTCGTAAAAGATGGAAAGCGTTTTTCTGCGGCCAGCCTGATCGATGTCATGAGAGCCAATGTCGATTGCGGCACGGCCGTGACTCTGGAAGCAAACGGCCCCGACGCCGAAACGGCTGTGGAACGACTTACGCGGCTTCTGCGCGAACTTAAGGACGAAGTTTAGCTAACGCAGCGGTCGGGCGACGAGAATTCCAGAGTCGCTGCGGTAACGATTAAGATAACTCGAGAGAGTCGAATCAACCACCACGCGTCCGTAGTTGCGCGGCGATGATGCATGCATGAAATGCAGCGAGCCATCGGCAGCGCGAAGCGCCAATCCAACATGGGAAGTGGAGAACAATTGCCGGCCGTCCCGTGAAACAATGCCAATGATATCGCCGCTGCGCAGTTTCCCTTCAATCGACGCGACGCGACTTTTCGGGATCTGGTAAAGCGGGCGGCTCGAGACGCGGGATTCCATTTGCCGCAATGGTCCAAGCAATGATCGATTCGCGGCCAGATACCGGTAATGCCGCCAGGCGACAGTCATCTCGCGCGCCGAATGCGGCACGCTCACGCCGCCGAGACTGCGCGTCAGATCTTCGACAAGACCGCGCCGATCATTATCCGCGAGCCAGTCTTCCAGATAATGGAGCCGCGAGAGATATTCGCCTGTGCATTGACCCCCACGATAACGATCCAGCTCGACGTAATGCAGCATCCGCTCCGGCGTCCAGTTCTCCGCAGATTCATCGAGCATCCGAGCGAAACCAAGCGCGATTTCGTAGAACGTCCAGCAATCCATCCCGGTGAAATTCACCGAAGGCGCTTCCACGCGATTGTCGATCTCCAGCGTGTATGATTTGTAACGCGTGCCGACTAGTGCGCGCCCCACGGTCGCGGTTCGTTCGCCGACCGGAAGCGACTTCCAATTCCCTTCTTGAGCGCTGGCAACGAGACGATCAAATCGGTCGCGTCCCTTAAACACCGTGCCGAACGGGAGCCGCGACTCTGCCTCCGCGAGCTCAAGCGTAAGAAGAAAGAGGAAGATAACTGAAAGAGCCTTGCGCATGCGCGCGAATATAATGTGCAGTCCGATTTGCGCTCCGTATTTTTTGTTTGTGCAGGATCTCTTCGAAGGCGACGACGAGAAGGCGAAAGCTCCGACGATACACTCCACGGCGCCACTCGCTGCCCGCATGCGCCCGCGCACCCTTGAAGAATTTGTCGGGCAGGAGCACATTCTCGCACCAGGAAAACTTTTGCGGCGCGCGATTGAGGCCGACCGGCTGCCGTCCGTCATCTTGTCCGGCCCGCCCGGCACCGGTAAAACGACGCTGGCGCAAATCATCGCGGACATGACCCGCGCGAAATTCGAGCGCCTCAGCGGAGTGGAAAGCAACGTCGCGGAGATGAGGCGGGTAGTGGCGGGGGCCGCGAATCGGCTTCGAACGTCCGGCCAGAAAACCATTTTGTTCGTCGATGAAATTCATCACTTCAACAAGGCGCAGCAGGACATTCTCCTGCCAGATGTGGAGAGCGGAAATCTGCGCCTGATCGGTGCTACGACTTACAACCCGTTTTTCTATGTGAACAGCGCATTGGTCTCGCGCTCGCAGGTTTTTCAACTCGAGTCGCTGCGGGTCGAGGAGTTGGAGGAATTGATCGACCGCGCGCTGACTGATGCCGAGCGCGGCCTCGGCAAGTATCGAGTCGAGATGGATGCCGACGCAAGACGGCATCTGGCAAAAGTGAGTGATGGGGATGCGCGGAAATGCCTAAACGCGCTGGAAATTGGCGTGCTCACCACGCCGGCAGGGAAAATGGAAAATGGCCTGATCCATTTCACGGTCGCAGTCGCCGAACAAAGCATCCAACAAAAGGCGGTTGTCTACGACCGCGCGGGCGACGCACACTACGACACAATCAGTGCATTCATCAAAAGCATGCGCGCTTCCGACGAGAAAGGCGCGATTTACTGGCTCGCGAAAATGCTGCACGCCGGCGAAGACTTTCGCTTCATCGCGCGCCGCATCGTGATTTTCGCCAGCGAAGATGTAGGACTTGCCGACCCGGCCGCCTTACCACTCGCAATCGCTGCGCAGCAGGCCGTTGAATTTGTGGGGATGCCCGAAGCGCGCATTCCTCTGGCTCACGCAACTGCCTACATGTGTCGGGCCAAAAAAAATCGCGAAGCGTATGAGGCCCTTAGCGCGGCTGCGGAAGAGATCGAATCAGAGCGGACCGAGCGCGTCCCAGAAAAATTGAAGAACAAACACTTCCCGGTGAATCCGAGCCAGTAGGACGTGGAGGCCGGTCGATCGCTGTTTGTAAGGAAGATGGCGGCGCGCCCCACGAAACTTTCGAAGCGCCTGCATCCGCGGGTGGCGAAGTGGTTTCACAAGGCGTTCGGGGATTTCACGCAGGCGCAATTGCTGTGCGTGCCCGCCATTCTCGATCGGCAATCGATCCTGCTCACTTCGCCAACGGGCAGCGGCAAAACACTGGCGGGATTTCTGGGAGTTTTCGATTTTCTACTGCGAAAATTCGACGACCACACGCTGCCTCGGTCTGTGCAATGCATCTACGTTTCGCCGCTGCGCGCGCTCGCCTACGACATCGGGAAAAATCTTCGCGCACCCATCATCGGAATGGGACTGGAGAAAGAACTGCGTCTGCACTTGCGGACTGGCGACACGCCTGCGGCGGAACGCGTCAAGTTCCGGCAGCGGCCGACGCATTTTCTTATCACGACCCCAGAAAGTCTCGCGGTGATGCTCGCTCAGGAAAGCTATACAGCCCACTTGGGCGACTGCCAATTCGTCATCGTGGACGAGCTGCATTCCTTCGCCGGGAACAAACGCGGCGCGGACCTGACTCTTTCGCTCGAGAGATTGGAGCGACTACGTAACAAGACGGACGGGAAAGCGCCGCCGCTCTGTCGGATCGGGCTTTCCGCGACCGCGGCACCACTCGATTTGCTCGCGAGATTTCTCGTCGGCGAAGGCCGCGAATGCCGGATCGCCGAGGCGCAGGTGGAGAAACAATCTCTCGTCGAAGTATTTTCTCCGATCCGTCGAAAACCGTATCCGCCCGCGGGATATACGGGCGTGCGGCTTTACGCGGAACTAGCCGAGCTCATTCGGACGCGACGCTCTGTCCTTGTCTTTACAAATGTTCGATCCGCCGCGGAACAGGTTGGTTTGAGGTTGAAGGAGTCGCTACCCGATCTCGCGCCACAAATTGAAGTCCATCACGCCTCGCTGGATCGCAGCGTCCGGCTCGACGTGGAAGACCGGTTAAAAAATGGCGAGCTGCGTGCCGTCGTTTGTTCCACCAGCCTGGAGATGGGGATCGATATTGGCGCGGTCGATCTCGTCGTGATGGTCGCCACGCCGAAAGGCGTATCACGCGCAATCCAACGAATTGGGCGCTCAGGTCATTCCCTCAATCGGAGCAGCCACGGCGTCCTCGTCGCGACGAATATCAACGATCTGGTCGAGGCGACGGTTACAGCGAAGCTCGTGCGCGAGCGCGCGCTGGATCCGATTCGAATTCAAGAGAAGCCCTATGACGTCGTCGCTCAACACATCGTGGGATTGGCCGCAGTCGCGCCCATCTCTGTCGATGAGACATTTGCGCTCATCCGCCGCGCTCACCCTTTTCGCGAGCTGAACCGCGAGGAATTTGACCATATTCTCCAATATCTCGAGGGCGGCGGCGCTTCGCTTGAGAAACAATACGTCGGAGTGTTCGGTAAAATCCGGGTGGAGGATGGTGTCATTTCACTGGCACATTCGCGGATCGCTCGAGAGTTCCTGGTCAACATTGGAACCATTCACTCGGAAGGTTTTATTGATGTGTTGCTGCGCCACCGCCGCCTTGGTTCGGTTGAGGAGAATTTCATCCAGCAACTCAAGATCGGCGATTTGTTTGTGCTCGGTGGCCGGATCGTGAGGCTCATCGACACAGGAGTGCAGGAAGCATACGTCGAGCGCGCGGATGGTCGGCTTCCGACAGTTCCCCGATGGAACGCGGCGAAAATGCCACTCACGTCCGGGCTCGCGCGCGCGGTTCGGAAACTGCGGACGGAAGTGGAGAAACGGGTCCGCCAAAATCCGGACGATGCAGCGATCGCCGATTGGTTAGTCGAGGATTATCAGATCTCGATCGTGAATGCACAGGCCATCGTGGAACTGTTTCGCGCACAGCTGACGATCTCCGAAATCCCGATCGGGCGAAAAATGCTGATCGAGCTCTACCATGAAGGTGATCATGCGCATTATTTTTTCCATTCGCTCATCGGGCGCAGCGCCAATGACGCATTGTCGAGAATCGTGGCGCTTCGCGTGAAGAACCGAATCGGCGGTAACGCGCTGGCCACGATCGATGACTATGGCTTCTTGCTCACGCTGCGCCGGTTCCAAGAACTGCCGCTCGAGGACTTACGCCAATGTTTCGCCCGCGCGAATGCCGAGAACGATTTGGCTAATGCACTGCGCGGATCCGAATTGGTAAAGTGGCAATTTCGCGGCGTCGCGCAGACTGGGTTGATGGTGCCGCGAAATTTTCCAGGCCGTCAGAGAAAACAGAAGCAATTGAGCTGGAGCGCGGAAGTTTTGTTTCGCGTCCTCGAACAACACGAGCCAGAGCATCCGCTCCTGGTTGAAGCATACCGGCAGGCGACACACACTTTCCTCGAGGCGGACAGTGCCTATCAATTCCTGAACGATGTGCAGGCTTTCGACTGGAAGCTCCTGGAATTGCCCGCCGTATCGCCGTTCTCGTTTGCAATCTACGCCAGCGTCATCAAGGAGAACATGATGCTGGAGGATCCGGCGAGCGCAATCGAGCGAATCTATCGTGAAATGTATGCCAAAGTGGAGAGCGCCGCGGCGGGTACGAATCGGGACGGATAAAAAAGGAGTGGACCTTGCGATCCACTCCTTCTCATCCGTCGAGCTGGGCTTCTCCTTAGCTTTTGCTCTGCGAAACTACTTCGTTCAGTTTGAAGATTGGCAGGAACATCGCGATCACGATGCCGCCAACAATTACTCCGAGGAACACGATCAAGAGAGGTTCAATCAGCGACGTAAGTGCGTCCAGCATGGCCTCGATTTCTTCGTCCCAGAAATCGGCCATCTTTTCGAGCATGGTGTCGATCTTGCCGGTCGCTTCGCCCGCTGAGACCATCCGCAGCATCATCGGCGGGAAGATTGGCTTTTTCGAAAGCGCGACGGAAAGATTGTCACCTTTCTCCACGTCTTCGCTGACCCCTTTGATGCTCATTTCCACAACGTGATTCCCGGAGGCGCCACCAACGATTTCGAGCACCTCAAGAATCGGCACACCGCTGCGGATCAATTGCGCGAATGTGCGCGAAAAGCGCGACATGCAAATCTTGTGCATGAGCGGCCCGAAGATCGGGAGCTTTAGCTTCCATCGATCGGCGAACTGCTTGCCGCGGGTCGAGCGAAGGAAAGTCCGGATGCCGAAAAATACGCCGCCGAAACCGAGGATAAGAAAGTACCATTCACTGCGCATGAAATCACTGACGTCGATCAGGAATTGCGTCGGGGCCGGAAGTTTGGCGCCAAAATCCTTAAAGATTTCGCCAAAGATGGGCACGACTTTGACGAGCAGAAAGACAGTTATCGAGAATGCTATGCAAATCACGATTACCGGATAAGTCATGGCCGACTTCACCTTCTTGCGAAGGCGGGCGCTGGCTTCCAGAAAACCCGCCAGCCGGTCGAGAATCTCCGCCAGCAAACCGCCATGCTCACCGGCTTTGACCATGCTCACAAAGAGGCGATCAAACACGCGCGGATGTTTCGCGATTGATTCGTTGAAGGTTTCGCCGCCTTGCACGCGTGTCGTCACGTCACTGATAATGTGGCGCAAGTTGCGTTGCCGCTTCGGGTCGCATTGGTCGTAGAGCGCCGTCATAGCCTGCACAAGCGAAATACCAGCTTCGATCATCGTCGAAAGTTGCCGCGTGAAGAGAACCAAGTCCGTCTCCTTGACCGTCCAAATTTTCTTGCGGGAACGTCTTGCCGCGGCCTTTTGCTGGAGCGAAAGCACCATGAGCCCACGACTCATCAAACTGGTTACGGCGTTATCCTCGTTGAGAGCGTCTTGGATCCCGGAAACAATTTTTCCAGAGGCGTCACGTGCTTGGTAGGAGAAGGTATTCATATTATGATAATTATAATCCGTATAGCATCTATAATGCCATGCCGGGCGATCCGCGCTTGCAAAGCCCGCTCTTGAGTGAGTCCATTCACGAGCCGATGTTGGCGATCTAATGCCACGCGCCCAGGAAGTTGATGAGGTATCACCGGGCATCTTTGTCTGGCAGGCGTACGACAGCAAAGTTAAGGCGGATCTATTTTCCACCGCGCTGGAAACCCATGCCGGCACCTACCTTGTGGACCCGATCCCGCTGGGGTCGAACGGCCTCCTCAGCCTTTGGGCGCGTCGAAAAGCGGCTGGGATCTTTGTCAGTAATGCGAACCACGCGCGAGCAACGACAGAGTTTGCCAAGACCTTCTCCATTCCTATTTACGTTCATGACGAATTACGCGGAAGCCCTGATTTTCGACAGGCTACTGGGCTGCAGGATGGCGAAGTGTTTTCCCGAGGACTTACCGCGGTCGCGATCGACGGTGGGCCTGCTGGCGAGATTGCGCTGCACTACAATAATAACGGAGGCACAATGATCGTTGGTGACGCACTGATTAATTTCGAACCCCACGGGTTTGGATTACTGCCGGCCAAATATTGCCTGGACGCCAACCTGATGCGCCGGTCGTTAGGGAAACTCCTCGATCATGCTTTTGAACGCATGCTTTTCGCACACGGGACACCGATTCTCTCCGGAGCGCGCGTGCGCGTGGAGCAACTTCTGGCGACGATCCGCTAGCCTCTTGGGATCTATGGCCGTCGAAGACAAAGCGCCGCCGCGATCGAATGCCATCACGCGGTTTCTTCAAGCGATCCGTTTCTCGCATACGGTCTTCGCTCTTCCCTTTGCTTTGGGGGCGCTCTTGGTGGCGGCAAATGGCCACCCGACTTTACGGACATTGCTCCTCGTGATCGCATGCATGGTCCTGGCGCGCACCGCCGCGATGCTATTCAACCGGTTGAGCGACTGGTCTCTCGATCAAAAAAATCCACGAACTGCCACTCGACATCGTCTCCTGGAAAAGTCGATCGCCTGGGCGCTCCTGGCGATCAGCGCGGTTGGTTTTCTTATCACGAGCGCGGCGATCAATCGCACGACTGGTCTCCTCGCGCCGGTCGCACTCCTTATTATCTTCTTCTACTCGCTGACGAAGCGGTTCACGAGCGCGACCCACTTTTTTCTCGGATTTGCCCTCGCGGTTGCGCCCGCCGGCGCTTGGATTGCGCAAACCGGCCGGCTTGATTTACCGCCCCTGGTTCTAGGTGCTGGAGTAGTCTGCTGGGTGGCGGGTTTCGATTTAATTTACGCGACGCAGGATGTCGATTTCGATCGCCAGGAAGGGGTGCGTTCGCTGGTCGTTAAACTCGGGATCGCGCAAAGTTTGCGGCTGGCGCAGTGGCTCCATTTTCTCATGTTCCTGGCCTTAGGCGCGTTCGGTTTCATTGCGAAACTGGGGACAATTTACTACGCCGCCATGCCACTGGTCGCGGCTGCGCTCTTCTATGAGCATCGCAGCGCAAGCAAACTAGACCTTGCCGGGATCAACCGAGCGTTCTTTCAGAGCAACGCTTTCGTCAGTGCAATCTTCATCGCGGCTGTGGCCGTTGATCGCTGGCGTTGATTACGGTTCCAACTGCGCGATGCGCTTGGCGTGGCGACCGCCCTCGAAAGCGGTTGTCAACCAAACCCGCACAATGGCAAGCGCGGTCTCTTCTGCAATCATCCGTTCCCCGATCGAGAGCACGTTTGCGTCGTTATGCTGTCGCGAGAGTCGCGCGGTCTCTTCATTCCAGCAGAGTGCGCAACGCACCCCGCGCACCTTGTTCGCCGCGATAGCCTCACCGTTTCCTGAGCCGCCGAACACGATCCCGCGCTCGCATTCACCTTTCGCGACCGCCTCGGCCGCTGGTCGAATGAAGAGCGGATAATCGACCGGGTCCTCACTCCACGTGCCAAAGTCTGTGACGTCGTGACCAAGCTGGCCGAGCAATTCCTTCACTTTTTCTTTGTAACGGAAGCCGGCGTGATCAGTTCCAAGCGAGATTTTCATCCAGAGCGTTTCTAATCCCCGCCGCGCCAGGCTGTCGAGCGAAAGCGGCTAGGCACCGTGAAGTTCGGCGAGCTGCTTCCATATTTCGCGTTCCCGCTCGGTTAGCTTTTTCGGAACCTGAATCTGCGTCACCACGAACAAATCGCCGCGTACTCCAGCAGCCGTCGGAAGTCCGTGCCCACGCAAGCGAAAACGCTGTCCGGCTTGGGTTCCCGGCGGAAGTTTCAATCGGGCGCCACCCTCCAACGTCGGCACCTGCAGCTCGCCTCCCAGCACAGCTTGCCATGGCGGGATTTTGACTTCGTGAATCAAGTCGCTTCCCTCGACCGTAAAATCCGGATGCCGCGCCAATCGCACCCGAAGAAATAGATCGCCGCTTTTCCCACCGCCTGCCCCAGCTTCGCCTTGACCGGCCAGCCGAATGCGTTGCCCTTCGTGCACGCCTTTCGGAATTTTTACCTGATAAGTTTCGACCTTGTTCGAATTGCTCCGGCGCAGCGAAACGGTTCGTTTCGATCCGTGGAGCGCTTCCTCGAGCGTGACCATGATGTCGGCTTCGACATCGCTTCCTCGTTCGGCCCCCCTTGGTCCCTGTCCAAAACGGCCGCCGGCAAAACCACCCTGTCCGCGTCCGCCTCCGAAAAACTGCTCGAAGAAATCGCTAAAGCCGGTGCCGCCGAATTCGAATTCCACGCCACCACCGTTTCCACCGCTGTATCGCCGAAACCCGCCCCCAGGCTGTTGCGCGTCCCACCCGGATGGTGGCTGAAATCCGCCAGGCTGGTTCCAATTGGCACCGAGTTCGTCGTATTTCTTCCGTTTCTCCGGATCGCCGAGAACTTCGTAAGCCTCATTGAGCTGTTTGAATTTTTCCTCCGCCGTCGCCTTGTCCTTGTTGACATCGGGATGGTACTTGCGCGCGAGCTTGCGAAATGCCTTGCGAATTTCGTCATCGGTCGCGGCCTTGGAAACGCCAAGCGTCTCGTAATAATCTCGGAATTGGACGGCCATCGGTTCCCGCGAAGTTCTGCGCAGTGGGGCAACTGCGCAACCGGCCTCATGCATTCATCAAAAGAAATGTAGCCGCAACGATTCCGTTCCGTGTGCTCCTTTGAAACAAAAAAACTATGAACAAATTGAAAATCTTATCTTGTGCCGGGGTCGTCGTTCTCACCGGCTTTGTCGGAATCGCATGGGCGATCGGCGTGAATGATTTCCACTCTAGCCCATTCTTTTCAGCGCTTTCTGCTCGGGAAAATTGCCGAATTGGGCGTGACCAATTCTCAGAAGCAGCAGATCTACGCCATTCTGCGCGAAGCTCGATCGGCGATCCAACCGCTCGTCGCCCAGTACCTGCAGGAGCGTCGAACCTTGCGCAAAGCGATCCACACTGCACCCCTCAACGAGCAAGCGATTCGCGCGCAGGCCGCGAGTCGCGCAAGTCGAGGCCGATCTCGACGTAAAATGGGCGCATGCTTCGGAGCGGATCCGGACGGAGCTTACCCAGGAGCAAGTGGAGAAACTGAAACAGCTCGCTGAGAAAGTGGATGCGAACGGGGACGCAAGGCTGGAGCGCATAAACGAGAGAATCGCCGGACCGTAGCGGGACGTCTCGTTAGGCAGAGACGACGAGAGGACGGCCGCACCGCCGTCCTTTTTGCTTGCCGGTTGCCGGTCGCACCGCGTTCGCACTACGGTGTGCCATGCGCGAGGTTGGCAAAATGCTCGCCGTCTTTGGCGGCCTGATCATGATCGTTGGCCTCGCGCTGTGGGCGGGATTTGGCGCGCGCTGGCTTGGCCGATTACCCGGCGACATCCGCATCGAACACGGAAATTCAGCCTTCGATTTTCCGATTGTCACCTGCCTCATTATTAGCATTGTGCTTAGTCTGATCTTGTCGTTCTCCCGGCGGTGATTCGACTGCGGCAATGAGCTTCTCATCGCGCAGGCAGCAACTGCTGGATCAACATGTTGCGCATTTGCTCCAATGTCGGCGCTGTGCCCACATGCTGCCTCCACCGGTCTCCGGCGGTCCGATTCTCAGCAAGATCATGCTCGTCGGTCAGGCGCCCGGAGCGAGAGAGCCGGTGTTGGGCCAGCCGTTTGCCTGGACGGCGGGCCGCACTCTCTTCGGTTGGTTCGAGGAGTTTTGTCATCTGAGTGAAATGCAGGTGCGCTCTCAGATTTATTTCGCGGCAGTTTGCCGCTGTTTTCCCGGAAAAACCGCTGCGGGCGGGGACCGCGTTCCAGCCCCGGACGAAATCCAGAATTGTTCGATGTGGATGAATGATGAAATCGATCTTCTGCAACCGCGGCTCGTCATCCCGGTCGGCAAACTTGCAATCGCGCAGTTTCTCGCTTTCGAGAAGCTCGACGAAGTCGTAGGCCGCTCATTCCGACTGCGTCGCAACCGACGGGCATTCGACCTGATCCCATTGCCGCATCCATCCGGTGCGTCGCCCTGGCACCGCATACCACCGGGAATCGGATTGCTGCGCAGGGCGATGCGATTAATCGCTCGGCATCCCGCCGTGCAGAATCTCTGTGGTAAGAAGCCACGCGGGATCTAGATCGGTTCGGCGGTCACAGACCGCCGCTACAGAAGAACTCTTCCATTGGACGTTGAACGTTGAACGTTCGACGTTCTGCTCCGCTGCCAATGACCACTCCGAAAATCCTCACCCGCGCCGATCTCCCCGACTCCGATAAATGGGATCTGACCCATCTTTTCAGCGGCTCGGATAAATGGATCGAGGACTGTGCCTGGATCCAACAAATTTATGGGAAACTTATTGAGTGGAAGGGTCATCTCGGCGAATCGGCCCATGCGCTTGCCGCTTGTCTGGAATTCGAAAAGTCGCTCGACTTAAGAATTGAGCGCGTTTACCACTACGCTTCGCTTCAACTCGCCGAGGACAACGCAAACCCCGAGTACCTCGCTCGCATGGGGCAATTGCAAAATCTGCTCACGAAAATCAGCGAAGCCGCATCCTTTCTCGGCCCGGAAATCCAAGCGATTCCCGACGAAAAGTTCGCGCAATTTCTGGAGGACCCGGCGCTGGCCGCGTGGAAGACAGCGCTGAAGAAAATCCGCCGGTTGAAACCGCATGTCTTATCGGAGCAGGAAGAACGCCTGCTCGCGCTCGGGAGTTCCGCGCTCGATGGCTACGATGACATGTTTTCCCAATTGACTGACGTCGATATGAAATTCGGCGTGTTAACCGACGAGAAAGGGGAAGAGAAGCGGCTCACGCAAAGCTCTTACAGCTCATTTCTGGTGAAGCGGGATCATGCGTTGCGTAAGCGGGCGTTTCACCAGTTTCACGAGGAATTTCAAGATCACCAGTTCACACTCGCTTCGTCGCTCGCCTACTCGGTGAAGGCTGATGTCTTCCGCGCCCGAGCGCGAAACTACCCGTCTGCGCTCGAAGCCTCTCTATTCCGCGATGACGTTCCCATGGCGGTTTATGACGGACTGATCTCCGCGGTTCGGAAGAATCTTGCACCGCTCTTTCGTTATTACGAATTGCGGCGGCACGTTCTGGGATTGGCTGAGCTACACCATTACGATACCTATGTCCCGCTCGTTCTCGAGATCGATTCACACGTCACCTTCGACGAGGCGATCGAACAGATTCTCGCCGCCTTCGAGCCACTCGGCCCGGAATACACCGCGACGCTGAGCGAAGGTTTGCGTGGGCGCTGGTGCGATCGTTACGAGACGAAAGGGAAACGCAGCGGCGCTTTCTCCTCCGGCAGCTTCGGCGCGCCGCCCTACATCTTGATGAATTACAAGAGCGACGTCTTTTCCGATGTCTACACGCTTGCCCACGAAGCCGGGCATTCGATGCACACCTGGTTCGCGCAAAGATCGCAAACCTTTCAGGATTACGATTACCCGATTTTCCTGGCCGAAGTCGCATCCACGTTTAACGAGGAACTGCTCACACATCATCTTCTGGAGAAGACCGAAGACAAGAAGACGCGCGCCTATATCATCAACCGGCAGATCGATGACATCCGCGGCACACTTTTCCGGCAAACAATGTTCGCCGAGTTTGAGAAGCTCATCCACGCGATTGAAGAACGCGGGGACGCCCTGACACTAGATGTCTTCAAATCAGAATATCGCACGCTGCTCCAGGCCTATTTCCGAGAAGGCGTCGTACTCGACCCACAGCTCGATCTGGAGTGTTTGCGCATCCCGCACTTCTACAACGCGTTCTACGTCTATAAATATGCCACCGGGATTTCCGCTGCCTTTGCCCTCTCCGAACGCATTCTTGCGAAAGAAGCAGGCAGCGTGGAAAGCTATCTCAACCTCCTGAAATCGGGCGGTTCCAAATTTCCTCTCGAAACCTTAAAGGCTGCCGGGGTCGACATGACAACCTCGGCGCCCATTGAGAGCACCCTGCGCCTTTTTGAGCGACGGCTGGCCGAGCTCGAAGCCCTTTTGGTGAGATAAACGCCCGATTCGGAGGCTTGAAATTCAGCGGTGGGCGCGGTATTTGCTAAATAAGGAACTGTGCAGTTTGAATGGCAGTTGCAGGCCGCCTGCGGCTACGCAGAGCTGGGCATGACGCGGGAATCGCTCGCAGAGCTCGACGCGATTTCGGCGCGCTTTCAAAATCGCCCGGAGGTGCTTCAGCTTCGGCTTCATCATCTCATGCGAAAGAAGAAGTGGACCCTCGCCCTTCGCGTCAGCCAGAAGCTCTGCCGCGTGGCCCCCGATGCCGGCGCCGGCTTTCTCCACGCCGGGTTCTGCCTGCATCAGCTCGGCAAAACTGCCGAGGCAAAACATCTCTTGGTTACCGGCCCGGTCGCGCTGCTAACGGAGCCCATTTATTATTACAACATGGGCTGCTACGAAGCGCTTCTGGGCAATGTCCGCGACGCTCAGACGAACCTGCAAATCAGCTTCAAGATGGATAGCTCTTTCCGCGATCTGGCGAAAAAGGATCCGGACCTCAAAGCGCTCCACGCGGTCATCTGATTTGAACAGACGGGTTCTGTCCCGTTCGTAGATTCTCGGGACGCCACCGAGGGCGTCGCTCCAGGCGGAGATGATGACAAAAGATCGCCTGCTGTTACGCTCGCGCCGTGTCCATACAACTTGCCGCAAAACAACTTCGCGACCGGGTTGCTCCACTTTTCGAGAAAAACTTCACGCACTTGGGCGAACTCGGCGCGGCAGCATCCGTTTGGCAGAATGGAAAATCGGTCCTGGAACTGCAGGGCGGATTTCGCGACGCGAAACGCGAGAGGCATTGGACCACCGATACAATCGTATTGTTTTGGTCAGCGACGAAAGGCTTGGGCAGCGCATGTTTGCTGCATCTTTTGCACGAGCGCGGGATCGAACTAACACGCCGCGTCGCCGAGCTCTGGCCGGAGTTTGCACAGAGTGGCAAAAGTGAAATCACCCTCGCTCAATTGCTTTCGCATCAAGGCGGCTTGTGCGCCCTCGATAACGCGGTCGATGTGACAGATTATCCCGCCGTCATCGCCGCGCTGGAAAAGCAGGCTCCGCTTTGGCCACCGGGAACAGCGCACGGTTATCATGCGCGCACCTTCGGATTCCTTCTCGATGAGCTGGTGCGCCGCATCGCGGGAATCACCACGAGTGAATATTGGAGGAAAACATTCGCCGATCCGCTCAATCTCGATATCTGGATCGGTTTGCCGGACTCGGAACAAAACCGCGTAGCTACAATCTACGCGGCGAAGGCGGACGGTCCGGTGGTTCCGGCGGAATTTTACCGAGACCTCGCCACGCCCGGAACGCTCGCGCGGAAAACTTTCACCTCTCCGCGTGGACTGCATGCCGTAAGCGCCATGAACAGCAAAGAAAACCGCGCGATGCCGATTGTTTCATTTGTCGGAATCGGCAGCACCGCATCGCTGGCAAAGTTCTACGCGATGCTGGCGAATGGCGGAGAACTCAACGGTTTTCGATTCTTCGCAGAGGAAACGATCGCGCAAATGTCCACCACCCTTGTGTCTGGCATTGATCGTGTTTTCCAAATCTCCACTGCGTTTTCCGCCGGGTTCATGAAAGATCCGCCGGACTCAGCGCGACGAATTTTCGGTCCGTCTCCTCTCGCCTTCGGGCATCCGGGCGCGGGGGGCAGTCATGCCTTCGCCGATCCTGAGCACAGCATCTCGTTCGCATATGTCATGAATCAAATGGAGCAATCGCTCCTGCCTAACGAGAAATCGCTCCGGCTGGTAGAAGCGATCTATCGTTGATCTTCTTGCCCTCGAAAAACCGCGACGACGTGATCGCGCGTGCAGGTGTAGGTGGGCGCGGAAGTCCAGATTCGGGCTCGGCGAATTTTCGGCAGCAGCGACAGCAGTGTCCGCGCAAGGAATGTCCGTCGCCGGAATTGCCAGTAGACGAAATCATGCAGCCATAGCACCACCTTCTCGCGTGCTGACAGGTCGTAGTGGCACATTTTCGTCAGGCCTTCGCTGGAGAGACCGAGGGCGGCGGCGAGATGTCGTGCGTGGCGCTCAGTAAACATGCAAAGGTGTTCCAGCGTACGAAAATACCAGAATTGAGCCGGATCACGCCGGCACGCGGTGGCATCTCCGTTTCCCGTGGCGATCACCAATAGCGCAGCCGCTGATGCGTGCTGCATAAGCTGCCGCAAACGCACGAGTGGCTTTCGCAAATGTTCGAAAACATCGACCAGGACGATGGCATCAAATTTCACGGACAGAGTACTGCCGAGGTCGCCCGGCTCAATCATTCTCAACCCCCGAATCGACGCTTCTCTTGCAGCAACGGAATTCACTTCGGAGCCGTAGCATTCGTAATCGTGGCACAGATTGCTGAGGAGCCGGCCCGAACTGCATCCATAATCTAAAATGCGGCTGCCAGGCGGAAGTGATTTGAGGACCGAAAGCACTACCCGTTCGATGGGATGGTAGTGGCTCGCTTCCCATTTTTGAAACGAAACCAGAGCGTAATAATCAGCGAGAGTATCGTCGGAAAGCGTCGGCGTCCGGTAAAGCAACCCACAATTCAGACATTCACGGACAAAGTAACGTGCCTGGTGGAGCTTCCGCCCCGCGACCTCCGTAAAAAAACCGGGCGCTTCGGGTCCTGTCGATTTGAACTCCGCCGAATCACAGCCGGGACAGCTCGGGACGGCGACGTTTTCACCTACGCTGTCTGGCATCGGAACAAGGCGTCGCGCCAAAGAACGTCTCCCGCCAGAGAGCGGTGAATCGCGTACAAACCCACCAGTTGGTAACCGAAGCCAGTCAGGAAACCATAGACCTCATGAAAATACGCCTTGCCGGAGTAAAGCGGTGCGAACAACATCTCCACCACAATGAAAGAGATGCGATGCTCCGCAAGATGTTTGCGGGCGCCTTGTAGAATGCGGAGATCATAGGCTTGACTGTCGATTTTTAAGAAATCAATGCGAGGGATGGCTCGTTCGCCGCAGAATTCATCGAGCGTTGTGATCGCCACCGTGGATTGGCCGTCGGAACTGCATATGATGCCGGCTGGAATACGTGCGCTTCCAGAACGTTTGGGAGCAGCGAATTTGTTACGCTCTCCCCAATTTCGTAAAGCGTCGCTTCGCCTTTGTGATCACCGAACGCGATCCGCTCGATACAAACCCTGAGGTCGCCGCTGAGTTCTTGATGGAGTGTGCGAAAGGCCGCTTCGCAAGGTTCGAAACAATTGATTCTTGCTTCGGGGAAGACGCGTCGCAGTTCACAGGCCGTCTGACCCTCATTCGCACCTACATGGAAGCCGAGACGCGGGATAGTCGTCGCAAGCTCGCGGAGGTCGACGAAGGGATTCTTGCTAAACGGAGAAGTTTGGACAGATCGCATCCGAGTGATCTGGCGACGCGTAGAAGGAGAGCTTTTGTGTGCCGCAGAAAATTCATGTCTTTCAATCACCGATGATTGTGACCATTACCTTTCGGCGATGCCTCGCCTGCCGGTGTTCGAACAGAAAAATTCCCTGCCACGTTCCCAGCTGCCGGTTGGACTCACAGCGGGAATACCGGTTTCACCGTCGTGAACACTTTCTCTGCCCATAGTGGAACGTGGAGCGCACGGTTAGGGCCAGTCGGCTCAGATGGATTTCTTTCCCAAACTCTAACCACTACGGCTGGAAGCCCTATACAACTTTAGCTTCTGGCTCTCCAACAGGGGGTCCGCCCAACGACTTTCAGCCTCATTTAATGGCGTCACAGTATACTCCGTGCACCGATGCCCCAGCGTTCGGTTACACTCAGTTCACACTCACAGGGCTTCTCGCGACCAGTAAGTCAACAATGCTGCAATTTAGCTTCCGCCAAGACCCCCGCTTTTGGCGTCTGATGACATCTCCGTCTCACGTTCCGCCGCGGCACCGAGTCGACGGAGTTAGCTGCCTCACACTGGAACTAACGTAGGGAACCTTCCGCACGCTCGCCCTCAGTGTTAGCGCATTACTGCACTTTAACTTGGATGGCTTTTGATTTTGCTTTCGCTGTTATTGGGAGGTGCACTTTCAGCACTCCGTCGCGGAAGTCCGCCGTCACTTTCGAGCCATTGGCATCTTCAGGCAGCGTGAAGCTGCGTCGGAAATTGCCATAGGATCGCTCGCTGCGATGGAATTTTCTTTTCGGATCTTCCTTTTCGCTTTTGCGTTCTCCGGAAACGCAAAGGATGCCGTCTTCGACTGTCACGCTAACGTCCTCCTTCTTCATTTCAGGCAAGTCAGCTTTGAGTAGGTACCCGTGATCATCCTGACTGATATCAACCTCCGGTGACCAATCTGCGACCGTCAGGCTATGGGGTCCGCCATTACCCATCCTGTTCGGAAATTCGCCCAGGAACAGATTGAAGCGATTTTGCGCTAGCTCCATCTCTCTAAGCTGATTCCGTGTTATTAATGTATTCATATTTTACCTTTCTGGATTGAATTAAAGTCATGTCGGTGCATGGCGCTCACCGTTTATTGTCAGAGTCGACCCTTATCTTGTGCACGTGGAGAGCGCACTGGAAGGCGACTGTGAGCTGGTCTTCTGGCAGAGAATCCAAGTCGGGCACATCAAGAAGTTCGATAACAGGCTGAGAATTGAGATGCTGCGAGCGCAAAAGCCGACCCGTGTTCAAGACTCCCGGCCGCGGCGCGGAGATCAACGTCAACGCTCCAGGCTCGCAGATGCTCGTCATCGACGCCGATAAAGAACCCGGCCTTGGCGAGCATCAGCCCTTCGAAGCACACGCAGGGAGTTGTCCAAAATTGGGCGACGCTGGCGCGCCGTTTGTTAGATGTTCTGAGAGCGGCAGCGTTGCTCGCGCCGCGCAGTCGCGGTTTTTTTTTGGATGATCCGTTCCTACAAAACCGTCGCAAAATTTGAACAGGGAAACCCAATGCACGGTTAACGCTCGTTGCGCCAGCGACCTACCCTTGTCGCAGCGAAAGACCCTATGAAAACAATTCATTCACTTGAACTCGAAGGCAGGATCGAAGCGAACGAACCCATTGAAATCCTTGACTTGCGTGAACGCTGTCAATTCGAGAAGCGCTATATGCCAGGTGCCCATTCGACCCTTTTCAACGAATTTGACGCTAAAACGTTCGTGCATTCGCGCGAACTCCCGTTGCCCGAACCGCTCTACTTGATTTTGGAAAGAGGAAAGCATGCCCAAATTGCCGCAGAAAACATGGAGTTGCGCGGACTGGACAACCTCATCGTTGTAGAAGGTGGAATGCAGGGTTGGGAGCACAACGGCCTGCACGTTGATCGGAGCCGCAATGTTAGGACTTGGATAACCGAGCATCGGAAAAGGTTGGTCGATATGGGCATGACCACGGAAACGTGCAACACCGGCGCGCTGTAAGTAGCGCGGGCAATCTTCCGGTCGGATCCGGTATAAGCTCCAGCCGTCATTCGGAGGTCGGATCGGCGTGCGACTCAGTTTCTCATAGATTTATCCGAAGTGCCGGAGCGGCGCCAAGAACAGCCCATTTGTTGCGCAAGATCGGCATCCTTACAGCGCAACTTGGCGGGCGCAATTTTTGCGCTGGAAATGACAATCGCGGCGAAGTGGCAGCGGGCGACTCAAATTCGATTATTGCCGAGGCCGCGGTGCGCAGCGGCTGCAACGTGTGCCATGTCACTGACAGCCGGCGCGTTTTCGAATTTCTTCGAGCCGACCTATACAAGACTGATCTCGCCATTATCGATGTCGATCCGGGCATACATAGCATGTCGATCTTGGAGGCAATCGCAGCGTGTGATTCCGCGCCACCAATTATCGTCGTTACCGGTTTCGAGGAATCGGAAATGACGCCGATTGCTCACCGGCACGGAGCGGCAGCATGCATTGCCAAGCCGTTTACCGCAGTCGAACTCGTCGCGCTCATCGAGGAAGTTTGTCCTATGGCCGAGCCGTCAATTTCGTGCACATGCGACCTGTGGGGTCATCCCTACCGCAGCCGTAAACAAATAATGCGCAATGCGCGGCCGGTTGCAAAAGGCGGGCGCTCGGTACTTGCACTGCATTAAGCGCAGTTTGTTCCGGATGAGCGGCGATGTTGGACTGATGAGGATTTAATAAGGTTACGCCGCCTTGCTCTTGCGTTGCCGAAAATGGAGATGAGCGCGAAATTCGGTCGGCGATTGACCGAAGACGCGTTTAAATGTGCGATTGAATTGCGTGAGCGATTGGAAACCGACATCATAGGCGACCTCGCTGATGCGGCGGCTCGGATTTAAGAGCTGGGTCTTGGCGTCTTCCAATCGGACTCGGGCAACGTAGTCGGTAAACTTCAGGCCAGTCGTTTTCTTGAAGACTTTGCAGAAGTGAAACACGCTCGTGCCGGAGGCCTGCGCGACGGCCGCCAATGAAAGCGGGTCCATTTTGTGTTGCTCGATGTATTCGCGCGCTTTGCGCACCAGCGGCGGTTCGGAGTTCTGTTTCTCGAGTACAATTTGATTGATGAGGGCCGAGAGTTGGTCGGCAAAAAACGTGAGCAGCCCCACGGTCGCGCGGTATTTATCCTTCCGAATGATCGGCGTCGTCTCCCAGGCTTTGCGAATGCCGCCGGTAAACGGCACGCCACATTCCGCGAGCTTGACGGCGGCGCACGTCTTGTCCGATTGGATGGCCGAGCGGCGCAAAACCTGCCCGATCCGGAGAAAGCCGATTGTTTCTTCACCGAGTCGCACCGGCACCGCCGTCTCGGTCAAACCGAATGGGCACCTTTCGGTGCGTGCTGTGATGCCGGTGTGCTGGACAATTTCTGCATGCGCCTGCAAACAAACAGCCAGCGTCTTCGGCCGATGCGAGAGCAGAGCGCAGAAACGGTTCTCGTTTGTTTTGTCGTGGTGCTCGAGTTGCCAATATTCCAGTGGCCGCAATGCCAGCGGCAAATCGGTCGCTTTGGTGAAAACATTCTCGTAGTCGCGAAATAATCGCGAGCGCAGCAACATCTCGACGAGCTGCTTGTTTGCGGTAGTGCCCGCGGCGTTCGTTTCGGACATGCTGTAGAAACGAATGTTCTCGCGC
Source organism: Spartobacteria bacterium (assembly GCA_003169695.1). GTDB lineage: Bacteria > Verrucomicrobiota > Verrucomicrobiia > Chthoniobacterales > UBA10450 > AV80. Next base: position 97,331 of record PNAS01000081.1, read on the forward strand.
GGTGTGCTCTGTCAACGCGCTTCGCGTAAACGGCGCGACGAACCCTGGCAATTTAGTTTGTTCCTTTCGCGGTAACTCGACTCGACCGCGAAAGCAGGATCGTCATCCAACCAATGGCTGATCCATAAACAGCGATTCAGCACCGACCGACTGCAGGGCGGTTTTCTGCGAATGGACCGCCAGCATCTTGTCGCGTGCGGCTTGCAGGCGCTCGATCCCGCGATGTTCATTCTGTTAGCACAATTTACGCTTAGCGAAAGCCAAACCGCGGTAGGCGGGTCGCCGCGCGCGACTCTACGCTTTCTGAATAAAGGAAAAATTATGAACTACGTGATCGTTTTCGCCACTGGAGCGGTGGCCGGGCTCTACCTGCTCATCATTTGGGAGTGCCTTAGGCATCCTGAGTGGTAGATCAATTCGTCGTGTCGAATCAATTCACGACGTAACGCGGCTTTTCAGAAAAGAACCCCAGGTAGGATGCTGCGACCGCCTTTCTCCAAACCCAACATGCCGTGCATTTTTCGAGGATCGTTCCGGCTTGATCATCAGTGATGATGTGTTCAGCCGACTCCTCACGTTCCTGAACGTAATCATCACTGGTCACCAGGCATTCTTCACGCGCGAAGCTTTGGAGAATATTGCGGCAACGACCATCGCTAACATCACGAAATTCGAGAGCGATCTTGCCCCTAGATAATCGAGTCCTCGACTTTTTTGTTGGCATAATCACATGTTAGGCGTCGCTACGCGCTCCCTCTAATCTATGCCAATGACGCCACACATTGAGAAGCACTTCACGGCAAGCGAAACTGTTCGCGACATCGTCATCGGCATGTCCGACGGCTTGACCGTTCCCTTCGCTCTCGCGGCTGGCCTCACCGGGGCCATTTCTCAGAGCCACCTAATTGTCACGGCAGGCTTTGCCGAGATAGCCGCCGGCTCCATCGCGATGGGTCTCGGTGGCTACCTTGCCGCTCGCGGCGACGCCGAGCACTACGCCCGCGAGCAGGCCATCGAAGAGCACGAGATCAAGGCGATCCCCGAGGCAGAGGCGAAGGAGGTCAGCGACATCTTCCAGAACACCTACGGCCTTTCCGCAGAGGAGTGCGCTACGGTGGTCGGGTCTCTCCGCAAGCGCCCCAAAGATTGGGTCGCGTTTATGATGCGCTTCGAGCTTGGCTTGGAACGGCCCGACCCAAGCCGAGCCTGGAAGAGCGCCCTGACCATCGCCTTTGCTTACATCGTCGGTGGTGTGATTCCACTCAGTGCCTACTTGTTGCTTTCCGATGCTCACAGCGCGCTGCGGCTATCCGTGGTGGTAACTTTGGGAGCCCTCGCCGTATTCGGTGGAATCAAGGGTCGCTTTACGGGCGTGCCTATTCTGCGTAGCGCGCTCCAGACAAGTATCATCGGCGGCCTCGCCGCCACCGCCGCTTTCGGCATCGCCCGCTGGATTTCATGAGCGTCTCGCCGCGTGACTTGATCTTGGTTTCACACTCTGCCGGGGACACGTCAGATCCGAAAAGGTGTGTTCGGTAACAGTCGAATCAGAGGTTCGCCAAGCGAATACTGCCGTTCGGGAAAAACGTAAAACTCCAGCCTTCGACCATCGCAATCTTTGCGATTTCGTTCCATTGACCACTCTCTGACACATCAGGGCAGAGCACGCACAGTTCTTCGCAGCCAACGATGCTTTCGCCACGCTCTTGAATCTCGGCTCGTATCTTTTCGATTTGAGATTTTAGCTTCTGGTGCATGGATGAAATTGTTGTATCAAAGCAGGCCCAACTGAGACGACGCCCGCGCGTGAGAGTTTGCTGCTTTTTCATCCCGTTTCCACCGGAAAAGAAAAGCACGTCTTGAGCCCCTCGACATGCTTGAGCGCAAGTTGCGGAGCAAGCGCGGTGTCTAACCAATCGCTGCAGCCAACCGCTGGCCGCCGCGATGCGAAGTTGCACGGCGTTTCGGTGACGACATCTTAGACAGCGCGCCGTTCGGCGGGCACGCACGAATATTTGTTTTTTGGCGGCTATTCCTGCATCATCGCTCCCCAAATTCTGACGCCAGCCAACAGCCCTCCTGCCGAGATAAATTGAAGTTTTGTTCGACTTAGGTGCGATTCGCGCGAAACAATGCGAAAACTTGGACCCGGAATTGATTAGATTGGCTAGGCAAGCTTACAGGCGAGCGGCTATAGCAAGAGGCCGTGTTGCGCGCGCGGTTGACGAGACGCGGCGATTGATCGCTGAGAGCAAAGCGTTTCTAGAGCGAATCCAAACTCGAAAAAATATTGAAGGGAATTGAGCGTTTAATCCGCCGCGTACATCCAAGACAAGCGAATCAAGATGGCGATGTGGGTGGCCGATCAAATATGGGGGGATAAGTTCGAGGCATCGGATTCGGCAATTGATCGCGCATCGATTTCGGCAGCGTGCCCTGGACTTACATCTTCCACCCTTCGGAGGTAGTGATCGTGCCACCAACTAAATCGACCTCGAAAATGTTCCAAAATTTGTTCCGGCGATAGGCCCAACTGTTCAGCCATCTCCGCAACAATCGAATACAGCGCCATAAAGTCAGCGGAGTTGGTTTGATCGTACGCCAAGTCTGTCGTGCTCAATTTGTCGAGACTGCGCACAAGTTCTTCAACTGCGTTTAGCGTTGCCTTGATCAGCGTTAATTCGTCTGACATGAGCGTCGCCGTCTGGGTCGGTTTGATTGCACTTGCGGGGATCGACGCGGAGACCGGAGTCGTGATGCTGCTTTATCTCGATCATGCCTACGAAAAATTTCGCGGCGAGGGGGGGATGCGATTAGCCGATGATCTTCAAGCCGCTATTCGTGAAGGCGCCGTGCAGCGCATTCGCCCTAAGATCATGACCGTCTGCGCGATTCTTTTCGGTCTGTTACCCATCATGTGGTCGCCTGTCACGCAGGCCGGCGGGACATGATGAAACGTATTGCCGCGCCGATGATAGGGGGCGCTATCACTTCCGCGGCCCTGGAGTTGTTACTTTACCCAGTCATTTTTGCACTCTGGAAGGAGCGATCGCTCAGGCAACAATTATGGCCGACGCGAGGGTCGATTGATGAAGTCAGGTTCCGGAGCTAATCCAGTGCAATGAGAACGCACTTTGAAACGCTCCAGATTCGGACGAAAGGCAAGGGAACTTACGAGATAACCGATCAGGTGGCGGCGAGCGTCATTAAAAGCGGGGTCAAGACCGGAACCGCTACCGTGTTTATGCAGCACACGAGCGCGAGCCTTGTGATTTTCGAAAACGCGGACCATTCCGCTCGCGTCGACCTCGAGGAGTATTTCGAGCGGCTCGTGCCCGAGAACGCCGATTACTTGACTCACACCTCTGAAGGGCCGGACGACTCGACCTCCCACATCAGAATGGTTCTGACGAGGTCAAGCGAGGTAATACCGATCGCCGGGGGACGGCTTCAGCTCGGCACTTGGCAGGGGATTTTCCTGTTCGAGCATCGCCGCTCCCCTCACCTGCGGCGCGTACTCGTTAGCGTTCTCGGAGAATAGCCCGCCGGCCTCTTCTTTGCGTGATAGTCGCCTCTACATTGATAATTTCACTTCGCTCGCAGGCATGATCGCTGATAGTCGAGCGACCGATGCAGGCCGATCTCGATCGAATTCTCTTTGACGAAGCGACGATTCACCGCCGGCTGGATGAGCTTGCCGCGAAGATTTCGCACGATTATCGCGATCGCGAGTTGACGGTAATCGCGATCCTAAACGGCAGCGTCATCCTGCTGGCCGATCTTCTCCGGCGCATTCCCCTGCCCTTGAAATTGGATTGCCTGAGCGTCGCCAGTTATCATGGCGGCGTTAAGTCCAGCAGCGAATTGGTTTTTCGCCAGGTATCGCTGCCCAATGTGGCCGGACGCCACGTGCTCATCCTGGATGACATTCTCGACAGCGGCATCACCCTGGCGAGCATTCGCGAGAAGCTCGAAACGGCGGGGCCGTTGAGTGTGCGCATTTGTGTGTTGCTCGAAAAGAAGAAGAGCCGCGCGCGGGCGGTTGTCCCCGACTACGTTGGCTTCGAAATCGCCGATGAATTCGTGGTCGGATATGGCCTCGATTACATGGAACGGTATCGCAATCTCCCCTCCATTGGCGTTCTGCGAAAGGATTTGATCGCGCAAACGGCGTGAATGGCGAATGAATGTGCACGTACAGTTTTTCTCGCGCCTCCAGGATCTCGCAGGAGTTTCGGAGATGGAGTTGAAAGTTCCAGAGGCAACCAAGGTCGCTGAACTGCTCGAGATTCTCTATTCACGCACGCCGGCATTGCGCGATTGGGACAAGAGCATTCTTGTCGCCTCCGGAGTCGAGTTCGTCGGCCGGGATTACATCCTGCAGCGAGAGGATCAGATTTCGATAATGCCGCCGGTCCAAGGCGGATAGGCTTTGGGGACCGCAGGCTGCCAGCCTGCGGTCGCCGGCAACCAAGTGGGTCGACACGACCGCTCTCAAACGAATTCTCGGTGGGCTGCTGAAAATGGACAGACTGGCAGCCTACGCTCCCCAAGGAATTTCAATCGCGGAAATTCTTGAACGAAATGGCGACACCGAAATCACGGCCGCGTACGAACTGAATCACAGCCTGCAAGTCGTCCCGCTTCTTTCCCGTGACGCGGATCTGCCGTTCCTGGAGCTGACTTTGGACTTTGAAGTTCTGCGCTTTGATTGCGTGGATGATTTCCTTCGCCTTGTCGCCTTCGAGCCCTTGCTGAATTTTCAATTCCTGCCGTGCGTGGCCCAGCGGCGAAATGGCGGGCTCGACTTGCTCGACATTCCGCAGGTCCACTCCCCGCTTGCTCAATTTTCCAATGACGATCTCGCGCAAACCCCGCAGCCGGGACGCATCTTCGGCCGTGAGAATGATCTTGTCTTTCTCCGATAAAATTTCTGCGACGCTCCCCTTGAAATCAAACCGCGTCGCCAGTTCCTTGTGCGCTTGATTGAGCGCATTATCAATTTCCTGCGCGTCCACTTCTGACACGATATCGAACGAAGGCATGACCGTTTAAGTTTGCGATTGTTGATCAGGCGGCGCAAGGGCGACGCCTGCAGGATTATCCGTTATCGTTTCCGCCGGCCAATGAATTTTTCGAGTAAGCGCATTCTGTCGTCGCTCCTGTTCATCTGTTGCGTCGTCGCGCTCACGCTGAGCGGGTGCAATCGTGCGGCCTCCAACGAACAAAAAGCGCTTCGGATCGAACTGAGCCACGCGCTGCGCGAACACTCATACGGCAAGGCCGCCGAACTCGCGCGGCGCGTCCTGAAACTGAATCCGCAGGACAACGGGTGCTGGGATCGGCTCGTCCAGGCGCAATTCGGTCTGCGCGATCCCGCCGGCGTGAAGCAGGCACTGGAGGAGTGGCGCCGCACAGTGAGCAAGCCCTCACCAAATCTCGACGTATACGCCGGCGATCTGGCCTTCGAGCAACATGACCCAGCCGGAGCCGTGCAGGCTTGGACGAAAGTGCTCGGCACCGATCCGAAAAATACCTTCGTTCTCAAAAAGATCGCTCGGGTGGAGAAAATCCAACAACATTGGGCTGAAGAAAACGCGGCTTGGACCACTTACATCGAAGTGCAAGATAGTGCGATGGCGCGGGTCAACCGCGCGTTGTGCCGGAGACGTCTTCATCGCTGGCAGGATGCCTTCGAAGACTTGAAACGGGCGCAGGAACTGGCGCCGGATGATCCCGAAGTCCAGCGCGGCAGCAAGCTCTTCGAACAGATGGGCAAATTCCTGGCAGAAATTCGCGAGCTCGACGGGGGTTTGGCCGTCTCGCCGAACGACCCGGGATTGCTGGCAGATCGGGCGCTGATGTTCTTGCGCAGCGAAGATTACGAGCTGGCGCTCGAAGACAGCGAGGAGGCCGCAAAGTTGGGACCTTGGGCGATGCGGCCGAAACTGTTTCAAGCCATCGCCTTGATCGATCTTGGACGATCGGATGAATGCGAAAAACTGGCGGTGCAGAAATTCATCCGGCTTGAAGCGCTAACGCCGGAGCTTCTCGAAACGATCAGCCGGCTCGATTCGGAAATTTCAGTGGAGCGGAGTAACGCGGAACTTTACGTCGCGCGCGCCTGGCAGCTCAACGAAATCAACCAGCCGGCGCTGGCGTTGCAAGATGCGGAAAACGCGGCGCGTCTCGATCCAAAATCCGCCGGAGCGTGTGCCGAGTGCAGCTACGCGCTCACGAAACTGGGCCGCGCCGCAGAGGCGTTGCAACAGATCAAGCGCGCGACCGAACTGGATCCGAATTTCTCCACGGCGTGGCAGTATCGCGGCGAACTGGAAATGGAGCGAGGCGAGACCTTGTCGGCCATTGACTCGCTCAGCCACGCGATCGAGACGAACCAGACAGTGGCGGCGTTGCAAAAGCGCGAGCAATGCTACCGGCGCCTCGGTCTGCTCGTGAAAGCCGAGCAGGACCATCGCGCGCTGGAAGAATTAAGCGCGCGAACGCCAAAGTGAAATGGGGTATGCGTCCGTCCGTGGCAGAACAAGTCAATAGGACTTATCGATCCTGATATTTCCGCTGATCGTGTTTATCTCGAATGCAGTTTCTGCCGTTGATTCGGTTGCGAAATCCAATGAATGCACTGGCTCGCTTGGGATCTCCTCCCGCATTTCGAAAGCGTTCGCTATTCGACCCGTCCCGGTTCGTGCAGTGATGCCAGCCGACACGTCGCTCGGGATAAGTGCCCAGATGTTTCCATGGGAGCTCGACAGTTTGACGGAGAACTTTGTGTTGTCCCACCAGTCATAAACGACCTCCAGACGGCCGTTCACGACGGTAAAGTCCAGGTCGCCAAAACAATTGTGGGCCGTCAGCAGTCCGTTGACCAGGTGCGCGGTCGCGCTTCCTCCGCGCAAACCTTCGACTAATATTTCGCCGTTTACCAAGTCCAGCTTCGTTATTCGAATCGTCTGCGGGACGGTAACGATGTACTCAACGGTTCCAGAGCGATCGCTTAGACTCAACGCACCTTTTTTCGGAGGGAATATTGTCTCGATCGCGACGCTCTTCCCGGTGGCCTTCACGTCCACCACAATGCTTTTTAGGCGGTCTGATGTGTAAGCTTTCTTGATAGCCTGGATGGAAATTTCTGAGACATCACCCCCATAAATGCGAATAGATCCGTCTGTATTATGAATGCTGAGAGTGGCCTCTGGGTCCACGGCACGCTTTTGTTCAATGATCTCCTCAAGGGTTTCTACCGAACTTGCGCTCTGCACGAAAACCGAAATTACAACGACTAGGACCAGCGACCATAGGGCCGGAACCAGGCGCCGAGGGCCGGCGTAGCAATTCGCGGGGGCGCTATTCATAGCGCAGCGCCACCATTGGATCGACCTTCATCGCTCGTCGCGCGGGAAGGAAGCTCGCCAGAGATGCCGCCACGATAAGTAGTCCAACAACGCCCACGTAGGTCAACACGTCAGTCGCATAGACCCCATACAGCATTGTCCCGAGCAAACGCGTCAGACCGATCGACGCGAAGATTCCGAGGGTCACGCCCGCCACGACCAAGGTGAAGCTTTGGCGCAAGATCATTCGGAGCATATCCGATCGTTGGGCACCCAGAGCCATCCGAATTCCGATCTCGTGCGTTCTCTCCGACGTGATGTAGGCCATCACGCCATAGAGTCCGACCATCGCCAGCGCCAGGGCCGAACCAGCGAAGACCCCGAGCATGACCATGCTGAAACGGCGGTTATCGAGTGAAGCCGATACGATCTCTTGCACGGTTTGAAACTTCGTCGGCATCTCCGGATTGAGCGCCCGCGCTTCCCGCCGCATCGCCGCCGTCAGCGGACCCGCATCACCATGGGCGCGCAAGACGATCGAGAACTCTGATGCCGCCGCGGGCCGTTGGAAATAATTCACATAAACGATTGGACGGGCCTCCGCGTCCAAGCTCTCGTCCCGCACGTCGCCCACGACGCCGACTACGTGCAGCAGGCGGACGTCACCATCCATATTACCGAACTGGATCTGCTTGCCGAGCGCATCCTCGTTAGGCCAATACCGGCGCGCGAGCGATTCGCTGATCAGCGCCGCATGCGACGAATCAGGGCCATCCGATTGCTGGAAGAGCCGGCCGCGAACAAGCGGAATACCCATCGCCGTGAAATAGCCGGAGCTGGCTACACGGAATTCCGCATCGCCGGTCTTTTCGCTGCCGCGCAGCGCATCGAGTTGCTCGATCACAGCGGCCATCGTCCGCGCCGGTTTTGAGCCGTCCTCAATAATGAATGTGCCGTTGGCGCCCATGCCGCTCATGGGCAGTGAATTCGTGCCACCAACTGCGATCACCCCGGGCAGCGCATTCAGACGCTCGAGTAGCTCCTGGTAAAATTGCGCCAACCTACGTTGCGCTGCCGGGTCCTCCATGCCGAATGCGGTCATGTTCTCCGGCGTCGAAACCGTCATCGCAACCGCACTTTCCGTTTGGAAACCGGGATTCACTTCCATCAAACGCTGGAAACTTCGGCCTAACAAACCGGCGCCGATCAATAGTATCAGCGTGAGAGCGACCTGTGAGATGATCAGAAAATTCCGGAAGCGGGAGCTGGCACGGCTGGTCGATTTTCCGCGCCCGGCGCTTTGCAAATCATCCTGCAACTGGCGATGAGACGAATTGATCGCGGGTACCAGTCCCAGGACCAATCCCGCCAATAGTGAAATGGCGAGAGTGAAGACCAACACCGTTGAATTCACTGCGATCTGGCCTACGCGCGGCAAGTTGCCGTGATACGCGCCAATGATCAGATCGACGCCCCAGAAAGCGAGGACTACGCCGAGCGCTCCGGCGGCGAGCGTAAGCAAAATCGTTTCCGTAATGAACTGGCGCGCCAACCGCCAGCGCGACGCGCCCAGCGCGGCACGCACCGCCATTTCCTGGCGTCGCGCCGTGGCGCGGACGAGAAGAAGATTGGCGACGTTCGAACATGCGATCGCGAGCAGGACACCGACCGCACCGCAGACGACCAGCAACACGCCGCGAATATCTTTCACCAGCCGTTCGCGCAAGGGCGTAGTACCGAAGCTGGCCGCGTCCGTTTGCGAGCCATGCTCAAGCTTCAGTTGGCGGCCGATCGCGGCGATTTCGGAACGCGCTTGCTCAAATGAAACGGCCGGCTTCAGCCGCCCGGCCACGCGCCAGTTGTGCGCCGTCAGCGATTGGATCGGCGGATAGATCTCGGATGGGAACCAGACATCAACGGCTGGCGGAAATTCCGTTCCCGCCGGCAACACGCCCACGACTGCGAAGCTGCGATTGCCAAAACGCAGAGCCGTTCCTTCCAAATCCGTTCGGCCCCCTAGAAATCGTTTCCAAAAATTGTAGCTGACCACCGCCATTTCCTTGCTTTCAGCCAGCGAATCGGAGGAAAAGAGTCGGCCGAGAATTGGCGTGACACCCAGAACACGAAAGAAATCGCCGGAGACCGCGCACAGATTTGTCCGGACGGGTTCGCTCCCGCCGGAAACTGCTCGCGGCCATGCGTTGTACTGCGCCAACGCATCAAAGCTTCGGCTGCGCGCGCGCAGATCATCGAAGTTCGGCTGGGCGAATGACATCCCCCTGCCCTTATCGTCCAATTCGCGGAGCTCGACGATTCGCTCCTGATTGGGATAGGGCAACGGCCGCAGCAGGACGGCGTCGAGCACGCTGAAGATTGCAGTCGAAGCGCCAATGCCGAGCGCCAGCGTCAAGATTGCCACTGAAGTAAAACCGGGACGCTTCAACAATGAGCGCACCGCCAATCGTATTTCCTGAAGTAATGAATTCATTCTTTGCTCCTTCATTCGTAACGCAACGCCACCATCGGGTCGACGCGCATGGCGCGACGAGCCGGGATGTAGCTCGCAAGAAATGCGGCCCCGCCCAGTAGCACTATGACCACGGCGTAAATCGAAAAATCATTTGCGGCGACGCCGTATAAGAGAGTGCCGAGTAACCGCATGGCCCCAAGCGAGGCGATAAATCCGATCGAGATTCCGGCGGCGACCAGGACGAGTCCTTGTCGCAGAACCATTCGGAGCATGTCGGAGCGTTGCGCCCCCAAGGCCATGCGAATCCCAAATTCCTTGGTGCGTTGCGCAACTCCGTACGCGATCACTCCGTAGATTCCGATTGCGGCGAGAACCATTGCCACCGCCGCAAAGACCCCGAGGAGGATCATGTTGAACCGCGGCTGCGCCAAAGAACTCGCCAGCAGTTCATCGAGCGGTTGAAGCTTTGGGACATATAAATCTTTGCCGACTTCGTTGATCGCATTGCGCACGGCGGCGTCGAGTCCAGTGATTTTCGGCGTCGCCGTCCGCAGAACGATATCCATCCGCCGTTCGATTTCTTGGGTGTGCGGGACGTAGAATTCCGGGCCGGTTTGCTCCGCAAGAGAGTCGTGATGCGAGTCAGCCACCACGCCAATGACTTCACAGGGGGGCGGATTAGGATCGTCGCGATCGATTAACACTCGTCGCCCGACTGCGGAGGTCGTACCACCGAGATACTGCCGAGCGAACGCCTCATTCACGATCATGACAAGCTGGCCATCCTTCTTGTCGCGATCGTCGAACGTTCGACCGTTCAAGAGGGGAATTCTCATTGCATGAAAATATCCTCCCGTAGCAGTGAGGTGCGCCGCTACCGGGTGATTGCCCGCAGCGAGCGGCGGCGCGCCGCCTATCGTGAAAGTCGATCCGCGACTATTTCCCGAGAATGGAAGCGGCATCGCGGCGCCCACAGATTCAACTCCAGGAAGCGCGGCCAGCTTCGGGAGCAACGCAGCGAAAAATTGCTCCTGCTGCTCCTTGTTGGGGTATTTCGCGGAAGGTAATGCGACACTCACCGTGAATGTGCGCCCCGGATCGAAGCCAGGCTTCGTGGCGCTCAAGTTTGCGAAGCTCTTAATGAGCAAACCCGCCCCCGCGAGTAGTAGAAGCGACAATGCCACTTGCGAAGTCACGAGAATCGCGCGCAAGCGATGCGTCTCACGGCCACCAATTGCGCCTTTTCCGCCTTCCTGAAGCGATTGATTTACGTCCGGCCTTGAGGCTTGAATCGCTGGGATTAGGGCGAAAATAATGGTGCTCGCAAGTGCAACGGCAAAGGTGAAACCGCAAACGCTCGAGTTTACAGCAATGTCAGCGACACGGGGAAGATTACGAGGACCGAGCGCACGCAAGACGTCGATACCCCACCAGGCCAGGAGCAACCCCGCGCCTCCCCCCATCACCGAAAGCAAGAGCCCTTCCGCGAGTAACTGACGGAGAATCCGATTTCGGCTCGCACCTAACGCGGTGCGAATGGCCATTTCCCTGCGGCGCGCCGCAGCACGGGCGAGAAGCAAGTTCGCCACATTCGCACAAGCAATCAGCAGGACGAGACCGACGGCGCAAAGCAGAACCGTCAGAGCAGGACGTACCTCGCCTACTGTGTCTTCGTGCAAGCTGACCACAATTTGATGGCGGTCGAAATTTGTGTCCGGGTACTGCAACGCGAGCCGGTTCGCGATCGCGTTCAGTTCCGCTTCCGCAGTGCGGACGGAAACGCCCGATTTCAATCTGCCAACCAGGCTATACGAGTGGCTGCCTCGGCGAGTCAGCTCCTTCGGAATGATCGGCTCCAAAGGCATCAGAAAATCCTTGATCGCATCCTGGACGGGAAAGCGCCAGCCACGCGGCATCACGCCGATAATCGTGTAGGAGCGCGAGGAGAGAACCACTTGTTGCCCAACAATCTTCGGATTGCCCGCGAAAACACGATGCCAGCCCTCATACGTTAGGACAACTACACGCGCATCGACGTTATCCTCGGCGCGGGTGTAGCGACGACCCAGGAACGGGGAAACACCGAGCACATCGAAAACATCCGAAGTGACAGCTACGCCTTGCAACAGGCGAGCCTCTTCGTTCCCGCTAAGAACTGCCCCCGTCCGAGTGAACGCGGCGAGGCGCTTCACGGTCTTGGATTGGGACCGCAGGTCGACATAGTCTGGATACGAATCTACATCATGACCACCTCCTTCATGCGGCACAGTCCCCCAGACCATGACAAGCTCGTCGGGATGCGGAAACGGTAACGGCCGCAGCAGCACGGCATCGACCACACTAAAGATCGCGCTGTTCGCGCCGATTCCTAACGCAAGGGTAACGACCGCCACCGTTGTAAACGCCGGCGACTTGGCTAGCATCCGGAGCGCGTATCTCAGATCAGCTAACATAGTTCTCCGTTATTCCAAGCGCAGTCGAGGAACCCCGCTGGAGAGACTCATTCACGCTCGGTCGCGAAACCTGCGACCACACTAAAAATTGCGCTGTTGGCTCCGATACCTAACGCGAAAGTGAGAACCGCGATAATCGCGAACGTTGGAGTCTTAACCAACATCCGAAGGGCATATCTTAGATCGGCTAACATTGAGTTGGGTCTTAGCTGTGTCAGACGACGAATCCGTCGCGTAGCTGAATGACGCGGTTACTGTAGGCTGCGTTGACGTCCGAATGGGTGACTTGAATGATCGTCGTGCCGGCAGCATTCAAGGTCTTGAACATCTCCATGATCTCTTCACCCTGACCGGAGTGAAGGTTGCCGGTCGGTTCGTCCGCCAGAATCAACCGCGGATTCGCGATCATCGCCCGGGCGATACTGACCAGTTGCTGCTGCCCGCCGGATAACTGGCGCGGATACAAATCCTTTTTCCCGACGATGTGAAATCGATCCAGCGCGTCGCAGACAATCGAATCGCGCCCGGCTTTGTTCACGTGCCGGTAGGACAGCGGAATATCCAGGTTTTCATAGACCGTAAGATCATCGAGCAAGTGGTAGTTTTGAAAAACGAAGCCGATTTTTTCGTTCCGGACCGTTGCTCGCTCCTTTGGCTTCAGGGTGTGGATCGGAGCGTCGTCAAAGAAATACTCACCGGTCCAGGCATGATCATGCATTCCGATTACGTGAAGGAGCGACGATTTACCGGCGCCGGACGGACCCATAATGGAGACGAAGTCGCCCTCCTCGACCTCAAGATTGATATCTCGCAGGACATAAAAGAATTTGCCTTTCGCAAGCGGATAGAAGCGTTCTAGGTGTTTAAGCTGGATCATATTTATATGTGCATTTGGGAACCGAACTCAGTGTTATTGTAGATACATTCGCGCTCCTAGTTGCGTCTTATCCGTGGCCGAGGGCGATCATTGGATCCGCGCGCGTGGCACGCACTGCGGGGATGTAGCTCGCCAGCAACGCGACCAGAGCGAGGGCAATCGTAACGCCAGCGAAGGCAGGGAGATCGAACGCGCCGACGCTATAGAGCATCGCGCTCAGCGCGCGGGTGGAAATAAGCGCCATGAGCAACCCAATTACGCTGCCAATCAAAACAAGCTTCATCCCATGACCTACGACAAGACGAAGCACATCAAAGCGTTGCGCGCCCAGCGCCATGCGCACGCCCATCTCATGCGTTCGTTGGACAACCAGGAAGGACATCACGCCGTAGATACCTACGGACGCAAGAACGAGCGCGACCGCGGCAAAAACGCCGATGAGAACGACCGAAAGCCGGCGCGGCGCGATCGAATCCGAGGCGACGTTCTCGAGCGTGCGAACGTTCGCTGCCGGAATCTCGGGATCGAGCGCGCGAATCTCACGCCGAATCGATTCGGCTAACGAGCGCGGATCTTGTTTGCTGCGAACCGCCAGGATCATCCCGCGATAAGGGTCCTGAGAATGCGGCAGGTAATATTCGGGCTTCGCTTCAACATCGAGGCCTTGATGGCGTATGTTGCCGACCAGACCCACAATCGTGATCCACTTGGGATCCGGTTTTCGCGGATCGTCGAAGGTGATTCTCTTGCCGACTGCTTCCTGCTTTGGAAACCATTTTTGAGCTAAGGCCTGATTAACTATGACGACTTTGGGTGCGTCCGCGTTGTCCCGTTCATCAAAGAAACGCCCCTGGACCAGCGGAACTCTCAAAACCTTGAAATAGTCCTCGGTCACACTGCGCAGCTCTTCGTCGGGGTAAACTTTCTCCTTCATCGGGTCGCGGCCCTCGATGGCGAAAGAGCTATCGCTGCTCGTTCCGCTTAGCGGAAGAATTGAAGTTACGGCGGTTGTGTCCACCCCGGGGAGCGCTTGCACCCGTCGAATCATCTCCGCATAGAAATCGGTCACCGGTTTGCCGTGCGGATATTTCGCGAGCGGCAACGAGACCTCCATCGTGACCACGTTCCGCGGATCGAATCCAGGATCGACATTTTGCAGGCGGACGAAACTTTTGAGCAAAAGACTCGCGCCGATCAGAAGGACAAGCGCGAGCGCGACTTCGGAGACAACAAGAGCGTTGCGGACGCGGTTGCGCCGGGTGCCGGTAGTAGAACCGCGGCCACCTTCCTTGAGTGCTTCGGTAAGCTCGGGTTTTGCGCTAGCGATCGCTGGGACGAGACCGAAAAGAATGCCGGTAACAACGGAGGCAACCAGGGTCACAAGAAGTACACGCAGGTCGAGATTGGCTTCGGCGATCCGCGGGACGGTGTGCGAGCCAACGGCGCGGAGCAAATCCAATCCCCAGACGGCGAGAAGCGTGCCGGCCAATCCACCGATGAGGGCAAGCAAAACACTTTCGGTGAGCATCTGACGCAGCAAACGCGCCGGCCCGGCGCCGAGCGCGACTCGAATGGCGAATTCACGTTCACGCGCTCCGGCACGCGCGAGCAGCATGGTGGTCAGATTGGCGCACGCGATCATAAGAACGAGCGCGACCGCACCGAGAAGAATGACTAATGCCATCCGCATTCCGCCGACGACCTGATCGTGGAATTTGTAGAGCGTGCCGCCGAAGCGGGTCGCCGGATCGTAGTTATCCGGAAATCTTGGCAGCCAACTGGCGATAAGGGTATCGACCTCCGCCTGCGCCTGCGAGAGTGACACGCCCGGCTTGAGACGGCCGACGATGCCATAGCTGCGCGAACCGCGCGATACTAACTCATCTTTGGTAAAGGCGATTGGCTTCCAGACGTCGACCCGTTGTCCGAAGGTGCCTCCCTGCACATTGAATAAAGGCAGCGGAAATTGGAACGCCTCCGACATGATCCCAATGACCGTGAAGCTGCGTCCATTAAGCGCTAGCTGCTTGCCGACGAATTCGGGATCGGAGTTGAACCGGCGCTTCCAAAGACGCTCGCTGATCACGATTACGTTGTCGTTGCCTTCGCCAAACTCGTTTCGCGTGAAGGTGCGGCCGCGAATCGGCTCAACTCCGAGCACGGAAAACAAACTCGGGGTGACGACGGCGCCGGCGATTCGTTCGGGCATCTCACCAGCGGTGAGATTGAGATCGACGTAATCAAAGCCCGCAATATCCAGACTCTTGATCTCCTTTTCGTAGTCGAAATATTCCGGCGCGGACACTGGGATCCGGTCGAGGCCCTGCGCGGAGAATTTCTCCCACAAAAGAACGAGCTCCTGCGGATTCTTGTAGGGCAGTGGGCGAATCAGCAGCGCGTTGACGAGACTGAAGACGATGGTGTTCGCACCGATCGCGAGCGCCACGGTGATGATGGCAACGAGCGTAAAGCCCGGCGTGTTGGTCAGGCTGCGAAAAGCCAAACGGATATCTTGAATCATAACAAGGTCTAACGAGTTGTCAGTCGAGGTAAGCGAAACGAGAAGCGCAGCGCGAGCATTGTGGCTACTCGTAACGAAGCGCTTCCATCGGATCCAAACGCATGGCAGAACGCGCCGGCAGGTAGCAAGCTACCAGACCTACCACCAGCAAGATCAATGGCACTAATGCGAAGCTCGGCGGATCGTGCGCGGAAATCCCATGCAGGCTTCCGGCCAAAAGCTGAGTCAGGAAATAAGCGCTGACGAATCCTATCGCAAGACCGGTCAGGATGAGCCGCAGGCCGTGGCCCGTCACCAGCCGCAGAACGTCGCCTGTTTGCGCGCCGAGAGCCATTCTCACTCCGATTTCCTGGGTGCGCTGCCGGACTGAATAAGCCATCACGCCATAAAGTCCGAGCGACGCCAGGAAAAGCGCCAGTCCAGCGAAGATGGTAAAGAGCGTGCCGAAAAACTTCCGATCCCAGAATGATTGCGCGAGCACTTCGTCCATCGTGTAAACGCGGTAGATCGGCAGCTCTTTGTTCACCGACAAAACTGTGTTGCGCGCGAGATTCGTGAACTTAGCGGGATCTGTTTTTGTCCGAACCATGACAGAGAGGAAACGGTCAGACGCTTGACTTTGGGGAAAATAAACCGCAGGCATCGGACGCCGATCGGTCAACCGGTCGTAAATGACGGGCTTGATAACGCCCACGATCGTGGCCCACTTCGGTGGTTCACCAGGTTTGTCGAGCGCGCGTAATTGACGACCGATCGGATCGTCGTTCGGAAACCAGGCCCGCGCGCCATCCTCATCGATCAATGCTACACGGGGCGCGTCTTTGTTGTCAGAGAGGGTAAAGTCCCGGCCGCGCAGCAATGGGATGCGCGCTGTCTGGAGATAACCCGGTGTGATCGTTAACTCATGTACTTGGCGGGCATCCTGGAGTCGCTTCGGTTCGGGTTCGCCTTCGAGCATAAAGGCACTCGTGCCGATATTTCCCGAAGCTGGTAGTGAAGTTGTCGCGCCCGCCGATTCTACTCCGGCGAGATTCACCAGTTTCGGTATGAGCTGTTCGAAGAAACGGGCGGGCAATTCTTTGGCGGGAAATTGCGCCTCGGGCAAACCTACCCGGAAAGTCAGGGTGCGGGATGGATCCATCCCGATGTCTGTTTTTTGGAGCTTCATGAAGCTTCGCATCATGAGTCCCGCGCCGATCAACAAGACCAGAGCAAGGGCCACCTCCGCCACCACGAGTGAGTTCCGCATCCGCTGACCTTTCGCGCCCCCTGCGCCTGTCCGGCCGCCTTCTTTGAGAGCGTCGACCAGATGAGGATGCGAGGCCTGGAGGGCTGGCAGTAAGCCAAAGAGAACACTCGAAACAGCTCCTATCCCGAGCGCGAAGGAGAAAACCCTCCAGTCAAAATCGAAGTGAATCCAGTACGGCACCTCATTCGGAAGCGCGGTCAACATCAGATCCACACCCCACACGGCCAGGAGCAATCCGAGCGCGCTGCCCACCAGGCCAAGCACGAGGCTTTCGGCCAGAAGTTGTCGGACGATCTGACGACGGTTCGCGCCCAAGGCGAGGCGAATCCCGATCTCCTTCGCTCGTGTCGCGCCGCGCGCCAGGAGGAGATTGGCGACGTTGGCGCAGGCGATGAGATGCACGAAAAGGACTGCACCCATGACGAGTAGCGTGAGCGTCTTGAAGTTCCTCACTATCTCTTCGCGAAAAGGCGTCACGTGCACGCTCGTGCCGCTGTTTGTCTCCGGATGTTGAACGGCAATTCGCGCAGTGATCGCTTCCAATTCAGCGCGCGCTTGCTCGATCGAAACGCCTTTCTTTACCTTGCCAATGCAATCGAGGAAAAAATTGCCGCGCGGATGATCTTTCTCATCCACCTGCAAGGGCATCCAGAGATCGCAAACCTCAGGGAAGCGCCAGCCCCTCGGCATCACGCCGACGATCGTCACTTGTTTGCCATTGATCGGAATTGTCTTGCCGACCACGGCGCGATCACCGGCGAAATGATTTTGCCAGATGTCGTAGCCGATTAGCGCGACTGGAGCAGCGTTGAGCTGATCTTCTTCAGGGCGAAACTGCCGGCCCAGGATTGGCTGCACGCCGAGAAAAGAGAACGCATCGGCCGAGATTTCCCCGCCGAGGTAACGCTCCGGCTTGTCGCCGCCTGACACGATGACAGTGGCCTCGTCGATCGCCGCAATTCCATCAAGCGTCGTTACATTCTTTTTCCACTCGAGGTAATCGGGGAAAGAAGTGCCGGCATTTTGGTCCGCGGTTTTCAGGAAATACTGCGAGATGGCAACGAGGCGATCCTGGTCCTGGATAAGGGGCATCGGCCGCAGGAGAAGCGCGTTGATCGACGAGAACATCGTCGTCGAAGCGCCGATCCCGAGGGCGACAGCCAGGATGGAAATAATCGTAAACCCCGGGGTCTTTACGAGCATCCGACAGGCATATCTAAGATCTCGTAACATATGACCCCTAGTTTACGTTTACATGTCTAAGAAATAACTAATTGTCTTTTCTTAAGCAGCCATCCGATCTTCAACGACACGGCCGTCGAAGAGGTGGATGGTGCGATCGGCATGC
The DNA here is from genome assembly GCA_003169695.1 of Spartobacteria bacterium. GTDB lineage: Bacteria > Verrucomicrobiota > Verrucomicrobiia > Chthoniobacterales > UBA10450 > AV80. The sequence continues at coordinate 115,601 of PNAS01000081.1, forward strand.
TCGGCGAAACGGGTGTCGTGCGTGACCATGCAAATCGTCGCTCCGCCGGCATGCAGTTCTTTCAGCAGCGCCATGACGGCATCGCCGTTACGGGAGTCCAGGTTGCCGGTCGGTTCGTCCGCCAGGAGGATGGCAGGCTTGCCGGCGAGTGCACGCGCCACGGCGACACGCTGTTGCTGGCCGCCCGAGAGCTGGCTCGGCAGATGTTTGGCGCGATGACCCATGCCAACACGTTCGAGAGCTTCGAGAACGAAACCTTTGCGATCGCTCGCGCCCATGCCGCGGTAGGTCAGGGGCAGTTCCACGTTCTCAAAGACGGTAAGATCGCCGATTAGATTGAAGCTCTGGAAAATAAATCCGATTTCACGATTGCGGATTCGAGCCCGATCCGGAAACGAAAGATTCGCTACTTCGGTACCTTTCAGCGAATAACTCCCGCCCGACGGAGTATCGAGCAGACCGAGGATCGAGAGCAGCGTGGATTTGCCGCAACCGGATGGTCCGGCGATCGAGACGTATTCGCCCGTGCGGATATCCAGATGAATGCCGGAGAGCGCGTGGGTCTCCACTTCGTCGGTCAGGAAGACCTTCGTGACGCCGTCGAGATGGATTAATGTGTTAGCGCCGTTCGCGCCAGGGCTACGAGCGGATTGTTCGTTGATGGTTTCGGTTGAGGCCATATTACTTGGTTAGGGATCGTGTTTTAGTTATGTCTAGTTAAGGCGGATGCGTTCGTGAGCGTCCATTGAGCTGGTATCGGAAAGAATCACTTGGTCGCCTGGCTCGAGGCCGCTCAAAATCTCAATCGTGTTCACAGAGCTGCGGCCGAGTTTGACCGGGGTTCGAACCGCTTCGGAACTTCCAGCGACGAGCTTGAAAATTCCTACAGTGTTGTTTTCCTGGCCAAAGGCGGGGCGGCCGACATAAATGACGTTGTCGAGGCGCTCGAGCTCGATCGTTCCATCTACGCTCAAATCGGGGCGCGCCCCTTTCGGCAGTTCGCCATCGAGGGCCACGTCCACGGTCACGGTACCCTGCTCGACTGCGGGATCGACGCGGACCACATGGCCGGCCACCACTCCGTTACGTGTATCGATCGACGCAACTTGATCGATCTGAATGTCTTTGGCCTGAGTTTCCGCAATCTTGACCTGCGCCTTGAGCTTGGTCGGATCCGCGACGCGCGCCAGGTTAGCGCCCGGAATCACGCGCTGACCCACTTCAAGGGGAAGCTGTTGCAAAACACCCGTAAAGCCGGCGCGGACGTGGAGCGCTTCCACCTGATTCAATTTCAATTGCGCAAGCGCCTTTACCTGGTCCACCGCGGCCTGCTTGGACGCCAGCTGTGGCTCGATCGAATCACGCGCGAAGGCGTACCGTTTCTGTTCGATCGCATCGCGGATACCGAGATCTTCCGCTTTAACCTTCGAGGTCTTGTAGATAAGATCCGCGACCAGGCCGTTCTTCTTCAAATTCTCGTTCGTCTCGTTCTCCATCTTTGCTTGTTGGAATTCCGAGTGGACCCTGGCGGCGCTTGATTCCTGTTCGAGAAGCTCCCGTTGGAGCGTCGCGCGAAGAGTCGTCAATTCCGCCTCCGCCGCTTTAAACTGCAACTCCGCGTCGCGCGCCGCTTGTTCGAGCTCGGGGCTGGTTAGCTCAAGAAGAATTGTGTCGGGTTCGACGTGCGCGCCGGGACGAACAACGATCTTTTCCACGCGGCCTTCGGTATTCGCCGCGATCCAGCGAATTTCTTGAGGAACAAGGGTGCCGAGACCGCGGACCTGGCGGACCATCGGGCCGCGTTTTACCGTGTCGATCCAGACAGTCGAGCGGTCGACACTCGGAACAGCCGGCTTGAGCCGGGAAAGCGCGAACGTCACGAGGATGAGTCCAAAGATCGACGCGGCGATGATAATGATCCGGCGCTTGCGTTTTTGCTTGGCGACGTGCGGGCGCGGGACATCCATGGCGGAGGCGGTTGAGGTAAAGCCACTCGGCCGCACGATAGTAGTGTCCACTTTTGCTTCCGAGCTTTTTGACAT
>PNAS01000046.1 GCA_003169695.1 Spartobacteria bacterium
TTCGCGTCGATCAATTGCGCATTCACCCGCACCCGATTGGCGACGCGCTGCACGCTGCCTTCCAGCAAATGAGCCACGCCGAGCTGCTGACCGATCTCGCGCAGATTCCGCGTCACTCCGCTCCTGTATTGCATCACGCTGGTGCGACTGATCACCTTCAAGTCCGCGATCTTGGCCAGATCAGTCAGGATTTCATCCTGCACACCATCGGCAAAGTATTCGTTCTGTTTTTCCTCACTCAAGTTTTCGAAGGGCAACACGGCGATCGATTTGTTTGTGACCGTCGCCGCAGATGGAGATGTCGATCTTACGCGAATGAATTGGAAGACAAACAGACCGGTGGCGATGACCGCGAGCACGGCGGTGATGGCGACAAGCTTGCGCCCAGTATGATGGGTGATGGATTTGTCAGTCTGCACCTCCGATTCGCGCACAATTCCTTCGGGCGTGATCTCGAACGCCCAGGAAAACGCCAGCGCAATCGGGAACCCAACAACAAGGATGAGGATGACGATTTGCATCACCCATGGCGGCGCATTGAATGCGGGAAGGAAAATCGATGCCGCTTGAATCGTGAGCCACGCGACCACCGCGTACGCGACTGCAACCTTGTAAACGTTGCGCCGCTTCAACTCCCCGAAGAAATTCTTCATCGCCATTCGTTCGTGTTGTGCCATATCCATCGCGGGCAAACAAGGAAACGTCGAGGCGAAGCGGCTTGAAAATCTGCGCCGGCCGATCAAAGTCATGAACCGGGAAAGATCGACATCGTCATGGCACATCAACCAACTGAATCAAAACGTCTTCTGTCACATATCATCGCCGACTGGGCCTGCGCGCTGAAATACGAGCATCTTTCTCCAGCGGCGATCCAAGCGGCGAAATTATTCTGGTTCGATTCCATCGGCTGCGCTCTTGGCGGTAGTCAGCAGGATGACGCGAAGATTTTGCTCAAGCATTACCGGGCGATGGGCGGAGGCAACGGCAGCGCCACTTCGTTCGTCTCCGGTTTCAAAACCAATCCGGTGGATGCGGCATTTCTGAATGGCCACATGATCCGCGCCATGGATTACAACGACATTTATTGGAAGTCGGATCCGTGTCACCCGAGCGATCTCATCGCCGCGCCGCTGGCGTTGTGCGAAAGCGAGGGTCTGGGCGGCCAGGATTTGATTCTGGCGACGATCATCGCTTACGAAATCGAGATGCGTCTTTGCGAGGTTGGCCGGCCGGGCGTGCGCGAATACGGTTGGCATCACGCGACCTTGAGCGCGTTCGCGGCGCCAGTTGCAGCCGGTCGCGTGCTAAATCTCACGCCGGCGCAAATGGTGTCGGCGATGGGTATCAGCGCGTCGCGCACATTTTGTCCGGGCGCAGTCACCGCGGGCAAGCTGACCAACATGAAGAACACGGTCGATCCGTGGGCGGGACGCATGGGCGCCGAAAGCGCGCTCCTTGCGTGCGGCGGATTTTCTGGTCCCGAACACATTATCGATGGCAAGGAAGGTTTGTTCGCTGTCTTCAAGCATGTGATTTACGAGGGCAAGCCAGCCACGTTCGACGCCGAGGAGCTGATCAAGGATCTTCCCACTTCAAAGGACTCTCACTATCGCATTCTCGATTGCGGGATGAAGAGCTTCCCGATCGAGGCGCTCAGTCATTCTCCCCTCACCGCCATGATGAAGACGGTCAAGGAACACAACATCAAGGCCGCCGACGTGAAGGAAATCAAAGTGGAGGTGATCGCGCGCGCCGCCGATATCCTGGGCGATCCGCACAAGTATCGGCCGGACTCCAAAGAAACCGCCGATCACTCCCTACCTTATTGCATGGCCGCCGGTCTGGTCGACGGCATGGTGACGCCGCTGCAATTCAAAGAGGAGCGCGTGCTGGACAAGGCGCTTATTCCAATCATGGACAAGGTAAAAGTGGTCGCCAACCAGGAGTTCGAAGCGCTCTTTCCCAAGTTCCAGCCGAGCCGCGTAACCATCACGACCAATAGCGGCGAGTCACACTCCACCCGCGTCGATGTTCCCAAGGGCGATCCGCGCGATCCCATGACCGAGGAAGAGATTGCCGTCAAATTCACGGCGCTGGGCGGCGATGTCATCGGCAAGGAGCAATGCAAGAAGCTGCAGAGCTTCGTCATGAGTATGGAGACTGCGAAGACCCTCGGCGGACTTTTCGAGCTGACCACAGCTCGCTAGGTAGACACCGATCCAGAGCGGAGAAGCGAGAAGGAGACCCGGAAACTCACAATTTTCGCGCCGTTTCGCCATGCTTGGGAATCACACGTTTGAGAGCCGCCAGCCGGTAGCTGCGCTCAAAAAGATCGGCGACAAAATGCCAGTTCACCAGCGCATCTGCCCAAACACTAACCCACTGCCCACGGCCATATGGCGTGGAGAAGAATTGCTTTCGGCGAAGTAGTAAGGTTACGTCACGTTCGTCAAGGCGAAACGCAATCGAAGACCGGCCACCGATAAGCTCAAACGTGGCAAACGTTCGTTTGCCAACGCGGAAGTTCGGATGACCCCACGAAGAGGTCTCGTTTGTCTGAGGAAGTGCTGCGCTCAGGGTGCGAAGCCTTTGCAATACCGGATCTGTTGATGTCATGCTCGGCAAGTCGTGGTCAAATTAGTCCAGCCGTAAATAGGGTTTGTTCCTCGACGAAGCACAGTTTGTTACCAAACGGATCCGTGCAATAAAAACTGCGCTCGCCCCACGGTTGGGTTTGGATCGGTTGTCGAATCAGGCCATCCTGATACTCGCTCACGCGTTGATAGAACATGCCTAGGTCAGACACTGCCAGATATATGTGGTCAGGGTTTGGCGTCGCGTCCCAAGAATCGCCGTCCGCCCGCGGATCGAAGCATGCAAGAATAACGCCGCCACATCCGAAGTAATGCCGTCCGGGAGAAATCCGCACCCCTGGTTGCTCCAACACAGCGGTATAGAAGGCTGCGGCGCTGCTGACATTCGATACCGGGAGGATCACGCGAAAGACACGAGCCGATGGCACATTTTTCTTCATAATGACAGTCTATTCGCGCAGACACAGGGCCTCAATTCGGCACTTTAAAGTACCCTGTCAGGGGGTGTAACATCGGCTATGAATAGTCGAGTCGGAAGCTATCGGGAACGTGACGGTTGCCCCGTCTATGCCGCGATGAAAGTGATCGAAGGTCGCTGGAAACCTATGGTTTGCCGTCGACTTACCGAGCGCATCTACGGATTCGGCGAACTTCATCGGACGATGCCAGCAGTCACCGCTAAGGTCCTTCGCCAGCATCTTCGACAATTGGAAGCAGACGGCATCGTGGTACGTTCCGCGCCGACAGGGCCGCGAGGGCAAGTGTTATACCGCCTGACACCGTACGGTCGAACGCTAGGCCCAGTCTTTGAAAAGCTATGGAGCTGGGGCGTACGGCACCTCGCGCGGGGAGTTTCGCCGCCTAAATTGGGTGCCGCTGGGGGCGCAGGGATTGGCGCGAGTTGAGATCTGCTAGACACTGGACAGTGGAGTCCAGTCGCAGCCGCTGCTAGGCTGAGATCCCGATGCCAATATTCGAAGCGGCTGACTTCTACAATCTCGAGGAATTGCTGACGACCGACGAGCGCCGCATTCGGGATGCCGTGCGCCATTGGGTGCAGGAGCGCTTTCTGCCGGTTGTCACAGAGCATTACCGAGCTGGCACTTTCCCGATGGATCTCGTCCCGGAGATGGCTCGGCTCGGTGTCTTTGGACCGGGCATCAAAGGCTACGGCTGTGCCGGGCTCGGCAGTGTCGCCGCCGGGTTGATGATGCGGGAGCTCGAGCGGGGCGACAGTGGATTGCGCACCTTCGCCTCCGTGCAGGGCTCGCTTGCCATGATGGCGATCAATCTATTCGGCTCGGAAGAACAAAAGAACCTCTGGCTGCCGGCGATGGCGCAGGGCGCGAAGCTGGGTTGTTTCGCACTGACGGAGTCCGACTTCGGTTCGAATCCCGGTGGTCTGCGCTGCTGTGCACGCAAGACCCCCGACGGTTATCGCCTGAGCGGAACGAAGAAATGGATTGGCAACGGCACCATCGCCGATGTGGCAGTCGTGTGGGCCAAGGTCGAGGGCGAGGCCGGCGTCGATCCGGAGAGTGCCGGCGCGATCCGTGGATTCCTGGTCGAAAAGGGCACGCCGGGTTTCACGGTGGCGCTGATCGAAGGCAAACTCTCGCTGCGGGCGGCGTTGACGGCGACGCTCGAATTCGACGACTCCGCCATACCGGCGAGCGCGTTGTTGCCGCAAAGCGGCGGAGTGAAATCACCGCTCTTATGTCTCAACCAGGCACGCTACGGAATCGCCTGGGGCGTGATTGGGGCGGCGCTGGCGTGTTACGATGAGGCGCGACAGTATGCGATGAGCCGCGTGCAATTTGACCGTCCGATCGGCGGTTTCCAGCTGGTGCAGGCGAAGTTGGCGCGCATGCTGACTGAGATTACCAAGGCCCAGTTGCTGGCCCATCGCCTGGCGCAATTGAAAGACGCCGGCACGGCGCGGCACTACCACATTTCCATGGCCAAGATGAACAACGTCGAGATTGCGCTCGACGCCGCACGCACCGCGCGCGACATCCTGGGCGGTGTCGGCATCCTCGATGAGCACCAATGCTTCCGGCACATGTGCAACCTCGAAAGCGTGAAGACCTACGAGGGCACACACGACATCCATCTCCTGGTGCTCGGCGAGCAGATCACCGGAATGCCGGCGTTCGCCGGGTGAGGAATTGTAGGGCGTTTCTGTGAAACGCCAATCGATCCCATGGGGAGGCGTCTGACACAGACGCCCTACAATTACGCTGTCGCGCTGCCGGCGTCCGGGGTGCCGAACTGGATTCCCTGGGCCAGCGGAAGTTCCGTCGAAAAGTTAATCGTGTTGGTCTGCCGGCGCATATAACTTTTCCACGAATCGCTCCCGCTCTCGCGGCCGCCGCCGGTGTCTTTCTCGCCGCCAAACGCTCCGCCGATTTCGGCGCCGCTCGTGCCTGCGTTCACGTTCGCCAGTCCGCAATCGCTCCCAACAACACTCACGAATTTTTCGGCTTCGCGCAGATCGTTGGTGAAAATCGCAGAACTCAAGCCTTGCGAGACGTTGTTATGCATGGCGAGCGCTTCATCGAAGTCGCCGTAGCTCATGAGGTAGAGCAGCGGACCAAAAGTCTCGTGCTGCACGATTTCAAGATCGGGCTTCGCGCTGGCCAGACACGGTGTCATGTAGCAGCCGCCGGGAAATTCGACGCCATCAAGCGCTTCGCCGCCGTAGAGAACTTTGCCGCCCTCGTCCCGCAGGCGCTGAATGGAATGGTGCACCATGTCGACAGCTGTTTTGTCGATGAGCGGGCCCATCAGAATCGAGCGATCGAGCGGGCTGCCAATGCGAACGGACTTGTAGGCCGAGAGCAATTGGTCGCGCAGTTTTGAAAGAACCGATTCGTGCGCAATGACGCGGCGGGTGGAAGTGCAACGCTGTCCGGCGGTGCCGACGGCCCCGAAGAAAATGGCGCAGGTCGCCATATCGAGATCGGCGCTGGGTGTCACGACCAGCGCGTTATTGCCGCCCAACTCCATGACGGTCTTCCCGAGCCGCCCGTGAACTTCCTTCGCCACCGAAAGTCCCATCCGGGTCGAACCGGTCGCGGACACGAGCGGGATGCGCCGGTCCATCGCCAACTTTTGGCCGATGCTCGGACCATCGCCGACCAGCAGGGAAAAGATCGCAGGATCGGCATCGGTGTCGCGGCAAACACGTTCGGCGATCTTGATGACCGCAAGCGCCGTGAGTGGCGTTTTTTCCGATGGCTTCCAGATGGTCGAGTCGCCGCAAACCGCCGCGAGTGCTGCGTTCCACGACCAGACTGCGACCGGAAAATTGAAAGCCGAGATGATCCCGACGATCCCGAGTGGATGCCACTGCTCCATCAGCCGATGGCTCGGTCGCTCGGATTGAATGGTGAGTCCGTAAAGCTGACGCGACTGGCCGACCGCGAAGTCGCAGATATCGATCATCTCCTGCACTTCGCCTTCGCCCTCCGCAATGATCTTGCCGGACTCGAGCGTAACAAGTGTCGCCAGATCGGACTTCGCCTCGCGCAATGCGTTACCGAGCTGGCGGACCGTTTCGCCACGCACCGGAGCGGGCGTAACGCGCCACTTCAGGAAAGCTTCGTGCGCGCGCCCGACCGCCCATTCGTAATCTTCTGCCGAGGCGGAGCGAACGCGGGCGAGCAATTTTCCGTCGACGGGCGAAATCTTCTCGATGATGTCGCCGCCGCCGCGCCATTCGCCGGCGAAGGCGCCCGGATTATCGTCAGAGATGCCGAGTTTATTGAGGATCGATTGCATGTAAGTAGCGCAAGCTTCCAGCGTGCGAACCAATACGACGCAGGCTGGAAGCTTGCGCTACTATTGCATCTGCCTGCACTGCTGGCGCAGAATATCCATCGCTTCGTCCGCGACTTCTGGGGTGAGATCAAGCGCCGGGCGGAAGCGGATTGCACGCTCACCCGACTTTAACACCAGCAGTCCAGCTTCGTACAACGACTTCCACAAAGCGTCCCGCGTCGCCGGATCCGGCAGATCGAAGGCGATGAACAACCCGCGTCCACGGACGGCGCTGATCACCGAGCATTCAGAAGCGATCTTGTGCAACGACTCGACGATCCGGGCGCCGACTTTCGCGGCGTTCTCCACCAGGTTCTCCTCCTCGACGATTTGGAGGAAATGCTTCGAGCGCACCATGTCGGTAAAGTTGCCGCCCCAGGTCGAATTCAACCGGCTCGGCATCCGGAAGCAATTGTCCTTCACCTCGTCGAGCCGCGGCCCGGCGATCACACCGCAGACTTGCACTTTTTTACCAAACGCGACGAGGTCCGGCTTCACATTGAAATGCTCGCAACACCAGTTGCGGCCCGTGGTTCCCATGCCGCACTGCACTTCGTCAAAGATCAACAGCATCTCGTTCTCATCGCAGATCCGCCGCAAGGTCTGAAGCCACTCGCCGCGAAAATGATTGTCGCCGCCTTCGCCCTGGATCGGCTCGATGATGATCGCCGCGATATCGACGCCGCGCTCGGAGACAAACTTCATTATCTCCAGTTCGGATTTCTTCTCGCGCGCGATAACGTCATTCTCGCGCTCCGCTTCCGGCAGCGAGAAGTCAATTGACGGCGTCGAAACGCGCGGCCAGTTGAACTTGGCAAACAGATCCGTCTTCTTCGGGTCCGTGTTCGTCAGGCTCATGGTGTAGCCGCTGCGTCCGTGAAAGGCGTGGCGGAAATGCAGAATCTCCGTGCCGCGCTCGCCTCGCCCTGCTGCCATGTTCTTGCGCACCTTCCAATCCATCGCCGCCTTCAGGCAGTTCTCGATCGCGAGCGCGCCGCCTTCGATAAACAAGTAGCGACTCAGCGGCGGCAGCGGGGCGACGCGCGTGAACGTCTCGACGAAATCCGCATACGCCTCCGAATAGACATCCGAGTTTGCGATCTTCGTCATCGCAGCGCGCAGCAGCTCCTGCTTTACCTCGGGCTTGTCAAAATGCGGATGCTGGAACCCGACCGGCACCGAGCCGAAGAATCCGTAAAAATCGATCAGGCGGTGAAGCGTCACCGCATCGAACATGTAAGAGCCACGGCTTAGTTCGAGATCGAAGACGATCTGAAAGCCGTCGAGCAGGACGTGTTGCTCGAGACTTTTTAGAACGCTGGACGCGTCGTGATCTTTGTCGTGGGTTACTGGTTTGGACTCGCTGAGGCGGCGCCGCGGTGATGTGCGGGCCGCCTCCGTGAGCACGGGCGGCATACTCATCCGTGAGGCTAGATGGGGGAGCGGAGTTGGTCAACCATAGTGGCGTGGTGGGAGTGGCACAGTTTGAAAGCGCTCCCTAAAGATTACACATTCCATTTTGATGAGATGGCGGAACGATAGCGTTCCATCGACCAAGCGATGACAGAACTCCTGTCAATTCAAGGTGACATTGAGTTTGAGCGCAGACTGTTTCTAATCCGAGTTGCGCGCCGGCGCGGTGGACTAGGAAGCCGAAGGCTTTGTTGCAGGCAGAGGAATCCCGGTTTTTTCCGAAAGTCCCTTCAAGAAATCTTCGCGAGCCTGTATTGCTTTAGCCTTCGCGTTTTCGATTTGTCTTTCCGCCTCGGTGAGCGTCTCCGCCGCCTGGGCCAGATATCGCGGATCAATGTTGATGTTAGAAGTCGTTAATAAACCATTCTGCAGGGTAAACATGTTCCCTCGCCCCACCATCAGGGAATACATATCAAACACCTCTCGGGTAAGAGGAGGATCGGTGTCGAAGCTTATTTGCTTTTCGTTGGTAACACTCGGGCCTGGGTTAATCGAAACGACTTTCATACGAACTGAATCTATAGAAGCGCAATCAGTTCGTCCAGACTCCAAACATGATCGGACATGCCAGCTTCCGCCGCAATCTCAGACGATGCCGCGACGCAGCGATTCGTGTTTGCCGGCGAGCAACTCTTGCGTGAGATCGTAGCCACGCTGGTCGGCGTTGCGGCTCGTGCCGGCAAAGTGATGATCGATGCGTGAGCGAGCGGAGCGGCAGAAGTACTGCGCGAGCGAAAGAACTTCCGCAGCCGGCTCACCCGCATTGATCTTGGATTGCGCGAACGCGCAGGTGGCGCTCATCGCGAAAAGTTCCGTGGCGACACCAACGAAACGCGACAGCAACAATTGTTCGCGATCGAGCTTGGGACCGAATCGCATCATGGCGTGGAATAACCCACGCGCGAGCCGCTTGCTGGTCGACGCGCCGTAATTCACGTGCTCCCGCAGATCGGCGTGCAAATGATCGAGGTTTCCGGCGTTCCCGCCCACCCACTGCTTCGGATACCAACGCGTATAGAACGAGCCCGAGCTAAACATCGATTTGATCCGTGTTATCATCGGCAACTGCGTATTGAAAATGGCGCCGCCGATCTTGAGATGCGGATCGAGCGCTTCGCGCGCAATGAAGAGCCGCATGATCTCGCTCGAACCTTCGAAGATGGTGTTAATGCGGCAATCGCGCAGGAAACGCTCGACCGCGATTGGTTCATCTCCGCGAGCGGCAAGAGATTCGGCCGTTTCATAACCACGTCCGCCACGCACCTGCATCGCGTCGTCCGCGATCTTCCAGGTCATCTCGGTCGACCACATCTTGCACATGGCGGTCTCGATCCGCAGATCGCCGGCCTTCCGATCGACCAACGCCGAGGTGAGGAACGTGATCGCCTCCATCGCGAACGTGTTCCCAGCCATCTCCGCGATCTTGCCTGCGATAGCGAAATGCTGCCCGATCGGAACGCCCCATTGCACCCGCTTTGACGCCCAGTCGCGCGAGATTTCAAGAAGACGTTTGCAAAGTCCGACGCACGCGGCCGGAATCGTCAGGCGACCGGTGTTTAATGTCGTGAGCGCCACCTTCAAGCCTTTGCCTTCACCGGCGATGATGTTCTCGCGCGGCACGCGCACGTCCTTGAACGTGACGACGCCGTTGTAAAGCGCGCGCAGGCCCATGAAGTGGCAGCGATGCGGCATCGCCAGCCCGGGCGTGTCGACATCGACAATGAACGCGGTGATTTGTTTGCGCTCCTTGCCGTTCACAATCTTCGGCGCTGTTTGTGCCATCACAACGAGCACTCCGGCTTTCAGCCCGTTGGTGCACCAAAGCTTCTCGCCATTCAGGACGAAGGCAGAGCCGTCGGGTGTCGGATCGGCGCGGAGACTCATAGTCGCGGGATCGGAACCGGCGTGCGATTCCGTGAGCGCGAACGCGGAGATCTCGTGGCGTGCGAGGCGCGGCAGATATTTTTGCTTTTGCTCTTCTGTGCCGAAGAGCAGCAACGGTTGCGGGACACCGATCGATTGGTGCGCGGAGACGAGCGCGGTCACGTTCGCGTCCCAACTGCCGAGCAGCATCGCGGCGCGGCCGTAGTTGACCTGAGATAAACCGAGGCCGCCGTACTGCTTCGGAATCTTAATGGCGAAAGCGCCCATGGCGAAGAGGTCGTCGATATTCCTTTGCGGGATTTCGCCGGTGCGATCGATCTCATCCGCGTCCACATTCGCCTCGAGATAGACGCGGAGTTCCGCGAGGAATCCTTCGCCCGCGGCGCGATCCTCCGCGCTTTGCTCGGGGAAAGGAAAGATGCGGTCGAAATCGTAGCGACCGATAAAGAGGTTGCTCGCGAAGCTGCCGCGCTCATCGAGCGGATCGCGTGAACTTTCGGCGAGATCGAGCGCGGCGGCTTTGCCCGCCGACATCTTGGAAGTGTCGATCACGGAGGCGGTCGTCTGCGGCTTCGCGCTGGTCTCTTCTGCGATCTGCTTTTCCGGTGCTTCGAGCGGTGAGTTCATGAGAGTAGCGCAAGCTTCCAGCTTGCGAACCAACACAACGCAAGCTGGAAGCTCGCGCTCCATTTAAGATTCATAGAATGTAGTTCCATCCTGGGCGTGCTGCCGAAGCAAATCGCACGGCACAAATTTCTCTCCGGCGCGCGAATGGATTCCATCCATCTCGGCCACGAGCTTTTTCAAGTCATAGCTTTCCGCATAACGCAGCGGGCCGCCACGGAAAGTCGGAAACCCCGTCCCGAGAATCATGCCGTAATCTGCATCCTCCGGCGTCGCGACAACTTTTTCTTCAAGACAACGCGCGGCTTCGTTCACCATCAGAAAGGTGAGGCGATTCGTGATGTTTTCGGCGGCGAAATTCTCGCCGGACTCCTCTCTCCATTCCTGCAATGCTTCGTTAGGCGTCTGCTGCTTGCCTTCGTATTTGTAGAACCCGCCGCCCGACTTGCGCCCCAGCATTTTGGCGTCATACATCTGCCGCAAAATTTCCGGCGCGCGATCGCGGGCACCGAACGCCTTCTCCAGGGTGTCGGCAATATCTACCGTGATATCGACGCCGATTTCGTCGATCAAACGGAGCGGCCCCATCGGCATGCCCCAGTGCAAAAGCGCCTGGTCGATTTGCTCGGCGCTGACGCCGCATCGAAAAATTTCGGCGGCATCGAGCAGATACGGAAAGAGCACTCGGTTAACCAGAAAACCCGGAGAATCGCGCACCACCACCGGCAGTTTTCCGATCTGCCGCGCGAACGCCAGCGCGCGGTCGCGCGTTTCATCAGATGTTTGCCGGCCAATGACCACTTCGATCAACTTCATTCGACTGACCGGATTGAAGAAATGCAGACCAACGATGCGCTCGGGTGATCCGGTAGCGGTCGCCAGCTCATCGATCGGCAGCGCCGAAGTGTTGGTGGCGAGAATCGCCTTGGGCGGAGTCGTAGCCGCGAGATCGGCGAAAATCTTCTTCTTAATCTCGAGTTTTTCCGACGCGGCTTCGATCACGATCTGCACGTCGCGCATCATTCCCGGTTGCGTGGAAGCGACGATGCGTGCGCGACCTTCCTGCGCTTTTCCAGCGCTCAGCAGACCCCGCTTGACCGCATCCTCGTAGGTCTTCTCGATGTTGGCCAACCCGCGGTCGATCGCCTCCGAGTTCACATCGCGCAAAATGACCGAGACGCCGCGCGAACTGAGCCACTGCGCTATCCCCGACCCCATGATGCCGGCGCCGATGACCGCGGCGTGCGTGATCTTCTCCGGCGCGGTCTTGGAGGAGCCTTTGCGATATTTATCCGCCAGGAAAAAATTGCGGATCAGGTTTTGCGTCGCATCGGTCGCCCCCAGCTCGCTGATGGCGTCGACCTCCAGCGCGAGCGATTCGTCGATCGAGGAATCGCCGCTGCGTTGAATGATCTCGTAGGCACGGCCCGGCGCCGCATTTCCTCCTGCTTTTGGCGCCGCGACGGTCATCGCGCCTTTTGGTGCGGAAGCCTTTCGTTTTCCGTCGCCCAATTTTTTGCGCGCAGCCTCGAGCAGCTGCTCGCGAGTGGTCACTTCGTCGACCAGTCCGAGCTTTAAGGCCTCGTCCGCGCCGTAAAGTTTTCCCTTGAGAATGATCTCCGCCGCGACATCCGCGCCGAGCAAGCGCGGGAGACGGGTGGCGCCGCCCCAGGCCGGAACGAGACCGAGCGTCGTTTCGGGCAAACCGATCTTCGTCGCCGGATCGTTGGACGCGACGCGATAATCGCAGGCAAGTGTGATCTCGTAGCCGCCGCCGGCGCAAGCGCCGTGGATGGCGGCTACGGTTGAGACTTTCAGCGCCACGAGACGATTGAAAACCTTTTGCCCTTCGGCAATGAAAGCGCGCAGCTCTCCAGTCTGCGCCTGTTTGAGAAGCGTCTTGAGATCGGCACCGGCAATAAAGATCGATTTCTTCGCGGACGTCACGATAACGCCGCGAACCGATGGATTTTTTTCAATCGCATCGAGATGATCGCTCAGATTTTGCATGGTCGGCGTGTCGAAGATATTCGCGCCGGACTCGGGCCGATCGAAGGTGAGCACGCAGATTCCATCATCACCGATTTCTCGCCAGATCATTGGCGCCGTCACTATCTCAGTCATCGGGTTCATATTGGCCAGTTTCTCCGAAATTCCAAGCGGAGAGAGGGGGTGATTTTGAAGGCGAGCGAAGGGCTGCCATCCTGAGCTGCGCAGACAGCGAAGGACCTCGCAGTTGCAATGCCGGTTCAGCTGAGGGCCGACTTCACGCGGAGAGTAGGGTTCGCTTTGAGCGCGGGTCGGCGCCTCAGATCAGGGTCAGCCCGATTCCTTCTCAAACCTTTGGTAATTCTTCTCAAACCCGTCCGCGCGCTACGTGAGCGGGGGGGATCCCGGGATTGAGCGGTCGCGGCTCGGGATGCGGGGTTGACGAGCGGCCGACAAATCGGCACGCGTGACACCGAAGCGATGTTTCAATTTTTCGGCTGACGTTACGTTCGCAGGGTCATGGCTCGCCTTAGGCTCCCGCGGCTTCAGAACAATTGCGGGGAGCAGTCTAGGGATTTTTGTGAATCCAAATCCGGCGCCCGTTGCATCTCACTAAAAAAGGAGACTCATAAGAACAACTCGCTTGGGGATATTATTCTTGGCCGCCTCGCTCGCAGTTTGTACCGCGAGAGGCTCCAGTGCGACAATCGGATCGGCTGCACCTGATTTCTCGATTAACGACCAATACGATCATCCCATCCAGTTATCGTCCTACCGCGGCAAGCCGGTGCTCGTGATCTACGGAGACCGCAAAGGCAGTGACTACATGGGTGCTTGGGTGCAATCCGTACGGCCGGAGTTAAAAGCGGTCGGAGTGAAAATCATCCAAGCGGCGAACTTAAAATCAGTCCCGGGGTTCATGGAAGGATTCGTAAAGCGTAAATTTTTAGGCAAAACCGCGAACGGCCAGCCATCTGCGCCGGTAATCTTGGATTGGAACGGCCAGATCGCGAGCGTCTATGGCTTTCGTGACTCGGTGACGAACGTCTATCTGATCGATGCACACGGCATTTTAAGATTCTCGGCCTCAGGAAAGGGAAGCCTTGAGGAGGCACGGCCGCTCGCGGAGGCCATAAACGCGCTAGCTTTGGCCGGCAATACAGCGGCACGGCCTTGACAAGGGAGCGGATTTTGACTCTATCGACATCAACTCGTGTTTGGCTGCTTCGCGCAAGTGGAGTGCTGCTTATTCTTCTCGGTATCGTGCATCTCGTAGCCACGCCGGATATTGCCAAGCTGATTAGACATTCCACCTCGGCAAAGGGTGCGGAGTGGCTTACCCCGCCGATGCTCCTGAATCACATTTTAGTCGGATTATTGCTCCTTCCCCTTGGATATCTGACGATGTATGCGGCACGTGGTGCCGGAGCCAATCTTACTTGGGCGCAAGTTGTTGTGCGCACATCTGCTCTTACGGTCGCAACGTTACCCGTGACACTTGTTGTTCTAATGGGGAAAAGTTACTTCAATGCGCCGCTTTTTGTGCTTGGCACTGCTCTCGTCGTGGCAGCAGCAGCGATATTGCTGATCGCTGCTTTCAGCAAATCACGCCAGTGATCGACGCAGACGATTCCTGCGCAAAGAATCGCCCAAAAAGCTGCGGCCGCGCCAAGTCATCCTTGTGATGAGATAAACCAGGACTACATCGAGTCGCACCCAATCGTGACCACAGTAGGATCAAAAAGCTTCCGCGACAAAAGTTCCATCGGTCACGGCAAATGCCACTTGCCGAATCCACCCCGCAGGGGGCCTTAAGCAGTCGACTCTTCCCTCCCGGCCAGCTAAGGGCCGGCTTCACGCGGAGAGCAGGGTTCGCTTTGACCGCGGGTCGGCGCCTCAGATCAGCGTCAGCCCGATTCCTTCTCAAACCTTTGGTAATTCTTCTCAAACCCGTCCGCGCGCTACGTGAGCGGGGGGGATCCCGACTCCGAATGCGAGGTCCCTCGGCGTCTGCGCACCTCGGGATGACAGGCAAAGAGCGCGCCGCGCCGACCGCCGGCGGGTGAACGATTGCGCTTCACGGAAGCGAATGTTACAAAGCTCGGCGGCGCGTGGTTGATCGTTTCACTTTGTCATCATTATGGTCGGGAAAATCCTCCAACCAGAAATTCGGAGCCTGATTGATGCGCGTGATTTCGGAGCGCTCCGGGAAATTTTTCGCGAATGGCCGCCGGCGGATGTAGCCGAGGTGGTTCTCGACATGCCGGAGGATGAGCAGGTCATCATATTCCCCGTCCTGCCCAACGCGCTCGCCGCGGATGTGTTCGAATACCTCGACGTCGAAGCGCAACAACAATTGCTCCGGGCCATGGCCCACGAGCAGGTCGTCGGGATTTTGAATGAAATGTCGCCGGACGATCGCACGGCGCTGCTGGAGGAAATGCCGAGCGCGGCGGCGCGGCAGTTGATCAAGCTCCTCACGCCGGAGGAACGCCGCGTCGCGCAATCACTGCTCGGTTATCCCGAAGGCAGTATCGGACGTTTGATGACGCCGGACTTCATCGCCGTGCACGACGATTGGACGGTAAAGGAAGTGCTCGATCACGTGCGCGAGTTCGGGCACGACAGCGAGACGCTCAACGTGATTTATGTCGTCGATGAACGCGGAAAGCTCATCGATGTGACTGGATTATTGATTTATTTTAACGTGGCGCTGTTCATTCTTCGCGGCACGCTGCTATAGAAGAGCCGCTCTTATGTTTTCGATCCGAAAACTTCTGGGACACGACGAAAAGTTTTTCGATCTGCTCGAAGCCAGCGCGGAGCAGGCGGACAGCAGCGTCCATCACCTTGTCGCGCTGCTGGCGAAGCTCGAGCGCCACGAGTCGCCGGAAAGCCTGGAAGATTTCGTCCATAGCCGGCGAAAGGACAAAGAGATCACGCAGGAGCTGACGGAACAGCTTTGCAAGACGTTCATCACACCGCTGGAGCGGGAGGACATTCAGGCCCTGGCGGCGGCGCTTTATAAGATTCCGAAAACCGTGGAAAAGATCGGGGAGCGGATCGTGATCTTTCCGGGCGAACTCCACGGCCGAAGTTTCAAGAAGCATCTGGAATTGCTCGATCAGGCCGCGGAGACCGTCCTGGCGATGGTGAAAGAACTGCGCAAAGGCACCGATGTCGCGACGGCCCGCGAGAAAAATGCGCGGCTGCAAACGATCGAAGGGGACGCGGACAAACTGGAGCTGGAATTGCTGCGCGATTTATTTCACGGCGAGTACGACACCAAGCAGATTATTTTCCTGCGCGATCTCTACGAGCTCCTCGAAAAGGTGATCGACCGCTGCCGCGACGCGGGGAACATCATTCTCCAGGTCGTGCTCAAGTATTCGTAAGCCCAAGCTGAGGCAGGCCGCATGGTCCTGTTCATCATCGTGGTGCTCGCGGCCATTGCTTTCGAATATCGCGAGGCCGGCGCACCGCTATGGGACGCATCATTGAGGGGAGGCCGCATGGCAGACTGTGAAGCTTTCGCTTGCGCTATAGACGTTTGAGACATAAGAAGGTGCCCCCTCCCATGCCCCCAGCATTTCTTCACGGTTTGCCCCAAACGTCATTTCGTTCGCCACATCCGTGGTCCTGCGCCGCGACCGCAACCAACCCCAACATTGGCTCGCAGAGCCAGACGGTCACGAACGTCAATAACACCCCACCGATATATATGAGCACGAAAAAATACGAATCGAGAGGCACCACGAAACAGCTGCATTACCGAAGGACAACGCGCCTTCACATATCGGTGAAGATGGTGGTACCGCTACTGTTTCTCTTACTGACAGCGGTGATGCGCGGGCAATCCGCGCTCGATGGTTTTGATCCGAACGCGAACAGCTTGGTTCGTGTCGTCGTTGTCCAACCGGACGGCAAGATTCTTCTCGGCGGCGATTTTACAACGCTCTCGCCCAACGGTGGAGCGGCGGTCACGCGCAATTACATCGCTCGGCTGAACGCGGACGGCACGCTCGACACCGCCTTCAACCCGAATGCGAGCCTTTCCGTCGTTGCAATCGTGGTGCAAGCGGACGGCAAGATTTTGGTGGGCGGCGGTTTCACAATCATCGGCGGACAGACGCGCAACCGCATCGCCC
>PNAS01000052.1 GCA_003169695.1 Spartobacteria bacterium
CCGCCGCCGAAAACCACGTTGCCGGTATCTCCATCGTAACCGTGCAAGCGCTGGTCGCCTTCCGCTCCGACTACCCAGACGATTGCGTTATTAGTGCCATCAGTGGTGGTGACGAAGGGTGAGCCGCGACCGCTCCCTGTCACACTCCAGCCACTCGTGATGGTCGGCGGATTGGTGGCAGTAATGCGGAAAGTAGTAAGTGTGCTGCTATTGGCGCGGAAAACCACATACGTGCCCATGGCTGTTCCGTAGGTGGCCGCGGCCTGGATGATGGAGCCGCTGCCCACATGCGACGACGCCACCGGTGCGCTGACCCCGCCGAGATTGCTCCGATTCAGCAAATACGCGTTGCCATCCTTGCCCAATGCAACCACCAGGCTGGAAGGCGTGGCGCCGGGAACATCGACGAGGATGGGGCCAGAGCCGCCGAGATCGGTGTCGCCCTGATCGAGCGCGTGCCAGTTGGTTGGTGCCCAGTAATCGGTGGTCGAGCCGCTAAAGACCGGGCCCGGTTGGAGGCGAATGACTGCTTCGCTTCCACCCCATGTGGTCGCTCCCGTATCGCCGTTACCGGTGGTAACGAACGGATTGTTGCCGTCGCTGGCGACGCCGCCCGGCCCCCAGACCCCGGCCTGCGTCACTGTCGTGGCCCAGGACATTACACTGGCAGGATTGTTCATCTGGACGCCGACGAGCCGGCCGCGATAGTTTCCGCAGTCGCCGAAGCGTCCGCCGTACGGCACATAAACGATGCCTCCCACTAGGCCGAGCGCGGCCCGGCTACTTTGCGCCGACGAATCGAACCCCGACACCACCGCACCCACGTCGATCGGCCAGCCGGCGTTGATGTCGCCTGTATCGCCGTTGAGGGAATAGATCATGTGTTTGAACACACCGGCGCTGGGCGTGACCTCCGCGTCGAAGAAAAGCGTGCGTGAGGCAATGTCGATGACTGGCGTGCCGGTAATACCAAGCGGACTAATGTTGCCGCAGGGGAGACCTGACGTTATGGGCGTGCCGACGTTTCGTTGCCAGATGATGCTGCCGTTCACAGCGTTGAGCGCATACACATTGTTCGATTCGGTCGCCACAATGACTATCGGGCCGATCGGACTTGAAGTGGAATCGAGGTAAAGGGGCTGCGCATAAACGTTGCCCACAATCGTGCCGTCAAAGCTCAAGTCGCGAGTCAGGTTTGCAGAGGCAGCCTGCGTGAACAGGGGATCAAGGTAAAGGCCGTCACGCGAATCATGCTTATGATGCTGGGTGACATCGGCTGGGAAAGTCTCGGGGGCTGCAGGAGGCGCGGGAGCTGCAGGGGCCTCGGGAAGAACCGCATTCAAGACACCAACACACAAACCAGCAACGAAGAGCAAGAAAAGGGAAAAGAGGTATTTCATAGTGAGATTCGATAACGGACAACGCCGCACTCCTTTCCATGACAATGCGCCGCCTTTCACGATTTCGCAATCCCGGCTCTGGCGCGCACAGCGCTACTTGCCCGTCTGCACGGTCGTTACTCCCCACGGGCCGCTGCCGACTTTGATCCGCTTCGATTCTTTGCATGCCTTTACATCGACAACCGACACGTCATCCGACGCGCCATTCGCCGAGTAAAGTTTCGAGCCATCGGGACTGAGCGCAATTCCCCACACTCGAGTTCCAACTGAGACCGTCGCGCTTACCGCATTCGTCCTCGGGTCGATCACCACAACGGTGTTCTTGCGACCGGTTGAGACGAAGAGCTCCGTCCCATCGGTGGACATCGCAGTGCCCATCGGCAACGAACCTTCCGACAATTGGATTTTGGCGACCAATTTATGCGAAGCCGTGTCGATCACGGCAACGTACCCGCCGTTCTCGCAAGCGACGTAAGCTCGCGAGCCATCCGGAAGAAATGCGACGGAGCGCGGCCGTCCCCCGGTGTCGATCTTTGCGAGGACGCGCTGTTCGTCGGGCGCAATCGCGAACACTTCGCCTTTTTCTTCGCACGTTACGTACACTTCGCCATTCCCCGGATTCACCCCCATGCCTTCCGGTTCCTCCGATACCTTCACCTTCCCGCGCGATTGACCCGAGCTAAGATCGACAATTAACGCGCTCGCATCATCCTCGTTCGCGATGAACGCAAATTTTCCGTCTTTGCTGATCGCAAACTGCTCCGGATCAGAGCCAACATGCCAGCGATCGATTAGCTTTCGCTCGATGGGATCGATCACAGCGAGTCCATCCGCCGCTTTATCTGCCGGCGCGCGCTCCGTCTCTACGCCCGGTGCCATCCGCGGCGATCCGCTCAAGGTGACGAAAATCCGCTTTCCACCGGGCGTGGCGTGGATTCCTCGCGGCCTCTTACCGACTGGAAATGTCGCTACAACTGCATCGGTGGATCCGTCGATTACCGTCACATCACCTGAACGCTCATTGCTGACATAAACGTCATAGTGTTGCGATTCGGCGCTGACTGAAAGCGCGGCCGAAGCTAAGACGCTCCCAAGAATCACAGAATAGCAGCGGTTCACGCTTGTATGTCTACATCTCGCCCAATGGCTGAGCAAGGCCATGCGGGACTGCAGCCTCATTTTCAGCCCGAACTTTGATTTGTGGCAGATCTTGTTCGATTTGCGAACACGCAGA
This sequence comes from Spartobacteria bacterium, assembly GCA_003169695.1. Classification (GTDB taxonomy): domain Bacteria; phylum Verrucomicrobiota; class Verrucomicrobiia; order Chthoniobacterales; family UBA10450; genus AV80. The sequence goes on from PNAS01000052.1 coordinate 2,635, forward strand.
ATTTCTATCGCGTAACTTCGCGATCCAAAGTGGCAGCCGCCTCTTTGTTCGGGTTCACGCGAGGCATCCAATCAAATGCACCGACGATCGATGGATTCAGATCGCGCAACACGGCATCTACGCGGACGCGATTTGGCGACAACGAGCAGACCGGGTCCGTGTTTGCGGCGCTTCCGGTCAGCAATGCGGCCTGACAGCGGCAACCGCCAAAATCGATTTCCTTTTGCGGACAACTCCGACACGGCTCCGGCATCCACTCCGTTCCGCGGAAGCGATTAAAACTTTCCGATTGACGCCAAATCCAATCGAGCGACCGCGCTCGGACGTTTTCGAAATGCAAATCGGGGATTGCGGACGAGGCGGTCGGGCAGGGAAGCACGTCACCGATCGGATTCACCGTGAGATAACGCTGGCCCCAACCATTCAGACACGGCTTTGGCCGCGTTTCATAGTAGTCCGGCAGCACATAAAAAATGTCGATCTTGCCGGCGAGGCGTGCCTTTGCCGCGGTCGCGACCTCGCGTGCGCGGGCCACTTGTTCGCGCGTCGGAAGCAATGCGGCGCGATTCAGGAATGCCCAGCCGTAAAACTGCACATTCGCAAGCTCGACTCGCTCCGCGCCCAGCGCTTCCGCCAGACCAATCATCTGCGGCAAGCGATCGATGTTACGTCGGTGAATGACGAAATTGAGGCTGAGCGGAATGCCCGCTGCGCGAATAAACGATGCAGCGGCTAACTTGGGCTGATGCGCGCGGACTCCCGCGATTTCGTCGGCAAGATCGACATCATCCGACTGAAAACTGAGCTGCACGGAGTCGAGCCCGGCCTCGCGCAATTCGTTTGCCCGAGATTCGTCCAGGCCGACACCGCTTGTGATGAGATTTGTGTAAAGTTTTGCCTCTCGCGCGCCGTGAACGAGTTCGGCCAGGTCGCGCCTAACGAGCGGTTCACCACCAGAGAAACCGACTTGCAACACGCCAAGCTCGGTCGCTTCACGAAGCACGCGATGCCATTCGGCCGTCGTCAATTCCGCGTCATTTCGCGCGCGTGCCGGATTGGAGCAGTACGGACAATGAAGCGGACACCGATAGGTGAGTTCGGCGAGCAACGCGTAGGGGCGTGGTGCGGTCATGCGAGCTCCACGAGTTTGCGGCGCTGCAAATCAGCCAGGACTTCGCGCACATCAGCGGCCAGCGTCGCAAGATCAACATCGTACTCTTCGGCCAATGCACAGGCGATGTCGCTGAGCGGTCGTCCGTCGCAGCGCGTGAGAATTTCCTGGGCGGTTTCGTTCAGTTCGAGGATGCCTTCCGGAAAAAGCAGCACGCTTTTGCCGGTCGTGCCATCGATCTGTAACCGAACTCCGCGCGCAAGCCGCGGTCGCGCGTCATCAGCGATTTGCGCGGGTATAAGCATAGTGAATCGCGTCCAGCATGGACCAGAGAACGTCGCATTTAAACTTGAGCCCGCGGATTGCGGCATTTTGCAGCTCGTGCGTATTGCAATGTTCCAGAGTAATCGCGAGCGCTTCGCCGGAATCGCGCCGCGCTTGCGTGACTCTGCGGCGAAAATAATCGAGGCCGTTCGGGTCGATCCAGGTGTAGAACTTCTCGAAAGCCACGAGCCGCGTCGCCATCAGATCAGGCGCAAAAAGCTCTGTGAGCGACGATGCGATTGCGACCGGCCATGGCTGCATGCGGGCAAAGTTCACGTAGGCATCGACGGCAAAACGCACTCCCGGCTGCAGATGTCGATCTTCCAGCAGCTCATTGCGCGACACACCGCACGCTTCGCTGAGGCGCAGCCACGCTTCGATTCCGCCTTCGTTCTCGCTGCTACCGTCGTGGTCGATGATCCGGTGAATCCAGACCCGGCGGACCTCGCGCAGCGGGCAATTCGAAAGAATCGCGGCGTCCTTAATCGGAATGTTGTGTTGATAGTAAAATCGATTGGCCACCCAGCCGCGCAACGCGTCGGTCGAAAGCAGGCCTTCATTCATCGCGACGTGGAACGGATGTTTGTCGTGATAAGCGCGCTCACCGACCTCGCGTAGTTTCGCGATGAAAGTTTCGCGATGCAAAAGTTCGGTGGTCATAAGACAACTTCCAATCCATCGCACGCGATCTCGATCCCGGCATGCTCGACTTGCATCCGTTCGCTGGAGCCGGGCATGAAAATCGGATTGGTGTTGTTGATGTGCGTGTAAATTTTTCGACGCGCCGGCGAATGACGCAAGAAATCAAGGCTGCCGTCAATGATCGGCAAATGATTCATCTCGCGTGCGCTGCGAGCGGCCTGCCGAACATGGCGCAGTTCGTCGTCGCTCCAGAATGTGCCGTCGAACAGAACGACGTCCGAATTGTCAATCGCAGCGCGCAGTTCGGTCACGATTTCACCGACAGCTGGCGCGACGAGCGCGGTAGCTCCCGAGATTTCATCGCGCAATTGAAGAGCGATGCTCGTGTGCAATTCAATCGTGCGATAAGCGATGCCGTTGCCTAACGATTGGAAATAGCCGGCTGTCGTTCGCCATTCAATTCGGCAGAACGGCTTGAGAACGATGTCGATCCAACCGAGCGCAGCGCGCGTTTTGTCGGTCGCATAAACGACAGGTGGCGTTGCCTGTTGCCGCATCAGTAACAAACCGAGACAATGATCCAGATCGGCATTGGTGAGAAGAACGCCCGCAATCGGGCTGTTGCGCAGCGAGTTGCCGCGCGGTTGCAACTCCGGAGTGCTTTCTATTTGTCGCGCCAGGTCTGGCGAAGCATTGATCAGGAACCAGCACTGATCGTCGGCCCTAACCGCAATACTCGATTGCGTCTGCGACGCAATTCTACCGCTCCGGGCCGCGAGGCAGTTGGCGCAAGCGCAATTCCATTGCGGCAGGCCACCGCCCGCCGCACTCCCGAGAATCCGGATCCGAATCGATTTGCTCCCGCCCGGATCAGATCGCGCCCGCGTAACACGTGCACTCGAAGAAGATCGGCACGTCTTTCACTGCGGGTTTAACCCATTTTTTCGTGGTACTTTTCATTAACGTCTTTATTTCGCGCTAGCCTTAAGAGCTTGCAATAATTTTATGTCTATTGTCGAGCAAAATCAGCGGACGAAGGCATTCTTCCGGCGATAAGCCAACGAGGAGTTCTAACTCGTGAGCTGCCTCTTTCGGCCGGCAATCGCGAATATGGCGAGCCCAGCCGTGATGGCGAAGAAGAAAACGGGAGTGTGCGGGGGCAGAAGCGCGCCCGTCGCCCCCATGAAATCGATATCACCGACGCGATTCGCCGGCCCCAGATACCAGAGAAAAAGATAAAACACCTCGAAGAGTTTGCTGCTCCCGCTCCAAACCCCGAGCGCCAACGCCATCGTCGGTATGAAAAACGCGCCGGCCGTCCAGGCGAGGAGACCAAGCTGTTCCCCCGCAAAAAGCAAACGGACTCCGGTGCCGCCTCCGGTCAGGACCGCGATGATGACCCCGGCGAGCCAGCAGGCCGGCAATTGACGCCGAAGCGGACGAGCGGTTGAAAAGACCAGCTGGTCCGTCCCCAGCCGCGTCTCGCGCGTTCCCATTGCGCTCCAGATTAGCAGAGGCCAAATCCACGCGGCGACAAGAATGGCATGAGAGACGGGGACGGGACTGAACAAACCCGCCACGACCAAGCCGGCGGCAACGAGATACCACCAGAGACTGATCCCATGAAGCGCGAGGCGCAGTTCAGCCAAGACCATAAAGACAAAACTAAAACGGAGCGGCTTTGTAATCGCGTGCAGTGTTGCAGAGCGCGCCTGACTCTCGACCGGGTGATCTTCGACAGCTCCAGCAGGTATGGATTGCGCGCCGACCTGCCGTGACCGTTTCGATTTCTCCCGAGCCGGATCAAAGCGACGAAAGAAGAGCGCGGCGCACAACGTCAGAGCAAGGCCGACACCGAGCCATAAGAGTCGGCCGAGGATGATCTCGCGGGTCCAATGCAAGCCATCCCAACGGAACGTCGTCAGGTCCCAATGTTGACCGCTCTCTTTGAAGTTGAGGCCCAGATTGAAGCTAGTCTTACCTGATGTTGAACCGGGAAAGGCGGCTTCGCACGCGGCAGCGATCCTTGGAATCAAGACGCCCGTTCCGAAGAGATCGTTGGATTGGACATGCAGGCTATCCATCCCGCCAGATCGAATGCTGAGCGCGGCCACCCAGAGAAAAAAATAAACAACGTTCCCGAAACCGCCTCGCAGCCACGGAATGGCTTCGAAAAGGATAGCGGTAGCGGCGACCACGGCCATGACCGGCAACGCCACAAAGACAAGCGGCGCCAGAAGTTGACCAACATGAATCGTCACATCTTCCTGCCTGACAAACTGCATCGCACCGGTGACAACCGCCATGACCGCGACCATTGCGGCAAGCACGGCGAAGTTACTGAGGGCTTTGCCCAACGTATAAAGCGGTTTCGTCAGGGTTGTCGTCGCCAGGATCTGCCCAACCCTCGTCTGAATGTCGCGGTCGATGCAGTTCTTCACCAGATAAAAGCCCGCGAGCGAGAGAAAGGGTGAGATCAACAGAGCCACGAGGCTGCCGAGATAAGCAGAATTGTAGACGCCGCGATGACCGCTGATCGTCATCGTTGCGTAGGAAGAATGATTCGGCGGGACGAAACCGTAGGCGGCGTAAAGAGTCAGCCCGAGCGTAATAAGAAAGCCATAGCTGCGGGTGCGCTGGAGAAAGTCAGCTCGCGCAAGATGATAGAGCGCGCGGAAACTTTTCACTCCGCCTCTCCTCTTTTGGCAGAGATCCAATAAAGATACGCATCCTCCAACGTTGGCGGCTGGGCCACTGCTCCAGTGCCCGGCGCTTCTTCGGCCACGATACGCAAATGCACTCCATCGCTCCGATGCATCGTACTACTCGTTAGGTATTGTTGACGCAAGGCCGGAAGCTCTGCGCTCGGAACCACTCTTTCCCACACTTTGCCTTCGACGGATCGCAGTAACTCTTCGGGCGCGGCGCAGGTCACGAGTTGACCGCGCGCGATCAGGGCAATGCTCGTTGCGCACGCTTCGACATCGGAAACAATGTGGGTTGAAAGAATCACGATGCGATCGCCGGACAATTCTGAAAGGAGATTGCGAAAGCGGACCCGCTCTTCCGGGTCCAGGCCGGCAGTCGGTTCATCCACAATGAGAAGCTCGGGATCATTTAAGAGCGCCTGGGCAATGCCGACGCGCTGTTTCATTCCGCCCGAGTACCCTCCCAGGGGACGCTTCCGCGCATCAATGAGATTGACCACCTCTAACAGTTCCTGAATTCGTTGGCGCGCGGTTTTCCGGTCGAGGCCCTTGGCCGCGGCCAGATATTCCAGGAACTCAACTGCGTTCAGGTTCGGATAAACGCCGAAGTCTTGCGGGAGATAGCCCAGCACCGTTCTGAGACGGTTGGGTGATCGAATGATGTCCACGTCGTTCCAGGTCACAGTTCCGCCGGTCGGTTTGGTGATCGTGGCCAGAATGCGCATGAGCGTCGATTTGCCCGCACCATTTGGCCCGAGCAAACCAAGAATCCCCGGGCCCACTTCCAGAGTGAAATTCTTCAGGCCCCAGACTTTGCCTGAGTAAAGTTTGCTGATGCCTTCGAGCGATAGTTTCATTTCAACCATCTAGTAAGCACCTAACACTGTAGGAGGCTACCCATCCGGCGCCGCTGTTGCGCCGCACGCATCACCGCCACATCCTGCGCCATGGGTCGAACCAGGTCGGCCATCGATTGCGCGAGCGAGTCAACGACAATCGCGCGCATCGACCGGGTGTTTTGACGGATCTGGAGACCAAGATAAAACAGCGAGCCGATAACGCCGCCGGCGGCGATCAGCTGCGCCCAGGTATTAATTGCTTCCAGACTCACATGGTTAGTTTACGAAATGATCGGCACGGTGCGGAAGTCAAAAGCGGCCTGGCGAGGCCTGTGAGAGCCGCTACAGTTATAGTTTGCCAAGCGCTTTCAGACACTCGCGCCCAATTTGGATGCGTTTGGCCGCATCCCCGTCCTCCATCATATCGATGTTCAGCGCGAACGGATAGACCTTGTTCTCGCGCTCGATCCAACCGACCCACCAGCCGAGTTGCCGGCTCGCGCCAAAAAGCCAGCCCGTCTTGCCATGTAACTCATAGGTGTCTGTTTTCTCCAGGAGCGTGATCTCTCTTACGGCGCTCACGGCATTCGCATTGATTGGCAGCGACCCGCTCAGCGTTCGATTGAGGAACTCCGTTTGCTCGACCGCCGAGATAGCGAGCGGACCGTCCAGCCAAAATCGATCGACCACGGTGCCAATCTCCATGTTCCCGTAGCCGAGCCCTTTTACGCGTTCCCGCATTCGCTCGATCCCAATCCGCCGGGCCAGCTCCTGATAGATTGGAACGTTCGACATCTTGATCGCTTCGCGCAGGCTCATATCGCGTTCCCATTCCTTGATGCGTTGCGGCTTGCCGCCGTACGGCAGCACTTCATCCACGCTTTTCACCGCGCCCACGTCCAGGCCAATGAGTGAGTTCGCAATCTTAAAAGTCGAGGCGGGCGTGAAACGCTTCTTCGCGCGCGCTTCATCCGAAACGAGCATCGTGTCGGTCGCGACATCGAATAGGACGAACGTCCCAACCATGCCCTGTTCGTTGAAGAACTTTAATGGCTCTGGAACCTCTTGATAGGTGCGCCCCGACCCTGAGTGAAGAGACGTCATCAGGGCGATCATTAGAGCGAAAGCTCGTTTCAAGGCGACGTACCTTTCTGATTACTGCCTTTGCCTGCCCATTGCCAGCCATCGGAGCCTTCGGTGTAAATGTGGCTCCAATTCACCGAAAGAACCATTCACTAGGTTTCTTTTGGAGCGCGCGCGAGCGACAGCGCGGTCTCGAGTTCCTTGTCCACGCCTTTCAACATTTCCTCGATCGAGTAGGTGGTCGTGACATCGGGCATCACTCCGCGCCGTGCCGGCCACGGTCCCGTCACATCCATGTAGTAGGCCGCGAGAGGAATTCGTAAGGTAAGCTTCGTTGCCGGAAGGGTCATCGTGGGTTCGAACCCAGAATTGTTTCCGCCGTACGCGCCGCTCGATTCCTCACCAATAAACGTCGCCGGGCGATGCGAACGAATTGCCGCTAGAAATTCCGTTGAGGTGGAGAAACTGCCGCCATTCATGAGGAGAAAGAGCGCACCGCCAAAGCCCGGCTCACGCGGGCTTTTCAAGCCCATGCTCGGATGACCGGTGAAATGAAAGCGGCCATCCGTTCCGCGCGTGACGAGATCAGTCGGGATCGGATCGGGGGCGGTCACGTATTTGTAGAAGTTGAACGAGGTCCCCTTCAGAACGATGTCGCGATAGTAACGAAATGGTTTCTGGATCAAGTGCGATGCGAGAATTTGTGCAACCTCGTCCTCGCCGCCGCCGTTATTTCGCACATCAATGATAAGGGCGCGTGTTTTGTGCGTGGCGAATTCCTCAAAGGCATGCTCGAAGAAGTTGCGCAGATCGCGACGCTTGGCGTCCTCCTCCGAGCTGCCCCATCCGGGAATACGCATCCGCGCAATCGCGCCGTTGTCGATGAACTCGAGCTCCGAGGGCGGCCGCTCCATGCGCACCTCGATGTCGTCAGGCCATTTCGATCTCCAAAGTTTATAGAGCGATCCCGACACCAACCCGTCGAGCCGATTCGTTTCAGTCTGTTTTGATTTCGGGTCCCGAAGAACAACCTGATAAGGGGCGTGCAGGTCGCAAATCTTCACGATATTTCCCGCGAACCTTTCGCCTATACTAAGCCGCCTGGCGGATTCTCCATCGCCGTCCGCCGTCACAACCGCGAGCATTGCTTCGACCAGCTTCGATGCCGCGACACCGTTTATCGACACGATCTCGCGGCCAGCGAGTGTCGCCACTTGACCGGAGAAGTCCCGAAATACATAAGGCGTCCTACCCACCATTCGCACGCCGAATGGCAGAATCGGCGACTGCACCAACTGCTCCTCTACGTTATTCGGCAATGACAACCCCATATGCCCGTCTCTAACTAGTGCGATCAATGGCGCAAGCACGCGGTAGAATTCGAGCGCGTTCATCGGGCCCGACAACGAATCACCGGCACGATTCCATTCGTGATCCATTTTCTCTTTCGACGTGTAGCGGCAGAGGTCGGGATGCGCTTCATTCAAAGCCTGCCGCACGATCTTAAAATCAGTTCGTAACTGGTCAGACTTAAAAACTGCTGACGCCTCCGCCGCGCGCGCGGCACTGACACTGCTGAACTGCAGGGTGCAACCGCCAACAAGCAGACAAACTGATACGACAAGCTTTAACAAAATTGTGACCTCAGGATATCGCGATCTCGAACCGTTGGAAAAAGCCCACGCGGACTGAGATTACCACTCAGCTTCTCCGCCCTTCGTCCAGATCGATCAACTCCGGAATGGTGACGATATCGGTCCGGTGGACGATGCCAATCTTCTGCTTCTGCTCCTCCAGTGTCGGCGTGGCAAAATCATTCCAGCCCAACTTCGAGACGAACCCGTTCCAAACAACCAGGTCGCCCCTGTTCAGCCGGCGCCCCTTTTCGTAACACCACTCCAGGATTTCCTCGTCGCTTCCGCCCGCCAGAACGCGGTCACACAAATCTCCATACTTCACGCGCAGAAAATTGGAACACGCGCCGTCTGCCGCTCTCGCTTTGCCCAGATTGGGGTGGTAATCCTCCCCCAACTCGCCCCGCGCATGCAGGCGAATCTTGTCCAGCATCCGCGGGAAATACATCATCCCGCCCGTCATCTCCTTCGGGCTCTTCGGATAGGTATTCATGCCCTGCAGGCTAATCGCATTTCCTATTGCGCTGCAAGCTCTCCCCGTTCGTCATCCGTCCTTCGACCCTTCGCCATTCGATTGACTTCCCCCTCGCCAATGCACGACTGTTCCGTGATGGATTGCCCGTTTAACAGTTCAAAGACACCCGCCTATTACGGCAGTTATCTCGCCGTCGACAAGCTCCTGGACTTGCAGACTCCGCTCAGTCTGATCGAAGGCAAACTGCATGCGCACGATGAGATGTTATTCATCATCGTCCACCAAACCTACGAGCTTTGGTTCAAGCAAATCCTCCACGAGCTCCATGCCTGCTGCGAAGTCTTGCAGCAACCCGCCGCCGACGACAATGGACCCGACATGAACGTAGTAGTCCATCGCTTGAAGCGGATCGTCGAGATTTGGAAGCTGCTCAACCACCAGGTGGATGTGCTGGAAACAATGACGCCATTGGATTTCCTCGACTTCCGTTCATCCCTCGAGGGCGCCTCCGGCTTTCAAAGCACCCAGTTTCGGAAAATCGAAGCGACTCTGGGTTTGCGGATGGAGAACCGCTTCCGGCCCGACTACTACAAGCACACCGAGATGGGAGGCTTTAGTCCGGCAGACTACAGCGTCATCGTCGAAGCCGAAAAAACAACTACCCTGTTACAGCTGGTCGAGCGCTGGCTGACCAGGATGCCGTTCTTCGAGGAATCATTCTGGGACGGCTGGGATGAACGGCAAGCTGATGGAACGACGAACACCAAGGTACTCAAGTTCTGGAGTCAATATGGGAAACTCTATGAAGCGAGTCTCTCCGATCGTGATGAGAAAGGAGACCTGCTAGGCAAGTTCGACGAGACGTTTTTCAAGACCGGGGCTGGCGACTTCTCTCCGGAGTCACTCCGCGCCGCTCTCTTCATCATGCTCTACCGCGACGAGCCTCTCTTCCGCCTCCCGTTCGCGCTCCTCAACACCTTAATTGAGATCGACGAACAGGTAGCCAATTTCCGCTACCGCCATCTGCAAATGGTCCGGAGAATGATCGGAATAAGAGTCGGGACTGGTGGAAGCAGCGGCGAGCAATATCTTCAGGGGGCCGTGAACAAGAACTACATCTTTAAGGAGTTGGCCGGCGTCATAACATTCCTGATCGAGCGAAGCAACCTGCCGCAGTTACCGAGGCGCTTGCACGAAGCGTTACGCTTTAGTTCCGGTAAGCGCCAAGCATAAAGCTACAGTTATTCTTTAGCTAGACCAGTCCCTGATCCATCATCGCGTTCGCGACCTTCAGGAAGCCGGCGATGTTCGCGCCGTTGACGTAGTTGCCGGGGGTACCGTACTTCTCGGCGGTGCGATGGCAAACCTCGTGGATCGTCCTCATGATGTTGAAAAGGCGCGTGTCGACTTCTTCGCGCGTCCAGGAAATGCGCATGCTGTTCTGCGCCATCTCGAGACCGGAGGTGGCAACTCCCCCGGCGTTGGCGGCCTTCCCGGGACCGAAAAGGATCTTCGCCTCGAGGAATTGATTCACGCCGTCGATCGTGGTCGGCATGTTCGCGCCTTCTGAGACGACATAGACGCCGTTCCTCAGGAGATTGGCCGCATCCTTCGCGTTGATCTCGTTCTGGGTTGCGCTGGGAAAAGCGCACTCGGCCTTGTGATCCCAAAGTGGATTATGATCGAGCGCCGGATCTGCGGGCGTGAAGGTCGCGCCTTTAAATTTGTCGGCATACTCGGAAATCCGGCCGCGGCGGTTGTTCTTGAGGTCCATGACAAAGGCGAGCTTCTCGCGGTTGATACCGGCCTCGTCGTAGATGTAACCAGTGGAGTCCGAGAGCGTGACCGCCTTCGCGCCTAACGAAATAAGTTTATCAACCGTATACTGGGCAACGTTGCCGCTTCCGGAAACGAGGCAGGTCTTGCCCTTCAGCTCTTCCTTGCGCGTCTTGAGCATTTCGCCCGCGAAATAGACGGCGCCATATCCCGTCGCCTCCGGGCGAATGACGGAGCCGCCCCACGTCAGGCCCTTGCCTGTCATCACGCCCGTGAATTCGTTCTTAAGCCTCTTGTACATCCCGAAAAGAAATCCGATCTCGCGCGCCCCGACGCCAATGTCACCCGCGGGAACATCCGTATCCGGGCCGATGTGCCGGAATAGTTCGCACATGAACGCCTGGCAGAAACGCATCACCTCGCTGTCGCTTTTGCCTTTCGGATCGAAATCGGCCCCTCCTTTGCCGCCGCCCATGGGCAGCGTGGTGAGCGCGTTCTTAAACACCTGCTCGAAGGCGAGGAACTTCAGGATGCCCAGGTTGACCGAGGGATGGAAACGCAGGCCGCCTTTGTACGGACCGATCGCGCTGTTCATCTGAATGCGGAAGCCGCGGTTCACATGGAGCTCGCCCTGATCGTCCTGCCAGGGAACGCGGAACATGATGACGCGCTCCGGCTCAATGATGCGCTCGATGATCTTCCCCTTTCGATATTCCGGATGCTGATCCAGAACGAGCGAGAGCGACTCGACGACTTCCTGGACGGCCTGGTGAAACTCGGGTTCCGACGGGTTCTTGGCTTTTACGTCGGCCATCAATGCTGAAACGTGGTCATTCATAAGAGGTATACCTTCGATTAAGTCGCATCCCGATAGGGCCGCCCAGTGTTATATGCCTAGCGAGTAGTTATCGCTTCAGATAGCAGATCACTTCACCCCTGCGAATGACCCGTCTGGCTCATTTTCTTAAAAAGGTCAATAGAGAGCCTTCGCTGGCTGGTAAATGTCAAAGTGCGCTTACTTCGCTTTGGTTTGCTCGTTCATAAACTCTTGCTGCATCGCCTTCACTTTCTGAATCAGCGGCCCCATGCGTGATTGTAACAGGGGTGTGGCCTTGTTTGTTGCCAGCGGCAGTTTTTGTGTCATCGCTTTTCCGGCAGGCGATGAAAAAAAGGAGTTGATGCTTTTCACCTCGTCCTGGGTGAAGGTTTCGCGGTAGACTTGAAGATAAATATCCTTCATCTTGGCGAAGGAAAGCTCGTCCTTGATGGTGGCGCTCACTCTCGTCTGCAATTGCCCCAGCTCTGCAGTTTGCAACGGCGTCATTTCCTTTCCCTGTATCGATTGCTTTAGCCCCGCTTTCATGCCTGCATCCAGTTGCGCGACCATCTGATCGAGTGTGGTTTGAAGCTGAAGCGTGTTCATCATTTGCAGGATCGATTCGTCGGAGGGTGGCACGGCTCGAGCCGCGACAACTGAGCACAAGAAGATCACACCGAAAGCAACGTTTTTCATGGAAGACGCAAACACTAGGAGCGACTTCCAGGGAAGAAAAGGAAAATCGCAGACAGCAAGCAGGGGACCGTCGCTAGCGGTCTTTGAGAATATCGACTGAATAGCTTACCGGCGTGAACGTAAAGCTCAGGGGCAATTCCGCCACAAACGCGGGTTTTCGATGGGCGGCTGCGACACCTAGGAGGTAGTCGAATCGGACCCAATAGATAGACAGCAAAACAGCCGGGCCCTTGCGAGCCCGGCTGTTGTTGATTGCTTTAGCTAAGCAGCTGGTCGGCTTAGCCCCGAATGTTTCGGGATTAGTAGTCCATACCGCCCATGCCGCCGCCCATTCCACCGCCCATGCCCGGAGGCATGCCACCGCCTTTTTCCTTTTCGGGAAGTTCGGTGATGATTGCTTCGGTGGTGAGCAAGAGGCCGGAGATCGAAGCGGCGTTCTGCAACGCGCTGCGAGTCACCTTGGTCGGATCGACGACGCCGGCTTTCACGAGGTCTTCGTATTCGGCCGTAGCGACGTTATAGCCTTCGTTGCCTTTGCGCTTCTTGACTTCCTGCACGATGAGCGCGCCTTCCTGGCCTGCGTTATCGGCGAGAGTGCGAAGAGGTTCTTCGATCGCGCGGCGAATAATGGCCGCACCGACTTTTTCGTCGCCTTCGAGGTCGAGCTTATCCAGCGCTTTCTGCGCGCGAATGAACGCCACGCCGCCGCCAGGCACGATGCCCTCTTCCACGGCTGCGCGAGTCGCATGCAACGCATCCTCGACGCGAGCTTTCTTTTCTTTCATCTCAGTTTCGGTCGCGGCGCCGACGTTGATCACGGCCACGCCACCCGCGAGTTTCGCGAGGCGTTCCTGGAGCTTCTCTCGATCGTAATCGGAGGTCGTCTCTTCGATCTGGCGGCGAATCTGGCCAACGCGTCCGTGAATATCGGACTGCTTGCCTGAGCCTTCCACGACCGTCGTGTTCTCCTTGTCAATCGTGACGCGTTTTGCACGCCCTAATTCCTCGAGCTTTACGTTCTCGAGTTTGATACCGAGGTCTTCGGTGATGCACTGACCGCCGGTGAGCACCGCGAGATCTTCGAGCATCGCCTTGCGACGATCGCCGAATCCCGGAGCCTTCACGGCTGCCACTTGCAACGTGCCGCGGAGCTTGTTCACGACCAGGGTCGCGAGCGCTTCGCCTTCCACGTCTTCCGCGATGATGAGCAACGGACGTCCGGCTTTCGCCACTTTCTCGAGCAGCGGCAGCATATCCTTCAAGCTCGAGATTTTCTTCTCGTGAATGAGGATGTACGGATTGTCGAGCACGACTTCCATTGCTTCGGCGTTCGTGACGAAGTAAGGCGAGAGGTAGCCCTTGTCGAACTGCATGCCTTCGACTACGTCGAGGCTGGTTTCGATCGACTTGGCTTCTTCCACCGTGATCGTTCCGTCCTTGCCGACCTTGTCCATCGCATCGGCAATGATTTCACCGATTGTGCGGTCCCAGTTAGCAGAGACAGTCGCGACCTGCGCGATTTCCGTGCGGTCGCTGACCTTCTTCGAGATCTTCGCGAGTTCGGCCACAACGGCCTCCACAGCCTTGTTGATGCCGCGCTGGAGCGAGGTCGGGTTAGCGCCGGCTGTTACGTTGCGGAGACCTTCTTTGTAGATGGACTCGGCCAGAACGGTAGCCGTCGTGGTGCCGTCACCAGCGATGTCGGAAGTCTTGGAAGCGACTTCGCGCACCAGCTGGGCGCCCATGTTTTCGTAAGGATCTTCGAGCTCGATCTCTTTCGCCACGGTCACACCATCCTTGGTGATCGTCGGGCTGCCGAATTTCTTGTCGAGGATGACGTTGCGGCCGCTCGGTCCGAGGGTCGCTTTCACGGCGCGAGAGAGTTTCTCGATACCGCGAAGAAGCGCATGCCGCGCATTTTCATCGAATTGTAATTGTTTAGCTGCCATAAGTTAGTTGCTATTCCTAGTTGAGTGTTGAGAAAGGTTGGTTAACCAATGATACCGAGGATGTCGTCCTCGCGCATGATCAAATAGGACTCGCCGTCCACTTTGATTTCGGTGCCGCCGTATTTCGAGATAAGCACCTTGTCGCCTTTTTTGACTGTGAACTCGACCTTCTTGCCCTCTTCGTTCACTTTGCCGGTGCCGAGAGCGACGACTTTGCCCTCTTGCGGTTTTTCTTTCGCGGTATCGGGAATGATGATGCCGCCCTTTTTGGTTTCTTTCTCTTCGATCGGCTGCACGAGCACGCGATCTCCGAGAGGTCTTACGTTAATTGACATGTGTAATTACTCCTTCTGCTTGTTGGTTAATGCCG